>CAZFVY010000004.1:0-126418 GCA_964522665.1 uncultured Verrucomicrobiota bacterium | reverse complement strand
CGGTTTCGGAACGTAGGAGATTCTGGGAATCAAGCAACGACACCACCTGTTGCCGCAGCCCTTCGTAAGCGCCCGCCCGGGCCTTTTCGAGTTCCTGGATGCGGCCATCGACCTTATCGAGCGATTCCCGGACCGGCTTAACCATCTCGGCGATTGCGGTCTGGCGTTTATCGAGGTCGCCGCGGGCCGATTCCTGGAATTTTTCGAGCGCCGCCTTGGCCAAATCGAGGAAGGATTGGTTGTTATTCCGCAGCGCTTCACCCGAAATGACCTTGAACTCGTTGGCGAGCCGCTCTTTGGCCTCGGCCAGGAGCCGAAGCTTTTCTTCGGAGGCTTTGCGCTCTTCGTGGAGGCGGGTCTCGCTTTCGCTGAGCCGGGACTGGAGGTCGGCACGGTCCGCCTGGGCCTGTTCGGCGGCGGCTTCCTTCTCCTTCAACGCAAGCTCGAGGATTGGTAAGCGGGCGTTTTTTTCCTCGGCGACCGAACGCCGCTGTGACTCGGCGGTAAGCTCCCGCCTCAGCCCCTCTAACGCGGTTTCCTGCCTGGCCAATCCGCCCTTAAGCTCGACGCCCTGCTGTTCCTGACCCCGCAGGCGCTCGGTCAGGGCGGCGCGTTCGGCGTCGGCCTCGGTCTTGCCGCGTGCGAAGGCCTGCCTCGCCTGCGCGCGGAACGCCAGCCACGCGCCAGCCAGTCCTAACGCCAAGCCGGCAAGAAAGATGATGATTGAATTAGTCTGACCCATCCGCGTGTGGTTTGGCAGCGCGCGGCAATATCATTTCTGCGAACCGATGCGCCCCAGCCGAGTCTTAACGCGGCAGGTCGAGGATTCAACCCCAATCTCAATTCCGGTCGCGTACGGGCTCTGTCGGAGCAAAAGAGGCGGTCTCGACCGGCCGCCGCTTGAGCAGCCGGGTCTGCACTACCCGGGAACGCAACTCGATCAAATACAGGGCAGGCGCCTTTTTAGCCCCCGAGTCGAGGCCCTTCAACACAGCGTCGCTCGTCTTCACCTGTTCGTTAAAGGACCGAGTTTTCATTTTTTCTTGGGTCAACTAATTCTAAAGATTAAATAAGCATGTTTGGCGCCATTCATCCAAGAATGACTATTTTTCCCACTTCATCACGCCGCCTCCGCTGATTCCCTGTTCGACGACCCGTATTGCCGAATCAATCTCGTTCCGGGCCACCCCCCGCTCCATCCACGGTCGAAGCAATCGGTTATCAACCGTTTCGGCGCAAATCCGGCTTGGCAGTCGAGGTTGGTTCTGGTTAGCGTGCGCGGCAGATGAAACGAACGCGCCTGGCCTTTGCCATCCTTCTTGCCTGCCTGGCGCTCGTCGCTCCCGCCTTCGCCCAGAAAGAGGCGGCGGGACAAGCCGGAACCATTGAAGTCAGTGGAACTTCCGACTCAAGCCGCCTGGTCTTTGAAGAAAAGACCGGACTGATCATCGCCACCAACGGCATGGTCGCCCGGTTTGGCCACGCCGTGCTGACCGCGCGCGCCGGTACCGTAAACCAGGAGACCGGCGACGTGACGGCTCATGGCGACGTGACCTTGCAGCGCGGTGAACAATTCTGGCGGGCCGAATCGCTCGGCTACAACTTCTTCAGCGGCAAAATGGATTCCGAGAAATTCCGCACCGGGAAGCAGCCGTTTTTTGCCGCCGGGGAACTTCTTCACGGCGACACCTCGAACCATGTTTACGTCGCGAGCGACGGGTTGATCACGACCGATGACGTGGCGAATCCGGACTATAAGATTCTCGCCAAACGTTTGAAAATCGTCCCGGGCGAATACATCGAAGCCGAAGAAGCCGTGATGTACGTCGGGAGAACGCCCGTCATGTACTTTCCCCACTATCGGCGATCTCTTAAGCGACATCCGAATAACTTTGAGTTCACGCCCGGCTATCGCAGCCTTTATGGCCCGTTCCTTTTGGGCACGTATAACAGCTATTGGAACGATCAGTTCGATTCCGCCCTGCACCTCGATTACCGCCAGCGCCGCGGGTTCGGGGCCGGCCCCGACTTCAACTACGAATTAGGCCCCTGGGGAATCGGCTCGTTCCGTGGCTATTACCTCCACGACGACTCTCCCAATCTGTCCGCGACCACCAACACCGCACCCGTCAAAAGCGACCGTTTCCGCGTCAGCTTCACTTATGATGGCCAATGGACCACGAACCTGAGCGCGAAAGTCGTGGTCCGCGATCAAAGCGACCCTTTCGTCATCCGAGATTTTTTCGAGAGCGAATACCTCAAGAATAATCAGCCGAGCTCATTCCTGGAGATCAACCATCTCTGGCCGAATTTCAGTCTCGATCTGCTGGCGGAACCCCAGATCAATGATTTCTTTCAGACGGTCGAGCGCTTGCCCGATCTCAAACTAAGCGCGATCCGTCAGCAATTGGGTGACACCCCGCTTTACTACGAAGGCGAAAGCTCGGTTGGTTATTTCCGCTTTCAATCGGCGCTCCCCAATGGAACGAACTACTCCGCCATGCGCGCCGACACGTTCCATCAGGTCTTACTGCCCGAGACATTCTTTGGTTGGCTGAACGTGACGCCTCGCGTCGGCGGGCGTTTCACCCACTACGGAAGCGAGGATGGGACCGGTCTCAGCACCGCGGACCAAAACCGGGGCGTTTTTAACACGGGCGCCGAAGTTTCCTTCAAGTTATCGCGCCTGTGGACTGACGTGCAGAGCAAGTTCTGGGACGTGGACGGCTTGCGCCATGTGCTTGAGCCTTCCTTCAATTACGTTTACGTTCCCTCGCCGAGCCATGCGCCGGCCGAGTTGCCGCAGTTTGACACCGAACTCAGCTCGCTCCGCCTGCTGCCGATCGATTATCCGGACTATAATTCCATCGACTCGATCGACACGCAGAATGTGCTCCGCCTGGGCGTGAGAAACCGGCTCCAAACCAAGCGCGGCGGCAACGTCGAGAGCGTGCTCAGTTGGGCGGTTTACACCGATTGGCGACTCGATCCCCAACCCGGCCAGAGCCGTTTTTCCGAGGTCTATTCGGATCTCACCGCGCGCCCGGCCCGCTGGCTGCTGCTAACCTCGCAAACTCGCTTCGACGTCGATTCCGGCCGCTGGATGGAGGCTGACCATGGCTTCACCATCCAGCCCACCAACACGTGGAGTTGGTCGCTGGCGCATCGCTTTCTGCGCAACGACCCGACGCTCGGGCCAGACTCGGGAAATAACCTCATCACCAGCCGGCTGCATTATCGCGTCAACGAAAACTGGGGCTTTCGGGTGGCTCACCAATTTGAGGCGATGGACGGCAGAATGGAGGAGCAAGCTTACACGATCTACCGCGATCTCCGCAGCTGGACGGCCGCGCTCACCTTCCGCGTGCGCAGCAATCTCGGCATGGCGGACGACTACACCGTGGCGGTTACCTTCTCGCTGAAAGCATTCCCGCGATTCAAGTTGAATCACGACTCGGACACCCCCGGCCTGTTGACGGGAGGCTAGACTGAAGGGCGGCCGCGCGCGACGCCGGTCGCGGGGAGTCGCGGTTCGAACTCCCGCGTCGCGCGAATTCTCGTCACGGTTGGTCCTCGGAGTCTCACTTCGCCGCGGGAAGCTCCTTTCCCTCGCCATCGGACGAACCGCGGCATTGCCAGCGACGGTTTTCCCGCTTAATTTTAAAACATGCACAGTGAATTTGCGGTGGCCGCCCATTGGCCGGACGGATTTGACGAGTCCGCCCTGCAACGTTGGGCCGAGGACCTGCGCGCGAGCTTGCGGGCCGCCCGAGTGACCCTCGGCCTGGTGTTTCTTAGTCCGCACTTCTTTTCGCACGCGGCGCAGGTTCTGGAGATTCTCCGTGTTCACGCGCAAATCCCCCTGCTCGCCGGGTGTTCAAGTTCGAGCTTGATCGCGGGCGGCGATGAGATCGAGGACCAACCGGGCCTCGTGCTCGGACTTTACGCGCTGCCCGGCGCTCAATTGAACGCTTTTCACTTCAAGCCTGAGCAAATCGAAGAAGCCCGTGACCCGGCCTATTGGCGGCTCGAGACCGGCGTTAGTCCGGCGCAGACGAACGGCTGGCTCGTCTTTGGCGAGCCTTTCAGTCTTGACGGCGAAGCGTGGTTGCGAGGCTGGAACGAAGCCTACCCGCGGGTGCCGACGCTGGGTGGCTTGGCGAGCGGTAATTCCGGCGAGCAGCGTACTCAAATCTATTTAAACGGTGAGGTGTTCGAAGACGGCGTGATCGTGATCTCCTTTGGCGGCGCGGTCAAGCTGGTCGGCGTGATCTCCCAAGGCTGCACCCCCATCGGTGAGACCTGGACGATTACCAAAGTGGATCGCCATTTCATTAACGAGATCGGCAATCGCCCCGCCTATCAGGTGCTGGTCGAGACCTTCAACAAGCTGTCGGCTCCCGATCAGAAAAAATCGAGCGGCAACCTGTTCGTCGGCCTCGTCATGAATGAATACCTGGAGGAATTCCGCTGCGGCGACTTCCTGATTCGCAATTTGCTCGGCGCCGACCCGAAGTCGGGCAGCATCGCCGTCGGCGCCCTGCCGCGCTTGGGCCAAACCGTTCAGTTTCAACGCCGGGACGCGGCCGCGGCCAGTGAAGACATGGAGGCGTTGCTTTCGCAGGCCAAACAGGATTTGGGCGGCGCTCCGATTTACGGAGCATGCCTTTCCTGCTGCAACGGCCGCGGGCAACGTTTGTTCGGCCAGCCAAGTCATGACGCCCAGCTCATTCAGAAACGCCTTGGCCCACTCGGTTTGACCGGCTTCTTTTGCAATGGGGAAATCGGCCCAGTCGGTGAACGCAATTTCTTGCATGGCTATACGGCCTCGCTGGCGCTCTTCGTCAGAAAGACCGATTGATGACGACCCTGGATACACCGCAAACGACGCCCGCCAGCCTGGCGCCCAGCCTGATCGTCCGTCCGTCCTCCTACTTCGAGCCGCTGGATCTGGCCGGTCTGTTTCCGGTGGCGCGCCCGTTTGAATTGGAGCTGGGCAGTGGCGACGGCGGGTTCCTCGCGCGGTGCGCGCTGAGATTCCCCGCGAGCAATTTCCTCGGCGTCGAACGGCTGCTCGGGCGTTTGCGCAAGATCGATCGCAAGGGCCTGCGCGCCGGACTGCAAAACCTTCGCCTGATTCGTCTCGAGGCCGCTTATCTGCTGGAGTACCTGATCCCACCCGGCACGGTCCACGCCCTCCACGTCTATTTTCCCGACCCGTGGCCCAAGCGCAAACACCGGCGAAACCGACTCATCAACGCCCGGTTCACCGAACTGGCGGCGCGCGCCCTGACCTCGGACGGGACGGTCCATTTGCGCACGGACGACGCGGATTACTTCGCCCAGATGACCACGGTCTTCGGGGCGAATCCCGCCTTTGCGGCCGCCGCCACACCCAGCG
The DNA here is from genome assembly GCA_964522665.1 of uncultured Verrucomicrobiota bacterium. Taxonomy (GTDB): domain Bacteria; phylum Verrucomicrobiota; class Verrucomicrobiia; order Limisphaerales; family CAZFVY01; genus CAZFVY01. The sequence goes on along the minus strand of CAZFVY010000004.1, from coordinate 121,017 downwards.
AACTCGCCGAGATTTTAACCGATTTCGAGCGCACCTTCCTGGCCCGTGGCGTGGCGACCCGGCGCGCTTCGTACCGACGTAGCTTGAGCTAAACGTCGATTACCGGGCCGCCGCCAGGATCGGGGTCACGCGGCGGCCGAGGGGCATCGCCTCGGCGCACCGTCACCCGGGAACCGCCGCCGCCGCCAATCAACACGTTCGCCACCATCGAAACCAAGCTGATTACCACGCCTCCCCAAAACGCGGCGTGAAAACTGGCGACGTGAAACCGGGCGACGATCTGCCCGACGAAATAGAGCAGGATCGCATTGATGACGAGCGTAAAAAGCCCGAGCGTCAGGATGAGCAGCGGCAGCGCCAACAAGATCAGGATCGGGCGCAGAACCGCGTTGAGGATTCCCAGCATGAGCGCCGCGACGAGCAGACTGCCGGCGGTATCGTAAGTAATCCCCGAAACGACGTTCGCCGCCACCAACACGGCGATCGTGTTGACGAGCCAACGCTGCAAAAAGCTATTCAGTCCGGGTTGCATGTCTCAAGCGGCGTCCGATTGATGGCGGCAAGGCTGATTTTCCCATCCGGCCATTTCGCGGCTCACCGCGCGCCTCCGCGATTTCGCCCACCGCGGCAAGCTATCCGCCGCCAGCCGACTTCGCAATTCGCTTTCGCGCGGGTTCGACGGGCTCGAATCAAACGCCCCCGGCATTCGTCCCCTCACCGGGCCAAGCGGCCACCAAAAACAAGGTTTCCGGCAGCGTCTCCACGGCCGCGGTTTCGCCGACCGCTGGGAAAAGGCAGAAATCCCCGGCCCGCAGGTGCAGCGCGCCGACCCGGCTATTAATCCGGACGCCGCCGGTCAGCACGCCAACAATCCGTAGCCTACCGGCTGGTTCGACGTTCCATTTGATCGGCTCAGTCGTCGCATACGACACGAGCGAGAAAAGCGGGTCCGTCACCAACGTTTTCGTCCTCAGGCCGCCGGTTTCGCGCTCCGCCGTCCCGACCAGCGCTGGCTCAAAATCGTCGAAATCGATACTCGCCAGCGAATGCTCAACGTGCAACTCCCGCGGCTTGCCATCCAAGCCGGCTCGATTCCAGTCGAATACACGATAGGTGGTATCGGAATTCTGCTGAATCTCGAAAATAACGTTCCCGGCGCCGATCGCGTGCACTCGGCCACTCCGTAAAAACATGGCGTCGCCGCTCCTCACCGAATGCTCGTGAATACATTCCGCGACCGTGCCATCGGCGACCTTGCGCTCGAACGTCTCGCGGGTCACCCCACGCCGGAGACCCGTGTAAATCTTTGCGGCCGGCGCGGCCTCGGCGACGTACCACATTTCCGTCTTTGGCTCGCCCCCAAGCCGCGCGGCGACCGCCGCCGGCGGATGCACCTGGACGGAGAGGGTTTCCTGCGCGTCGAGGATTTTGACCAGCAGCGGAAACCTGAAATCGGGCGGAACCTCGACGCCGAGCAATTCGGCGGCGTGATATTCCATGAGCCAACGCAGTCCTTTTCCGGCGAGTGGTCCATACGCCACGACACTGACCCCTTCCGGCCGATCCGTTATTTCCCAAGACTCGCCGATCACCGCCCCAGGCGGGAGCGGTTTGCGGTACAACCGTTGCAAATTGCGACCGCCCCAAACCCGCTCTTTGAAAATCGGCTGGAACGTTAGGGGGTAAAGCGACGTGGACACGAATGCGTTCTCGGTTTGCCAACTCTGCGGAGTAGCGATCGGAGGTCGCGCCGCAATCTAGGCTGCCACCGGCTGTTTTTCAATAAAATGGCCGTAGGATCGGAACTTGCGATATCGCCGCTCCAGGCGTTCAGTGACGGAATAACGTTGCAGCTCGTCCAAATGTTTGATCAGGCACGCTTTGAAGGTCGCCGCCATCTCGACCGTATCGTTATGGGCGCCGCCGAAAGGCTCGGGCACGATCTCATCGACCAAGCCCAACTCCAGGAGTTCTTTCGCGGTGATTTTGAGCGCCGCGGCGGCCTTGCTCGCGGCCGCGCGATCTTTCCAGAGAATCGCGGCGCAACCCTCCGGGCTGATCACCGAGTAATAGGCGTTTTCCAATATCAACACCCGGTCGGCCACGCCAATCCCCAGCGCGCCTCCCGATCCGCCTTCGCCGATGACTGCGGCGATGATTGGAGATTCAATGAGCATCATCTCCCGCAGGTTCACGGCGATCGCCTCGGCGATGTGACGCTCCTCGGCTCCGATTCCGGGATAGGCCCCGGCGGTGTCAATCAGCGTAATGATCGGCAGCCCGAACTTGTTGGCCAACTGCATTAAGCGCAGCGCCTTGCGATAACCCTCAGGATGCGCCGAGCCGAAATTGCGCATGATGTTCTCTTTGGTGTCCCGCCCCTTTTGGGTGCCGATGACCACCACTTTCTGTTCGCCGAGTTTGGCAAAGCCGGCGACGAACGCGCGGTCGTCCGCATAAATACGATCACCGTGCAACTCGGAGAATTCGGTAAAAGAGCGTTGGAGATAGTCCAGCGTAAACGGCCGCTTCGGATGCCGCGCCAGCAAGACCCGCTGCCAGGGTGAAAGATCAGAGAATATCTGCCGCCGGGTCGTTTCGATCTTCTTTTCGATCTGCTCGATTTCCTCCGCGATGCTGATGTTGAGGGAGTGCGCCTCGCGATGCTTTTTCAATTCCTCCAGCTTGCGCTGCAACTCCACGACCGGCTTCTCGAAATCAAGGTAATGCTTCATCGGGACGCCGCCGGATGGCGGCTCAATTTATAAGGCATACCATACTGAAAAACGGAAGAAGTGACAACGATTAATTGCGGCGAGTCCAGGGCGTCTAACGACCGCGAAATCCGCGTCGCCAAGCGCGGTCGGCGCCGCGTCAGTTCAACGCCATCCCGCGCCGGATATACGTTGGAACGTCAAGGTCCTCGCCGTGATGGAGGGTCGGTTCGCTCTTTTCAAAGCGGCCCTTGGACACAATCTCGAGGGGGAGCAACGATTGTTTCAGGCGCGCGGAAGCTTTGCGCAGCATCGCCGGGGTCGCGGTGCTTTGTTGCGCTAATAGCTGTTCGCGCTTCTCGGGCGACAACGACGGAACTTGCGCCGCATACCGGGCGGCCGAGCGCGACGGGCCTACCAAATTCAGGCCCGACTGGCTTAAGTCGGCGCGCGTCAGATCGATGATATTCTCCGGCGCGCCGGCCGACCCGCCCTCACCCGCGAAGCCGCCTTTTTCCACGCTCGCGGATTCGCGCCGGGAGGTGACGAGCGTAACCGAAATCCGTTCCGCGAACTCCGGGTCCACCGCGGCGCCGAGGACGACATTCGCGCCTTCGCTTTGGCGGTTGATTTGTTCCATGACGCGCTTGACCTCGGCCATGGTCAGATCCGGTCCGCCCACGAAACTGACGAGCACCGCGGCGGAGTCGGCCAAGGCCTGGCCGCCGTCAAGCAGCGGGTGATTCATCAACTTTTCCAACACTTCCTTGACCCGGTGCTCGCCCTTGGCCTCCGCGGTCGCGAACGAGCTTTCCGAGTGGCGTCCGCGCAAGACCTGGCAGAGGTCGGCGAAATCGACATTGATCAAACCCGGCCGCGCCACGAGGCGCCAAATCCCGCGCACGCCGTCGGCGAGCAGGTTATTCGTGATTTTGAACGTCTCGATGAGGCTGGTGTTCTCGTCGATAAGTTTCGAGAGCTTCTGGTTCGGGAGACAGATCACGCCGTCCGCCGCGGCCTTGAGTTGCTGCAGGCTGACCTGCGCTTGTCGCTGGCGGCGCTGGCTTTCACATTCAAACGGCAGCGTCACCAGACCGAGCACCAGCGCGCCCGATTCCTTGGCGATGCGAGCGAGCGCCGGGGCCGCGCCGCCGCCGGTTCCACCCCCCATTCCGGCGGCGATGAAAACGATCTCCGTGTTCGCGCACAACGCGCGCAGAGCCGGCGCGTCCGCCTCCGCCGCCGCGCGGCCAAGCTCCGGGTCGCCCCCGGTTCCGAGACCCCGGGCTAGCTTGGCGCCGAGTTGCAGTTTTTCCGTCAGCGCCAATTCGGCCAAGGCCCGGGCATCCGTGTTGAGCGCCGCGAACGCGACGCCGGGAAAATCGCACCGGCTCATGTGATCGACGGCTTGGCAGCCGGCGCTGCCGACCCCGATGATCCGAATGCTGGGCGCCAGCCGTCCTTCCATGGGCGCGGCCGATGGGTCGCTCGTGGGCGCCAGAGGCGCCTCCGGCGGGAGTGAATCAGGGTTGTTCATTTGCGTTCAGCGCGGCGAAAGATTTGTCCGAAAGTTTGTTTAAGTTCGCGACCAAACGAACTTCTACCGGACCGGCGTCTTTGTTGCAGGGAACCGTATTTGACCAGGCCGATGGCGGTCGCGAATTCGGGTTGATCAAGCGTTGAATTCAGGCCGCTGATCGAGTTCGCCTTGCCGATCGTGACGGGCAGGTCAAAGATTTCACCAACGAGGCGTTGTATGCCGGGAATTCGCGCGCCGCCGCCGCACAACACCACCCCGGCGCGCAGGTAATCCAGCACCCGCGCGTCCGCGACGTCTTGCGCGATTAACTGAAAGATCTCCTCGATGCGGGCGGTCATGATCCGGCGCAAATGTTCCAGATTGATCGATTTCTCGGGCAAACCAGGCTCATTCGAAACGGTCACCATTTGCCCCCGGATGCTCTCGTCCCACCCGGCCGCGCCATGCTCGACCTTCAATTGTTCCGCGCGCCCAAGCGGCGTTTTCAACCCGAAGGCCAGATCATTGGAAATGTGATCACCGCCGACCGCCAGGACGCCGGAATGTTTGACGATCCCATTCAAATAGGCGACGTATTCGGCGGCGCCCCCGCCCAGATCGATCACCAGCGCCCCCAGCTCCTTCTGTTCGTTCGTCAATACCGCCAGTGACGACGCCAAGCCGTTGAAAATGATTTCCTCGACCTCGATCTGCATCCCCTTGACGGTGCGGATCGGATTCTGCAAGCGATTGAAATTGCCGTGAATCACGTGGACATCCACCTCGACCCGCGCCCCGAGCATCCCGACGGGATCGGTGATCCCATCCTGCCCGTCCACCAAAAAATGTTGCCGAATCACGTGCGCCACGAAGTTCTCCGCCGGCAGATTGATGGCCTTGGCGTTGCGGATCACGTCCTGGACGTCGTCGGCGGTGATCTCGCGATCGGCGGATACCACCGGATGCACGCCACGATTATTGAAGCCCCGGATGTGGGCGCCCGTCACGCCGAGGTAAACGCTGCGAATCTCCGAGTCCGCCATCTGCTCCGCCTCGACCAAGGCGTTCCGGATGTCCTCCGCCGCCCGGCTCGCGTCCACGATTTCTCCCTTCCGGACCCCGCGCGAACGGGCCTGCCCGACCCCGATGATACTCAACACGCCGGCGCCGTTGATTTCGCCGACCACGGCGCAGACCTTCGAAGTGCCTACTTCCAATCCGGCGATTATCGTGTTGTTAGAGAACATGGCTCTTTCGGTGGCGGGAGGATTTGTTGGTCTTGGGGATGAGCGCTGGAACAGCCGAGGCTTCCAGCCAGCGGGCGGGCAGGTTGTTCGAAATCGAAAGATCAAGCGACGCGATCGCCTTGCCTTGGGCGCTGGCGTAGTCGTGAACCGTCCGCCAGTGGCGCAACTGCGTATCCAAATTGTTCAGCCCGAAGGTCACCCGCGCGCCCTGAGAGGTGTTCACCTCCAGAATCTCCGGGCCGGAAAGGTCCACGCTCGCCAACTCGACCAGGCCGAACATCGGTGATAGTTCAAACCGCGCAACCAATCGCAACGCGGCCGCTATCTTCTGCGAATCGACCATCTGGCCCGGGTGAAGGTCGGCGACGTTGATCCCCGAAATAATCGGCAGCGGTTCGGCCGAGACGCCGGCCGGGGTCGAGCAATAGCTTGGCGGCAGCGGCGTGATGACATGACCCGTGTCGTCCAGATAGAACTGTGTCAGCGTCGGCGAACCAGTCGCGCCCAGCGGCCGCGCGGCGAGCACCTGCGCGATCGGTTCGCGCTCCGAAACCCGCAGCCTCAGCGTCCCGGGCAGCACCCGCTCCACGGAAACGGATTCGATCATCGGCGCTAATTCCAAGTCGCGTTTGACGCGCTGCAAATCAAGCGCCAGCAAATTGTCGCCGATCTTCACGCCGGACCATTGGCGCAATCGCGACGGCGCGATGATCCCATCGGTCGTAACGTCGATCTCCGCGACGTTGAACGCGTTGTTTTGATAAATCAGCGTATCGAGCGTCCACCGGCCGCCCCAAAAAACCATGAAAAACGCCAAGCTGCCGAGCGCGCCGACCGCCAAAAACACACTCACCCAATGCCAGCGCGCCGCCCGAACCTGTTGCGAGCGCAGTTTGACGTCCAGGACGTGCTCCCGCTCCCGCCGTCGATTCTTTGGTTTCGTATTAAAGAACATGGTCGCTCGTCACTAAACGTGCGCCGGCACGGCGCGCTCCAACGCCATTTCCACCATCCGACGGCAGAGTTCGCTGAAGGAAATGCCAGCCGCGGCCGCCGCTTTCGGTAACAGGCTGGTCTCGGTCATGCCCGGCAGCGTATTCACTTCCAGGACCACCGGCTCGCCGGACGCTCGAACCATGACGTCCACGCGGCCATAGTCGCGCCCGCCGACCGCCACGAATGCCGCCAGCGCGGCCGCTTGAATCCGCTGCGTCTCGGCGTCATTGAACGGCGCCGGACAGAGGTACTCCGTCGCGCCCACCGTGTATTTGTTCTGATAGTCGTATGCCCCCTGGCGCGGACGAATCTCGACGATCGGCAACGCCGCCCCCTGGAGAATCCCGACGGTGGTTTCGCGACCGATGATTCGCTCCTCCATCAAGATCTCGGAATCATGCCGGCAGGCTTCGGCCAGCGCCGGTCCAAACGCTTCGACCCGATCCACAAACTGAAGGCCGACGCTCGAACCCTGCCGCACCGGTTTGAGCACCACCGGCGGTTGCCAACCCGTCGGCCAAGGCTCCTCGGCCGAGCGGAGCACGGTGAAGCGCGCCGTCGGCACGCCCGCCGTCAGGCACAATTGCTTCGTGATTACTTTGTCAAACGCGAGCCGGCTCGCCTCGGGATCGCAGCCAGTGTAGGGAACCCCCAGTTCTTCAAGCCGACTTTGGACGACCCCGTCTTCCCCATAGGTACCGTGCAGGGCCAGAAAAACCAGCTCGGTCCCCTCGGGAAGCGCCCAACCTTCCGCTTTCGGGTCCAACCGGGACACTTCGTGCCCCAGCGTCTCCAACGCCGCCGCCACCGCTGCGCCCGAGCGCAAGGAAACCTCGCGTTCGGCCGACGGCCCGCCCAGCATCACCGTGATTTTAAGACGTCGCATCTTCGCCAATGATCTCGACTTCCGTTTCCAACTCGATCCCGCGCGCCGCCCGCGCCCGTTGCCGGATCAACTCGATTAAATTGAGCACGTCCGAGGCGGCGGCGCCGCCATCGTTGACGATGAAATTGCCATGTAATATCGAGACGGCGGCGTGGCCGACGTTCGTCCCCTTCAAGCCCAGTTCATCAATCAACTTGCCGGCGGGAATCGTGGCGGGGTTCTTGAAGATGCAACCCGCGCTGGGAGCCGCCGGTTGCGACGTCCAGCGTTTCTGCGAATAGGCGCGCATCCGCTCCTCGATCGCCGCGACGGGCGCCGCTTGCCCCTTCAACGTCGCGCCCAGCGCGATATGAGTCTTGAACAAGGGACAGCCGCGGTATTCGACGTTGACTTCGCTCGCTTTGCGCTCGTGCGTCTGCCCGTCAAAATCCATGAAACGGATCGACTCCACCGCGTCGAACATCCACGCCCCCATGGCCCCGGCGTTCATGCGCAAGCCACCGCCGACGCTGCCGGGAATGCCTTCGAGAAATTCCAATCCGGACAAGCCGCTCCGTCTGGCCGCCATGGCGACCGCCTTGAGCTTGGCGCCAGCCCCACAGTGAATCCGCTCGCCGGTCACTTCGACTCTGGAAAAATTCGGGTGCGCGAGGCAGATCACCACCCCGCGAATGCCGCCGTCGCGAATCAGCAGATTCGAGCCTCGACCGAGCAGCACGAACGGCAAATTGCGCTCGGCGCAATAACGGAGCACGGCCGCCAGGTCGGCCTCGGACGCCGGTTCGACGTAAATGTCCGCCCGGCCACCCACGCGCAAGGTCGTCCGCTTGGCCAGCGGCTCATTTTGCCGCAGCGTCGCGGCGGCGGAAAGCCGCGCTGACAATTCCGCCGCGGCGCCTTCGCCCGCGGTGGGCCGCTCGTTTCTCAAGTCGGCGGCCAGCTGATGGGCGGCCCGGGTGATGTCGCCCGCGCCGAGAAAGAGAACCAAGTCACCCGGTTGCATCGCCTGGCGTACCAGCCGCGGCAAGTCATCAACCCGATCGGCAAATTCCGCGGTTCGACCAGTCGCGCGCACCGCCTCCGCGACGCCCGCCCCGGAAACGCCCGCAATGGGCGGTTCGCTCGCGGCATAGATTTCGGTCAACCACAGTTGATCGGCCAGTTGAAAACAGGTGGCAAACTGCGGCAGCAGGTGCAGCGTCCGCGAGTAGCGATGCGGTTGGAACGCCACGAGGAGCCGTCGCGCGCCGGAGGTCTTGAGCGCCTGCAAAGTCGCGCGGATTTCGTTGGGATGATGCCCGTAGTCGTCGCACACTCGATAACGCGCGTCGTGGAACAACTCCTGTTGCCGGCGCGCCGCGCCCTGAAACGGCGCCAGCGCCTCCGCGATGGCGTCCGCCGCAAACCCCATCCGGTCCAGCAGCGCGATCACCGCCGTGGCGTTGGAAATGTTCTTCTCCCCGAGCAATCGAATCCCAAAAGCGCCCAGTCGCCGCTCGCGATGCCACACCTCGAAGCGGGAGCCGTCTTCGCCCGCGAGCGTTGCCTGCGGACGAACGCAATACTCGGCGAGCGCGTTGAAACCGTAGGAGTGCGCCCGCGGAAAAGCGCCGAACAAGCCCGCCAGATGCGGGTCGTCCGCGCAAAAAATCAGATCACCCCGAACTTCCCGCGCGAACCCGGCGAATTCGGCGCAGACCGCGTCGAAATTGGCAAAATAGTCGAAGTGCTCCTGATCGACATTCAGAATAATCGCGTGTTGGGGCGAGAATTCGCGCAGCGTCCCGTCGCTTTCGTCCGCTTCCGCGACGAACCAATGTTGGGAGCGGTCCGGCGCCACGCGATACCGGGCGGCGCGCGAAAGTTGCGGCACGGCGGCTCCCACCGCCCAGCTCGGCTGCGCGCCGAGGCGTTCAAGCGCGAACGCAAGCCAGGCGCTGGTGGTCGTTTTGCCGTGCATGCCGGCGACGCAAATTCCGTCCTGACGCCGCTGCAAGGCGGCCAGCAAAACCGCCCGCCGCACGATCGGCACGCGCAAGCCCTGCGCCTCGATCAACTCGAGGTTGTCCGGTCGGATCGCGGATGAATAGACCAGCAGCGCCGGTCGGGCCGCGGCCACCCGCCCGGCTTCGTGGCCGAGCAGGATTTGCGCGCCGCGCGCGCGCAGTTGTTCGATCTCCTCGTTCAGCGCCAGATCCGAGCCTGCCACCGAGAAACCCAAATCGAGCAGTAGGTGCCCCAGCCCGCTGACGCCGCACCCACCAGCGCCGACCAGATAGATCGTCGCGCCGCGCGGCGTCGCCTCCAGAAGCGCGTTGATTTGATCGGGTCCGGCGGGACTCACGGCGGGATGGCTTTCAGTTTTAATTCTTCGTCCCGGGGCGCGACCAAGGGCGACGGAAGCGTTTCCGGGATTCGCGGCGCCGCGGGCACGGGCGCGAGCGTCGGGACGACCGGCTGCCGGCGGCCCATCGCCGTCAGCATGACGTCGGCGATCTGGCTGGCCGCGTGCGGAAACACCCAACGCCCCAGCACCGCGCGGATCGACTCGCGCGCCGCCGAAGTTTCGACCATCTCCCAAACCAATTGCGCGAGCGTCGCCGGCGTGGCCGTCGGCTGGTACAACATCCGCGCGGCCCCGGTCTCCACGTACGCCAGGGCGTTGTGATACTGGTGATTGTCCGCCGCGGAGGGATACGGAATGAGTATGGCCGAGAGCCGCATGGCCGCCATTTCGGCGAGTGAAGAAGCGCCAGCCCGGCTGATGGCGACCGTCGCGGCGCCCAAAGCCGTTTCCATTTCATCCAGGAACGGAAAGACGACCGCTTCGAGATTGTTCGTGGCGTACGCCTTGCGGGTCAGCTCGAGTTGGTTGACTCCCGTCAGATGCAGGAACTGCAGCTCCGGCAACAAGCGCGCCAAAATCGGCAGCGAGCGCAACGCCAATTCATTGACCGCGTGCGCGCCCTGGCTTCCCCCCATGATCAAGAGGACTGGGCGATGCGGGTTCAAGCCCAACGCCAGCCGGCAGGCGGCGGCGTCGCGGGGCCGAAACTGGGAACGGACCGGCGTGCCCGTCATCCGCGCGTCCGCCCGCCGGAAACGTCGGACCGCCTTCGGGAAGCCGACAAAAATCTGATTTACGAACGGGGCGAGCCAGCGATTCGCCCGGCCGGGAATCGAGTTCGCCTCGTGCAAGAACGTCGGGATGCCGAGCAACCGGGCCGCGAGGATCGGCGGGGCGCTGGTAAACCCGCCCATCGCCAGCACGGCGCCGGGCCGGTGTTGCAAAAAATGCTTCCGCGCCTGCCAGAACGACTCCCAAAATCCGCGCGCGAACGCCACTAAATGGCCGCGCTGCAGCGCCACGGCGGGCAACGTCAAGATCGCCATCCCCGTGACGGTCCGAACCGCCTGCTGATCAACCTCTTTAGGCGAGACGAACAAGGAAACCGGCACGCCCCGCTGCGCCAGAACCTCGGCCACCGCCAATCCGGGAAAGACATGGCCGCCCGTCCCACCGCACGCGATGGCGACATACGATTCTGACGACGGAGCACGCATCAGGCGGTGAGCGAAGGCGAGGCCTCGGGGCCGGCCAATTCTTCATTCTCCAGCGCCACCCGGCCGACGCGGCCATGGCGCGCTATACTCAGCAGGACTCCGACGCAGGCGAGCATGATCAGCAGGTTCGAACCGCCGTAGCTGATGAACGGCAGCGGCAACCCCTTGTTCGGCAGCGCGCTGGTCACGACTCCGATGTTAATGAACGCCTGCATCCCGATGAGAAACGAAATCCCGGAACCGAGCAATAGGCCGAAAACGTCCGGCGAGTTCCACGCGATGTAAACTCCGCAGATCACTAGCGTGACGAAGGCCACCACGATCAAAACCGTCGCGATCACTCCCAACTCCTCGCCAATCACCGCAAAAATGAAGTCGGTGTCATGCTCAGGCAGGAAGTCGAATTTCTGCCGGCCTTGACCCAGGCCCAACCCATTCCAGCCTCCGGCGCCGAGCGCCAACATCCCCTGCCACGCCTGATAGTTGACGCCGTTCTGGTTTTGCTCCAGATGCCACCACCCAAAAACCCGGCCAAATCGCATCGGATCGCGCCAAAGCGAGATCACCAGCCCGGCGACCGCCAGACAGAACGGAGGCGCCACAAACCGCCACCGAACGCCCGCCACCAGGAGAAGAATCGTGCTGACCGCCGCCATCAAAATGGTCGCCCCACGATCCGGCTCGACAAAAATCAGCCCCAGGACGACGACGATCATCGCGCCCGGGCCGAGCAGTCCGCCGCGGAACGTGGGCATCCACTTTTGGAAACGCTCGCCGTAGTAGGCCAGAGCGATAATCAACGCCAGTTTGGCCAGCTCGGAAGGTTGAAACCGCAGTCCCCCGAAAACGATCCAGCGGCGCGCGCCATGCACCTTTTTGCCGATGCCCGGTATAAGGACCAAGATCAGCAGAATTATCGCCAGACCGAGCAGCGGCCACGCCACCTTCTTCAGCCAGCGGTAATCCAAACACGCTCCCACCCCGCACGCGACCAATCCCATCGCGCAACAGGCGAGCTGCGTCATCAGATAGCGCGGGCCGACTTGCGCCATACTTGAGCTGTAAAGCATCACCATCCCCAGCGCCAGCAGGGCGGTAACGCAAAAAACCAGCAGGGTCGTCGCAAGTTTCATGGTGGTCAGCGGCCGGCTCGCCTTCCGTTATTGGCGGCTGACGTTGGTGCCGCCGGAGTTCAGCGGCGCCAAATTGGTTCCCGCGGCCACCGTGCCAGGCGAGAGCGGGCTTGCCGGTTCCGGCGCCGCCGGTTTCGATTTGGCCGGGAGCTTCAGCTTTTGACCGACTTTAATCTGGGTGCTCTTCAACGCGTTGGCTTTTTCAATCGCTTTGACCGTCGTGCCGTTCGCCGAGGCGATCTTGTGCAAGGTGTCGCCGGTCTTCACCACGTAAACGGAACCACTGGTTTCCGTCGTTGCGGCCGCGGGCGCTTCGGGGTTCGCGGCCGTCGAACTCGAGCCAGCCGAGGCCGGCAGTTGAAGCTTTTGCCCAATCCGCAGTTTCGAGGAATCGACTCCCGGATTCGCTTTGGCGACCGCGCTGACCGAAAGCCCGTGGGCGGTGGCGATTTTCTTAAACGAATCACCTTTGACCACGACGTACTCCCGTGTCGTCCCCGAGCCGGTGTCAACCGGAGCCGGGTTGAGAACTGGTGGGGCGACGTTGGTCACCAGCGGCGCCACGTACGCGTTGCTCGGCGGCGGATTGGAAACGATCGGCGCCAGGTTCGTGACGGAGGGCGCCAGATTCGTCATGTCGATCGGCGAGAGGGTGGCGTCGGGAGCGTTCGTGTGGGTATTGGCGGCCTCGTTCTTTTTGTTCGGGGTGCAGCCCTGCATGAGGATGCCGCAAAGCAGCACCACGTGAATGGCGACGATGGTAAAAACGGTAAGGCGGATGTTCGGTTTGCCTTTGGCTCGTTCATCGAGCGAGCCTTGGGGGAGGATCGAGTTTGGATTGCTCATAGTTCTTGGCGCTGAGGTTTGGTTTGCGGCTCTGGGTTGTCGGGTCTCTAGGTTGTTCGGTTGGTTGTTTGCGCCGGACGCTTTTGGGACGGACGGCGGTAAATTATTTTTTTATCGGTTCATCAATGGGCGGCTCGGAGCCGGCAGCGGCCGGCGTCGGAATACTACCGCTGGGGTCGCTTTGGGCGACGCCACTACGGGTTGCGTGCGCCAGGCTCAAGACCGCCTCTCGAAACACTTCACCCCGGTGCTGGTAGTTTTGAAACATGTCAAAGCTAGAACAGGCCGGCGAAAGCAATACGACATCGCCCGAAACGGCATTTTCAGCCGCTTGAGAAACTGCTTCTAGCAGTGAATCCACCAGACTGCAAGGAGTAAAAAGGCTCCACGCCGCGCGCATTTTTTCCCGCGTTTCACCCAGCAGAAACGCGCCTTTGACGCGCTGGGAAAGCAACGGCCCGATGTCGTGAAAATCGAAGCCCTTTTCCTTCCCGCCGGCGATCAGCCAAACGTTGGGCTGGCCACCCGCTCCGGCCGGCATCGCGAGCAACGCTTTGTGAACGGCGTCGAGGTTGGTCGCCTTGGAATCATTGACGAAACGAACGCCGCCCGACTCGGCCACCGTCTCGCATCGGTGCGGCGCCGGCGCGTAGGTCTTCAAAGCCTCGCTCATCTGCTGCAGTGGAATCCGCAACACGCGGCCCACCGCCAGCGCGGCCATCAGGTTTTCCGCGTTGTGCGGCCCGCGCAGCAGGCATTTGTCCATGTCCAGGAGCGGCCCCGCCCAGTCCGGCAGCCGGCTGAACAACATGCCGCGCTCGAGATAGAGGTCGGCCCGGCGGTTGTTCGCGCTGAAGGTGATGACCTTCGCGTTGATCGGTATCTGCAACGCCCGCAATTGGGCCAGCGCCTCGCTCTGCACGATCGCCCAATCGAACGCCTGTTGGTTCTCAAAAAGCCGCGCCTTGGCGCGCGCGTATTCCGCCATCGACGGGTAGCGGTCCAAATGGTCGGGGGTGATATTGAGCAACACGCCCACCGCGGGGCGGAAAAACCGAATCGTCTCCAATTGAAACGAACTGACCTCCAGCGTGACCAGATCGAGCTCACGGGTCTGCTGCGCCACCGCGCACAGGGGCAAGCCGATATTCCCGGCCGCCACCGTCTTGCGGCCCGTCGCCGCCAGCAGGCGCGCGACCAACTCCGTGGTGGTCGTCTTGCCGTTGGTGCCGGTGATGGCCACGTTCAGGCAATGGGACTGTTGGTAGCCTAATTCCAGTTCACCAATCACGGGAATCCTTAAGGCGGACACCGCGCGCGCCAGCGGATTGGATGGCGGGACGCCCGGGCTGAGCACGGCCAAATCGAATGGCCCCTCCGGCAATTTGCTCTCTCCCACGCGGACCTCGACGCCCGCCGCGCGCAGACTCCTGGCGCTCTCCTGGAGCAACGCGCCGTCGAGATGATCGACGACGGTGACGGCGGCGCCCTGACGGCGCAGCAACGTGGCCGCGGCCTGGCCGCTGACTCCGAGTCCGATCACTAACGCGCGTTTGTTGGGCAAGGCAATCATTCCGGTTACCTAATCTTCAACGTGCTCAACGCCAGCACCGCGCACAAGACGCAAAGGATATAAAAGCGCGTCACGACTTGCGACTCATGCCAGCCTTTGCGCTCGAAATGGTGATGCAGCGGCGCCATCAGCAGGATTCGCCGCCCGGTCCCGTAGCGTCGGCGGGTGTACTTGAACCACCCGGTCTGCAGCATGACCGAACCCGCTTCGGCCACAAAGACCCCGCCGGCGATAAGCAGCGCGAACGGTTGGTGGATCAGCACCGCCAGAATCCCGAGCGCCCCGCCCAGCGCCAGCGAGCCGGTGTCGCCCATGAATACTTGGGCCGGGTGGCAGTTGAACCAAAGAAAGCCCAATCCCGCGCCGATCATCGCCGCGCAAAAAACGGTCAATTCCCCCGCCCCGGGAACGTGCGGAACCTGGAGGTAGGCGGCGAACCGGGCGTTGCCCGCGATATAGGTCAAAATCAGAAAAACCGACGCCACGATCAACGTGCACCCGATCGCCAGGCCGTCCAGGCCATCGGTCAGATTGACGGCGTTCGAGCTGCCGATGATGGTGAGCATCGCCAGCGGAATGCCCAGCGCCGCGGCGCCTTCGAATATCGGATACTTGTCGAACGGCACCATGATCTCGGTGATCAACTTTTCGGTGGCCGGCAGTCTCCACAAATAGACCGCGATAAACAAAGCCAGAACTGTCTGCACAATCAATTTCACCCGCGAGGTCGTGCCGCGGTTGTTCTGCTGCGTGATCTTCGCGTAGTCGTCGTAGAAGCCCAACGCCGCGAGCACCACCAGCGACAAGAGCGTCAGCATGATGAGCGCGTTCCACTGCGCCCACAGCAACGCCGAGAGGTCCATGACCAGAACGATGAGCATGCCCCCCATCGTGGGCGTCCCCTTTTTGTCATGCACCCGGGCGGTCAAACCGCCGGCGGCTTGCGCCTTGTCTTCGTAGTTTTGTCCGAATTTGACGGTTTTGAGCCAGCCAATGACCTTCGGTCCCAGCCACCAACTCAACACGAGGGCGGTCACCGCCGCGCCCGCGCTACGAAACGTGATGTACCGAAACACCCGCAACGGGGAAAGCATCTCGGCCCAGCCGGTGCCTTCGGCGCGCTCCTGCAGCAGTTGAGTCAGATAAAATAGCATTTCCGTCCTCAATCATGCAGTCGGCGCAACGAACCGTTCGTCACCGCCAATTTCAACCGCCGGGCGCCGGCAAGCCGCAGCAAAAACCCGGGCACGCCAAACTTCGCCCGCAATTCCGGCGCGGCGACGGCCGCGCGCGTCTTGCGCCGAAGCGGCCGAGCTTCGCTCACGTTCTTAGCGTGCCACGCCCTCATGTCGCCGCCCCTCCGACCGCGACCGCGCGGAATGCGTCAGCGACCCGTTCGAGCCGGGCCGCTCGCGACGCCTTCACCAGAATCAAATCACCCGACCGCGCAAATCCTTTCACCGCCTCGACCGCGATTTCGACCGACTCGATCGGCGTCACGTCCGCCAATCCGGCTGCGCGCGCCGCTTCCGCGGTCTCGCCGGCCATCGCGCCCACCGTGAACAACTGATCCAGGCCAGCCGCCGCCGCCAACCGTCCCACTTCGCGGTGCGCCGCCGCCGTCTGCTCACCAAGCTCCGCCATGTCCCCAAGCACCGCCACGCGGCGCCCCCCGCAAGGCAAGTCGCGCAAGGTTTGCAGGGCCGCGCGGGTGGAATCGAGATTGGCATTGTAGGCGTCGTTGATCACCGTGACGCCTTCCGCTTCAAAAAGTTGCAGCCTCATCTTAACGCCGGCGCACGCCGCCAAGCCGCGCTGCAACTCAGTCCGGCCCAATCCCAATTCGCCGCCGACCGCCAGCGCCAAGAGCGCGTTGGTCACCTGATGCCGCCCCAATAGATTCACCCGGTAATCGCCCGCCAGCTTCTCATCGGGCGCTTCCAGCCTGAAAGCCGTGCCTGCGGCGTCCACTTGGACCGCCTCGGCGCGCCACTGATTGACCGGCCCCAAACCGACTCGCGACACTCCCGCCGAAGTGCGCCGGCCCAAGCGGTCACTCCAGGGATCGTCGCCATTCACGAAAAATCTCCCGTTCACGGGCAACAGCTGCGGCAACCATCCCTCCTCTTCGGCCACGCCATTCAAGTCGTGGAAAAATTCCAAATGTTCCGCCCCGATCGAGGTCGTCACTCCGTAGCGCGGCCGAACCAGCCGCATCAAAGACGCGATCTCGCCCGGATGATTCGTCCCGATTTCCAAAACGGCGGCCTGGTGCGATCGGTCAAGCTCCAGCAGCGTCAACGGGACTCCGATGTCGTTATTGAAACTGGCTTCGCTGGCGAGCGCGTGAAAGCGCTGGCGCAGAACGGCGGCGACCAGTTCCTTGGTGGTGGTTTTGCCATTTGATCCGCCGACCACGACAATCGGCAAATCGAAATCGCTTCGGTAGCGCGCCGCCAACTCCGCCAGCGCCCGCCGCGAGTCGGGCACGCGGATCAACCCGCATCCCTTGGCCGGAAATCCTTCCGGAACCCGCTCACAGATCACGGCGCCAGCGCCGAGCTCCGCCGCCTTCATCAGAAACTCATGCCCATCAAACCGCTCGCCTCGCAACGCGATGAAGAGATCACCCGGCTGCAACTTCCGGGAGTCGGTGCAAACGCGTTGAATCACGACCCGCGGGTCACCGCGAAAATCAGCGGCCGCGAGGCATTCAACGACGTATTCCAGCGTGCGTGGTTCCATAATGGGCTTCATCGAGCGCCCGCTTTCCGGCCGAACCCGAGCGCCGTCAATGTCTCCCGGGCGTACTCCCGATCGTCGAACGGCACGATCGTGTCGCTGAATTCCTGGTAGGTTTCGTGCCCCTTTCCGGCGATCAAAACGGTGTCGTTCGGTTGGGCCAGACGGATCAATTGGTCGATCGCGCGGCGCCGATCCAATTCCACCTGGCAGCCGTCGGCCCGGACCGCGAGGTAACCCGCCTCGACTTGCGCGGCAATCTGCGCCGGTTGTTCCTTGCGCGGGTTGTCCGTGGTAATAATGGTGAGATCAGCCAGTTCCGCCGCCACCGCGCCCATCCGCGCCCTTTTGCCGACGTCGCGGCTCCCACCGCAACCGAAGGCCAGCAAGAGCCGCCCGCCCGCCAACTCGCGCAGCGTACGCAGTACATTCCGCAGCGCGTCCTCCGTATGGGCGTAGTCCACAAAGATGGGAAACGGCTGGCCGAGCGCGATCGGCTCCAAGCGACCGGGCGCCGCGCGCATGGCGTTCAAAGCCTGCTGAACCGCCGGCAATTCGACCTCCAACCCGAGCGCCGCGGCCACGGCCGCCAGCGCGTTGTAAACGTTGTGCCGCCCAATCAAGGGTAACCGACACGGAAAGCTTTGGCCGCCCGCCTGGATGATCATCCGCGTGCCGTCCTTCCCGAAGGCGATTTGCGCCGCGCGAACCTCGGCGGCGTCATTCAGGCCGTAGGTCAGGAGCCGCTTGAACGAGTGTTCCTGGACCAGTCGCGCGCCGAAGGGATCATCCGAGTTGATGACGGCGACGCCCGGCTTGCTCCCCTGCTCCAGCGCCGTGAAAAGTTTGCTCTTGGCGGCAAAATAATTCTCCATCGAGCCGTGGAAATCGAGGTGGTCGCGCGTCAGATTGGTGAAGACGCCCAAGTCAAACTCCACCTCGCGAACGCGCTGCTGTTCCAGCGCGTGGGAACTGACCTCCATGACGCAGGCGCCGCAACCCGCCCGGAGCATCTGCGCCAGCATATCCTGCAAATCAAGCGCCTCGGGCGTGGTGCGTTGCGCCGGGATCACGCGCTCACCGATCTCGTAGCAGACGGTGCCCAGCAGCCCCGTCCGGACGCCCGATGCCTCCAGGATTTGCTTGAGCATGTAGGTCACCGTGGTCTTGCCGTTCGTTCCGGTGACGCCCACGACCCTGAGCTTGCGGCTCGGATACTGATGATAGGCCGCGGCGGCGGCCGCCAACGCCAGTCGCGCGTCCGCCACCTTGACCCGCGTCGCCGTCGAAGCCGAGAAACCGTTCTTCTCGGAGATGATTGCCGCCGCGCCGCGTTCGAGGGCGGCGGAAATGAAGCTGTAGCCATCCACGTTGTGGCCGGGCAACGCGATGAACACCGACCCCGGCGTGACGCGCCGCGAATCGTAAGCGATGCCCGTCACCTCCCGCTCGACCGAGCCCTCGATCTTGAGCGCCGGCAGGTGGTTCAGCAATTGTTTCAGTTGCATAGCGGCCATTTAGAACGTCCGCCCGGATCGCCCCGGCGTCAATGTTTGGACCGGCGCCGCGACCGCCAGCGCGCTGCTCACCATTGGCGGCGGCAACGGAGTTGGGCGGATATTCAGATAGTTCGCCGCCTGCTCGGCGATGCTCTTAAAAATCGGACCGGCCACCTCGCCTCCAAAGTGTCCGTTCTTCGGCTCATCCAAGACCACGGAGATACAGATTTCCGGGTCATCCGCCGGAAAAAAGCCGATAAAAGAAGAAAAGAATTTATCCGGCCAGT
Organism: uncultured Verrucomicrobiota bacterium; assembly: GCA_964522665.1. Lineage (GTDB taxonomy): Bacteria > Verrucomicrobiota > Verrucomicrobiia > Limisphaerales > CAZFVY01 > CAZFVY01. Next base: position 102,011 of record CAZFVY010000004.1, on the reverse strand, counting down.
AGCCCGTCGGGCCGCCCGGCTTGTTCGCGGTGCCCGTCTTGCCCGCCACGCAGTAACGCGCCAGGCGCGCGCCCGGCGCCGTGCCGTTGGTCGTCACGACCGTCTTGAGCGCCTCAACCATCTTCTGCGCCGCCGCGTCGGAAACGACCTGACGGACGAACTGCGGACGATACCGGGCGACGACTTGACCCCGGTCATCCTCGAGGTGATCGACCAGCATCGGACGCATCAACCGCCCGCCATTCGCGATCGCGCTCATCGCCATCACCATCTGCAACGGCGTGACCGCAATCTCATGTCCCATGGGAATGCGGCTGATCGAAAGCTTGTTCCAGTCGGGCAAGGCGTGCACGAGACCGTGTTCTTCACCGGGGAGCACAATTCCCGTTCGTTCGCCGAAGCCAAAGCGGCGGATATAATCATAAAGACGCGGCTGGCCGAGATTGATGCCGATCTTGGCGGCGCCGATATTCGAAGACTTGGTGATGATACTTTCAACGGACAGGATACCATACTTCTTGTGATCGTGCAGCAGGCGTCCCGCGTACATGAACTGGCCCTGCTCGCAATCGAACTGGTCGCTCAAGCTGACGATGCCTTCGTTGAGCGCCGCCGCCACCACCACAATCTTGAAGGTCGAGCCTGGCTCCGCATTGATTCCGATCACCCGGTCTCGGCGGCTCTCCGGCGACGCGTCCCCGGGCCGGTTCGGGTCGTACGCCGGCAGGTTCGCCAGCGCCAGAATCTCGCCCGTTTTGGGCCGGATCATCATGGCTGACGCGCTGATGGGGGAGTGCAGGCGCATCGCTTCCACCAATCCGGTTTCCGCGATGTCCTGCAACCGCGCGTCCAGCGTCAGAACGACGTTCAAACCCGGCCGCGCCACGACGTCGCGTTCGCGATAGGTCACCAGTTCGCGCTTCCTTCGGTCGGTCTCGGTCTCCCGCCAGCCGCTGACCCCGCGCAATACCGTGTCCATGGCCAACTCAATTCCATCCTTGCCGATCGTCCGCGCGGCCGGATGATCCTTGGCGTCCGGATCGGACGGTCCCACGAAGCCCAAAACATGGGCCGCCAACATGCCGCCCGGGTACACCCGCAACTGGTCATCCACCGGATCGACGAACACCGCCTCCGCCCGCAGCGCTTTGGCCGCCGCCTGCTCGGTCTTGGTGAAGCGCTTTTCATCGCCGCTCAGCGGCAGCCGCGCCATGGTCCGTTTGATCTGATCCCACAGCTCGGGTTTGACCTTGTGCTTCAGCACGACATAGTGATTGGTGGTCCACTGCCCCTTCTCGTTGGCATGCCCGCGCAATTGCAGGCGCTCGATCAGCTCGCCTTCGGCGGCGCCCAGCAGCGGGGCCAGCGCCCGCGCGACGTCGGCCTGCCACGGGTCGATGAGGCTCGGATCGGCGCAGACGGTTTTGACGAATTCGCTGGTGGCCAGAACGTTGCCGCGGATGTCGCGCACGTCCCCGCGGCGCGGCTCGCTCAATTGGGTGGAACGGGTATTGACCTTCGCCCGCGCGGCCAGCTCCTCATGCCGTAAAACCTGCACGTCAATCAACCGGTAGATCAACCCGGCGAACGCGAGCCCGAGGCCCACGGCCAGCACGACCAGACGGCGGCATTGCGCGGCGGCAACCATGTTCGTTTTCGAGTTTGCGGAGTGACCGGGCGCCCTAGCGCGCCGGGGCGGTGGGCGCCCACTGGACCGCCAGTTGCGCGCCCGCCTGGTGGGCGGCGACCGGGGTCGGCGAGGGCGCCGACTCCATCAGCCGCAGAATTTGATCCGGCTGCGGCATCGCCAGCCCGAGATTCAGTTTCCGCGCGCGGGCGTCCAGTTCGCGCGGCGTGTAAGCCTGCGCCAACTGGTCCCGCAAAATCTTGTTCTGCTGCCGATACTCCTCCAGTCGGAGTTCCCGGCCTTTTTTCTGCCGGCCCAGCTCCAGCAGCTGATCCTGCTGCCAGACGTACCCGACGCCGAAGCCGCCGATCACCAGACAAAGCAGCGAAGCCTTCAACGCCGGCACGAAGAGCGCCGCCGCGGAATGGTTTTTTCGATTTCGTGCCATGTCGTTTATAACTTCATCATTGCCCGCAGATGCGCGCTGCGCGCCCGTGGGTTGGCCGCGATCTCCGCCGGGCCTGCCCCCAGCGCGCCGCGCACTACCCACGCTAAAAGAGGCGGCCGTGGCCGCCGTAACTCCGGCACGTCCACCGGGCCGGAGTAGTCATAATCCAGCGCCCGCGTCCGCCCAAACCGCTTGACGACGCGGTCCTCGAGCGAATGGAAGGTGAGGACCACCATTCGCCCGCCTGGCCTCAAAATTGTCCAGGCCGCGGCCAGCCCGCGCTCGAGAACGTCCAACTCTTCGTTCACAGCGATGCGCAAAGCCTGAAAGACCTGCGTAGCCGGATGTATCTTCCGGCCACGCCTCGGCTCCGCCTGCTCGATGACGTCCGCCAATTGGCGGGTCGTCTCCAAGCGCCGGAGCCGGCGCGCACTTCCAACCACTCGGGCCAGTTTACGGGCCGACCGCTCCTGGCCAAATTCCCAAAAAATTTGCGCTAATGCTTCAACCGGGGCCTCATTGATCAGGTCGGCCGCCGTGCGCGGCGTTCGCTGATCCAGCCGCATATCGAGCGGCCCATCGCGCAAAAAGCTGAACCCCCGTTCCGGTCGATCCAGTTGCGGCGAACTTACTCCCAAGTCGAGCAAGACTCCGTCGCAACTGCCCGCGGGAACCCACTCGGCCAACGCGGAATAGTTCGCGCGCCGCAGCTCGAATCGGCCGGCAAACTCGCTCAGCCGCGACGACGCGGCACTGATCGCTGCGTCGTCGCAATCGCAGCCATACAGCCACCCGGACGGCGCGCTGGCGCGCAGAATCGCGGCGGCATGGCCGCCGCCGCCTAAGGTGCCATCCACATACCGGCCCTCCGGCTTCGGCTCCAGCGCCGCCAGCGTCTCCGCCAGCATCACCGGTTGATGAACAAAATCTGGCACGTTGCATGTTACCTTAAATCGTCGGACGGGCCTGACCCAGGCGGAACACCCGCGCGGTCAACCAGCGCCAGACCGCATTGGCCGACTTGACCGGGGCCGGGCTTGGGTTCGCGACCGCCCTCGGCGCCGGCTTGGCGGCCGAACGGGCCCGAACCACTTCCAGGTCCGAGTCGGATAAATCGTTACGGACGACCGTCACCGCGGTGAGCGAGCGGCCCGGGCTGGCCGCCTTCGCGGTCGGCGCCGCGTTGACCGACGGACTGTCTTGGTCCGCGGATTTCGGGGCGCACGTATCGCCCAAACTAATAATGACGGCTGATTCGGCGCGCGGCGCCCGCGTCGTTTCTGACGGGGATTTGAAATCGACCGCGACCGGCGCAGCGACCGTCACGGCAAATCGCGCCGCCAGCGCGGCCGCGCGGTTCGCGGCGGCCACGGTGTTTTCGACATGAATGGTCGGGCTGAACTGGCGCGCCGGACCAAATCGGGGCAGCAGATTCGACCGCGAAATGCGGTAAGGGCTGGGCGGGGCCGACACCCCATCCAGGCTTTTTCCGACCGAGAGCAATTGGATAAGACTCATAGGTTCAGATAAGGTTATAAGCTTCGCCCGATAGCGCCTGATCCACGACCGCCGTCGCGGCATACCGCTCGGGCGCCCAAATTTGAAAACGATCGAACATGCCCACCATCACCGCCTCTTTCGTGATTCCGGCCGCATCCGCGAGCACCTCGGGCAGGCAAATTCGCCCGGCCGAATCCATGGTCACCCGATCCGAATTCACACCCAACAACCGCCGCAGGCTCTCCGCCTTGGGATCGCCGAACGGCATCCCCATCAGCTTGGCCGTCATCGCTTGCGCCAGATGCGGGGGCAGCGCCAACAAGCAAGGTTCCTGTTGCGCTCCGTTCCGCCATAGAATAAGAGTAAGCTTGATGTCGGGTACTTTTGGCCGCCATTTGGCGGGAATTTGCACGCGCCGTTTGTCGTCCACCCCATGACGGTAGATCGAGTTGTAAAAGATCTGTTCGTCGGGTTCGGTAGATGACATTCACGTTTAATGGGCGCTTCGGAGCCAACCTTCGAGGCGTTCCACGGTGCCCCACAGTGACACACTGTGCCCCACACGTCAACACCTAAATGGTGTACTCCCACACTATTTTTGTACTCTTTTGCCTTGGCGCCAGCCCTCGTCGCCCGGCTTCCTTCGTCGGTCTAAATCGTATCCCTCACGCAGCGTGAGAATTAGACGTTTTTCAGCGCGTTTGGCGGCGGCCAACTGCGAACGCCGGTTGCCAAAAAATTTTCTTAAAAGCTCCCCACTACGCCCCACTGAATTTGTTGAATTCCCAGAATTTCGCGGTCGGAACAGCGCTTTCCCACCCCATTTTCTGAGGATAATCCTCCGCTCGCCGCGCCGCTTGCCAGCCGGGCGTGGCCCGGTAAAGTTGGCCCCAATGTTTCAAGCCTCTCGACAATTCACGCGCCGCGCGGAAAACCTATAACGCGTGCGCGCCGCCGATTTCGACTACCCCCTGCCGGCGGAGCTTATCGCGCAGGCGCCGACCGCCGAGCGTGACCAGTGCCGCCTCTTGACGATCCTCCGCGACGAATCAGGCTGCACCCACGGCCGTTTTTCCGACCTTCTGAATTACCTGCGGCCCGGCGACGCCATCGTCCTGAACGATTCACGGGTCATACCCGCCCGCTTACGCGGCGTGAAGCTCGATTCCGGTGGCAAGATCGAAGCTCTCCTCACCGAGGAAAACGCCCGCAACGACTGGTGGGTCATGCTGCGGCCGGCTAAACGCGTCCGCGAAGGCGTCCGCCTAGCGTTCCACAGCGCCCGCGACCCAGCGAAGCTCCTTGAGGCCGTGGCGGTCGAAAAGAATTCGGATGGCCACGTCCGCCTCCGTTTTCAAGCGGCCGTCGATATTCTCGACTTGCTCGATCAATTTGGAGAAGTCCCCCTGCCGCCGTACATTACGCGGCCAATTCCGAACGACCGGTCCGACGACCGAGACCAATACCAAACGGTCTATGCCCGGCCCCGGGGTTCTGTGGCGGCGCCAACCGCCGGGCTTCACTTTACCGAGTCGCTCTTGGCCGAGCTGCCGCGCCGCGGCGTTCGCGTCTGTTTCGTCACCCTCCACGTCGGCGTCGGCACGTTCGCCCCGGTCAAAGCGGAAACCGTCGCGGCGCACCTGATGCACGAGGAACGCTTCGAAATTAGCCAATCGACGGCGGACGCCATCGCGGCGACCCGGGCCGCCGGTGGCCGCGTTTTTGCCGTCGGAACGACGACTTTGCGCGCGCTCGAAAGCGTCGCGGCGGCGCATGATGGAAGAGTGATCGCGCAGCGCGGTCGCACCAATATATTTATTTACCCGCCATACCGTTTTCGCGTCGTGGACGCGCTGGTCACCAACTTTCACCTGCCGCAATCAACGCTGCTCATGCTGGTGAGCGCCTTCGTGGCTCCGGGTGAGGCGAGCGGCCGTGAGCGAATTCTGGCGGCTTACGCCGAGGCGGTGCGGGAACGGTACCGTTTTTTCAGTTACGGGGACGCGATGTTGATTATTTAGCGGCGCCGGGTCCCGCCACTTCCCGCTGCGCCTCGGCCCAACGCGCCAGCAACCAAAGCAGGTCGCTCAGACGGTTGAGATAGACGATGATCTCCGGATTCTCCAATTGGCCCAGCTCCTGCAAAGCGCAAATTCGCCGCTCGGCCCGCCGACAGGTTGTCCGCGCGACGTCGAGCGCCGCCGAATGCACCGATGCTCCCGGCGTTGCCCAACCGCGGTAGGTAATCTTTTGCGCCTCGATCTCGGCGACCCAGCCGTCCAGCTTCGACGTGAGGTCAGGCTTCACGACCGAGAACCCGTCTTTCACATAACGCGGCAAATCCTCGGTGGCGGTCGCCAACTCCCCCATCAAAACCACCAAATCCTGCTGGATCACCAGTATTTTTTCGCGCGCAAATTCCGCCGTTCCCGTCGCTCGCGCCAGGCCGAGCGCCGCGTTTAATTCGTCCACGCAGCCGTACGCCTCCACGCGGGGATCGTGCTTGGCGACCCGGCGGTTGTACATTAGTCCGGTCGTTCCCAAGTCACCGGTTTTCGTGGCAATGCTCATAATCCGCGTTCGACGGGGGCGAACGTAGCTTGCTTTCAGGCGGCGACGCCACCATCAAATTGACGCCGCGGCGCCCGCCTCGCGTGGAATCCGCCAACAAAAGTTGACGCGCGGCAAGGCGTTCTCTAGGTTTGCCGCAAAGCGGATTCTATGAATGTCAAGCTACTCGCCAAGACGGTTTTTCTAATTATTGTGCTCTTGTTCCTGGTGCTCATGGGGATGCACAACCGGGGCGTGGTCACTTTCGCGCTGCCGCCCGTGCTGCCGCGGGAGATCAAATCGGCCGCCGCCATCATGTACATCGCGTTCTTCGCCTTCGGACTCCTGACCGGCACCATCCTCACCGCCGGCGGCGGGGGGAAGAAATCGGGGAGCAGCAGCAAGCCGTCGCGCGGCGAAAAATAACGTTCCGGATCGGGAGCCTCACGGTCAGCCCAGGGTCGGCAGCTCGGCTTTTTCCGCCGCGGGCACGTGGCCGCCAAGAAAGCGTCGCGCCAGCGCGCCAAAATGCGCCGCGTCGTCAGTTACGAACGGTCGAAACGTCCCCTTCCGAACGCGCCGTTCGGCCAACAAGCCCAAGGCGGTCAAACGATCCCGCACATAGCGCGAGCAACTGGCCGCTGAGTCGATCAACGCGACCTCTGACCCGGCCACCGCGCGAATGGCCGGCTTGAGCAACGGATAATGAGTGCACCCAAGCACCAGGGTGTCGACCCCTTCGTCGAGCAATTGGCGCAGGTATTCGCGCAGGATGGTCGCCGTCACCAGATGGTTCGTCCACCCTTCCTCCACCAGCGGCACCAGCAGCGGGCACGCCTGGGTCAAGACGACCGCCTCCGGAGCCAGCTCGAGAATCGCCCGCCGATAGGCCTCGCTGCGGATCGTCGCGCGGGTGCCGATCACGCCGATGCGCCCGTTGCGGCTCCGCGCCACGGCCGCCCGCGCGCCCGGGAAAATGACGCCGAAAATGGGCAGGTCGAACTCGCGCTCCAGCGCCGGGAGCGCCCAGGCGGACGCCGTGTTGCACGCCACGACAATCGCCTTGACCTTCTGTTCCAGCAAGAAGCAGGCGTCCTCGCGCGCGAAGCGGACCACCGTCGCGGGTGATTTGGTACCGTACGGCACGCGGGCGGTGTCGCCCAGGTAAACCAAATCCTCGCGCGGTAACGCCCGGCGCAGAGCGCGCGCCACGGTCAACCCGCCGATGCCCGAGTCGAATACGCCGATCGGCAGTCCCGCTCGCGATGGCTTCATCGTTCCACCAACTTTCGGTAGGCCAGCAAGCCGTCCACGATGGCTCGCGCCAGGCGCTGGCGCCAGGCCGGGTCCGCGATCCGGCGCATTTCCTCGGGATGAGTCATAAACCCGCTCTCGACGAGAACCGCGGGGACCGTGGCGAGTCGGAGCACCTCAAACCGCGCCCGATGCATGCCGCGGTCTTCCTGCCCCAAACTCCGGACCAGCGATCTTTGGATTTCGTAGGCGAGCAACGTGTTCTTCGCGTCCCAGCGGTTGCCCTCGACGGACGACAGCGCCGCGCGATCGCCCCGGTCGTTCGTCGAGCGCGCGCCGGCCGGCGTCAGGCAATACACCTCGGAGCCTTTGACCTCCGCCGGCCCGCTGTTGAAGTGCAGACAAACAAACATATCCGCCCCCTTGGCGCGCGCCAGCGCCGGCCGCGCCGGCAACTCCGGGTACGAGTCGCTCGCGCGGGTCAGGATCACGCGCAGCCCAGCGTCCACCAGTAGATCGCGCACGGCTTTGGCGAGCAGCAGCGCGAATTGTTTTTCCTGGTAACGGCCCACCTCGTTCCCCGGATCCTTCCCGCCGTGCCCCGGGTCCAGGCAGATCGTGCGGACCCGCGCCGGCGGGCTGCTCTTGGGCGGGAACAAGATCGGTTGCAGCGTCATTTTCAGATCCAGCAACGACACGTACACCGCATCATTTTGCCCGGCGACCGGGTACGAGAACCAGACGTTCACGCCGTTGATCTCGGCCCGATTTGAATCCACCGTGAAGCGGAGAACAGCCCATCGATTGGCCATTTGAACGTCCGCGCTGCCACGCGAGTGCCGCATGCGAAAATCGTAAAGCCGCGCGAACTCGTCCAAGCTCACGTAGTCATGGCCGAAGAGCTGAACGGGATGCAGCTTCGCCGCCGGGATTTGCGCTGAAGCCGCCCATGCTCCCAGAAACCAAATGAGTATTACCGAAAAGACTTTCATGAGCCGGCGCAATCTGCCCCGGCCCACGCGCGAATTCAAGGTGAATGCCGGAGCGCGCGCCTGGCTCATCGCAAATCTTGTCGCGCGCCGCGCCGAAAAAATGAAAACCGTTGACGCCCCTGGGAGCGTTACCTAAATTGGCCCGCAGAATTGCGAAGACGTATCAAATCCTTTCACTCGAATCTGACCCGTTTACAATGACAACTCCCGCTAATCCAAGCCCGGCGGCCAAAGGCCTGGAAGGCATCGTGGCCGCCAACACCCGCCTCAGTGACGTCAAGGGCGACGTCGGTGAGTTGATCTACGTCGGCTATAATATCAACGAATTGGCCGGTAAGGTGACCTTCGAAGAGGTTATTTACCTGCTCCATCAGCAGCACTTGCCGAACCGACGTGAGTTGGAGGAATTGAAAGGCTTGCTGGCCTCGAAACGTGACTTGCCCCAGGGCGTCATCGACATCATTAAATCGTGCCCGAAAGATACGCCGCCGATGAACGTGATTCGCACGGCGGTCTCGGCGCTGGGTTGCTTCGACACCGAAAGCGAAGACCCCTCGATGGACGCCAATCGCGCGAAAGCGCTCCGCCTGATCGCGCGCGTGCCGATCATCACGGCCTATTTCCATCGCGCCCGCCAAGGCAAGGAACTCTTGCCGCCTGATCCCACGCTTGGCGAGGCCGCGAATTTCCTTTATCTGATCGACGGCGAAAAACCCTCCGCGGAAAAGGTGCGCACGATGGACATGTGCTACGTCCTCCACGCGGATCATGGCATGAATGCCTCGACCTTCAGCGCCCGCGTCACCATCGCGACGTTGAGCGACATGTATTCGGCCATCACCTCGGCCATCGGCACCCTTAAAGGCCCGCTCCACGGCGGCGCCAACGAAGGAGTGATCAAGATGCTGCAGGAGATCGGCTCGCTCGACCGCGTGGATGGCTACATCGCCGATTGCCTCGCGCAGAAGAAAAAAATCATGGGCATCGGCCACCGCGTTTACAAGACGCTCGATCCGCGCGCCCCCCATTTGAAGCGCATGGCGCAGGAACTGAGCGCCAAGCTCGGCGAGCCGAAGTGGATTCAGATGAGCGAGCGGATCGCGGAAATCATGCTGACGCAGAAACATCTGCATGCCAATGTCGATTTCTATTCCGCCACGGTTTATTATTCGCTCGGCATCCCGATCGACCTCTTCACCCCGGTGTTCGCCATTTCCCGGACCGCGGGCTGGACGGCGCACGTGCTTGAGCAATTGGCGGACAACCGCCTCATCCGCCCGCAGAGCGTCTATATCGGCCCGGTGGGACTCAAGGTCACCCCGCTCGATCAACGCTAAACTTTTGGCGGCCTCGGGGAACGCGAATCAGCGACGCCGCCGGCGTTGGCCGGCGTTCACCGAAGTCGCGAGACATAATTAAGACGCATGAATCTTCACGAGTATCAGGCTAAGCAACTGCTGGCAAAATTTGGCGTAGCCGTCCCCGCCGGCAGCGTGGTCTCCACCGCCGCCGAGGCGCGGGCCGTGGCCGATAAGCTTTTCGCCTCAGGCAAAAAGCAGGGCGTGGTCAAATCGCAAATTCACGCCGGCGGCCGGGGCAAGGGCAAGTTCACGAGTGGTTTCAAGGGCGGCGTCAAGCTCTGCCGCAGCGCGGCGGACGCGGAGGAGTATGCCCGCGCCATGCTGGGACAAACCTTGATCACGAATCAAACCGGACCCGAGGGACGCGAAGTACGCAAAGTCCTCGTCGCCGAAGCGCCGGATATTCGCAAGGAGTTCTATTTAGCGATCGTCCTGGACCGGGTCTCCTCACGCCCGTTGGTGATGGCCAGCACCGAAGGCGGCATGGACATCGAAGAAGTGGCCGCTCACTCGCCGGAGAAGATTCATCGCGAGATCATCGACCCCGCCGTCGGCCTGATGCCGTATCAAGCCCGCAAGATCGCCGGCGCGCTCGGCCTCGACGGTGACCTCTACCGTCAGGCGGTGAAACTGTTGCCCGCCCTTTATCGGACGTGGTGGGAATGCGACGCCTCGCTGATCGAGATCAACCCGTTCGCAATCGTCGAGCGCGAAGACGGATCGCCCGGCCTCCTGGCGGTGGACGCCAAGATGAGTTTGGATGACAACGCGCTTTACCGCCATCCCGACCTGCAAGAGATGCGCGACCTGGGCGAGGAAGCGCCCCTGGAAATCGAGGCCAGCAAACACGGCCTCAGCTATATTAAACTGGACGGCAATATCGCGTGCCTTGTCAACGGCGCCGGCCTCGCGATGGCGACGATGGACATCATCCAGCATTATGGCGGCCGGCCGGCCAATTTTCTCGACGTCGGCGGCGGCGCCAGCAAGGAGCAGGTCACCGCCGCGTTCCAGATCATCCTGAGCGATCCGAACGTCAAAGGCATTCTGGTCAATATTTTTGGCGGAATCATGCAGTGCGACATCATCGCCAACGGCATCGTGGCCGCGGTGAAAGAGACGCATTTGACCCTGCCGCTGGTCGTCCGCTTGGAAGGCAACAACGTCCAATTAGGCAAGCAGGTATTGCACGAATCGGGCCTGGCGGTGATCAGCGCCGACTCGATGTCCGACGGCGCCAAAAAAGTGGTGCAAGCCGTCAGCCAATGAACCGGCCAAAACCCGCAAGATTTACCGCCCAGCAAGGCCGATAACAGCATATGTCGATTCTAGTCACACCTGAAACCCGCGTCCTGGTGCAAGGGATCACCGGCAGCTTCGGCGCCCGGCACACCCAACTCAGCCTCGCGTACGGGACTCAAATCGTGGCCGGGGTTACCCCTGGCAAGGGCCACCAGTTCTTTGAAAACAAGGCGCCCATTTTTGACACCGTCGCCGAAGCCGCAAAGCAAAGCGGCGCGACCGTCTCGGTCATCTTCGTACCGCCGCCGTTCGCGGCCGACGCGATCCTGGAAGGGGTTGACGCCGAACTCGACCTGGTCGTCTGCATCACGGAAGGCATCCCAGTCGCCGACATGATCAAAGTCAAACGGGCGATGGCCGGCCGCAAGACCCGGCTGATTGGCCCAAACTGCCCTGGCATCGTCACTCCGGGCTCCGGCAAGAATTCTCACGGCGGCTGCCGCATCGGCATCGCCCCGGGATACATTCACAAACGCGGCAACATCGGCGTCGTCTCCCGCAGCGGAACGTTGACCTATGAAGCCGTTTGGCAATTGACCTGCCGTGGCGTTGGCCAATCCACCTGCGTCGGCATCGGCGGCGACCCCGTAAATGGCACGTCCCATTTGGATATCGTAAAGATGTTCAACGACGATCCCGAGACCACGGGCATCATCATGATCGGGGAAATTGGCGGCTCGGCCGAGGAAGAGGCCGCCGCGTGGATCAAGGCTAACGTGCGCAAGCCGGTCGCGGGCTTTATCGCGGGAGCCACCGCTCCGCCCGGACGCCGCATGGGGCACGCGGGCGCGGTCGTGAGCGGCGGCGCGGGCACGGCGGCGGCCAAGATCGCCGCCCTAAAAGACGCCGGGATCGGCGTCGCTGCCACTCCGTCCGACATCGCGGACACCTTGCTCAAAATGATGTAGGTCCGCGGCGTTTTGCGAAACGCGCCGTTCGTTCCGCCGCGCGACCAGACCGTCCGAGCGGTCGGCGCCGACGGGATGCCGCGTGGCGTCCGTCCGTAAGCGGTGGACCAAGCAAACGCAGATGGACCTGATCGACCTGATTCTTAATTTGGCGGGCGTGCTGCTGTGGCTAAGCTGGCAGTCGATCGATAGCCCGTCGGCGCCCGCCGTTCCGCGGCCAAACCTGCTCTCCACGCTGCAACGAACGGAGCGGCAAGCGCCCAAGCGCTGGCTTTACCTCGTGGCGCTAGCTGGACTGCTCGGGGTTCGCGCCTTGGTCTATTGGTACATCGGTTCCGCGGTGGATTGGGCCCCGAGTATTCATGTCGGCGTCGTCACGCTCCCGTTTCGCAGCGACTATCTCGGTCGAATGATTTTGTTTTCGGCCCTAAGCTTCGGTCACGCGTTGGGCGTTCTCTATCTGGGACTGCTTTTGCTCAGCGTGGTCAATCGAGGCGCCTCCGAGAGTGACGCCGTCCAGCGCCTGGTGCGTCGCCGCCTGTTCGGGATCGGACGATGGCCCGTCGCCGTTCAACTGATCTTGCCGGTCGTGGTCGGCACGCTCCTCTGGGCGGCCGTCCAACCTCTCTTTGTCCGTCTGGGCATGGCGCCGCCGACCCACACGAATCGCCATCTTTGGGAGCAGGGCGTCGGGGTGAGCCTGGGCGCCTTTTTTGCCTGGAAATGGCTGCTGGTCGGCGTGCTTTTGCTCCACCTCATCAATAGCTACGTTTACCTCGGCAATCACCCTATCTGGAATTATGTCAACCAGACCGCCCGAAACCTCCTGCGCCCGCTCGCCTGGGCGCCCATCCATTTTGGGAAACTGGACTTTGCGCCGCTGATTGGAACCGCCTTGGTGCTCATCCTTGCGCGTCTGGGGATGCAAGGCTTGAGCCGTCTCTACGTCAGCCTCCCCTGGTAAAATCGCGCGGTTCCGGCCGGTCCGCCAGACGTTCGTCCCGCGCGGCGGGCGCCCCGGTGGAACCGGCGCTTACGCGGCGGGAGGCGTCGGCAAGGCCGGAAAGTAAAGGCTGATCTCGGTGCCGACCCCGACCCGGCTGCTTACCTTCGTCCATCCCTGATGCTGCTTGACGATCCCGTAAACCACCGCCAGCCCGAGGCCGGTTCCTTTTCCCAACGCCTTGGTGGTAAAAAACGGCTCGAAAACCCGCGAGAGATGCTCGGGCGCGATACCGCAACCGGTGTCCCGAACCGTCAGGCAAACAAACCGGCCGATGTACGACGACGGGTTCTGTTGCGCCTGGATGGCGTCAACGTCCAAAACGGACGTCACGATGCTCAAACGCCCGCCCTCGCTCATGGCGTCACGCGAGTTGAAGGCAAGATTCAGAACCGCCTGCTCCAACATGCCTGGATCAGCGTGGATGACCGGCAGGCCTTCGGCGCATTGCAGCTCAAACACGATCCGCTCACCCAGCGCGCCCGGGATGATTTTGCCCAGCGCGCGGAGCAAATCGTTAAGCTGCAGGTCCACCGGACGCTGCTGCTGGCCGCGGCTGAACGCCATCAGCTGTCGCGTCAGCGCGGCGGCCCGTTCGGATGAAGCGATGATCTGGCGCACCGATTCCACCGCGTCCTCCGGCAAGTTCCGGGTGGCCAAAAGCAACGACGCCTGGCCTTGAACCACCAGCAGGAAATTATTGAAATCGTGCGCCAAGCCGCCGGCCAGGTGCCCGATCGACTCCAGCTTTTGGGATTGCCGCACCTCATCCTCCAGGTGTTTGCGCGCGGAGATGTCGCGATAATTCACGACGACCGCGCGCACCGCCGGGTCCGTCAGGAGATTGGTGCCGATGCATTCGGTCCACCGCCACGTCCCGTCGCGATGCCGCAGCCGGAATTGCACCGTCAAGGTTTGCCCCGGCGCGTTCACCAAGTCCCCGAACAATCGCGGCACCCAGCTCCGCTCGTCCGGATGCACTTGCTCGAATCCGTTCCGCCCGACCAACTGATCCGTCTGATAGCCAAAAATGGAATGGAAAACCTCGAGCACCGTTCCATCCGCGCTCAACAACGCGGTGCCGCCGGTGCTCTTCTCAATCAGCGCGCTGAACCGCCGTTCCCGGGCTTGCAACTTCTCCTGCGCTTGCTTGCGCGCGCTGATCTCCGCGCGCAATTCCTCGTTCACTCGCCGCAACGCCTCGTCCACCACGGCCAATTCTTCCGCGCGATTACCACTGGGAGCCGGGCCCGCGGCTCCGGGCGGCAGCCGATCCGTGTCCGGCGCCAGCCCCGCTCGAGCCGGGGACGACGCGCCCGGGTGACCACCGGAAATCCGCTCCGGCCCCCCCCGCCGCGGAATGAAGCCGAGGAACCGGCAGGCCCCGACGATCAGCCCCACCCCGAGGAAGACCCCGAATCCGAGCGGAGCGACCACCGAGATCGCCAGCGCCCGCTTTTTGCTCACGCTATTCACCACCGACGCTCGGAGCGCCACAAACGCCTCCGGCAGCCGTCCGTCGTCGCGCGTCATGGGCGCCACGGCGACCAACGCCACCGCCCCACCTTCGACGATCGTTCTCACTCGCGGCCGATCCGCGGTCGCCTTAAACCAAGTCGGATCGAGCCACGGAAAGTCCGCGATTCGCTTGCCCACGTCCCCCGTCCGCCACGAATGGCGCACCACTCCGTCCGTCCCGAAACCCAGCCCGGCCGTCAGCGTTTCTCCCACAAATTGACTCAACGTCGTTTCGGGGCCGATCGAATCGTCGTGCGACAGACTCTGCGCCATGAACTGCGCGGCCGTCCGCACCCGCTGCGAGAGCTGGCGGTCGATCTCGCCGTCAAGATTGCGGAGATACGCCTCACCTAACGCGCCGGCGAGCAACGCTTCCACGCAAAAGACCACCACGCCAACCTTGAAACTTGGACTCTTGAAAAATTTCCACATCATTCAACGCGAGCCATCGCCGGCCCGGACTGACGGGTCGTCACTTCATTTTCCGAAAAAAGCCGTCCGCCGTGCGACAGGTGGCTTTGCTCAATTCCTCCAGGCGGCAGCCTTTGGCCGCCGCCACGGCCTCCGCGATGAGCCGGACATACGCCGGCTCGCAACGCTTGCCGCGATGCGGCGCCGGCGCCAGGTAGGGGCAATCGGTTTCCAGCATGAGTTTGTCGAGCGGCGTGGCCGCCACCGTCTCCCGCACCGACTTCGCGCTCTTGAACGTCACGATCCCGGTGAAGCTTACCAACGACCCGATCGCCAAAACTCTCTCACAGGTCGCGGCGTCATCAACAAAGCAGTGGAACACACCCCGCACCCTCCCAACATAATTCCTCATTTCAGAAATCGCATCGTCAATCGCGTTACGCTGATGCACCACGACGTTGAGGCCCAGTTCGGCCGCCAATTCAAGTTGTTGTCGAAACACCTCGCGCTGCTTGCGTTTGTAGTTCTCATCGTCCGCCGCGGTGAAGCCCTCTTTCTCGCTGGGCAGGTGATGATAGTCCAATCCGGTTTCACCGATGCCGACCACTTTCGGATGCGCCGCCAATTCACGAAAGACGGGCAGCAGGTCGGCCGGAGCTTCCTCCGCGTGGCACGGATGCCAGCCCACCACGGCGAAGACCGACGGATGCTGCTCCGCCAGGCGGACCGCCCGCCGGCTGCTCTCCGCGTCCGTTCCAATCGTAATAATCCGCGTAATCTCCTGGACTCCAGCCCGTTCGAGCGTTTGCGGCAGATCCGATTGAAAGTCCGGATAGTCGAGATGAGCGTGCGTATCGTAAAATGTTGGCATTCGCGTCGTGACGTGGCCGTTCGGCGTCAGTCGGCATCATGCGGCGACCACGCGGGGTTTTCAAGTGGAACCATCACTGGATCGCGAGCGCCATCCGGCCATCCGGGCGGTGTCGATTTTTTTCTGGAAGCAATTTGGCTCCTTGGCTATGGTGAAGCATCTATGAAATCCACCGCCAACAGTTCGGGTATCTCTCGCCGTCGTTTTATCGCCGCCGCGGGCGCAGCGATCGCGGCGCCAACCATTATCCCGTCGAGCGCGCTCGGGCGGGACGGAGCTATCCCACCCTCGGAACGCATCGTCATGGGCGTCGTCGGCTGGGGCATGCAAGGACCGGGCAACACCAATGAGTTCCTCGGTCAAAAAGATTGCCAGGTGGTCGCCGCGTGCGACCTGGACAAGAAACATCTCAAGCAGGCCGCCGACACGATTAACAAACGTTACGACAATCAGGATTGCAAAACTTATCATGATTATCGCGAGATGTTCGCGCGCACTGACATCGACGCCGTCATGCTCGCGGTGCCGGACAACTGGCACGCGCTGGTCGCCATCGAAGCCGCGCGGCAGAAGAAGGACATCTACGGCGAGAAGCCGCTCGCCCGCACCATCGCGGAACAGCAAGCCATCGTCAAAGCGGTCCAGGCCAATGGCCGCATCTGGCAAACCGGTTCCTGGCAGCGCTCGGTCGCTAATTTCCACAAAGGCGCCGAAATCGTGCGCAACGGCCTGATCGGCAAAGTTCACCATGTCGAAGTCGGTCTCCCGGCGGGCCACAACGATTTCGCGGGCACCAAAGACAAGCTGCAAGTTTCGGAACCGCCCGCGGAATTGGATTACGCGTTCTGGATCGGCCCCGCCAAAATGGAGCCGTACATCGAAGGCCGGGTCCACAAGAATTGGCGCTGGAACTACAACATCGGCGGCGGCCAACTGCTCGATTGGATCGGTCACCATTGCGATATCGCCCATTGGGGATTGGGCTTCGACCTCAACGGCCCGTACGAAATCGTCGGGGAAGGCGAGTTCCCGCCCGCCGAGCGGCCGTGGAACACCTGCACTAAATACCGCATTACGCTGAAATACCCAGATGACATCACCATGACCATCGCGGGCGGCCACCCCGATATTAAGAGCGGCACGAAGTGGATCGGCAGCGGCGGCTTTGTCCGCGTCGATCGCGGCGGCTTTGACGCCTCGAACGCAGACTGGCGCCGCAGCGGCGACAATCTGCCGGAGGACCTGCGGAAGGTGAAGCTCTACGAGTCCGCGAACCATTGGCGCAATTTCCTCGATTGCGTCCGGTCCCGCCAACCGGCGATCGCGCCGGTCGAAACCGCGCATCATTCCGCGATTCCCGGCCACCTCGGCTTGATTTCCATGCTCGCGGGTGACGCCACGCCCATCGACGGCCCGAACGATGAGAAGGGCTGGACGTTGCGCAAAGGGCGCAAATTGCAGTGGGACGTGCAGAAAGAGGTGATCGTCGGCGACGCCACCGCTTCAAAGTTCATGGACCGTCCCTACCGGGCGCCCTGGGAGCACGTCTAAGCGGCGGACGCCCTGCCCGCCAATCGTCTTTCAAACGCCGAGTGATCCCGAGGGATTGCTCGGCGTGTTCTTTTGCCCAGATTTGCGGCCGGCGCAAAAACTAGACCACCGCGGACTGGCGGTACTCCGGAACCACGACCTCGGCGTCCGGCTTCATCGTCCGAAGCGTCTCGCCGAACGCCAGCGCCTGCGATTCTTCGCCGTGCACCACAAAGATTTTCTGAAGCCGGCCGGAAATGCCCTCGACGTAGCGTTTCAATTCATGCTTATCGGCGTGGCCCGAAAAGGACTCGATCGACGCCACCCGCGCGCGCACGAGATGCGGCTCCCCAAAAATATTGACCTTGGGATAGCCCGCCAGGATTTGCGCGCCCAGCGTGTGCGCCGCGCAATAACCGATGAAGAGGATCAAATTGCACGGATCACCAATATGGTTTTTTAAATGGTGGCGAATCCGTCCCGCTTCGCACATGCCGGAAGCGCTGATAATGATGGCCGCGCCCTTCAGGTCGTTCAACTTCATCGACTGCGATTGCTCGCGGATGTACGTCAGATTATCCATCCCGAACGGATTCGCCCGGTCGCGCAGGAATCGGTAGATGGCGTCATTGAAGCATTCCGGGTGCAGGCGGTACACCTCCGTGGCGTTCACGCTCAGCGGACTGTCCACGTAGATCGGAAGTTTCGGAATCGTCCCGGCCAGCGTTAATTGGTGCAGCGTGTAAACGATCTCCTGGGTTCGCCCCACCGAGAACGCGGGGATGATCAGCTTGCCTTCTTTGGCGACGGTTTCGTTCACCAGCTGCCCCACCTCCGCGTCCGCGCCCATTTTGGCGGCATGTTCGCGCCCGCCGTACGTGCTCTCGACTTGCAGGAAATCGACGTCGGCGACCGGTTGCGGGTCCCGCAGGATTTCGTCACCCCCACGGCCGACGTCGCCGCTGAAAAGATAACGGAAACGTCGGCCACCCTCGTTGATATCCAGCACGACCTGGGCTGACCCCAGAATATGGCCCGCGTCGCGAAACGTGACTTGGCAGCCGTCCGAGACGAATACCGGGCGGTCGTAGCCCACGGCGACAAACTGGCGCAGCGCCTTCTCGGCGTCGGTGGCGGAGTAGAGCGGTTCGACCGGCGGCAGGTGATGCTTGGCCCGTTGCTTGGAGACATATTCGGCGTCGCAGCGTTGAATCTCCGCGGAGTCCTCCAGCATGATCGAGGCGAGGTCACGCGTGGCAAACGTGCAATAGATGCTCCCCTGAAATCCCTGCCGGCAGAGGTTGGGCAGATTGCCGCAATGATCGATATGCGCATGGCTCAGGACCACCGCGTCCACCTGCCGGGGATCAAACGGAAACGTCCGGTTGCGCTCGATCGACTCCTCACGCCGACCCTGGAAAAGCCCGCACTCGAGCAACACCCGCCGCCGGTTCAGTTCCAGCAAGTACATGGAACCGGTCGTCGTGCGCGTCGCTCCCAGAAACTGAATTTGCATGCCCGCCGACGATGCCAGACGCCCGCCGATTCTCCAACTCGAATTGGCTCGAATTGGCTCGGATCGCCCGCTGGGTCCCAGCTTTGCGATCAGGCTCGGGCGGACGCCGACTCGCTCGCGGTCGCAGCTCGCGTTTCGGCGTTCGCGAGCGTCACCGACTCCCCTGCGCCGGATCGAAAAACGACACCGGCCAGTTCGCCTCGCGGTTCGACTTTGCCCTTTTCTTTCCGGCGCGCGTCACTACGCTGGCGAGGCATTTTTAGCCATCATGGCCTTGAAATTCTTTAACACGCTGACGCGGTCCACGCAGGAGTTTGTACCGCTGGACCCGCAGGGGAAAAAGGTGGGCATGTACTGCTGCGGTCCGACGGTCCACGACTACGCGCACATCGGCAACTTCCGCACGTTCGTGTTCACCGATTTGACGCGGCGCTACCTGGAATTCAAAGGGTTCGCGGTTCGGCACGTGATGAATATCACGGACGTCGAGGACAAGATCATCGCCCGCGTCCACGCGGCCAAGATTCCCCTGCGCCAATACACCGCGACGTACGAAACCGCGTTCCTGGAAGACTTTGACCGGCTCGGCTGCCGGCGGCCCCATGAATTGCCGCGGGCAACGGAGCACATCGCGGAAATCGTGACGTTGATCGGCCAGTTGATGGCCCACGGTCTTGCCTACCAGACGCCGGACGGCTCGATCTACTTTAGCATCGAAAAGTACCGCCAATCGGGACACGAGTATGGCCAGTTGGTTAAATTGAACCTCGACGAACTGCGGCCGGGTGAACGCACCAGCCACGACGAATACGCCAAGGAATCGATCGTGGATTTCGCCCTTTGGAAGGCGCGGACGCCCGAGGATGGCGCCGTCTTTTGGGCCAGCCCCTGGGGCGAGGGACGGCCGGGCTGGCACATCGAATGCAGCGCGATGAGCATGAAGTTGCTCACGCCAAGTTTCGACCTCCATTTGGGCGGCGAAGACTTGGCGTTTCCCCATCACGAGGACGAGATCGCGCAGAGCGAAGGAGCCGGCCTCCAAACGCACGGCCACCGCTTCGTCAAATACTGGCTCCACGGCGCCCATCTGCTGGTCGAAGGCCGGAAGATGAGCAAATCGCTGGGTAACTATTTTACGCTGCGCGACCTGCTGGCCAAAGGCTACGCCGGCCGCGAGATTCGTTACCTGTTGCTTTCCGCCCACTATCGCGAATCGTTCAACTTCACGCTCAAAGGGGTTCAGGACGCGCGGGCAGCGTTGAGCCGGCTGGACGAATGTTTGCATAAACTGGCCAGCGCGGCGGCCGGCGCCGCTGGGGTGGCGGACCCCGAATTGCTGACGAAGGTCACCGCGGCGCTGGACGACGACCTGAACGTCTCGGCGGCTTGGGGCGCGGTTTTTGAATGGGTCCGAGACTGCAATCGGCTCCTCGCGGGCGGCCAAATGCCCGCGCCGCAAGCCGCCGCCGGGTTGGCCGCTTGGCGCCAAATTGACATGATCCTTGGCGTCGGGGCGGAAACAAAAGCCGAGATTCCGTCCGACGTGGAAGCGCTGCTACAAGAGCGAGAGGCGGCGCGGCGGGGCAGGAATTACCGGCGTTCCGACGAGATTCGGGCGCAACTTAAAGCCCTGGGCTGGGCCATCGAGGATACCCCCGCGGGCGGCCGGCTTAAACGCGTCTAATGGGCTGCTTCAGACAGCTTGAACCCGGCGCGGCCAAAAAAGGCCGCCAAGTAGCCATTGACAAGCTCCGGGGTTTAGCTACCGTTTGGCCCGCTTAAGTCAAAATAGCAATTTTATGCCGAATACGAAGTCCGCCGAACGCCGCTCACGCAACAGCGCGCGCAAGAATCTCCACAACTCCAGCGTCAAGACGAAGCTGAATACGTTGGAAAAGAAGTACCTCGCCCTCGTGGCGGGGAATAAGAAAGAGGACGCTACGAAAGCGTTCCGCGATGTGAGTTCGGCCTTCGACAAGGCGGCGAAAACGGGCGTCGTTCACCGTTCCGCGGCCTCGCGCAAGAAATCCCGCCTGGCGGTCCGCCTCAACGGGATTAAGTAACCGTTCCTCGGAAATCCCGGACGCGCGGCCCGGGATGCTTGGTCGGTGGCCCGCGTTCAACCCCGATAGACGATCAGTAACCCGTAGTCGGTCAAGAGCTTCTGCGAGCCGATGTCCAGGTGGGTGTACGTGATCGGGTGCATCGCGACGATATTTGATTCGCCTATCTTGGCGAGCATATCTCCCACCATTTCATCGAAACGGTCGCGACCGACCTCGATGCAATCGGTATGCCGAATCGTCTTGATCCGCAGCTTCTTCTCGCTCTCCTTGGCCGCGACCTCAAGCGGTGGGCGGGCCTTCTGAATCAACGCCGCCGCCGGCTGATCGTGGACCGGCACCGCGAAATGCCGCTCAATCTTCGCCGCCGCGGACGCGGAGATCGAGCCTTGATTGGCATGTTCCTGCGGAGCCTCCGGCGCTTCCGGGGCCTGGGGGATAATGATCGCCGCGCCGCAAGCGGGGCATTGAATCTCCGAACCGGCGCCCGATGGGTCCACCGCCAGTTCCTGCTTGCAGGCGGGACAGTTGAAAGTCATGTCCATAACGAATCCTGGGCTGATTAATTGGGTTATTCGTAGGTTAACCCCTCCTAATCGAAACGCCAGCGAAAAATCGCCGCGCCGCGTCCGCCGCATTGGCCTTGCGCCAGAGGGCTATTCGTACGCGCGGGCAAGCTGCTTGACGCGCGGGTAAATCGGCGAATTCGTGGGCGTTCGTTGCTTCACCGTGGCAAAGATCCGGCGGGCCTCCATGGGATTGCTCTGGTTCAGCAGCACCACGTAGTCCAGCTCGATCTCGGCCAACCGGGGATCAGCCGCCGCCGACCGATAGCGTCGGAGCCACTCGGCCAGGCCCACCGCCCCATGTTCCTTCGCGGCCGCCAGGGACGCCTCGTACGCGGGCGGCAAGCCCGGCAGATTCTTGGATTGCTCCGGACTCGCCTGCTCACCGTCGGTGGGATGATGAGCCTTAAAATCTTCCCAATAATTGTAAGCCCAATTGGCCGCGTAGAGCGCCGCAATGAGCAGAACAACATTGATGATGAATTTCATGTTTCCGGCACGCGCTCGATGCGGGCCCCCAAGCGCTTTAGTTTTTCATCAATTCTCTCGTAACCGCGATCCAGGTGATAAATTCGCTTCACCAGCGTTTTCCCGCTGGCCACCATGCCCGCGATCACCAACGCCGCCGACGCCCGCAGATCACTCGCCATCACCGGCGCGCCGCTCAACGCCCGGCCACCCTTTACTATGGCGCTTGGCCCCTCAATCGCAATATCCGCTCCTAAACGCGCCAATTCACTGACGTGCATGAAGCGGGACTCAAAAATCCGCTCGGTAATGATGCTGATGCCTCGGGTCAACGTCATCAAGACCATCATTTGCGCCTGGGCGTCGGTCGGGAAACCGGCGTAAGGCAGGGTCGTAATATCAACCGGTTTGAGGCGGCCCTTCCGCTTGATCGTCAGTCCCAGGCCGCTGCGTTCCACTTTGACGCCGGCTTCCCGCAATTTGTCCAACACGGCGTGCATGTGTTCGGGGCGCGCGCCCAGGAGCTTGACTTCGCCATCGGTCGCCGCGGCGGCGATGGCGAAGGTGGCCGCCTCAATCCGGTCGGGAATGACCTCGTATTCCGCGCCGTGCAACTCCTTAACGCCGGTGATGGTAATCGTCGGGCTGCCGGCGCCGGTGATCCGCGCGCCCATCGCGTTCAGGAAGTTCGCCAAGTCGGTTACTTCCGGCTCACACGCCGCGCTTTCGATGACCGTGATCCCTTCGGCCAACGCCGCGGCCATCATTACGTTGGCGGTGCCGAGCACCGTGGGTCCCGCCCGGCCACCCAGGAACAACGCGTCGCCCACCAATTTGTTCGCCGAGACGCAAACATAGCCGCCCGCGACCCGCAGTTTGGCGCCCAATGCCTGCATCCCCTTCAAATGAAGGTCGATCGGCCGGGAGCCGATCACGCAGCCGCCCGGCAGCGAAACCTTGGCCGTATGCATGCGCCCCAGCAACGGCCCTAAAATGCAGATCGAACCGCGCATCTTCCGAATCAAATCGTAATCCCCGACTCCTTTGATGCGGGCCGCGCGGACGGTCACGCTGTTGCCGTCAAATTTCACCTCCGCGCCGAGCGAAGTCAGAATTTGACCCATAAACGTCACGTCGCTCAACGCGGGCACGCGATGGATCACGCAGGTCTCGGCCGTCAAGAGCGTCGCGGCCATGATTGGCAGGACGGCGTTCTTGGCCCC
This sequence comes from uncultured Verrucomicrobiota bacterium, assembly GCA_964522665.1. Classification (GTDB taxonomy): domain Bacteria; phylum Verrucomicrobiota; class Verrucomicrobiia; order Limisphaerales; family CAZFVY01; genus CAZFVY01. The sequence continues at coordinate 78,900 of CAZFVY010000004.1, read as the reverse complement.
ACTGATCGTTACTTCGCCGCAGAGTGGAATTCCACCTTTGATCAACAAACTTTCCATGTATTACCTGTCTTTCGTCCCGAGTCACCAATTCTGCCCGCGGTTCCTGGAGCGTCCGCGCCGCCGGGCTGTTCTCTCACACCCCCGCGGGCCGGGCAACCAAGATTCGCAATCGTCCGCTATAATCTGGCTCGATCGCCTCGACTAGCCAATCGGATTCGACGAAAAGCCGCCGAATATGCTCCGCCTGTTCGTCACCCATTTCCAACATCAATCTCCCTCCCGGTCGTAGCCAGTTCGCGCCGTCGGTGGCCAACCGTCGGTAAAAGTCGAGTCCGTCCGGCCCGCCATCGAGAGCCAGGCGCGGCTCGAAATCGCGGACCTCCGGCTGCAATTCCGCGATCTGCGCGCTCGGAATATACGGGGGATTGGCAACGATCAGGTCAACCCGCAGCCCGACCGGCGCGGCCGCAAACCCGTCCCCGTGGTGGAAGTGAACTCGGTCGCTCACGCCATGCCGGACGGCGTTCCCGCGCGCGACGCTCAAGGCCGCGTCCGAGATGTCCACCGCGTGCATTACCGCGTCCGGACAGCGCGTCGCCAGCGTAATCGCCAGGCAACCGCTGCCGGTTCCATAATCCAATCCCAATGCGGGGCCAGGCGCGGCGACGGAGACTAGAAACCGCCAAGCCCGCTCGGCCAATAATTCCGTTTCTGGGCGGGGCGCCAGAACCTCGGGACCGACTGTCAATTCCAAGCCACAGAAGACAGCCGTGCCCAGGACGTATTGGAGCGGCTCGCGTCCCGCCCGCCGGGCCACCAGTTCCTCGACGGCCGTCCGCTGTGCTTCGGTAAGGGCTGTCCCCGGCTCGAGAAAAAGATGCAGCCGCGGCTTTCCCAAAGCGTGCGCCACCAGCCATTCGGCGTCCAGCCGCGGCGATTCAACGCCGGCGGCCGCGAGGCGCGCGGCGCCCTGCGCAATGATCTGCACGATGGTCATGCCGCCCCACCAAAAACGCCGGGAAGCCTCATTACCGCTTGCGCCGCGTGGCGCACGTACCTATTTTCCATAACATGAAAAGATTGCTCGTGACGTTCCTTACGATAGCCGCGCTCGGCCGACTTGCCAGCCCGGCGTTCGCCGACAACGACGCGGCCAAAGTCGCCGACAAGGAATACGCTGATGAACGCTACAAACAGGTTAACGCCGACATTCAGTCTTTGCAGGCCGCCATCGAAGCGCACCAGCGCGCCCAGGAAACCCTGCTGAAACGCATCGACGCGCTCGCGAATGAGATTCGGAGCCTGCGCGACGAGAACGCTCATTCCGGTACCACCTTCGTCACCCGCGACGAACTCAAGGAGGTCGTTAAAGATGTTCAATTGATCGACCGCAAACGCGAGGACGACAAAAAGTTGATTCTCGAGGAAATCGCCAAAATGGGCAAAACGCTCGCCGCTCCGGCCCCCACTCCGCGAAAACCCGAGCCGGCGCCGGCGGCCACCGCCCAAGAAGGAGAATTCGCCGAATACACAGTCCTCGGCGGCGACAGCCTTTCCGCGATCGTGAGCGCCTTCAACAAGAAATTCGTCAGCGAAGGGAGAAAGCGCGTTTCTCTCAAACAAGTCGAAGAGGCGAATCCGAAGGTTAAGGCGGGCGTCATCAATCCTGGTCAAAAACTGATGATCCCGATTCCGCCGAAGGCGCCATGAAGACGCTTCGCCGCGCCCATCTTTTCCTCGGTTGTTTTTTCGCGCCGCTCCTCATCTTCTACGTCGCCACCGGCTGGTACCAAACGCTCCATCCCGACCGGAAAAAGGACCTGGGTCACGCGGACGATTGGATTGGGCGGATGACCTCGGTTCACATCGATCAAATTTATCCGGCCAAAAGCGCGAACAGTTTCTCCCCCGGTCTCTTTCGCGTGCTGGTCGTTCTGATGTCGATTGCCCTGATCGTGACCGTTCTGATTGGCGTCTATCTCGCCCTCCGCGCCCTGCGCCAAAAATGGACGGTCTGGGCCGCGCTTGCGCTCGGCGTCGTCACCCCGATACTCCTGCTCTGGCTCGGACAAAAGCGCTAAATGAATCCGCGCTGGCTCGAATCCAGATGGGTCTGTTTTCTGGGCGCCGCCGCGTTGAGCGTCATCATCGCCTGGATCAGTCTGCAGGTTCGGTACCGGATCACCGAACGTTACCTCAAGATTACCCTGTTCGGCATCTGCGTCCGGCGCATCGCCCTGCTCGACATCGAATCGTTTTCCAAGCGGCGCCCGCGCTGGGCGGAGAATTGGTGGTGTACCTGGCGTCCGTTCCGGCGGATCCTCGTGATCAAACGCAAGAACGGTTGGCGGCGGAACTTGGTCCTGACGCCGTTCCAGCGATACGTTTTTCGTTACGATCTCGAGTTGGCGATCGACCGGCTGATCGCCGCCGAAGGCGGAGCACCGTCCTCGCGACGGGCTAGGACACCGGACGACGAGCCGGACTAGCCCCAACTCAGAACGACCGTATCACCCTCGGTCCACGGGTGACGACGGGCGTGGTGAATCGGCCGACCGAATTTCCGAGGATGCCGGCGATTCCTGGAGCGGGCCGCTATCGGCTGTACCGCTCAACATAACCTCTCCTTTGAACTTCGCCAACTCACTGAGGAAATCCCGAAGCACGGCCTCCGGCTTCCCATAAATGCCATCGTTCGCAAGCGAGAATGCCTCGTCAATGCGATAGACAAAACTCAGGTCTTTCGGCAGATCGCCCATCGGAGAACGTTCCGCGGTACGAAATAGACCATTCGCGATATCCTGAGCGCGGCCCGGATTTGCCGCGAGGTAATCGTGAAGGTGCCCTAACATTCGCCTAAACGCCGCCCAATAGTCGGCGCCGGATGCCAGAGCGTGAAGGTACGTTAACTGGTCGGCGATTTGAGAAGGAGGTGTAGTCGAAAGGTCAATGAGCGATTCCGGCGGCGAATCGAGCGCGATAATCTGCGAATCCGCCCACCGAACGATGTCTTCACCGTTCGCCACCCCAAACTGAAGCATGAGCAGCATACGTTGGGCGTCTTGGCAAAGCGCGGTGGTAGGTTTCATACGGCCCAACGCGCCCTCACGGAGCCATGCTGTAGAGCGCCGCCGACATAACCAATTCCAGATGGCGTCCCGCGTCCACCGAACATACACGGAGATAAAGATAGCTCCAATTCGCAAAGACCAATCCCAGCCCGATAAAAAGACGGACGCGCGGGCCGAATATCATTGCTCGAAATCTCGCTCGCTCTGCCCAATCGCCATGACCGATGATGCCTCGAATCGCCGCGACGACCACGATGATGACCACTGCCGCGACCAGCGGATTGAAGTAAAACGCCTCGAAAACATCCAGCCTTGCAAGCGCCGCCAAACTCCGCGTCCCGCCGCACAGTGGACACGGCATTCCGAAAAGAACCTTGATGCCGCACGGTGGAATAACCAGCCTCCCGTTCGTGGCCAGCGCCGCTGCCCCGGCCAGGCACGCGATCACTCCGAGAACCACAACACTTATCAAACGACGGCCGACTCGCGCCGGCTCCCACCGTCCGCCATTAGCCTTTTGATTCACAATGCCTCAACTTGCGGTCGCGAACTTGTCGGCTTTCCCCGCCTCACTTGAGACGTGGCGGCGTTCCGGAGTCCGTTGCCTCCCGCAGGATCAACCAACTGGTCAGCAGCGACCAGAGCAGGCCCGCCGTGAATACTCCCATCCCCAGCAGGCATCCGCGCGACTTGTCCCAAAGTTCGTGGAGGCTGCCAAATTGATCCTCCGCGTCCCGGAGACGGCTCCAGTTGGCGAGATACCAGGTAAAAAACCGCCCGCCGTAAGAGACGGTGAGCGCCAGCCCGACCACCGCCGCCGCCATTTGCAGATAACCCGACACTCGCCCGGCCGCCAGCGAGCCGGAGCCCGGAATCGCCAGGTTGGCCACCAGGCAACCCCAAGCCGTCGAACGGTCAAGCCGTCGGCGTGGACCGAGGGCCAAAGAGAACTTCATAGGCATGCATCATCGTCGCGCACGCGAACGGCCAGATCAGTCGCGCCAGGACCTCGCCGATGAATGCCTGGCGCGCGGCCTGATCACGAAATTCATCCATGTGCGACAGCATTTGCGTCAGGTTGAGCGTGCCCGAGGCGCCGATCGACGCGCGCATCTGCTCGGTCAACAGCATTGCCCCGTAAAACCGGTACGCTAACGCGGGCAGGAACGCGATGACGAGCAGCGGAAAGATCACAAAAAAATGCCGGGTCACCGCTTTGCGACTGGTCTCCATCGCCGCCCAAAAATCAAGTTGTCGATCCGCCACCAGCGCGAGCGTAAAATACCAGGCGGCCCAGAGATAAATCCCGGGCAAAAGGCAACACAGGAACCCGGCGAAGATCAACACTTCGGCGATGATCCCGGCCAGCATGAACTGGGGAAACCGTGGCCCAAATCCGGTGAAAAGGTCTTTCACGCCGGTCGGTTCTCCCCGCATTCGCCGAATGACGATCAGGAACAAACCACCGTCAATGGCGCCCGAAATGACCGGATAAGTGACTCCGCCTAGAATCGGAATCGCGCTCACCGCCAACTCGATGAGGAAGGCCAGCGCGGTCACGGCGAGAAACAAACCCAGATTCGCCGCCATCAGCCGCGCGCCTCCCGCCAGGCAACTGCCCAATTCCAGCGGCCACGGCGCGGCCGGAGCGCTGGGAAGCGGCACGCTCGCCAACTCGAAGGCGAATTCATCGTACGCGGCGGCCGGCCGCCAGGTTTCGAGGTCGCTGCGCCACACTTGCGTTTGTCCCGCCGCCCGCCCCTCGCGAATCCAGCCCTTTAGCTCATCCACGGTCACCGGACCGTACTCGCGCCCGTCAGCGCCAATGATTTTATACGAAAAATCCATTCGCTGGAAGGTAACAGCTTCAGAGGGCGCCGGGAAGAAAACAAAACGAATTCAATTTCGCGCTTGTCAAGCCTCCAACCAATGCTAACTTATGCGGCCTTTGTTATGAAAGCTGACATACATCCGAAATATCTGGAAGCCGAGATCCGCTGCGCCTGCGGCAACGTGATCAAGACCCGTTCGACCCGGCCGTCGATTGTGATTGGTATCTGCAACCTGTGCCATCCGTTTTACACCGGGCAGCAGAAATTTGTGGACACCGCCGGACGCGTGGACAAGTTCCAGCAGCGCATGGCCAAGACGCAGGCCGCTCAGGCCGCCGCCGCCGCCGCCGCGTCCACCAAGAAGAAAAAGAAGTAGTTTCTTTCCCCCTTCCGCCCGCAGAGAATCTTCTCCCTGCGGGCGGAATCTTTTTTGGCCCCGATGGACTTACGCCCGTATATCGACCGGTTCTCACGGCGTCTGGCGGAGGTCGAGGCCGCGCTTAGCGACCCGAAGGTTTTCGACAACAACCAGCGCTTTCAGGACCTCTCCAAGGAATACGCCCGGCTCAAGGAGTTGGGCGGATACGGCGCCGCGTACCTCAAAACCGTCGCCGACCTCGAGGCCAATCAAGCGCTGCTTAAGTCGGAACCGGCCGAGTCCGAGCTCGCCGCCATGGCCAAAGACGAGTTGCCGTCTCTCGAGGCCGAGGAGAAACGCCTGCGGCTGGAAATTCAGCGCGGGATACTCCCGCCCGACCCGACCGATTCGCGGAATACCATCATCGAAATCCGCGCCGGCGCCGGCGGCTCGGAGTCCGCGCTCTTCGCGGCGGACCTCTACCGCATGTACACCCGTTACGCGGAGACCCAGGGTTGGAAGGTCGAGACGCTCGACTCCAGCCCATCCGATTTAGGCGGATTTAAGGAAATCATTTTCAGCGTCACCGGCCCTGATATTTATCGCCGCCTCAAGCACGAGAGCGGCGTGCATCGGGTCCAGCGCGTGCCCGCGACCGAGGCGCAAGGGCGCATCCATACCAGTACCGCGACCGTGGCCGTCCTGCCCGAAGCGCAGGAAGTCGATATCGACCTGCGACCCGAGGACCTCGACATCTCCGTTTGCCGCGCCTCGGGGCCGGGCGGCCAGGGCGTCAACACCACCGACTCCGCCGTCCAGATCATCCACAAACCAAGCGGGCTGATCGTGCGTTGCGCCGACCAACGTTCCCAACAAAAGAACAAGGCGCGGGCTTTGACCGTCCTGCGCTCCCGCTTGCTCGAAAAAAAGGTCGCCGAAGAAAACGCCCGCTACGCCGCCCAGCGGAAAGCCCAGGTGGGCACCGGCGAACGCAATGAGCGGATTCGCACCTACAACTTCCCCCAGAACCGCGTGACCGACCACCGCATCGAATTGACCCTTTACAATCTGCCCACCTTCATTGATGGCGACATCGACGACATGATCGAACCGCTGGTGAGTCACGACCTCGAAGAGAAACTGGCCTCCGTCCACCTGTGAAACCGCGGGGCTTCAGCCGTCACCGTCGCCTCACCCTGACCGAGCCGCGCGGAAGGATCGCCCGCGGCGTTTGTCGTCGCCGCCCAACCAAGTCCGCGAGAACTACTTTGCCGCCTCTATGACCTCCCCGTCTGCTCCCTCCCTCTCCCCAAACTCACCCGCGGGTCTGATATTTGACTGCGACGGCACCCTCGCGGACACCATGCCGCTTCACTGGCGCGCCTGGCAGACGGTCACCAACCGGTACGGGCTGCGCTTCCCCGAAGAACGGTTCTACAGCTTGGGTGGCGTTCCCTCGCGGGACATCGTGAAAATGCTAAGCCAGGAGCAAGGCATTCCCCTCGACGCCATCGCCGTCGCGCTCGAGAAAGAAGAGGCCTATTTGCCATTGCTGCCGCAATCCACGCCGATCGCCGCCGTGGTGGCCATCGCCCGCGCACATCACGGTCGGATACCGATGGCCGTCGCCTCGGGCGGCACGCAGAAGGTCATCCCGATGGTGCTGCGCCACATTGGTATATTCGAGCTTTTCGACGCGGTCGTCACCAGCGAACAGGTCATCCGGCAGAAGCCGGCGCCGGACATCTTTCTGCGCGCGGCGGAGTTGATCGGCGTCCCGGCCCACCGTTGCCGGGCGTTCGAGGATACCGATTTGGGACTCCAAGCGATCCGCGCGGCGGGGATGGAAGCGGTTGACGTGCGAACGATGTACGAGTGATGCCGGGACAAACGTCGCTGCTGCAGCCACTACTGGCAAAAACAAGTCGCTACGGTAAACGCAAAATCTATTTGGTGGCGGGTCAAGGTTCACCCACCAGATCTCTCCCCGCTCAATCTTCATAGCCATTTAAGGCTTCCCAGTCTTTCATTTCGCGGTTGACCCTGTGGAGTGAGTTGGCCTTTTTGGCGGCAGCTTCCAAGGCGTTGCCCTTGCCGCGCAGTTCCTTGGTTATTAATTCCGCCACAAATCTCGACCGTTCGCCGCTTGGAACGTGCGCGCGCAGCCGCTGGACAACCGGAGGCGGAAGCTCGAACGTAACTTTCATAACGGGACTATACCTTACACCATACCTTATTGAGGTCAATCCAATCGCATCCTCGCTCACAATCGTTTGGGATGACCATACACCGCCTGATATCACGAAAATGCGCTCAGATTCAAGTCCGCACCGACCGCTTCCGCCAAACGTACCGAAACATGATCACGCGCAGCGCGGCGGTCAGGGGGATCGCCAGCAGCCCGCCGACCAGATTCCCCATCAACGCCATCCCGATCAACAGGCCGACGATGATCGTCAACGGATGCAGCCCGACGCGATCGCCCAGGATTTTGGGAGCGATCAACAAGCCTTCGATTGTTTGCACCAGGCCGAATACCCCGAGCGCCAGCAGCGGATGCAGCCAATCATGAAATTGCGTCGCCGCGATCAGCAGCGTCGGAATTAGGCCGATAAACACGCCCATGTACGGCACGAAGCTGAGCAATCCGACCAAGCAACCGAGCAACAGCGCGTAATCCAATCCAATCGCGACAAAGCCAACCGTATAGAGAATCGCGTCCGACAGCGCCACCAACATCTGCCCGCGGAAAAAAATGATGAGGTAGTCATTCACCGACGTGAGCACAAATACGACTTCCTCCTTCGCGCGCGATTCGCGCAGAGGCAGGTAATCGGTCCAGCGTCCGCTGATCTCCTCCTTCTCGAGCAGGAAGTAGAAAAGATAAACCGGCGTCATGGCCAACCCCCCAAGAAGACCGACCCACGAGGCCACCTTGGTCAACTCGGCCAGGATCCATTTGGAGATGACCGGCGCCACCTGCCCCAGCCAATTCTGGATTTCGGTCGCCAGGTGCGAATCCCAGGCAATCTTGGCTTTGGCGCCCAGCGAAGTTCCGGCGAGCCAGCCGCTGAACTTGTCGCGCGCCTCTTGCGCGTAGGCAGGGGCGTGGTCGATCAACTCCTTGCTCTCCACCAACAACCGCGGCACGACCGCCCGGGCAAAGATCACCACGACGACAATCGCCAGCAAGAAGACGAGGAGGATCGCGCGCGGGCGGGGAATCTTGCTCCGCTGAAAGAAATCGACCACCGGATCAAGCAGGTAGGCGATTCCACCGGCGATCGCCAGCGGCAGGAGGACCGCGGTGAGGCGGTCGATCACCCAACCCAGGCCCCAGAAGACAATGCCCGCCAGCGCCAGCATCACCCCGACGGCCAGCGCGGTCAACGCCGCCCAAAGAATCCGCGCCTGTCGCGGCGTGGGCGCGGGCACGCTCATAGCCGGGGGATCGTCACTTCATGCGCGGGGGCCGTCCCCACGTCGCAGCCCGCGTCAGCCTGGAGCGCCCCTCGCTTCGCTGCCCAACCGCCAATCGGGGCCGTTTTCATCAGCCTTGGCCGAGCTTGCGCGATTTATCGCTGGCCGCCCGGACGGCGCTCATCAGCGCCCCGCGCACGGCCGCTTTCTCCAGTTCGTGCATGCCCTCGATGGTTGTCCCACCGGGGCTGGTGACCATATCCTTGAGCGCGCCCGGATGTAACCCCGTCTCCAACACCATCTTCGCCGCCCCGAAAAGCGTCTGCGCCGCCAGCGCCGTGGCGACCGCTCGCGGGAGACCAGCGGCGACGCCACCATCGCTCAAGGCTTCGATCACGAGATAGACATAGGCCGGCCCGCTGCCGCTCAGCCCGGTGACCGCGTCGAGCAACGGTTCCTTCACCGCGTACGCGACGCCGACCGCCGCGAAAAGTTGTTGCGCCAGTTTGCCATCCTCGGCCGTCGCGCCAGCTCCGGTGGCGTACGCAGTCGCGGACGCGCCGACCAAGGCCGGCGTGTTGGGCATTACCCGAATCACCCGCGCCCCCGGCGTCAAGCCCGCCTCAAGCCTGGCGATTGACACCCCGGCCGCAATCGAAATGAGGAGATGCGACGCCGTAAAACTCTCCCGGACCTCCGCGAGCACGGACGCCACCTGGTCGGGCTTGACCGCGAGGATCACCACTTGCGCCGCCCGGACGACCTCGATATTCGACTGCGCCGGCTTGCCGCCGACCGCGTCCGCGAACGCGGCGCGCGCCGCCGGCACCGGATCGCTGGCCAGCATTTGCCCGGCCTCCACCAGCCCGGCGCGGAGAAATCCTTTGGCCAGCGCCGACGCCATTTTGCCGGCGCCCAGAAATCCAATCTTAAGGTCCAATGCCATCGCTGGTTGTTAACAAATTAAGGCCCATCGACAAAGCGAAATCGCGTCCGATACGCTCTCACCGAGCACGTTCAACGCGGCTCTTCAGGGCAACGTGATCACCGTCCCGGTCGGCGAAGGGACCAATTCGTTCGAGATCACCACGTCAATCAACCGACCAGAACGCGCGCCGGAACTGAAGTAGGTTACGCCTTTCGGCGCTTGGCGGTGGAAGGCCGCTGAGGAACGACGGTATTGGTTTGCTCCAGATGCGCGCGTAAGGCGCGCCCTGTATGTGATGCTTCACACGCGGCGACCGCTTCCGGGGTTCCCGCCACAATCAATTGACCTCCCTGATGCCCGCCCTCGGGGCCGAGATCGAGAATCCAATCCGCGCACTTGATGACGTCGAGATGATGTTCGATCACGAGGACCGAGTGCTCTGCCTGAACGAGGCGTTGCAGACAATCCAGCAGCCGCTGGATATCGGCGAGATGCAGGCCAGTCGTCGGCTCGTCGAGAATGTAGAGATTATGCCGACCGCGCCGCATTTTGCCCAATTCGGCCGCGAGTTTGACTCGTTGCGCCTCGCCGCCGGAAAGGATGGTGGCGGCATGGCCTAGCTCCAAATATCCGAGGCCCAGTTCGTGCAATATTTCCAGCTTGCGGACGATCCCGCGTTGATCGGCGAAGAAGGCCACGCTCTCTTCGATGGACAGCTTGAGCGTCTCGGCGATGTTCCGCCCACGCCACGTCACTTCGAGCGTCTCCTCGCGGTAGCGGCTGCCTTTGCAGGCCGGACACATGACTTCCACGTCCGGCATGAAGGACAACTGCGTGACGATCGTGCCGTCGCCGGCGCACTCCTCGCAGCGTCCGCCCTTGACGTTGAAGCTGAAGCGGGCCGGGCCGAAGCCCCGTTTCTTGGCCTCGTCCGTCTGGGCGAAAAGCTCGCGAATCGAATCGTAGATTCCGACGTACGTCGCCGGATTGGAGCGCGGGGATCGACCGATGGCGGACTGATCGATGTCGATGACGTCGTCCACAAGTTCGTGCCCCTCGAATCCGTCGTGTTCGCCCGAAAGTATCCGGCTGTCGTAGCGCAATGACGCCAGTTTCTTGAAAATGATTTCGTGTACGAGAGAGCTTTTCCCGGAGCCGGAAGCGCCCGTCACGCAGACCAACATTCCCAGCGGCACCTCCACGTCCAGGTTTCGCAGGTTGTTGTGGCGCGCTCCGCGAATCCGCAAACGGCGCTCGCCGGCGGCGCGGCGTTGTTCGGGAATTTCAATTCGTTTCTCGCCACGCAGGAACGCGCCCGTCAGGGAGTTCGCGTCGGCCAATACCGCGGCGGGCGGCCCATGCGCCACGACTTCGCCCCCGTGGATGCCGGGACCGGGCCCAATTTCGACGAGCCAATCCGCCGCGCGAATGGTCTCCTCGTCGTGTTCAACCACCACCACGGTGTTGCCCAGATCGCGCAATCGCTCGAGGGTCTGTATCATCTTCACGTTGTCCTTGGGATGGAGTCCAATGCTCGGTTCGTCGAGCACGTAGAGCATGCCCATCAGGCCGGAGCCAATCTGGGTGGAGAGCCGAATGCGTTGCGATTCTCCGCCCGACAACGTGCCCGCCCGCCGGCTCAAGCTGAGGTAATCCAGGCCGATGCCGATGAGGAGATCCAGGCGGCCATCGATCTCGCGCGCGACGGTGGCCGCGACCGCGGTTTTGTCTGCGGCAATATTCAACGTGGCCAGCCATTTTTGCAGGTCCCGTAAGTGCAACTCGCCCACTTGGGGAAGAGTTTTGTCCGCGATCCGCACGAGACTGCGCGTCTTCCGCAAGCGCGCGCCACCGCAATCGGGACAATCGTAGTCCACCATCACCTTTTGCAGGTAGGCCTCCATCCCGTCCATGCTCCGCCCTTGCTTGCGGTACCAGTGGTAATGTCGCTCGATTTGCCGAACGACTCCCTGGAAGGCCATCTGCTTGCCGATGTGCTGTTCGCCTTGGCGGGCGCCTTCCGGGAGGACGATCTCGATCTTTTCCCCCTTGCTGCCATGGAAGATCAAGTCCTTGACTCGGTCGGACAGCTCCGCGAATGGCACGTCGAGGCGAAATCCATAATGCTTGGCCAAACTATGGAGCCAGCGCCCGCCCCAAGCGTTCTTATCGTTATTGAAGGCCTCCTTGACGATGGCGCCATCCGCTAGCGTGCGGCTCGGGTCCGGGACCAGGAGGGTCGAGTGCACGCGCTTGGACGTGCCCAGCCCGGCGCACGTGCGACACGCGCCCGCGGGGTCGTTGAAGGTGAAATTACCATGGTGCAACGTCGCCGAAATAAGATGGTGTTCCGCGCACCCGAAATCCTGCCAAAAGCTTTTCAGCGTGGTCCGGGAGGCGCCTTCCGGATGGAACGAGAGAAAGCCATCACCCACTTTCAGACCATGCTCCAATGACGCAAGGACCTGGCGGTCAATGCCAGGTTCGATCACGAAACGGTCAATGATTGCCTCGACCCACGGATGATCCTCTTCCGTTAACTCCAACGGGGAGCCCAGGTCCTTCGCGACTCCATCCACGCGCACGCGTCGATACCCTTGCAGCCGCACCTGCTCGAACACGTGATCCCAATCCTCACCGAAGATTTCGAACACGGGCGCGCGCGCTTCGACTTCGGTTCCACGGGGCAATCGCAGCAGTCGCTCGAGCATTTGCTGCGGCGACCGGGTGGCGACCGGGCTTTCGCAACGCGGACAATGGGGCGTCCCGAGCGTCGCGTACAGCATCCGCAGATAATCCCACAGATCGGTCATGGTGCCGACGGTCGAGCGCGGGTTGCTCCCCACCGTTTTCTGGTCGATCGAGATCACCGGTGAGAGACCGTGAACAAAGTCCACGTCCGGTTTGCGCAACTGATTAACGAAACGTTTGGCGTAGGCGGACATCGAAGCCAATAGCCGGCGCTGGCCCTCCGCGTAAAGCGTGTCGAACGCCAACGATGACTTGCCCGAGCCAGAAACCCCGGTGATGACGACCAACTTATTGCGCGGCAACTCGACGGTGACGTTGCGTAAATTGTTCTCCCGCGCTCCCTGAATCAGGAGCGTCGTTCGCATTGGCTCTTGGTTCATATGTTCTTTGCAAATAGATGCCGGGTCCTTCGCCTCAGCTGCTTTCACGGCGCCAAAATGGTTAATACTTTCGTGAGCCGCGACCTCAGCCAGTCATCGGAGCTCAAACGTTCTCGCGCGCCCTCCAGTCACTCGCTATTTGGCAGCGGACTCCGGCAGCGCGAAGGCGACTATACTACCGCCGGCCGGGCGACCGGATTTGGTTCCGCCGGCGGAAATCACGACAAATTGGCGGCCATTTACCATGTAGGTGCTGGGCGTGGCATTTCCGCCAAACGGCAGTTCGGCCTGCCAGAGAATCTTTCCCGTGAGCTTGTCAAACGCGCGGAACGTTTCGTCCGCGGTCGCCCCGATGAAGATCAAGCCGCTGGCCGTCACTATCGGACCACCATAGTTCTCCGTGCCGGTCGGTGGAACGCCGCGCGCTTTGAGGGCCGGATATTCACCGAGGGGGACTTTCCATTTGAGCTCACCGGTGTTGAGGTCCACGGCGTTCAACGTGCCCCAAGGCGGCTTGATGGCCGGATAACCTTCCGCGTCCAACCAGCGCCGAAAGCCGGAAAACGCATAGGGCGGAGTGGGGTTTCGCGCGTCGCTTTCCAGGGGCGCGGCTTGGTCTCCCTCGCGACGTGACGCCGAGAGAGTTGCCCCCAGCACATAATCGACGATGCGGTTGCGTTGAGCGTCGGAGAGTTGATCGAAGGCGGGCATCCGCCCGGCGCCTTGCTTGGTCGTGAGCACGATTTGCTCGCGGGTTTTGCGGTTGAGGACGTCGATCAAGGACGGAAATCCGCTCAAGGCGTTGCCCGCGCGATCCAGTCCGTGACAGGGAGCGCAAAAGGACATGTAATCCCGCTCGCCGCTCGGGACGGCGGTTCCATCGGCGCGGCGCAGCTCGACCATTTGCATGAGCCAGGGCATCTCGTTGACATTGACATAAAAAACGCCGTCCGGATCAGCCGCTCCGCCACCCCATTCCATTCCGCCATCGAATCCGGGGAACATGACCGTCTCCTTGATGCTCGGAGCGGGAAACGGCCCGAAGTTCGGCGAGACGCGGATCCGCTCGAGCGTATTGGTGTGAGCCGCGGGTGAAAGGTCGGAGGCATCGGATTCCCCATAGCGCTGGCGCATGAGTGGCGCGGGCTTCGTGGGGAAAGGTTGCGTCGGCCAAGCCTGCTCGCCGCGGAGTTCGGATGACGGAGCCGGCTTTTCCTCGATCGGCCAGAGCGGTTCGCCCGTGACGCGATCGAACACGAATAACAAACCGTGCTTGGTGCCTTGGGCCACCACGTCGATTTTCCTGCCACGGTGGGTCACCGTCATCAGAACCGGAGGGCACGGCAGGTCCTTGTCCAAGAGATCGTGGTGGACGATTTGATAGTGCCACAAACGCTTTCCGGTCGCCGCATCGAGGGCGATCAGACAGTTTGCGAAAAGATTTATTCCGTGGCGCCTGCCGCCGAAGAAATCGGGTTCCGCCGTTTTTGTGGGGATGTAAACTATGCCGCGCTTCTCATCGAGCGATTGGCCGGACCAAGGCATCAGGCCCGCGGCGGTCTGGTAAGCCTCCGGGGGCCAGGTATCGTAACCGAGTTCGCCGGGTCGCGGAATCAAATGGAAGACCCAACGTCGCAGACCAGTTCTGACATCAAACGCGCGCACCGCGCCCGGACCGCCGAGGCCGCCGATGATCAGCAGGTCCCGATAGATTACGCCCGGCGTGTTGAGGCCGACGTTCGGCGGTACCGGCAGATCCAAGCCTGAGCCAAGGTGGATGGAACCATTCTCGCCAAAGCTCCGGATCGGCTGACCCGAGTTCGCGTCCAACGCGTAAAGATGATTCCCAACCCCCGTGAAGAGACGTTGTTCGCCACCGGTTTCATTCTGCCAAAAAACCAAGCCGCGCTCCCGAGCGCCCCCCGTGTCGGGTCGTTCGGAGCGAGGATCCCATTTCCATAGTTCGCGGCCGGTGGCGGCATCCAGCGCGATGACCTTGCGGGTGGGCGACGCGGTGTAGAGCACGCCGGCGACGATCAGATTGTTGGCCTGGTACTCGCCCTTGTCACCGGTGTCGTAGGTCCACGCGACCTTCAAGTCGGCGACATTTCTCCGGTTGATTTGTTTAAGCGGCGAGTAATGGCTGCGCGCTTTGTCGCCGAGATACGCCGCCCAATCCGTGTTGGCCGGCGCGCCCATCAAGCGCGGGTTCACAATCGCGAATCCCGCCCACAACATGGCCCGAGCGAGAACTCGCTGAAGGAGATCGGTATTCATTGGGCGGGGCGCAGTGGCTGGTAATTCATCACTCTTCGTCGCAAAGGTAAGCGGGTTCCTCGACCTCGACGCGGCTCATTTTGGTGAGGCCGAATGGCGCGGAGAATTTTCCGATCCGCCCCTTTCGCTCCAGCCACTCACACGCGGATTCCAGGTGCCAGGGATACAATTGCGAGTGGGCAAAGTGATCCGCCAGCTCGCTGAGCGGAACCAGGCGCTTCTCCTTTCGCAAGTAGCGCAGGACCGGGCGCAAACGCGCCTCGGCGTTTTTCTCCAGATAACCATCCAGCGCCGTCAACGTTTTCCCGAGCCTCTCCGCGGTGCGCGGCGCGGCCAGCAAATCCAAATAGACCTCGCGCAGAAACGCCGGCGCTAATTCCAATCCCCGGTGGATCACCAATCCCTCATACGCCTCGCCGGACGCGATCACTTCCGCCGCGGCGACGCAATGAGCGGCGCCCAGCAGTTCCTGAAAGGCCAGCTCAAGGTCGCGCTGATGATCGAGGAGCTTGGCCGCGTGGCGATGGGCATGGATCAACCACGTGGTCGCAATGCAAAGCTCGCGCTCCTGATCGCGTAGCGCCATCGTATCGGCGTCCTCGAACCATTTGCGCAACGAGGGGTCGTCGCAGTAAACGAGTTTCCGGCGCGCAAAGAAACTGTAACAAAAGGCGGTGCGCGCCGAGCCTTCCACCATGCGCTTAAAGCGGCTGCGCGGGATCAATTCCACGTGCAGGTTGACCCCCTCTTCAACCAAACTGCGAAACACGCGCGGATCCTCTCCATCGGCTCGCAAACGTTTGGTCACGCCATCCTTCTCGATCACCCAGAGGGAAATGGCTTCCCGGCGCCAGATCGTCTCCTCCGAAAGGCTGCCGACGAGAACGGCGGCCAGGAGATTGGAGTCGGCGCGGACGCGCTCCAGGAAGAGTTGCAACGCTTTTTCGAAGCGGGCCAATTTTGCGGGAATGGATTCGGTCATCTTGATCCCTTGCCACGGGCGGTTTCGCTTTGGTTCGCGAGTCAAGCCGCCACCATGGCAGATCTTCACTCAACGTATTTCAGTCCCAATTCTCTCCGATTCTTCGAAACGGGCAAGATTCTTTGCAAAATCAAAAAGCGTCAAACGACGGACGGTTCGAATCGCCATCCCGGTCGATCACTCAGATGATATCGAAACGCCAGTTGCCCTCCCCGCTCCGCCAGCGCGATCGGATACTTGAGCCGTTCCGGCAAGTTCAGGCTGCTGTCGAAGTCCAACAACTGACAATCGCCCTGGACGCCGATGCGGGTGAACAGCCGCAGCGGGGAACGCCCGGCTTCGTGGCGCGGAACCGACACCGTGCGCGCGCGAATCGCCCCGGGATCGCCCGACTCGACGGTCGGCAGTTCACGCGCGTCCAAACGGAAAACCAAACCAAGCTCCGCCACTCCGGGCCGCGCGCCCGTCGTCGGGGTCACGGACGCGTTGTAATGCAGCGCCGCATCAAATAGGCACGCGTGGACCTCGACCCATTCGGGGAGGAACGCGCCGCCGGGGCGCAATTGCGGCGCGAGGTTTAGCGTCACCGCGACCTGAGGCTCCTTGACCAACGCCCGCTGCATGACCTCGCACGCGATGATATGCGGTCGATCCTCTTCCGGGAAGCGATGCCTCGCCGCATCCACCTGCAAAAAATCGCGGATCGCGGCCGTAACCCCCAACTCGTTGGCCAAACACCGGGCGCATTCAAGCGATACGTCGTGGCAATCGATCAAAGTAAATTGGACCCGTTCCGGCGGATACCGGACGGCGAACGGCAGCGCCAGCGGCGCCAGAGGGCCACACCCCGCTTCCACGACGTGGATGGTCTCGCCGGGAAAAGTCGCGAACGCCGCCTGCAACGCGCGGTCCATGCCTCGCAGAAATTGCGCGGTCCTTTGGAACTCCCAAACGCAGCGCGCGGCCGACAAGGGTGAAATCGCCTCGCCATGAGCCAGCCGCGTCGCCCGCTGAAAACTCGACAGGCTGCCTCCCTCACGGCGCTCGTCGATTCCCAAAAGATCGATCCAAGCCCGGAACCATTTCTGCGACGTTTCGTGCAATTCGCCCAGGGAGATCGCGGGATCGAGATAGCAATCCAACCAGTTCATCAGCTCCGCGCGCGCGTCCACCCTCATGTCGGCATTCTTGGCAACGTCGCAGCCGGATGCAAGTCCTCACCGGCTCAACCGAGCTAAGTTCGGCCGCCGTCGTCACTTCCATTCTCTCGCATTTTTTCCTCGCATTTTTTTCTTGCCGGATCGCCTGGCTCACTCCTACCTTGCCGCAGGCTCGGCGAGGGAAGAAAGCTCCTCGTCGAATCTCAAAAGGAGTTAAACCAAGAGTACGAGGAGTTCAAAAATGAAACTATTCCGCGACTGCCTTCCCATCCTGTTAGCCATCAATCTGTGGCCCGCCCCCCGCTCGGCCGCGCAAACCAACCTGACCAACTGTTTCTGCGCCGTAGGATCAAGCAGTGAGCTGTGTTCCTACTTGCCTCACAATATCAACCCGGCAATGGAAGCCGGTTATTTCGGCTTAAGCCCGGCGACCCAGCGCACGTTTGACCTCTTTTCGTGGCAATCGTTCGTCGCGCTCAATTGGCCCGCTACCGCCAACGGCGCCCCCGCCACGAATTCAATCACCGATCCCGCCACGGCCGCCATGCCGCGAGTTTGGGACTCGTACACGACTTCGGAGAAACTCTACAAGCTGCCGGGCGTTTCTCCAGCGGCCCGCGCCCTCGCGACGAGGTCCAGCTCCCGAGTCCTGCGCCTAACCGCAAAAAGCGAACAACTCTCCGGCTTCAGCCAGGCCACCGGACAGCCGCTGATCGACCGAAATTTCAATTTCGTGCTTTATGAAATCCGGGTGAACCCAGAGGAGGCCAATTACGTCCTCAAAAATCAGCTCAACACCGTCACGGGACAAGAAAAGTTTCTTTCGAATAACGTCGTCGATTTCCCACAAGGCAGTGTAACCGGTGAGGTTGGCGCGATCGAAATCAAAGCCGCCTGGCGCATCCTCGACCCAGCGACCGACGACACCAATCGATTTTACACGACCACCGCGGTGATCGATATACCCGCCACGTCAACGCTCAACCACCAACCGTTGACCTTCACTACCAATGTGGGCTTGGTCGGCATGCACATCCTGCATAAAGCGTTCGGTCAGACCAATTGGATCTGGAGCACCTTCGAGCAGGTGGACAACGCTCCGACCTCCGACGAAGACCTCCTGCGACCACACCAATGGTCCTTCTACAACACGAACGCCTTCCTCAAGGTTCCGATCGACATGCCTCCGCCGACGACCCAATACCTGTGGGCCTCACAACCACCCTACGCAATCTCAAACGCATGGACCATTCCCAATCTGGGAACAGTCGGAACCCAAGTTCGAAGGCTCTACCCGATTTACGCCGAGACCAAGGAACTTAACGCCCTCTGGCAAAACGCGCTCACCAACACGGTCTGGGCGAACTACCAACTGGTCGGCACTCAATGGGCGGCCGGCTCCGATGGTCCCCCACCCTATACGCTCGTCGCCGCGCCCGCCGTGTTGGCCAACACCGTCGCCGAGACCTACATTCAATCCTCGGCCTCCTGCATTGGTTGCCACACCGGGGCCACGACCCACACGAAACCCGCCAAGTTCGCGGACTTCAGCTTCCTGCTTGGTCTGGCCCACTAGGCGGCGCATCTGGAAAGACCGCGTTACGATGGCCGCCGGGACCACCTTGAACGCGTTCCGGCTGGAGGGGCGGGAGTGAACCGGTCACTCCCGGCCCGCCGCCGCGATGAACGGTTTCAGCGCTTCCATGATTTTTGCGAAACCGGCCAGCGACACTTGTTGCGCTCCGTCGCTCCACGCCTCGGCCGGATTCGGATGCACCTCGATCAATAACGCGTCCGCGCCCATCGCCACCGCGCCTTTGCACATCGCCTCGACCAGCGAAGCGCGCCCGGCGCCCTGGCTGGGGTCGATCACGATCGGGCAATGGGACTCGCGCTTGATGATTGGAATGGTCCCGAGGTCGAGCGTGTTCCGGGTGTAGGTCTCAAAGGTGCGGATGCCGCGTTCACAAAACATGAGATTGGGATTCTCGTTGGCGAGGACGTACTCGCCGGCCAGCAGCCATTCCTCGATCTTCATCGAGAGCCCGCGTTTGAGCAGAATCGGCTTGCCGGTCTTCGCGGCGGCGATGAGAAGTTGAAAATTCTGGGCGTTGCGGGCGCCAATCTGCAGAATGTCCGCGTATTCGGCGACCATGTCCACATGGTCCTCGGAGAGGAGTTCGGTAATGATCGCCAGCCCGGTAGCCTGGCGGGCTTTGGCCAGCAATTTGAGCCCCTTAAGCCCCAGCCCTTGGAATTCGTAAGGCGAAGTCCGCGGCTTGAAGGCGCCACCGCGCAGGATGGTCGCGCCCGCCGCTTTGACCGCCTCGGCCGTCGTCATCAACTGCGTCTCCGATTCGACCGAGCAAGGGCCGGCCATGACTTGGAACTTTTTCCCGCCGATGAGGGCGCCGCGAACGTTGATCGTGGAGTTGGCCGGATGCGATTCACGGCTGACCAGTTTGTAGCGCTGCTGCACCGGCATCACCTTCTCGACCTGCGGCCAGGCCGACAACGCCTCGAGGGTCGGATGATTCCGCTCATCCCCGATGGCGCCGATGACCGTCCGCTCCACCCCGCGCATCACGTGCGGTTTGTAGCCTAGTTTGCGGATTTCTTTGAGCACGGCGGCTTCTTCTTTCTTGGTGAGGTTGGGTTTTAAAACAACAATCATAACTTAATCTTCAAGTTCGACGCCCCGGCTGATCCACGTGAGACGAAACAAAAAAGCCGCAGGCGGTTTACCTGCGGCACGAGTTGATTTCTTAAGGTCTCACTTACCCGAGCGCGCAGGCTGGCGTGGCGAAATAATATTCGCCGGTAAAATACCGCCAAAATCGAGCGCCGCTCAAAGTCATGGAGGCAGGCTAACAAATCCCACGCGCCCGTCAACGCCCGAATTATGGCCCGAATTACGGCGCGAATGATCGTCACCCGATGACGGTGGCCGCAGACGCGGCGCCACCACTTTCGGCGGCGAATCCCCCAGTTAAAAAGTCTAAAATCACTTGCGCGCCAACAGACCGAACGATATTCATGGCATCACATCAAAGACGCGTTGAACCATGCATCTACCCGCGTTCCTCTCCCCGCCTCCGGCGCCAACGAATTCGCGCGTGATTTCGGAAACTCCGCCCGGCCGACGGCTCGCCCGCCGCGGACGCTTGTGGGGCGCTCTCGTCGTGGCGGCGTTTTTGGTTGAGGCTCGGTTCGCCGCCGCCCAAGCCCCGGCGGAATCGGAGAAGCCGGCGGAAATGCTCGGCGTCAAAGTCGGAACCGGCGTGGCTGAATTTGAGGCTGATGATTCGATGGTCATCGCCGGTGGCATCGGTCCGGGCAAAGCGACCGGCCAGGAGGGCAAACTCCGCGCCGTCGCGATCGTCCTGGCGAAAAGCCCCGGCGAGAAGCTCGCGATCGTCGCCTGCGACATACTGATGATCCGGCGGCAATACCTCGACCCGGTCATGGCTGAGATCGAGCGGACAACCGGCATTTCCATCACCAATATTCTGGTCAACTGTACCCATACCCACCATGCCCCAAGCGCCGTTAAACTCCTAGGAGTCGAGCCGGACGAGGTTTTCACGCGGCGAGTCCAGCAGGGCATCATCCAGGCGGTTCAGGCGGCCAACTCCCACCTCTCGGCCACCGATTGCCGCTTCTACTTCCGACTTGGGAAAGAAAAAACCGTCGGTCAGAACAGCCGGCTCATGATGGGCGATGGTCAGATCTACTGGATCGGCCCGCGCGACAACGCGGTCCGGGCGACCGCTTTGATTGACTCGGAGTTACCTGTCTTGGCCTTCCGCGGCGAGAACGACCGGCTTCAAGCGCTGATTTTTAATCATTCGACGCACAACATCGGTACG
Source organism: uncultured Verrucomicrobiota bacterium (assembly GCA_964522665.1). Taxonomy (GTDB): domain Bacteria; phylum Verrucomicrobiota; class Verrucomicrobiia; order Limisphaerales; family CAZFVY01; genus CAZFVY01. The sequence goes on along the minus strand of CAZFVY010000004.1, from coordinate 57,872 downwards.
CGGCTGCCCGGCCGGCGTTCGCCGTCGATTTACGGCTTAGCGGCGCAAGACCTGGAAACGGAGCTGGGCGGCACGGTTTGTTTTCTGGAGGGGGCTTCCGGCTCGACGCACAACCTGGAACTGACGTGCGATGAGGCCTCCCGGCGCATCGAGCAGGCGGTGCAGACGGCCCTCGCCCAGACCCAGCCACGTAACGTTGACAAACTCGCGGCGCTGAAGCAACCGTTCAAATTCAAAGTCCGGCAATTTGACGAGTCGCGCGAGGAAAACGCCGTCGCCCGCTATTGCCGCAAGTACGTGCCCGAGCAAGCGGACAAGATCACCGCCGTTTTCCGCTCGATGCGACAGGAGCTGAACGCCGAGAGCGGTGAGGAACGGACGACCTGGCTGCAAGTCATGAGGATCGGCGACGTGGCGTTCGTGGGCGTGCCCGGCGAGCTTTTCACCCCGCTTGGCCTGGATATCAAAAACCGCTCCCCCTTCCGCTTCACCTACGTCGCGGAGCTGGCCAATGACTGGATCGGCTACATTCCCGACCGGGAAAGCCAAAAACTCGGCGGCTACCAGTGCTGGACCGGCCAGCACAGTTACGTGGAACCGGGCACGGGTGAACGGATCGTTGACCAGGTTACACGGATGTTGCGCGAGTTGAAGAAGTAGGGTTTTGCATTGCCGCGCGGGCTAGCCCGCTCCACCGTGGTTACCGCTATGACCCCACTTCGCACGGTCTCGATCCTCGGCCGACTGCTGACCATTGCTGCGCTAGCCGTACCGCCTTCCGCCCTCTCGGCGTCCATGATTACGTATTCCGGCTCCCCCGCCGAACTGGTCGTCAGCCAGGTCAGCCAGCGAACTCTGCGCGTGCAATTGTACCCGCGCGACGCTCAGGAACGGACCGTCCCTTCAGCGAATTCTACAGAACTCGTTGCTTTCCCGGCGCTTGAGAAATACCGCGCCCGCCAACTATCGAGGCCGAAGCAGCTTTCAATCGGCGGGCTACGGGTTGAACTCACCTCCACGCCCCTAACCATTTCCATCCGCCGCGCGGACGGCAAGCTGGTCCAGGAGTTGGTGTTCGACCCGGGACTAAACGGGGGTGTTCAATTTCACACCGATGCCCCGGTATTTGGGCTGGGCGAGGGCGCGCGACAATTTGACCGCCGGGGCGCGCTTTACCCGATGGAACCGTCCTGGGGTGGGTGGAATCGACCGGTCCTCGGCTCGGTCGTTCCCTCGCCATTCCTCATCGGAACCGACGGTTGGGCGATCTTCGCCCATCAACCCCACGGACGATTCGACCTGCGGGGCGGCGTCGGCAAGTTCCTGCCGCCCCAAGACGGAAAGGCCGCCGTCCCTTTGGACTTGTTCGTCATCGATGCGCCGACGCCGGGCGATGCTCTCGCCGAATATGTCCGTTTGACCGGCCACGCAGCGATGCCGCCGAAATGGGCGCTCGGTTACTTTCAATCGCACCGCACGCTCGCCGGCCCGGAGGAAGCGGTTGCGATCGCCAAAGAATTTCGCGAGCGACAGCTTCCCTGCGACGCGTTGATTTATTTGGGAACCGGTTACTGCCCCGCGGGCTGGAATACCGGGCACGGCTCGCTTACGTTCAACCCGAAAACGTTTGCCGACCCCGCGGCTGACCTGCGCGCGTTGCATGAGCTTGATTTCAAGGTAATCCTCCACGTCAACGGCGCGCCCACGAACCTATTTGGCGGCTCGATTAACGAGGATTCTGACTCACCCAGCCACATTCGCAATTACTGGGCGCGCCATCGCGACGCCTTCGCGCTCGGCGTGGACGGTTGGTGGCCTGACGACGGCGACGAGCTCCCGCTTGAAGCCCGCCTGACCCGCCATCGGTGCTACTTCGAGGGCGCGCTGCAGGATCGTCCCAACGTGCGGCCCTGGAGCCTTCATCGCACCGGCTACGCGGGCGCGCAGCGCTACGGCGGCTGGATTTGGTCCGGCGACATCGACAGCTCATGGGCGACGCTCGCGGCCCAAGTGCAGGTAGGTCTGAACCATTCGCTGAGCCTGACCCCCTTTTGGGGAACCGACACCGGCGGCTTCTACCCGACCAAGGAATTGACCGGTGAGCTATACGCGCGGTGGTTCGAGTTTTCGGCGTTTTGCCCGCTGTTCCGGTCCCACGGCCGCACTTGGAAATTGCGCCTGCCCTGGGGCTGGAACACCGGTGACTTCGGCCCCATCGAGAACGGACAGGGTCCAGACGCGTCGGAGTTGCACAATGCCGCGGTGGAACCAATCTGCCGTAAATACCTCGCTTTACGATATCAACTGCTCCCCTATAATTACACGCTCGCGCGCGAGGCATGCGACACCGGAATCCCACCCATGCGCGCTCTTTGGTTGGAGTTCCCCAGCGACTCCGAAGCGACCGCGCTCGGCGCCGAGTATCTTTGGGGACACGATTTCCTGGTGGCGCCGGTCGTCGAGCAAGGCGCGAAGTCCCGGCGGTTGTACCTTCCCGTCGGCTCGTGGTATGACTGGTGGACCGGAGAAAAGCTCGACGGCAAGCGGTGGATTGAGCGTACGGCCGACTTGGACACGCTTCCCCTCTACGTCCGCGCGGGAAGCGTGATTCCCATCGACCCGGTCAGACAATACACGTCGCAGACCGTCACCGAGCCGACCACCCTTCGGGTCTATCCGGGAGCCGACGGCAAGTTCACGCTCTACGACGACGACGGCCAGAGCCTCGGGTACCGGGATGGCTCCGACTCAAAAACAATCTGGATTCAGGGAATTTGGAACGACGCGCGCAAGCGGCTAACCCTGATTCCCGCGCCAGGCGCCAGTCCCCGGCCCATCGTCTCGCGCCGCTTCAACGTGGAGCTGGTCGGGTCAAATGTCAGGTCGAAGCAATTGGAGTTCCGCGGACGAAGAGTCGAAACGCGGTTGTGAAAAGCGCGCGGCATTCGCGATGCGCCTCCCGCGCGTATGTGATCACCGGCAACGGCGGCAGTCGGGGCGGGGCGGTCACCCAGCGGACACGCGGCAAAAACATCAAAATACCAGGCACGATCGCCTGCTACACTTCTAGTTTACCCGCTCCTTCCATCGCCTCACCGGTTGAGCGGTGGCGGCGCCGGAGCGTCAACGTTGTAATACCGATCGGCGTCGAGATCCCTCAACTCCAAAGACTGCCCGCTGGGCCAGCGGATTTCCACGCGTTCCACCCGCCTGGCCGCGCCCAGCCCAAAGTGCAGTGTGTTCGGCGATTGGGAGCGATGCGAGTCGCCCGTCACAATCGCCCGAACCGCCGCGCGGCCGGCGCTGAGAATCGTCGCCCGCGCGCCCACCGGCGATTTCCCCGGGCCCGTCTCGTGAAACCGGAAGCCGATCCAATGCCCGCCGTCGTCGATCAAGTTTCGATAGACCCTCAGCGTTTGCCGGGCCTGCGGCCACACCTCGAGCGTGGTGACCAGCAGATCCACACGGCCGTCTCCGTCCAAATCGGCCGCCACAACGTTGCGCGAATCGGCCGCCAACGCGACGCCCATGAGGTGGCCGACCTCGTAAAAAGATTCTCCGCCCCGGTTGACAAAGAGGCGGTTCCGCTCGTGTCCGCCATACGACCAGCCCGCGCCGCGCGTCCGGTCGAATTTCGCGGCGAAATAGCCGGTCGCCGCGCTCTCGTCCACGGCGGCGGCCACAAATTGATCGTGCAACCAGAATTCCGGCTCGTAATCGCGCACGGTTTGCCTCGTCTCGTTCCCAGCGGCGACATAGACATCGGGAAAACCGTCGTTGTCGGCGTCAAACGCGGCACAACCCCAAGACCAGCCGGATCGCGCCAAGGAATCGCCCAACGCGGTTCGTTCGAACCCACTCCCCGAGCGCGCCACGTAGAGCCGATTCCCGAAAGTCATTTTGCTCCGCATCGCCGGCTCGCCTTGGGCGCCCGGTCGGACGAGACCGAGGTGATCCAAGCGATCCACCGCGGGCGAGGTCATGCCAACCATCAGAAAGCCCAGCCGCCCGCTCACCGTAAAATCGGCCAGAACGTGCCCCATCCCAAACCCGTGCGCATCGGGAAGCCATTGGCTGGTCACGTCCGCGAAATGGCCGTCGCCCCGGTTCCGGAACACGTCCGCGCCCGCGAAATCGCTCACCACCACGAGGTCTTGGTTCCCCTCGCCCGTCAAATCAACGAATGAAGCGCTGTAAACGCGCCGCTGCCGCTTTTTGGCCAATCCCGCCGCGACCGTCGCGTCGGAGAAATTGCCCTGACCATCGTTGAGCAGCAGAAAAGACGGGTGGCTGTCATCGGCATCGAAGTAGCTCGGCCGAAACGTCGTCCCCAGGGTCGGGACTCGATACTGCCCAAGGAACACGTCCAAATCACCGTCGCGGTCGATGTCCCCACAGGTCAGAACCATCGGGTTCTCCAACGCGGGACGCGCGGACCAAACCAAGCGCCCGGGCTGGTCAAAGGTCCCCTGCGGCGAGCCTTGGAACAACAGCAGGCCCGCCGAGTTAGCGCAGAGAAAATCCGCGTGCCCGTCGCCGTCAAAATCCGCGATCACCGCCGACCAGATCTGCGCGGGGGGAAATTTCAGCAACGGCTCGGACGTGTAACGGTCCGTTCCTCGGCGGCGATAAACAACGTTCCGACCGGCCAGAATGATTTCGGCGATACCATCGCCGTCGAGGTCATAGACGATCAACGGATCGATGTACGAGGCCCGCCCTTGGGGCAGGAACGCCTCGTCGAGGATCGAACGAAACGGGGGCTTACCCGGTCGCGTTTTCAGAATCAACCGGCTGGCGTCAATCCCGCGCACCGCCGCGCCGGACGGGGTCGGCGCCGTCCCGGCCCAATCCACGATTAAATCGCCCTCCAGCGTCGCGCGTCTCGGCTCGACATGATTCTCAAGTTCCGCCTCGAAATAGAACACGCTCTGTTTCGGGCGCCCCGCGGAGTCGGCGTCAAATCGATTGTGCCGAAACTCGACTCGGGTCAACTCCCAGCCGCGCGCTTCCAAATCCGCCACCATTTCCCCCCAGGGCGCCGGCGAAACGGCCGGGGCAGTCACCGCAGCGGAGCGCAATTCAATGCCGTGGGGCAACGCCTCCACGTGCTTCCAGTCGCCAAGAGTAATTTCCCCGACGGGAAACGACAAAAGCGAGCGCAACTTGTTCGTGGCCGCGTTGACTTCGTCCCAAAGAATCTCAAAAGTTCGCCCGCAGGCTTCGGCGAGAATTTCTTGGGACCAAACTGTTTCGTCCGCCTGCCGCTCCCGCGACTCCAAGCGCGTTAGGTTCACGGCATGTTCCGCGGCCAGCCGGCGCCCGGCTTCGACCGCGCCGCGCGAGGAAGTAGTCGGCATCGCCAACTCGAAGTAGCACAGCGCGGCGCCCCCCACCAGCATCGCCAGCGCCGTCAAGGCCAGGAGCTTCTTCGCGGGGGTATTCATCTCCCCCTAGGTTAGCGGGACGTTGGGGCTAATGACAACCCAACGGACAGCGGTAAAATCCGTGCGTTCCCTTCGAGCGGCCCGTTAAAAAACTATGGATATCGCAGTTTCGCCAGGAACGGCCCGCCGATGGATTTGGGGCAAACACCCCAAATTCCTCACCGCTCGCTGAAGTTCAAGGTCTCGTCCCAATCAAACGCGCGCTGCGCAAAAATGATAAACCCTTCACCGATCCCCGTTTGCGGCTCGGAGGGCGTCCAGGTGGCGTTGGCGGAGTAGCTGAACTGTTTGACCGCGCCGGCGCTCATCAGAAAAACCGTGTCACCAGGCGACGGAGTCAGCGTGTTTACGGCTGTCAAACCGCCTTTTCGCGGAACCATCGATCCTCGGATCGACCATCCGGCGGGAATCGAGTTCGTCGAGGTTCCCGTTAAGATTTGACCGGCGAAGACGTTCGTAAAGCCGGTTGACGACGGGTTGTAAACGATAAAACCCAGACCAGGCGGCAAGTCTTGATTTGGGTCGCTCCAGGCGCCCGAAGAAAAAACATTCGCGGTAAACTGCGCCGCCGTCAACGCGCTCGCCCCTTGCGCCCGCCAGAACTGCTGCGTCGCGGTAGGCTGGATCAATTGGGGGCTGCTGAGGCCGGTCGCCAGCGTATAAGGGCCGGCGACGTTCGTCGCGGTCAACAAATTGCCCGCCCACGAAAGTGAAAGCCCCCCCTGGACGAGAGCAAGACCCACCGCGCTCGGAAGCGCCTTAGGCAGCCCGCCGAGCACGCCCGCGACCAGCTTCGCCTGCAGGTCGGGCGACATCGGCGCATTGGACGAATCCGCCGGCGCCAACTGGTAAATGACCATGCCCGCGGGCGGGCTGGCAAAGAGGACGGAAACGGTGTTCACGGGCGCGCGCACCGGATTAACCAGCGCCGAAAAGCCACTCGGGACCGGCACGTTCATGAACCCAACCACGCCCTGGGCTTGGCTCCCGAGCGGCGCGCACGCTGACCCGAGCATAACCACCACGCACCACCAACGAGCCGTCTTGAGCCAACCGCCCCAACAACTATCTAAACGCTTCATGTCCGTCATAATTCCGTCTCGTGAGCTTCGAACGCTGGTTAAGTTGGAGCAGGAGGGATTCGATCGCAACCGAAAATCGCGCCTCTCGTGGACCGAATACCGGCGCAGGAAACCGGCGATCGGCGGCGCCAGCCTCGGTCGGCGTGTGAATTCACCAAATTACGGCAAGCGCCCCAGGTATTGTTTCGCGCGGCGCGCCAGAGGCGTCGCGTCGCCACTGAATTTGCGCCCATGGCCCGACCCGCGGTTCAAAGTCGGCGCGGGAGCATCCGGCTCGGCGTACGATCCTAGGCAGCCACGACCACCAGCCGCTCAGCGGAAATGGCCCCATCGCGAGAGTCACCGTCGCTTTGATACTTGAATTGGCGGACGGCCGCCTGCAACTCGCTCGCCATCCGCGCCAACTCCTGCGCCGCCGCCTGGGTTTCCGTAGCGCCGCCGGCGACACTCTGCGCGGCCTGCGCGACTTCCCCGATGCTTTGGGCAAATGCCGCCGTTCCGGTCGCCGCCTCGGTAACGTGGCGAGTCATCTCCGAAGTGGTGGCGCTCTGCTCTTCCACGGCGCTCGCGATGCTGGCCGAGATATCATTCATCCTTTGGATGACCTGACTGATTTGACCAATCGCCTCAACCGCCTTGCGAGAACTGTCCTGGATCGCCTTAATGCGCTGGCTAATGTCGCCGGTCGCTTCCCCGGTTTGCTTCGCCAATTCCTTTACCTCGTTGGCCACGACGGCGAATCCTTTCCCGGCTTCGCCGGCCCGCGCGGCTTCGATGGTGGCGTTCAAGGCCAATAGGTTCGTCTGTTGCGCCACCGAATTGATCACCTTGATCACTTGGCCAATCTCGGCACTGGACTCACCGAGCTTCATGATCGTGGCGGTGGCGCTCTCCACCACTTGAACGGCGTTGCCGGCGATTCGTGCGCCCTCACTGGCGTTCTTGCTGATTTCCCGGATCGTCGCGGTCATTTCTTCGGCGCTGGAGGCGACCGTACTGATGCTCGAGCTTACCTTCTCGGACGCCGAGGAGGCGGCGCTCGATTGCAGGGCGCTTCGCTCGGCGTTCGCGCTCATCTCCTGACTGACAGAGGTCAGTTCCTCGGACGAGCTGGAGAGCGTATGAACATTTAGGGCAATGCTTTGAACGGTCGCGCACATTTTCTCCAACGCCTGATTCAGCGCCCGCGCCATCCGGCCCAGTTCGTCTCGGGCCTCGGATTTGAGACGCTGGGTAAGGTTACCCGCCGCCATCGCTTCCAGCACGTCCACCGTGTGCCCCAACGGTCGGGATATCATTCGCGAGATACTCAGGCCAAAGATAATCGCTAATGCGACCGATCCGAGGACGACGCCCGTAAGCAGCCGCCGCGCGCTCACGTAGGACAGATTGCTTTGCCCGAACGCGGCTTTCGACTGTGCTTCGACGCTCTCGGTCATTTCCGTGAGGAGCTTCTCAATCTGATCGCCCGTTTCCTTCCTTATTTGGCCCAGGGTTTCAGTCGCCTCCTTCTCTTTGCCTGGAGCGGTCAGCAAACCGAGGACCCTTTGCAAGCCGGCCACGTAAATCGGTTCGAGTTTGCCTATCTCCTCGATTCGTGTCTTGTCCTCCAGAACCGAGACCCTCGCTTCAGCCTGCGAAACTCCAGCCACGAACGCAGCGGCGTACTTATCGACGCTTTTACTCTGTTTGGCGGTCTCGCCCTCATCTTTCAGTAAGCTACCGAGAATTGCCGCGCGGGCCGCCCCGCGGGTGGCCGTCAGAGCCGCATCGGCCCCCTTCACGGCGGCCACCGCCTGGAGATTGCGTTCATAAAGGACGCCTAGCATCGCGTTCGCTTCCGCGAGCTTCGTAATCCCGAAGTAGCCCACGACGCCCGTCAACAGGCCCAGCAGGCCAAAGCTTAGGATCAGCTTGGCGCGCACGTTAAAACTCGTTCCTGGTCTAATCATATAGTTTCGCATTTCTCGACGACGCCCGAGCGCCAGCTCGTTTGATATTTACCCCGACCGCTCCAGCGCGGAGGCGTGATTCACCCGCGCGTTCCGCTGTCGCCGTTTCCACGAACTGGAAGCCCCTCAGCCGATCCTCGACCGGCCAACGGATACGAGATTAGACCGACCATCCTTTGTGGTCAAGGTAGCCTAATCCTGATAATTACTAAGTGTTTTCACCAACTTCGGGATAGGTCGATTCCCTTAGCGGAGGAAGACATTGGCTTAGGCCGCCTTGGCAGTTGCCAAAGCGTGGAGAGACCCTTTACCGTCGGGTTATGAAGCGGATTATCCTTTTATTGGTCAGTCTCTCTTGTCTGGCGCTCTCGGTCGCCGCCGCGGATTTCCGCGCTGGCGCGGCGATGCGGGTGGTTACGCCCGACCCTTTGCTGCCGGTGTCCGGCGGGGTCGGCCCGTCCCACCCCGTCTCACGGAAAGAGGGCGATCTGACCGTCCGCGCGCTCGTTTTGGAATCCGGCGGCGTCCGCGTGGCGATTGTCGGGGCGGATTTCCTGGGATTTCCCGCGGTTCTGGGAAACAAAGTTCGCGCGCGAGCGCGAGGGATTCCGCCGGCCAATATCCTGATCGGGGCCACCCATACTCATAGCGCGCCGGATTGCTACGGCTTTCCCGATGGCAAAGGCGGCTTTGCGTGCGATCTAAAATACCTCGATATGGTTTGCGCGAAAATGACCGAAGCCATCCAGGAAGCGGTCGATAAACTGCAGCCTGCCCAGCTTAAGATCGCGACCGGCGAGGCGCGGGGCAAGATCGCGTTCAACTACTACGCCGAGCAACTCTATGACCCGCGCTGCAGCGTGATCCAGGCCGTCGCGCCCGACGGCAAAACGATCGCCACGCTAGTCAACTACGCGATTCACCCGGAAGTCCTCGGCAACGGTCGCGGGATTTTGAGTCCCGATCTCGTCGGGCCGCTTTATGAACGAATCGAAAGCGCGACCGGCGGTCTCGCCATCTTTATGAACAGCGCCCAAGGTGGCATGGTCACCGCCGATAACCGCGGCCCCGAAGGCAAAGACTTGCGCGAGTGGTCGGAGTGCGTTCGCATCGGCCAACTCCTGGCCAACGAGGCCTTGCGCATCGTCCACGACGCCCCGATCCAAGCGGCGCCGGAGCTTTACTGCGCCGCAAAAACCATCACGTTTCCGGTCGATTCCGCCGATATGCGCGCCATCATGCAGGCTTCTCCGCTCGGCTACGCTTCCGCTGACCCCGGTCACGTCTCGACCCAGATGAACCTGATCAATGTCGGCAACGCGCAAATCATCACCATCCCCGGCGAAGCCCTCCCAAATATCGGTTACTATTTGAAGCGCAAGATGCGTGGCGAACATCACCTGCTCTTCGGCCTAACCAACGATGCCTTTGGTTACATGCTTACCAAAGTCGATTTTGGCAGTTTCAAACGCTACGAGTATGTCTCGCGCACCAGCCTGGGCGAGATGACGGGAGAAATCCTGATCGACGAAGCGCTGAAGTTAGTCGCGAGTTGCCCGGCGCCCACGCCGCTGAGCGCCGCGGCGCAAAAATAGTCCGCGGTCCTGATTCGGTCTTCCTGGCTCCTCCCATTATGTGCGGTATCGTCGGCTACGTCGGCAAGCAATCGGCGCCCCCCCTCATCCTCGCTGGCCTGCGCCGTCTCGAGTATCGCGGCTACGATAGCGCGGGAATGGCGGTGATCTCGGACGGGCGCCTCGAAGTTCGCAAGCGCAGGGGCCGCATCGACGATGGCCTGGCCAAACTTATCGCAGACCAGCCGGTGGCTGGCCATACCGGCATCGGTCACACTCGGTGGGCCACCCACGGGCCGCCGTCCGACGAAAACTCTCACCCGCACCTGGATCAATCTCAGCGGATCGCCCTCGTCCACAACGGCGTGATTGAGAACTTTGACCGGCTCAAAGAACGCCTCCTCATCGCCGGCCATCAATTTCACTCCGCGACCGATAGTGAGGTTCTGGCCCACCTCATCGGCCAGCATTTTGAGAGCCTGGCGTCGGAACCAACCGGCCCAGATGGACCCGCCGGCCGGTTGACCGGCGCCGTCATCGCGGCGCTGCGCGAGGTCATCGGCACGTACGGGATCGCGGTGGTTTGCGCCGAGATTCCCGGCGTCATTGTCGGGGCGCGGCGCGGTTCACCTTTAATTGTCGGGGTCGGCAACGGCGAACATTTTCTCGCCAGCGATACCAGCGCAATCGTGGCGCACACGAATCAGGTGATCTACCTGAACGACTACGACGTGGTCACGCTCACGGCGGATCAGTTCAAAATCGAGAACCTCGGTTCGGGGACCGCCGGATTCCAGATCAGCCAGATTGAGTTCAGCGCCGAAGCGGCCGAACGCGGCGCTTTCGCGCATTTCATGCTCAAGGAGATCTTCGAGCAGCCGCGCTCGATTGAAAACGCCTTGCGCGGCCGCCTCGACCACGCCGAGGGGAGCGCCAAACTCGGCGGCCTGAACCTTTCCCTCGCGGAACTGCGCAACATCGACCAGATCGTGATTACCGCCTGCGGCACCAGTTGGCACGCCGGGCTGGTCGGTGAATATCTGTTCGAGGAATTCGCCCACCTTCCCGTGACCGTGGAATACGCGAGTGAATTCCGCTACCGCAACGCGCCGCTCGAAAGCGGCACCCTCGTGCTCGCGATTACCCAATCGGGTGAGACCGCCGACACCCTGGCCGGTTTGCGCGAGGCAAAGCGCCGCGGGCATAAGGCGCTGGCCATTTGTAACGTGGTCGGCAGCACGATCGCGCGCGAGGCGGACGGCGGCATTTATCTGCACGCCGGCCCCGAGATCGGCGTGGCCTCGACGAAAGCGTTCACCTCGCAGGTCACGGTCCTGACTCTGCTCGCGCTCTTGATGGGGCGCCTCCGAATGCTCTCCTCACGCCAGGGACTCGACATCGTCCGCGCGTTGGAAGCCGCGCCCGCCCAAGTCGAGCGAATCCTCGCGCAAAACGACGCCATTCTGGCCTTGGCCCGAAAATTCGCCCAGGCCCGCGACTTCTATTTTCTGGGGCGCCTGATCAATTTTCCCGTCGCGCTTGAGGGCGCGCTCAAGCTGAAGGAAATCTCCTACATCCACGCGGAGGGCTACCCGGCCGCGGAAATGAAGCACGGCCCCATCGCGTTGATCGACGAACACACGCCCAGCGTCGTCATCATTCCGTCCGATTCAATGTATGACAAGGTGCTCAGCAATCTCGAGGTCGTGAAGGCCCGCAAAGGTCCGATTATCGCCATCGCGACCGAAGGCGACGCGCGCATCGGCAAAATCGCCGACGAAGTCATCTACCTCCCCGCGACGCTCGAATCGACGTTTCCCCTACTGGCGATTGTCCCACTGCAACTGCTGGCCTACCACATCGCCGTCCTCCGCGGCTGCGATGTGGACAAGCCGCGCAACCTCGCCAAAAGCGTCACCGTCGAGTGACCTGATCGACGCGCGCGGCCCGACTCGCGGCCGCGCGCGGCGCGCTAAGCGTCAGGCCTTCACCCGCTTAAGCGTGAAGGGGTGTTTGTCTTTGCCTTTGCCGTTTTCGAACATACTCCAGTCTTGGGTCACGGTGTCGTCGCTCTCAAACGTGATGGCGAGTGAATGCATGTGCGTCTCGGTGGTCGCGTCCACGCCACAGGTGGCATCGAAATCGAACTGAATCGTCTTTGGGTTCGATGACTTCAGAACCATGCCGGGCCGATTGCCCAGCATGCAGTAGTGGGTCAACGCCAGTTTGCCGTGCTGGTCGTGATACATCGTGATCATTTCCTTCGGTGTGCCCGCAAAAATACGCTCCTCAATGGCGCTGCCGCCGGAGACGAGGCGATACTCGACCGTGAATTCCATCATCCCCTGCCCCATGTCGGCTTTGCCCTTCCAGGTCCCCACCAGCGCCTTCATGCGCTCGAACTCGGCGGAGGCAGTCGGCGGATTACCCGGTTGCTGCGCCATGGCTGGCCGGGCCGACAAAGTCAGAGCCAGCAGCCCGACGCAGCAAAATGTCTCGGCGGCGTGTCGGACTCCGCGCGCCAGGTCAATGCGGAATTGGCGCGCTGAGTTGGATTTTGAAACGGTGGATTGATTTTTCATAATTAGGTTAGGGTTAGTAGTTCACCAAACGTTCGTTCATTCAATCGACGAACGAGCCGAGTCGATTTGGACAAGCCGGCCAAGATTTTCATCGGGATGCCGAGGCGTCAAACGGAATGAATGCGCTTTGGCGGGAACCCGTCTGAGTAATGGCGTGGGCGTCGCCAGCCGCTCTCGTGATCGCCGCGGACGGCGACCAACCGAGCTGTACTTCGGATTGCCAAAAGGCGAGGCGGCGTTGGGGCGCACGGTGTTTTTTCCCGCTGACGGGTCGCTTTCGCTTTCAAAACCGTCAAACCTTTGATAAACTGAAGTTCATGTTCGGACCTCTCGGCCAGACCACGACGCCGCCTTGCGCCAATGGAGCGCGACGTGGCTCCGAGCGCGCCTCGACCCGTGGCTCCCGGCCCACCCGAAGCTTTGGGCAAGTCATGCTGGCCGCGCTGAGTGGGTTAATACTCCTGGCGCCCCGCGCGGCGAACGGCTCGAACGCGGCGCAATCGAATTTGGAGCGCCGCTTTCACGACACGGTGCATCCGTTTCTCGAGACCTACTGCTTCCAGTGCCATGCCAAGGACAAACCCAAGGGCGATTTCGACATGCGCCCGTTCACCAGCGTTGAGGCCGTGACCAAAGACGAGCGCCGCTGGAAAATGGTGCTCGACCAACTCGCCGAGGAACAGATGCCGCCGGAGGAGGCGAAGCGTCACCCGGAACCGAAGCAGCGCCAGCAAATCCTCGCCTGGATCAAGGACTTGCGGAGCTTCGAAGGCAAGCGCGACGCCGGTGATCCGGGGATTGTGCTGGCCCGACGGTTAAGCAACGCCGAGTACGACAACACCATCCGTGATTTGACTGGCGTCGATATCCGTCCGGCCAAGGAATTCCCGGTCGATCCCGCGAATGAAGCCGGCTTCGATAACTCTGGCGAATCGTTGACGATGTCGCCTTCCCTGCTTAAGAAGCAACTCGAAGCCGGCCGTTACGTCGCGGAGCATCTCCTGCTAAAACCGGAGGGTTTCACCTTCGCCCCTTTTCCCGTCATCACCGACACCGATCGCGATAAATACTGCGTTCGCCAAATCATAGAATTCTACCGGCGCCAACCGACCAACTACGTCGATTATTTCATGGCCGCGTGGCGGTTCAAGAATCGCGCCGCGTTAAAACGATCACATGCGACCCTCGCAGAAATTGCGGCAGCGGCAGATCTGAGTCCGAAATACCTAGCCACGATTTGGGCGACTTTGAACGCGCCCGATGAGGAGCTCGGTCCGATTGCCGCGTTACAAGTCCTCTGGCGGACATTGCCGGCTCCCGACCGAGGACAAATGGACGAGGTTCGTCGCGGCTGCGAAAAAATGCGGGACCTCGCGTCGCGGCTGCGGGACACGGCTAAGGTCAAGGTCGGCAACTTGCGGGCGCGCAGCATGAACGAAGGCTCGCAAACCCTGGTGCTGTGGAAAGATCGCCAGATGGCCGCGAATCGCCGAACCTACGGCGGCGGCGCGCTGTCGCTCAATCCCGCCAAATTTGCCGAGGGCGCGGCCGCGGCCGTCCTCACGCCGCCCACTGAGCCCGCGGCGCGCGAGCGATTCGAAGCCGCATTCAAACGGTTTTGCTCCGTCTTTCCCGATGCGTTTTACATCTCCGAACGCGGCCGCGTTTTTCTTGATGAGGGTGAGGATCCCGGAAACACCGGGCGCCTTTTGAGCGCAGGCTTTCACAATCAGATGGGTTACTTCCGCGATGACCAACCGCTCAGCGACCTGATCCTCAGCGACCAAGGGCGTCACGAATTGGACGACCTCTGGCGCGAGTTTGAGTTCGCCAGCGACCTGCCAGCCCGGATGCACTCGGGTTTCATCTGGTATGAGCGCGCCGAAGCGGGTTACTTGCGGGGGCCGGAATTTGATTTTGTGCGCGCGGAGGACAAAGACATCACCGCCCCCGCCAAATTCCATAAATTCGCCGATCTCTACCTGGCAAAATCGCGCGGCCTCACGACGAACGAGACGGTCATCCACGCGATTGAGGAACACTTTCAACGCAGCGAGGCGAACATTCGCGCCATGGAACAGGCCCGGCTCTCCGCCGAGCCGAGTCATGTCAAAGCGCTCGAGGAGTTTGCCCAAAGAGCTTATCGTCGCCCGCTCTCGGCCTCCGAGCGCGACGGGATCGGCGCCTTTTACCGGGCGCTGCGCGCGGAGGACGGCGCCAGCCACGAGGACGCCGTGCGCGACACGCTGGTAAGCATTCTCATGTCCCCGTATTTCACCTATCGGGTGGACCTCCCGGTGGCGCGCGGCGGCGGCCAGCCAGGCCGGATGCAGCCGCTCGCGGATTACGCGCTCGCCAGCCGCCTCAGCTATTTTCTCTGGGCCAGCATGCCGGACGCGGAATTGTTGCGTGAGGCCGCCGCCGGCAATCTCCATCGCCGCGATACCATCGTCGCTCAAACGCGGCGAATGTTACGGGACGAGCGGGTGCGTGGCTTCGCGACGGAGTTCGCCGGCAACTGGCTCGACTTCCGCCGGTTCGAGGAACACAACGCCGTGGATCGCGGACGTTTTCCGTCGTTCGACAACGACCTGAGGGAAGCGATGTTCGAAGAGCCGATCCGCTTCTTCGTCGAGGTGGCGAAAGAGAACCGGTCGGCGCTCGATTTTCTGTTCGGCAAATACACCGTCGTGAATCCAGTCCTGGCGAATCATTACGGCATCCCCGGAATCAATGGCCGGTCGAACGACTGGGTGCGAGTCGAGGACGCGGACCGTTATCATCGTGGCGGGCTTTTGCCCATGTCGGTTTTCCTGACCAAGAACGCGCCCGGCTTGCGGACGAGTCCGGTGAAGCGCGGCTTCTGGGTGGTCCACCGCGTCCTCGGCGAGCAAATCCCGCCTCCTCCTCCGCTCGTGCCCGCGCTGCCAACCGACGAAGCAAAACTCGGCGAACTGACGCTCCGCGAAGCGCTCGTGCGGCACCGCGCGGATAAGACTTGCGCGACCTGCCACGCGCGCTTCGATTCGTTCGGGGTCGTGTTCGAGGGCTACGGACCGATCGGTGAAGTGCGCGACCGCGACCTCGCCGGTCATCCCGTGGACACGCGCGCTGAGTTCCCCGGCGGCACGGAAGGCGCCGGACTCGATGGACTGCGCGAATTCCTCCGTGGCCACCGCCAGGACGAGTTCCTCGACAATCTTTGCCGCAAGTTAGTTTCCTACGCGCTCGGCCGCGGCCTGCAACTTTCCGATGATTCGCTCATCGCGGAGATGCGCTCCCGCCTGGCGGCCAACGGCAATCGCTTCGTCCCGAT
The DNA here is from genome assembly GCA_964522665.1 of uncultured Verrucomicrobiota bacterium. Taxonomy (GTDB): domain Bacteria; phylum Verrucomicrobiota; class Verrucomicrobiia; order Limisphaerales; family CAZFVY01; genus CAZFVY01. Next base: position 41,919 of record CAZFVY010000004.1, on the reverse strand, counting down.
GATCGAAACGATCGTGACCAGCAAGCAGTTCCTGAATCAGCGAGTTTCCGTCGAACTCGCCCAACACTGACGCTTATGAAAAACCCCACTCGTCGCCCCTTGAACCACGTGTCGCGCCGGACGTTTTTGCGCGGCGCCGGAGTCGTCATGGCGCTGCCGTGGCTGGAGTCCCTTCCGGTTTGGGGCTCGACGCCGGACGCGGTTCCCAAACGGTTCGCGACCTTGTTCATGGGTAACGGCATCAATGGCCATCATTGGTGGGCCAAAGGCGCCGGCGCCGAAATGGAACTGGGCAAGAGCCTTCAGCCCCTCGCGCCGTTTCGCGCGAAATTGAACGTCATTCACGGATTGTTCAACAAGTCGGCCACTGGCGTCGGCATTCACCCCGGCCAGACCGGCAACATTTTATCCGGCGTCCCGCTCCAAAAAGGCGCCGAACTCCGCGGTGGCATCAGCCTGGACCAGGTCCTCGCCAACCACATCGGCCAGGATACCGTTCAGCCGAGCATGGTACTCGGGTGCGAACAGCCGACCACCGGCTACCACGAGACCAACTTTTCCATGGCGTACAGTTCGCACATCTCGTGGCAAAACCCGACCTCGCCGGTCCCGATGGAAGAATATCCGTCGCTCGCGTTCGACAGTCTCTTCGACAATCGCGGCAGCCAGCGCACCAAAAGCATCCTGGATCGCGTCAAGGAACAGGCGGAATCGCTGACTCGCCGTGTCAGTTCGACCGACAAAGCCAAGCTTGACGAGTATCTAACCAGCGTGCGCGAAGTCGAGAAACGCGTCGAAAGCTCGCGCGACGCCAAGGCGAAGGCCGATCAAACCGAACGCGAGCGCGGCCCCCTTGCCGCCGCGCTGCTGCAACGTCCCGAAAACGGCCTGCCCCAAGACCTGCGCGTCCACATGAAACTAATGTGCGACGTCCTCGCCCTCGGCTTTCAAACCGACAAAACCCGCGTCGCGACTCTGTTGCTCTGCCGCGATATTTCCGGTCTCACTTATCCTTTCCTGGGCGTTCGGAGCGCGCATCACCCCGCGTCGCACAGTGATCTCTCGGACGACTACGAGCGGATCACCAGTTACTACGTCAGCCAACTGGCCTACCTCGCCACCCGGCTCGAGTCGATGAAAGAAGGCGACCGCACGGTGCTCGACAACACCTGCTTGATGTTTATTTCCAACATGTGGGCCGGCAGCAAACACGATTCCACGAAGGTCCCCCTCCTCCTGCTCGGCGGCCTGGGCGGCACGCTCGAGACCGGTCGCGTGATGGACTACCTCGACAAAGGTGACGAGAACCGCAAGCTCTGCAGCCTCTACCTCTCGCTCATGGACCGCATGGGCGTGAAACTCGACCGCTTCGGCGACGCCGACGCGCGCCTCGCGGGCATTTAGCAACCGCTTGCGTTCAGATCACGCCTACCACTTCACCGTTTCCAGGTAGCGGAGGCTTTGAGGAATTTGCGCCTCGGACGACGGGGATTCGTCCTCGATAAAATACCATTTCACGCCGACTTCCTTGGCCGCCTTCAGGACGGCTGGCATGTCGATTTGGCCGGTCCCGAGCGCCACGTCGTTCGCGACGTCCGTGCCGCCGCTGAGCGAGCCGGTTTTCAAGCCCTTCTTCATATCCTTCAAGTGCATCAATTCCCAACGTTTGCCGTATTTTTTCAAGAGTTGCACCGGGTCCTGCGCGGGAAAGACGATCCAGAAAATGTCCATCTGATAGTTCACGAACTTGGGATTCGTCTCGGTGATCAGCAGGTCCAACAACGTTCCGTCCTTATACGGTTGAAACTCGTAGCCGTGGACGTGATGGAAGAATCGCAAGCCGTGCTTGGCGAGCGCCTCGCCGGCCTTGTTGTAAACGGCGATCGTTTCCCGGCACGTCTTCTCGTCGAAATTCCCCGTGTGGGGAACCCACGCGCAACCGACATATTTCAAACCCAGCGCCTTGGCCTCACGCGCGATGCCTTCGACGTCGTCGCGATACCTTTCATACGGATAATGGGTGCTGATCGCCTTGATGCCGCGATTGTCCAACTCCTGCTTGAATTTTTCCGGGGTGAGATTGTAGGTGCCGGCCAATTCGGCGTATCTGATCCCCCACCCCTTCACTTCATCCATTGTGCCGGCGACGTCCTTCGGGAATTGAGCGCGCAAACTGTAAAGTTGCAGGCCGATCGGACCCTTGAAGCTCGGCCCAATTCCAGCCGCGGCCGCGAATCCGGTCAATTCAGTGGTCACGAGGAGCGCCAACGACGCGGCGCCGCAAAATAATATCCGAAGGCTTTTCATCCCCGATTTGTAACATTGGCCCTCAATCACCGCAAGCAGAACTCCCGGCGTTTTCACGGTCGATTCACTAAGGCCCCCCCGGCGGCAATAGCCCGATCGCCTTCAGGGCGTTGAGCATGAATTGCATCGCGATCGCCGCCAGCAGCAAGCCCATGATGCGGATCGACAGGCGGAGCGCAATCGGGTTGAGCCACTTGGCGCCCCGCGCCGAGAGTACCAACACCAAGTAGCACGCGCCGGATACCAAAACAATGCAGACCAACAAGGCGACTTGTTGCACCCAATCCTTCGCCTTGCTGTGGAGCAGGATCACGGTCGAGATGGCGCCCGGCCCAGCCAGCATCGGCACGGCCAGCGGCGTCACGGCGATGTCCGCCTTTTCGACGCCCGCGTCGGCCTCTTCCTGCGTTTCCTGAACCCGCGAGCGTTGCGCGCGCAACATGTCGAGCGCGATCAGGAGCAGAATCACGCTGCCCGCCATCTGAAACGCCGCGATGGTGATGCCGAAAAGCGTAAAGATCGCGTTGCCGGCGATCGCGAAAACCAGCAGCAACGCGCACATGACCGCGCACGCCAATCGCGCCATCTTGATCCGCTGCTCCGGCGTGTCCGAGGGCGTCATCGCCAGAAACGTGGGGATAACCGCGATCGGATCGATGATCACGAACAGTGAACTGAACGCCAGCAAGACAAACGCGGCCAGACTCATGCCGAACAGGGCGCCAGGATCGCGTCGCTCATCCCGTGGATGATTTTCTTGTCCGCCGGACAAATCGTCGCCAGAACCCCGCCCAAATGCGCGCGCGCCGCGTCGCCGTCCCCCACAACGAAGTAATACGGACACAAGCGAACCCGCCCGGGCATCGCGACAACCGCCCCCGTTTGGAAATCGAACCAGCTGGACGCAACCATCCGCGGACGGTGGTAGCGTTGCAAAATGTAAGGCGAGCGCTCGAACCCGGCCAACGCCTTGTCCACCGCCACGCTCCAGTCAGCCGCGGACAAATCGCTGCCCAGGTAAACCCCGCGCGCGCCCCAAGCGTCCGGCGAGTAGCCGGACACCTTTAGAATTAAATCGCGCTGTCGTTGCGACAGTCCTTTGAGTTGCTGCCAATCGGTCAGATTAAGCTCAGGAATCGCCGCGTGCGGCGGCAGCGGCGCCGGATCGATCAGCCAGGTGTACGGCGTGAGCCGTTGCATCCGCTCCAGGAAGCCTTCGCCCAATTCCTGCCGCCAGAACCCGCGCAGATTGCGGTTCCAGAGCAGCGCAAACAGCATCTTTTCCTCCAGGATCGGCTTGGGCGGCGGCGTGACCCGAATCCGTTTCTCCTTCGCCAGCTCGAAAATCGCGCCCGCGTTCGGGATATTCGCCAAATCAAACAGTTCGAAGAACCGATACACCGCGTCGCCGTCGGTAAAACCGGTGAACGTCGTGTCCTGCACACGAAATCGCTCCCCGCCCAATTGCGCGCACAACCAACTCATCTCCGGCCGGTACGAGCCGGCCTCCTGGGAAACCACCACATGCACGCTCGGCGCGTCGCCAAAGATCCCGGCAAAGCCGCGCATCATCCCGTCCGCGCCGCCCAGGACCGGCGGCGTTGGTTGCGGGGCGGCGCCCCCATCCCCGCCCGTGGCCGCGGCGCCAACCGAAGCTGCCGCCGAGTAAGTTTGATTGAGCCATGCCGTCAGCCCGATGCCCCCGGGGACACTATCCAGTTCGGTGATGCTAAGACCCGATTCCGCTAGGATTAGATCCGGCCGGATGACGCGCGGAAGCTCATTCTTGAATGTCGCGGCGCGCTGTAATTCCACTAACTCCGCCGGCTTGCCCTGATCGAGCCAGCCCGCCACCCAAGCCGGTTGTTTGCCGGCGATGCTCTGGCGATAAAGGAGGTTCGCGGCGCGATTGAATTGCAGTAAAAGCCGCCCAAGTGACTCCAACTCCTTGGCCAGCTCCGCTCCGAGCGCAAACGGGGAGGGCGACGTCCGCCAATCCAGCCCGGCGAAGAGTCCCTCCTGCGGCAACCGCGCGCGAACAAATCGCGCGCGCTCGGCCGCCATCACCGTCTCCGCCGCCGGGCCCGCCTCAGCGGCGGAGGCCCCGTCCGAGTTATCGAATGGTTCGACCTTCATGCGCGGTGGCTCAAGCGCGGATTTGGCCATTGCCAATCCCGATCCATTTGTAGCTGGTCAATTCTTCGAGTCCCATCGGCCCACGCGCGCCAATCTTGTCGGTGCTGATGCCGATCTCGGCGCCCATCCCAAACTCGCCGCCATCCGTAAAGCGCGTCGAGGCGTTCCAATAAACCGTGGCCGAATCGACCTCCGCCAGAAACCGTTTGGCCGTCGGTTCGTCGCGCGTCACGATGCTGTCCGAATGCGCTGAACCGTAGCGATTGATGTGTTCCACCGCCGCAGCTACGCCGGTTACGACGCCCACATTCAGGATGTAATCGCCGTATTCGGTGGACCATTCGGCTTCCGTGACCGGGCGCATGCGGAGTTGTGACCCCGGAGTCTCCCTCATTCCCGGCAACAGCGCGCGCGCCCGCTCGTCCACGTGAAGCTCGACGTTTTTTTCCGCCAGCTTTTGCGCGATGATGGGCAAAAACGTCGGCGCGATGGTTTGATCGATCAGCAGGGTTTCGATGGCGTTGCATACCGCGGGGCGCTGCACCTTCGCGTTCAGCACGATCGCCTCAGCCATCGTCAAATCAGCCGCGGCATCCACATAGACGTGACAAACGCCCTTGTAGTGCTTGATCACGGGCACCTTCGAGCACTCGGCGACCGCGCGGATCAACCCCTCGCCACCGCGGGGCATGCAGAGGTCAATGTATTCCGTCAGCGAAAGCAACTCGCGGATCGCGTCACGGTCAGTCGTCGGCACGACCTGGATCGCGTGCGCGGGAAACCCGGCGACTTTCTGGCGCGCGGCCGTGACCATGATTTCCGAGATCACTTGATTCGAGTGGATTGCCTCCTTGCCGCCCCGCAGAATCGTGGCGTTGCCGGATTTCAGGCAGAGACTCGCGGCGTCCGCGGTGACGTTGGGGCGCGACTCGTAAATGATCACCACGACGCCAATCGGGGTCGCGATTTTTTGCAACTTCAAACCGTTCGGCCGCACCCGTTCATCGAGAAGCCGCCCGACCGGATCGGGCAATGCCGCGACTTCGCGCAGCCCCTTCGCCATGCCCGTGATCCGCTTCTCATCGAGCTTGAGGCGATCAAGCATGGCGCCGGACAAGCCGCTTTCGGCGCCAGCGGTCATATCGCGGGAATTGGCCTCCTTGATCGCGTCGCGATGGCGCTCGATCGCGTCGGCCATGCTGGCGAGGCATTCGTTCTTCTCCGCCGTGCTCAACTTGGCCAGCCCACGCGACGCCACTTTGGCCTGCCGCGCCAACTCGACCATCTGTTCCCTCAAAGTCATGGCCTGAAATTAAGCCAAAATGCGAATCTGGAAAGCGGTAAGTTGACCAGCTTGAGCCGCCACAAGACAAGTTCTGGCTACGCGCCGCGCGCGAGACGCCCTCGCCGCCGCCGGGCGTCATCAGGCCACCAAATTACCAGATGGTGGGGCGAGATTCCATCGAGCCGTGATTCGATTTCGAGCCGCGGGACGAGTCCCAAGCGCCCGAACACAAAACCCGCCCAGATACCGTCCCTATTCCCCCCAAATCCAACCGCCGAACCAAGCATTAGCCCCAAACCTTCGCTCTCCCTCCCACTCGATCAGCCGCGCCGCCGATCACATCTTCAGCAATTTCCGCAGTTCGGAATCCGTCTTCAACGGACTCACGAGCGCGAGGCTCAAATTCTCGGGACGGAAGAAATCGCGCGCGACCCCGAGCACGTCGGCGGCGGTGATTTTGGTCAACCGCGCCTTGACCTCATCCGCGGATGAAAACTTGCCGTAACCGAGCAATTGCTCGCCCAACCACATCATTTGATTCTCGGTGCTTTCCAGGCTGAGATCGATTTGACCGATGATGTAATCCCGCGCGCGGCGCATCTCCGCCGCGCCGGGCGCTTTTTCCGCGAGGCGCCACACCTGCCCAAGAATCAGTTTCAACGCCTTGTAGAGCTTTTCGGTGTCAAGTCCCGCCGAAATCGTCAGCGCTCCAGCGTCGTCAAACAGGCTCGGTGAACTGTAAATCGAATAAGCCAGCCCGTGATCCTCGCGCACGACCTGGAACAATCGTGAACTCATGTTTTCGCCGAGAATCGTGCTGAGCAGGCGCAAGGCAAAGCGGCGTTCGTCATGGCGCGAGCAGGTCCGGATCGCCAGCGCCAACTGGGTCTGTTCGACCGTTTTGGTGAAAAGGCGCAAGCGGGGCCGCTCCGGCGCCGCGGGGGCGGGCAGAAACGAGGCGCGCGTCCCTTTCGGAAACCGGCCCGCGACCAGCGATACCGCGTGGACGACTTCGTCATGAACCAGATTCCCCGCCGCGACGACCAGCGTCGCATCGGTAACGTAATTCGCCCGTTGAAACTTCATCAACGACGCCCGATTCATGGTATCCAACGTTTGCTCGGTTCCGGCGATCGACCGGCCCAACGGATGGTCCGGCCAGAGGATTTCGTTCAGCAACTCCTGCACGTGATGGTGCGGCTGATCGAGATACATCGAGAGCTCTTCCTTGATGACGTCGCGTTCCTTGTCGATCTCGACGCGGTCAAACCGGGAATTGAGAAACATGTCCGTCAGCACGTCCAGCAACTCATCGAAGCGGTCGTGCCGCGCCTTCGAGTAAAAACAGGTGTTCTCCTCGCCCGTGAAGGCGTTCAGGTAGCCACCGATCCCTTCGATGTCCTGCGAGATTTGCTTCGCCGACCGTCGCTTCGTCCCCTTGAAAAGGAGATGCTCGATAAAATGGGCGATGCCGCTGACCTCTCCCGGCTCGTGGCGTCCGCCGACGCCGACCCACAATCCCAGACTGACGCTCGCCATGTGCGGCATCTGCATCGTGGCGACGGTCAAACCATTTCGCAGCCGGGTAATCTGACAAACTTCTGAATTCACAATTTTTGATTTCGATTCGTTCACCGCGGCCTCCGCCGCCGCCCGAACGTTATCCGCCCAACCATCCGCTCGAAACAAAAATCGGGTCACCCGGCGACCGCATTCGGACCGACTTGCCTAATTAAAAGATAAGGGCGACGGCTCAATCGCCGCGCAAAATCTCCGTGAACAGTTCATAGACGAGTGAACGACGTTCGGCAAAAACGCATCGCGCAATTCGCTCCTTGTTAACCATGAAGAACCGAACGATCACTCGATAGCTCCCGACTCGAAGCCGAGTGTAGCCAGCCAGTTCGGCTTCTAACGGCTTCAAATCACCCCGCTCGTTCGCCAAACCGCGCAAGGCGCTTCGGAGACGTTGACGTGGTTCGGGAGCAAGAGAACGAACGAAATCGACGACCTGCGGATCCAGTTCAACCCGGGTCTTCATCAAGCGCCGAAACCGGAATATATTTCCCGCGGCCCGACTGATCTCGGCGAATCGCCCGAACCGCGGCTTTGTTCGAGAGTATTTCCATCGTCTCCAGCAGCGCTTCCATCCGCTCCCGAGGGACGATGAACGCCACGGTCTCGTCGTGGCTGGTAACCTTGATCGTCTCCTTCGCTAGCGCCAATTGCGCAAATTGGGCCTGCGCGTCGGATACACTCAACGTCATTTTCATTGCCATCACTAGTAACACACTGAATTGCGCCCATCAATCGCGATCCCGCGCGATCGGTGAAGACATCGTCGGACTTCGCCCTCCGCGACGACCAACGAATCGATGACCGGAATCCCCTCGGCGCTCCCCGAGCGACACCGTCATTTTTCCAAACCCAACCCCAATCGAACCTCGACCCGCCCAGTTTGGACAATCAGTCCCGACGAAAAGCGTCCCGCCTCCTTCGCGCCTACGGCGCCACAAATAATCTTTCGAGCAGCGGGTTCGAGAAGAGGTTATGGCGGTCGAACTTTTTGAGGGTGGCGACTTCGTAGGCCCAATCGTTGGTCTGGTCACGGCCGGTCGTGTAGCCCTGGCGGATGGCCTCGAGGGCTGGCCCGTTCGTCCACGGCCCTTGCTCGGCGGTGTAGGCCCAGCCTTTGGACCATTCCGGCATCACGCGACCCGCGGCGCCGGTGAAGCGACGATGAATCCATTCCTCCAATTCCCGGTAAAATTGATTCGAGGCCGGCGTGCCGGGCAGGGTCAGGACATCCAACCACAAAGCGACGTCCCAGCCGTTCTTCACGGCCACCTCGTCCCGGCTGAGGGAGGAAATCACCGGGCTTTCGGCCGTCGCTCCGGGACCGACGGCGACCTTGGCGGGATCGTCGAGGTTCGTGACGCGAATCTCCAACGGGGAATTGATCGGCCACTGCGGCTTCTTGAGCGGCGGATATTCGAAGCGCTGATAGTCCTCGAGCATCTGGCTGAACTTGGTCGTGAAATCATGCACGGCTTGCTGCACGTCGGCCTTTTTCATTTGCACGGCGTAACCGTCGGCGGTCACGCGCAGGGTGGTGTCCTTGATGTAGATCATCGTGTTTTTCGAGGGTCCCCAAAGATCGCGGGAGCGCGGGTAGATTTGCACGCCGAGCAAGCTGAAGCCGTCGAGCGCGAACGACGTGAATTTGGCCATCAATTGCCCAAAGGCCGGCGTCAGAAACGCGAAGGCGCCGCTCGTGATTTGCTTCAAGAGCGTGGTGACTTCCTCCGGCAGGTTGTCGGAGAATGGATAATTGTAAGGCGAGGCGACCGCGCGGGAGCCGGCCGGTTGCTGCGGCGCCACGCTCCAGACTTTCAGCCAAGGGTTCTGGCTAAACGGAAACCAGATGACTTCGACGCGACCGGACTGCTTCAGGAAGTGCGCCAAACTGTTCACGGGCACAATTTCAGACTCGGTGACAGGCTGGAAGAGGACGTCCGCGGTGAGGTCGGTGATGCTCTGACAACGCAGGTTGTAGTTATCGACCACCTGCAGAGTCGCCTCGACCAAAAACGCCCGCCCCAAATGGGTCAACAGCGCTCTGGCGTCGGCGTCACCCCGTTTGAAGGTGCGCAAGGTGTAAACGTCGGGCGTCGGGGAATCGGGATCCGTGACCACCGCCGTGAGTTCGAGGATCTGATTGCTGAGGGAACCGAAGCTGGCGTTGAAATCGTCCAGGGGCGGAGTGGCCACGGCGGTGCCATGGGCGTTGATCGCCAGGACACCGCCAACCGTCAGATGCCCCGGCGCCGGAATATGCGGAAAACTGTAGCCCGGCGCGGGACCGGCGCCACCTGCCTGCACCTCCAAAAACGACATCAACTGATCCATCGTGGCGCCGACCCCGACCTCAACCCGCGCCGACCCGCCACCGCTGGCCGGAATCAGCTTCATTTGATTGAGCTTTTGGGTCAAATCGACCAAGAGCACCTTGGCCTCCGGCGGCGTGCCAGCCGCGACCGTCAACGGTGACCACGTGTGCATGATTCCCCTCGCCCGGACTTTGTAACCGTTATCTTTCGCCCAGTTGCAGACGGTGACGACGTCGGCGGGCGATTGGGGCGTGCAGGTCCAAAGATTGGGAGCCTGGATCGTCAGATCCCAATTCACAAAGGTTTGCAGACTGATCGGTATATTGGCCGGAAAATTCGGCGGTGGCAGCGAACTCATACTTCCTCCTCGGTTAACTGTTAAGTTAGGAACTGCCGAGAATATAGGCGTATTTCGCCCGCGATTGCAAGCCCAAACCCGATCCAATTTGCGCGCACCGGGATCAAGAATCCCGAGCTCAAGATTTGATCGCGACACTGTTACGCGCTACAACCCTGGCCATGCAAATCGGCATTTTTGCCCGGACTTTTCAGCGCTCGACGCTCGGCGAATCGCTGGATGCCGTGGTCAACTGCGGGGCCGAGACCGTCCAATTCAATTTCTCGTGCGTCGGCCTGCCGACCCTACCCGAACGAATCGACGACGCGCTGCTCGAACAAATCCAAGTTGAATTCTCGAAGCGCCGACTGCGGATGGCGGCTCTCTCGGGCACGTTCAACATGATCCATCCCGACGCGGTGATTCGAAACGATGGACTGCGCCGATTTCGGACCTTGTCATCGGCAGCCCGTCGCCTGGGCGTTCCCATCATCACTCTCTGCACCGGCACACGCGACCCGGAAAACATGTGGCGCCGCCACCCGGAGAACGACCGCCTGGACGCCTGGAACGATTTGCTCGTCAGCTTGAAGCAAGCGCTCCGCATTGCGGAATCCGATGGGGTTACGCTCGGGATCGAACCCGAACCGGCCAACGTCGTGGATTCGGCGCCCAAATGCCGACGCTTGCTCGACGAGCTGCGCCATCCGCGTCTCGGCGTGGTGATGGACGCCGCCAACTTGTTTCGCGCCGAAGATTTGCCGCAAATGCGCGACATCCTGGACGAGGCGTTTACGCTACTCGGAAAGGACATCGTATTAGCGCACGCGAAAGATGTCCGAATGGACAGGGGCTTGCGGCATGTCGCCGCCGGCCACGGCTGTCTGGACTACGATCACTATTTGGATTTCTTGCGTTCCGCCGGTTTTATCGGCTCGATCGTGTTGCACGAATTGAGCGAAACTGAGGCGCCGGGTTGCGTGGCGTTTTTGCGCGCGAAGATCGACCGCGTGAAACCCCCGAAATAAAGTGTGAACTCAGCGCGTCAGAAAGCGGATCGGCGGGCACGGTATTTACACGCGAGCAAGGCGCCCGCGAACGACAGAATCCGCTTGCGCCGCGCTCGGGCTAAGTCGAGTCTCAGACGTCCTTAATTTCGAGCGCGGTGCGAAACGCGCCGACTCGGACAAACGTTTCCGAGCGCGCGACGTAGAGACCACGACGGCGAGCCAGACTAATCCGATGCCAATTTTTCGACATGACGGAATCGATTTCCACTACCGGGAAACCGGGGCGGGAACGCCATTCGTGTTTCAACACGGTTTGGGAGGCGACGTGAACCAACCCTTCGGCGTTTTCCGGCCGCCGCCCGGCTTTCGGATGATCAGCCTCGATTGCCGCGCGCACGGGCAAACAACGCCCGTGGGCGATGAGAATAAAATCGACGTGCGCTGCTCGGCGGACGACCTCGTGGCGCTGCTGGACTATCTGCAAATCCGCTCGACGATCATCGGCGGGATTTCCATGGGCGCCGCCATCGCGCTGACCTTTGCGCTGACTTATCCCGAGCGGGTCATCGGCTTGGTCCTCTCGCGGCCAGCCTGGCTTGACCAACCGCGGGCGGCCGGAGTCGAGATATTTTCCCGGATCGCCCAGTTCATCCGACGCTACGGCGCGGCCGAGGGCGCGGAACGATTCAAGGAATCCGAGGATTATGTTAAAGCGGCCCAAGAATCACCCGATGCCGCCGCCTCGCTGCTCGCGCAGTTCGCCCACCCGCGCGCGGAGGAAACCGTGGCGAAGCTCGAGCGCATCCCCGCGCACACGCCCGCCCACTCCCGCGAACAATGGGCGACGCTCCACGTGCCTACCCTGGTGCTCGCCAACCGGCAGGACCCGATCCATCCCTTCGAATACGGAACGTTTCTAGCGGATACGATCCCGGGCGCCGTCTTCGGTGAGTTGACTCCCAAATCGGTCAGCGTGGAACAGCATACCGCCGACGTGCAGAAACATCTGAGCGATTTCCTGACCGAGCGTTTTCCGAAAAGGTGAGCGATCAGCGGCGCTGACTCCAAACAACTCAACCGACTCCGAGGTAAACGAGAGCGGGCGCGCTTCACCCCTTGTAGAGGCCGTGCGTGCCGATATCCACGGTTACAACGCAATCGTGGCGGAGATAGAACGCCACGCGCAAATCGCCCTCCACGTCAACCGCGTAGATCGTTCGTCCGTAGTGGGCTGAAAGGCGATGGATCTTGTGCGGACGCAAGCGGGCATCAAACGGGTCTTGTTTAAATATTCCCCACGCCCGTCGCGCTGCTTCCTTTTGTCGAGCGTTAAGCCCGTAAAAGCTTACCCAAAATGTCTCCGTCGCCAGGTAGCGATACCTCATTTCGCCGGCGCGGATGACGGCGGTGGCCCGCCGTTTAAGACCGTCTCCAGGTCAGCGAAACGTCCGGCTTGGGCATCCGCCATTCCACGCTTAAACGATTCGGGAATCCACGAATCGTCCGACTCGATCACAAATCTGGCGACTTCTGCGCGCTCCTCCAAGGGGAGGGCCTTGAACTGTTCAATCACGGCTTGCGCGCTCATGAAGGTAAGTAAACATCGTCCCGCGAGTTTGGCAAGGGAGACTGATGGCCCGTCGAAAAATTGAAGCTCCCGCCGGCGAGCCGGACCCACGCCATGATTTCAGGTGACCGTTTTTGACGGGGTCGATAGAACGCGATTCGCCCACGTCGAACCGCAGACCGCGCTTGAAAAAAGAGTTGGCTGTCCGACATGGATTCGAACCATGACAAAAGCCTCCAAAGGGCCTTGTGCTACCGTTACACCATCGGACAGGCAGGCGAAATCTAACTTTCCGCGCGGCGCGTGCAAAGAAAATTCTGGCCGCTCAGTGGCGCCCGGGTGAGAGAGAGAATTCTTCCGCTAATCTGATTCGCGAGTGTCCGCACGAATTCGTCGTTAAGAAACGAGTCACCCGGGAGGGGCCAACCGCCAGACCACGGCCCTGGAAGGGCCGACGAGAATAGCTCGGCGTTTCAACCTCGAGTCAGATTCGTCATCCTGCTTAAGTCCCGCAGGGACGGCTGAGATCGATACGCTTAAACGTAAGAGAGATGCGTAAACTCGGACGATTCAACGTCGCGGGAGCTCAATCTCAGCCGTCCCGATCGGGACTTTTGTTCGCGCCGCATTTAACTCGGCGTTAAAACGCCGAGCTACTCTCGGTCGTCCCTCCGGACGAGGCAGGCCGCCCGGTGCGTGAGCTTTAAAGCTGGGAGTCCCGCAGAAGAATTCTGTTTCACATCCGTGGCGCCCCACTTAATCACGGCTCTCAAGTAAGTGTTCATTTCGGCGAACCGCGCCGCATGGAAGAGATCGCCTCCGACGGGGAGAGAGCGCGCTCCACTACAACGAGACCACCGCGGTCCAATTCGAGGCCCCGAAATGGGCCTTGAAATGTTCGACCAACCGTTCCGCGGCGGGTCGTTCCGGTACCAGCGCGAATGTGGTCGAACCGCTGCCGGACATCAACGTGACGGCGGCCCCATTCGCCCGGAGAAATTCCTGGAACAGGCCAAGGATCGGGTATTTGCGAAGCGCCGGCGCTTCGAGCGAATTGTAAAAGGCGCCGCTGGCGGCGGCGAGGTCGCCATCTCCGAGCAACGAGATCAAATGCCCGGCGCGGCCGGATTTCCCGTTCAGCGCCTCGGGAAATTGGGCCAGTTCCCGGTACGCCCACGGGGTGGAAACGCCAAATCCAGGATGGATCAGGATGACGCACGTCCCGCGCAAGGCCGGAAAAAACTCGAGCGGCGTCACCCGCTCGCCCCGGCCAGTGGCGAGGGCCGGCCGTGATTGCAGGAAAAACGGCACATCCGAGCCGAGGCCGGCGGCGATTTCGCTGAGTTTCGCGGGCGCGATGGGCCGTCCCCAAAGCTCGTTGAGCGCGAGCAACGTGTGGGCGGCGTTGCTGCTGCCGCCGCCCAGGCCAGCGGCCATCGGAATCCGTTTCTCGAGGTGAATCCGCACGCCATCCGAGATGCGCGCGTATTGGAGATAAGCGGTCGCCGCGCGATGGACCAGATTCGACGAGTCCGCCGGCAGCGACGGATCGCTGCAGCTCAGTTGAACGCCCCGCCCAATTCGCTGGAACTCCAATTGATCACAAAGCGGGATCGGGTGCATGACCGTCTCCAGCTCGTGGAACCCGTCGGCGCGTTTGCCGAGGATGTTAAGCAGGAAATTGACCTTGCAGGGCGATTGCTGGGTTAGTGTCATCAGGCGTCAAAAGAAAGGCGCCAACACTTCGATGTTGGCGCCAAAAAAGCAGACTCTGAAAGGCCCGGCGGTCACCCGTCACCCGACCTCCCCGAGCCGGGGAAGTCGGCGGTTGCGCGGCGCGTCAACCGTTGGGCCGTGAGGGCCGCCGGCGGCAGCCTCAACTCAGTAGTCGAAAATACGGAACCGGCTGCCCGGGATGAACGGGGCGACGTCGCCACCGCTGAAACCGAGCGCGGAATCCGGCCCGAACGCCGGATCAGCCAGCATCTTGGGTTTATAGCTGTCCGGATAGACCGGGTTTTCCGGCATAAAGTAGGCGTCGTAGCCCGGCACGGGGAAGGTCAAGACTTCGAAGGCACCGACCGCCGCGCGGGCGAACGTGCGATTGACGCCGTGGATAAAGCCCTTGGCATAAGCCAGATCAGAACTCTCCCAGAGCGCGGTTTGTTCCATCGAGCGGCGCAGTTCGCCCATTCGGATCGGCTCCGCCAGGTTGTTCATTCCGCGTCCGAGTTTTTGTTCTGGACCGGCGCAGCCGACGATGACAAACGCCAAAGCCGTCAAAGAAGCCAAAGCTGAAATCTTTTTACGCATAAGTATCGACGATTTTTCCCAAGCTTACTTCTGGTCAGTCACTTGTAAAGTGCTTTCTGATCGACTCGACCGTTTTTACGACGCCTTTCTTGCCTGGACGGCTTAACGGCCTTCGAGGTCGCGCGCCTTGCGCCGCTCGTCACGTTCCCAGTACCAGGCGATCCAAACGCTGGCTTCGTAAAGCAACTGCAGCGGAACGGCCATCACGAGTTGCGTGAAGATTTCCGGCGTGGTCAGAACGGCGCCCAAGATCAGGTTGATTACGATCA
This sequence comes from uncultured Verrucomicrobiota bacterium, assembly GCA_964522665.1. Classification (GTDB taxonomy): domain Bacteria; phylum Verrucomicrobiota; class Verrucomicrobiia; order Limisphaerales; family CAZFVY01; genus CAZFVY01. Next base: position 26,805 of record CAZFVY010000004.1, on the reverse strand, counting down.
TGTAGCGGCGAAATCCGGCCAATCGCTCATAATCCAGTACGCCAATCTTCACCAACGCGAGCAACACAACCGGCAGTTCGAACCCGAGTCCCATGCCAATCAAGAATTTGCTGACGAAGCCGAAGTATTGCTCGGCGAGCCAAGGTGGAGTGACGCCGATTTCACCCGGCAGCAACCATTTGCTCCAGTAAACCGCGACCTGAAGCGCGCGTGGCAGAATCAGGAAATAGCAAAACGATACTCCCCCCAAAAAAAGCAAGACCCCCACAAAGAACGCCCGCAGAAAGTACTTCTTCTCCTTCACCTTCAACGCCGGCATCACAAATTCGGCGACAAAATAGATAATGAATGGCGACGAAAGAATGATACCGCCAAAAAAACCAAGGTGGACGGCCGACATGAAACCGGTCGCGGGACCGTAGAAGCCCAAATGAATCTTGAGCGCCGGCTCCGGAATCATCTGGTTGGCGAGCAAGACTGGGCGCGCTAAAATCACCGCGACCTTGTCCCCGCCGACCAGGCAAACCACCATTCCGATCAAAAGCGCGGCGCCGCTCTTGATGAGCATCCAGCGCAGATCCTCGAGATGCTCGAGAAACGATTTTACAGCGCCACCACCATCCTCGTCTTCTTCAAGACGTGGCTCGTCGGTTGGGTCAGCCATGACAAAACCTGAACCCGGAAATCAGACCTTCAGGCTTTGGGAGCGGCAGTCGTGTGCGCGGATTCGGTGGACGTCTCCACCGGAGGGGCGAGTTTTTTCTGAGGCGGCGGCGTGTGATCTTCGTCCACCGCCCGTTGGATTTCGTCGGTCACTTCGCGCGACGCTTTCTTAAATTCCTTGATCCCCTGCCCCAAACCCTTCGCAAACTCCGGGATTCGTTTGGCGCCAAAGAGAATCAAAACCGCGACCAGGACGATGATTAACTCGCCGCCACCCAATCCAAGAATTGCCAAAGTAGTGTTCATAAAAGTCATCTTTTCAACCCCAAATTACGTCATGCGTTGTCGGTAGTAAAGCCCCAAAAGCCGACGCGATCGGCCCTGATTTCTTTGAACCGGACGCTGAACGCTCGGGGCCAGCCCACGAGTTATAGGTTATCCGTCTCGACGCCGTCGCCAAAAACGCATCAGGCGTTGGAACGCTTGGGCGATATCCTTGCGTGGCGCAACCCACGCTCGCGGGAGAATCACGACTAACGCGGTCAACAACGTCAGCATTTTCAGCTCGTCGGAGCCGATCCCCATCCCGAGTATTTTGCGGGCCGCGCTCAAAGCGTGCATTCGTTCGGAATTTTCGCGTGACCAACCCGTCGCGCAGGGAACGGCGCCCAACATTTCGCCGCGCGATGCGGAGTGCGCCGGCAAAGCCCAAAACTAATCCTGGTCGTGGCCGGATTCCAGAGCGGCGAACGGTTTATGCGCCGCCGAACGCCACTCGTTCCAGAGAGCTTATTGCCCCGGCTTGGGCAGCAGCAGATCGAATTGCGCGCGCCGATTCTTAGACCACGCCTCTTCGTTATGTCCATCCACCGCCGGACGATCCAAACCATAGCTAATCGTAAACACCCGCTCCGCGCCGATCCCCGAGTGAATGATATATTCACGTACCGCCAGCGCACGGCGTTCGCCCAACGCGCGATTGTATTCTTCGGTCCCGCGCTCATCGCAGTGCCCTTCGACCAAGACGGCGTTGGCCGGATTGCTCTTCAAATCGCTCACGACGGCCTCGATTTTGCTGCGTTCACTCGGCCGGATCGCGGCTTTGTCGAACTCGAAGTAAATCGTGTCGGCTTTGAAATAGTTGGTATCCATCGGACGCCCATTCCAATCACCGACGATCGGAATGCCCCCGGTGGTTTCCTTCGGCTGATCGACTGGTTTCGCACTCGGGTTGTCCGTCGGCGGCACCGTCTTGCCAGGCGAGGTGTTATCGCCGCCGCCCGGAATAATCGGGTTGCCCGGCCCCGCGTCGTTCGAGACTGATTTCGGCATTTTGCCGGGGATCGGCGTGGGGTTTTTGGGCGATTTAGCGCATCCCGTCGGGCCGATGGCAAGGACCACACCCAACGCGATGACATTAAAAAAGCTAGCGTGTTTCATGATAGTTTTTGGCAGGAAGGTTATTTGGCCCAACAGGGCTGCGAGCAGCTTCCCGAAACTCTGTGAATATCCTTTACGTGTTTGGTTGGAACGTCAAGCAAAGAGAGGATGCGTCGATTTCCCTCGCGCCGAGTGAAAATGATCGTCCGGGAGTTCGCCGCCCAGGCGCCGTCCTCACCGGCGACCAAGGTCGTGACTGGGCCGCCACCCGCGGGAACCGTGCAAAGGTTGAACTCCCCCCTCAAAGCCGTAAATACGATCGTCTTGCCATCCGGCGACCAGTCAGGCTCGGTCGCGTTGCCGACCTCGGCGGTCACCAGATGCTGCGTCGCGCCGCCCTCGGCGGGAATCGTGTAGAGTCTCCCCCGCCCGGACGAGCGTGAGACGAAACAGATCGTCCGTCCATCCGGCGACCAGCACGGCGACGATTCGTCCTCCTTGGTTGAGGTCAATTGCTTCAAGTTGCTCCCATCGGCGTTACAGACGTAAACGTCCGGGCTGCCGGATTTGCTGAGAATCATCGCCAGGCGCCGCCCGTCCGGGGAAACGGCGACACTGGTGTTCAACCCGGGATACTTGGCGATCGCTTGCCGCTCGGCGGTCCGCAGGTCATGTGAGTAAATATCGGGATTAATCGCCCGATACGAGGTGTAGTAAAGCAAATGTCCCCCCGGGCCGAACGCTGGCGCCGCCACGGTGGAATGGTCGGAGGTGACCTGCACGGCGTTGAAGCCATCGTAATCCGAGTAGTAAATCTCGCTCGTGCCGCCAGTATCAACCTTGAAGGCGACCTTGCTCCGGGCGATCCCCTTCACCCCGGTGATCTTGCCGATGATTTCGGCCGAGAGCGCGTGCGCCTGCGACCGCACCGACCCGCCGGTGTACTTGGTCATCGGGAGCAACACCGCCTTGCTGGCGCGGTGGGTAACCTGGCCCATCACCCCGCCATCGTTCCCGCCGCGAACCAGATAGCTCGCTTTGTCAGCCGGGACGATGTCGCAACCGCCAATCTCAAGGTCGAACGCCAAAACCGACTTTTCCTCGCCGGTAAACCCATCGAGCGATACGGGAATCGGCTGGCTCGCGTCGGGCCAACCGTGAATGGTTAATTCGTCCGCCGCGGCGTTACGGACGACGCCACCAGGACTGACGCCGCCTACCAACAGCAAGGCAATTGCGAGACGGGAGAACAAGGAAGGGATTTTGGAATTCATTCGGTTAGCGATCGGCGTCGGGTTCAAAATAAAACTTGATGTCAAAAGTGCGCTGGGCGTCGGTGGCGCCCTCGGGAAACGGCTGGACCATGTTGACGGCGTCGAGGGTAATCTGGATCGATTTGTCGAGCGTCGGATGACCCGAACGCTTCAGAATCGAGGAGCGAATCACGCGGCCATCTCTCGCGATGACGACTTCGACCGTCACGGTTTCGGCCTGGTTCGGGGCGTCTCCCGGCCGTCTCCACGCGTGGTCATAGATACTCTGCACCGCTTGGCCATAGTTGGCAAATGCCGCGCCGCCCGGACCCGGCATCTCGATCGAAGTCGAATGGGATAAACCATTTGCCAATTGTTGAACCATCCCATTGAGGCGTTGAAGGTTCTCCGCGGCGCGGGCGCGGGCGTCGTCGGCTGCCGAGTCATCCGGCGTCGTTTTGGGCGCCACTTTCTTTTTGATCGTCTTGGCCAAGCTGGCCTCGATTAGCGCGTCGCGCTGCTTGGCCTTTTCCGCCCTTTTGTCCACGATCGGTTCGGTCGATTTCTCGTTGGTCGGCTCCGGGTCCGGCTTCGGCGGTTTTACGGTCTCACGCGGCCTGACCCGCTCCGGTTTGGGCGGCGGCGTATCGGGTTGCGCGCGGGTCTGCGGCTGAGTGGTCGGCGGCTGCGGTTCCGGCGGGGTTGGGGCCGGTTGAGATTTTGCCGATGCGGGCGGCGAGGCATGGGGATTGCCGCCGCCAGACAATAAATCATCAACGAGCTTCGACGGAATGACGTTCAGCACGGGCAGATTCACGGGCCGGGGCGAGGTTAGAAAGCCGGGGCCAAAGAGCAGCACGAAGCAAAGCACCAAGTGCGTCACCGCCGACGCGATCAAGCATTTCTTTTGCAGCCGGCTCATGGACGCCCCTCCGGTGACGCCGCGAATGAGATCACGCGAACTCGCTCTTGATTAAGCCGATCAACCACCGCCGCGACGCGATTCCAGCCTGCCGATTGATCAGCCTGCAATCGCGCGTTTAAGCGCGGGGAGACGGCTTGAAGGCGACCTAATTCCACTCCAATCTGTTCCAACGATATCGTCTTGCCGTCCAAGTAATACCCACCGTCAGCGGTGATTTGAATTACGCGCATGTCACTCTCGGCCAATGACTTTTGAATCGGCCTCTTTTCTGATCGCGACCAAGCAGCCCCAAGCCAGAACGCCAGGGCGAGACTTGCGATCCAGACGCCAGTTCCAACGCCTGCCAGACGCCGAGCCTTCATCGGTGATCCTCCGGAGCCGTTCCAAAGGAAACGTCGGTGACTCCCTGACTGGAAAGACGGTCGATCACCGCGGAGATATTCTTCCAAGGAGTGGCCTCATCGCCCCGGACGCGAACGACTAGGTTGGGATTCAACCGGTGAACACGAACCAGCTCCGTAACGATCTGAGGCAGCGGCAGGCGTTTGCCACTCAACGCGTAGGATCCCTGCGAGGTGACGTCCACCACCCGAAGGTCGCTCTTTTGTAACGGCCGACTGGGCTTGCCCCCTTTGGGCAATTTCATATCGATCCCCTGCTCCAGCAGCGGGGTCGTGATGACGAATATGATGAGCAGCACAAACGCGAGGTCGAGGAGCGGAGTGATGTTGATATCACTCAGCGTGACCAGCGGATTGCGTTGCGAAAAACGGCGCATGAGGTTGGGTCAGTCTCGATCTCGGCGCGTTGGGAGCGTTGACATGGGCTATTCGACAGCGTCGTCTTCCAAATATTCAACTTCCATTTTAGAAGCCAGCTCTTGGGCGAAGTTATCGAGTTCAACCGTAATCACCCGCAGATTGTGGACGAGCCAATTGTAGCCGAACATCGACGGGATCGCGACCAGCAACCCGGCCACCGTCGTGATCAACGCCGCGGCCACGCCCGGCGCCATGGTCGCCAGGTCGGCCCGGCCGGCCATCGCCACCTGGCCGAACGCGCTCATGACGCCCCAAACCGTCCCGAGGAGACCCAGAAACGGCGCGCCACTCACCGCGATCGCCAACAGGATCAACCCTGACTCAAGGCGGAGAGCCTCCTGCGCGACCGCCCGTTCCAAGGCTCGTTTGACGTGCTCCATCGATTTCAGCGTCGTGTGCCGCCGGCGTTCGCCGCCGGACGTCCTGAGCCGCGCGTCCAGTTCGACGCAGCCCGCTTGATAGACGACGAACTGCGGACAGCCGTCCACTTGAACGCGGCGATCAAAGATGCTGAGCACGGTTTTCTGGGCGCGAAATTCGGCGTCAAAGTATCGGTTCAGGCTCTTGGCCCGGCGCATCTGCATCGTTTTGGACGCCATCACCGACCAGGCAAAAATCGAGAAAACGATCAGGATGAAAATGATCGCCTTCGCCTCCGGGCGGGCGCGCTGCCAGACGAAAACCAACTCCGTTTGGCTAAACTCGGAAGCCGCGAGAAAGTAAATCGGCAAGTTCATCAAAATTTATTAAGCCACAAGGGCTTTCGAGGGAATTGATTTAACCTCGCCGCCCCAATTGGTCAAAAGCTTTCGGGCGCGAACTGGCCCCTTCACTGCCCCGCCGTCGCGCCGCGCTTTGACCCAAAGCTCAAGCCCCATTCCAGAGTTTAAGCCGACGATTGGACGCATGAAGGGGCAAAACCGTTCATTGTGCATATTATACAACACTTAGAGCGGCCGGCTTCGCCTCGGTCCACGTCCGCGGACGCGCAAAACAAATCCTTAAAGTACCGATCGGCCCGTTCCGACTCCGAGGTGGAACGTCTCGCTACGACGAAGCGCCGACCACATTTTCGCCTGCCCAGCGTGCGCCCCTGCCGTCTCAAAACCCCAGCCGGCGTCGCGTCGCGCTTTGCCACGCCGCACAGGTAACGTCTCGCCCAAGGTTGCCGCGCTATATGCGGCGGCACCCGCCTTCGCGCCGCTTCGGCGCGGCAAGCGCGCAGCGCGACACCGCTTTGAGCGCCTAAGCGGTCGTTGAACACCCGAACCGAAGCACGCGTCCGTCCCGGCGATAGCGTCGTCGGCGCTTCGCTCTGCCGACGCACTCCATACCGCGCGGCGACTTCGGTTCGAGCGCACCGTGGAGTGCGGTGGCAGAGCGCAGCGCCGACACCGCTTTTCCCAGAAGCCGCGTCCTCGTGGCATTTCGATTAGGTGAGCATTCAGCGGCATCACAGTCGCGATCGGCGAACGTTCACTCAGCGCCAGTCGTGGATAACGGCGCAACGCCGCCGCGCCGCTGTACAAAATGTATCGCCAATTGGGAGCCCCGACCTTAATTTCGCGCGCAATCGCATGAACTCGACGACCGCTCCAACGGCGCCGCCGCGCGCCCGTCGCGCCCGCTTTCAGGAAGGGGGGCTGGTCGTGGTCATCGTTCTGCTCGGTCTTCTGCTGGCGAGCTTCGGCGGCAGCGTTAATATGCCCGCCTTCACGAAGAATGCCGCCGGAGAGCGTGAGCGCCTTTTCACGACCAACACGGCCGGGGAGCGCGTGCCCGTGCTCCTCGAGAAAAACAAATTCTTTAACGCGCAGAACCTGACGCAATTAGCGAAGGACACGAGTTTTGTCGCGATTATGGCGGTGGGGGCGACGTTGGTCATCATTTCCGGCGGCATCGACCTGTCGGTCGGCTCGGTGTATGCGCTTGCGTCCGTTCTCGGGGCGCTCGTCTTCCATAAATTTGGCGCCGAGGGGCCGCTCGCCCAAGCGCCGGGCTGGGAACGCGCCAGCGCGGGCATGTTGGCCTGCGTCGGGGCCGCCACGGCGTGCGGGCTGTTGAACGGCGGCATGATCGTCGCGTTGCGGGTCCACCCGTTCATCATCACGCTCGGGACGATGGCGATTTACCGCGGCATCGCGTTCGTTATCACGGGCGGGCAATCGGTCGGGGAATTTCCGCCGGAGTTTAGAAAACTGGTCCGCTGGCAGGTCGGTGACGATCTTAGCCTGGCGCCATTAGCGGTGATACTGCTCGCGGCCGTCGCGGGGGGAATCTATTTATCCCGGCTGGCCGCGGGCAGGCGCATCTACGCGGTCGGCGGCAACGAACTGGCCAGCCGTTTTAGCGGCATCCGCGTGGCCCGCGTAAAACTGAGCGTCTATATCTACTCGGGCCTCGCCGCCGGCGTCGCGGCGCTGGTCGCGCTTGGCTATTACGGGAGCGCCTCATCCGGGGACGGCTCGGGATATGAACTGGACGTCATCGCGGCGGCGGTGGTCGGCGGAGCCAGCCTTTCCGGCGGCAAGGGGACGGCCCTCGGCGCGCTTTTGGGCGCCCTCATCATCAAAATGATCGACAACGGAATCGTCATCCTGCGCATCGATCAAAGTTACAGCCGCATCATCATCGGCATCGCCGTCATCCTGGCCGTCGTGCTCGATCAACTCAACACGTGGCTCGCCAAACGCCGTCTTGCCGGGCGCGCCGGCAATCCCTAGACTCCCGGAAAACCACAGCAAATCATGAAACTGCATGTTCTCCCGCTCGCGTTGTCGTTAGGTTTGGCGCTCGTCGTCGCCCCGACAACCAAGGCCCAAACCAAGAAGTCGTACACCATCGGCCTGGTGGCCAAGTCCCAAGGCAACCCGGTCTTCCAAGCCGCCCGCGTCGGCGCGAACGACGCCGCCAAAGCGCTCGGCGAGAAATACGGCCTCAAGATCACCATCGACTGGCGCACCCCGAACGAAGAAGACGCCCAAAAACAAGCTGAAGCCATCGAGCAACTCGTCCTCAGCGGCGCCGACGGCATCGCCGTCAGTTGCTCCGACGCGAACAAATTGACCGACGCGATCAACTCGGCGGTAAAGAACGGCGTGCCGGTCGCGACGTTCGACTCCGACGCTCCCGCCAGCCACCGCTTCGTGACGTTCGGCGTCGATGACGAAAAATGCGGTGAACAGGTGATGGAGGAATTGGCCAAAGTAATGGACGGCAAAGGGGTCGTCGCGATCCTGGCCGGCAATCAAAACGCGCCGAACCTGCAGAAACGAGTGCAGGGCGTGAAGAACGCCGCCCGAAAGTATAGCGGCATCACGATTCGCGACACGTACTACCACAAGGAAACTCCGCAGGACGCGGCGGCGAAGGTCGAGCAAGTGATGCAGGCCAATCCCGAGATCACCGGCTGGGCGATGATCGGCGGCTGGCCGCTCTTCACGGACAGCGCCCTCAAGTGGGCGCCGGGAACCGTCAAATGCGTTTCCGTGGACGCGTTACCGCCGGAATTGGCCTACTTGCGCAGCGGCCATGTGCAGCTTTTACTTGCCCAACAGGTCTATGAATGGGGCTATCGCTCAGTCGAGCATCTGATCAACAAGATTTATCTGAAGCAGGAGCCGGCGGCGGTCCACGACGTCAGCCCTTTGGTGCCGGTGACGAAAGAGAACGTCGATGCCTTCGCCAAAAATTGGGAGAAGTGGCTCCCCAAGTAACCCTCGCCGGGGCATTCCCCTCGGCCTGGCCCCAACCCCAACCGGTGGGGAGAGGCTCCGCCGAGCCGTGGCAAGCCTGCCGAGCGTTCTTCTCAACAGTGGTCCCAGCGCCCGCTCCGCCCTGCCCCTGACCGATGGCCTTCATCTCGTTCCATAACATCCGCAAACAATTCCCCGGGGCGCTGGCGCTGGACGGCGTTTCGTTCGCGATCGCGCGGGGAAGCTGCCACGCGTTGGTCGGGGAAAACGGCGCGGGCAAAAGCACGCTGGGCAAGATCCTAGCCGGCGTCTATACCGCTGACGAAGGCGAGATACAACTCGACGGCCACGTGATTCGTCCCGCGAACCCGTTGGCGGCGCGCCACCTTGGCATCGCCATGGTGCACCAGGAGTTGGCCTTCTGCCCAAATTTGACCGTCGCCGAAAACCTCTGCCTCGGCGATCTGCCCAGTCGCTGGGGTTGGGTGGATCGCGGTCGGACGCGGACGCTTGCGCAGTCGATGCTGCATGAAATCGCGGCCGACATTGACGTGGATGTGCCGATCAGCCGACTTTCGACCGGGCAGGAACAGATCGTACAAATCGCGGCGGCCGTCGGCGCCGGCGGGAAGGTCATCGTCATGGACGAGCCGACCAGTTCGCTTTCCGCGCACGAGAGCGAGCATCTCTTTGAACTGTTGGGCCACCTGAAACGGCGTGGGATCACGATTATTTACGTCTCCCACCGGCTCGAGGAAATCTTCCGCCTGTGTGACGCCCTGACCGTCCTGCGCGATGGCCGGCACGTCGCGACCGAACCGATTACGGCCACCAGCCCGCAACGAATCGTTCAACAAATGATCGGTCGCGAGTTGACCCATCACGAACCGCGCCATGTCAGCCGTCCGCTCGGCGACGAAGCGCTCCGGGTCGAGAACCTGGCGTCGCCGGGAAAATTCAACGGAGTGAGCTTCACGTTGCGGCAAGGCGAAGTACTCGGGTTCGCCGGGTTGGTCGGCGCGGGTCGCAGCGAGGTGGCGCAGGCCATCTTAGGGTTGGATGACGCGGCGACCGGGCGCATTTGGGTCCATGGGCGGGAATTGCCGCTACGTTCAGTCGCCGCCGCGCTCGGCGCCGGGCTTGGCCTCGTTCCCGAGGACCGCAAACGGCAGGGATTGGTACTGACCATGAATTGCCGCGAAAACGCCTCACTGGCCGCGTTGGACCGCCTGACCCGCCGCGGTTTCGTGAGACGCGGCGCGGAGCGCGAGTTGGTGGCGTCGTACGGCGGACGATTGCGCGTCAAGACGCCGTCCTATGAAGCCCCCATCGCCGGGCTTAGCGGCGGAAATCAACAAAAGATCGCGGTCGCCAAATGGCTGGCGCGCCAGTGCGGCATTCTGATCGTCGATGAACCAACGCGCGGCGTCGATGTCGGCGCGAAGGCGGAGATTCACGACTTGCTCGACGAGCTTGCCTGCCAAGGCCTGGCGCTCCTGCTGATTTCCTCGGAGTTGCCGGAGGTCACGGGCCTCAGCCGCCGCATCATGGTTTTGCGGCAAGGCCGCGTGGCCGGCGAACTGCCCCGCTCCGAGTTCTCGCCGGCGGCGCTGATGGGGCTGATGGCGGGGGTCGGCGCCGAAGCGGGCTAAACGCGGTTCAACGACGGTATTTTTGGCATGTGTTTTGCTAACACACCAATGAATGAAGGATGTTTGCGTCGCGGTTCTCTGTCTGGCGGCAGTTTTTGCCTCGCCGCTAGTCGAGATTTGCCGCGGCCAGACGCCGCCGAATTCCGCGACTAACTCCTTCGTCAATTGGGAGACGGCGCCGGTGCATCCGGTGGCGTTGAGTCCGGACGGGAACACCCTCGCCGTCTGTAATCTACCGGACAATCGCCTCGAACTGATCGATCTCCGCCCGGCCAATTTTCCCGCGCCGCCACGCGGCGTTCCGGTGGGTCTTGATCCCGTCTCCGTTCGCTTCCTAGACACCGGCGAAGCGTGGGTCGTCAATCGCATGTCGGACTCCGTCAGCGTGGTCGATACCGCGACGTTTCGCGTGCGGGCCACGCTCGATACCCAGCGCGCCCCGGCCGATGTCGCCTTCGCCGGAACGCCGCGGCGGGCATTTGTAACCTGTGGCAACGACAACTCGGTCCTCGTCTTCGATCCGGTTAGCTTGGTTCGCACGAACGTCATCAGCATCGATGGCGAACGCCCACGCGCCATGGCGGTCAGCCCGGACGGCGCGAAGGTGTACGTCGCGATCTTCGAATCAGGCAACGCCTCCACGATCCTGGCGCCTCCGCTCGTCGGGTTGAATGATTTTCCCACGCCCGGAGTCGTTCAGTTCCCCGGAGGGCCGTACCAGGGAACGAACCCACCGCCCAACGTCGGAACAAATCTTGTGCCCTCGATCAATCCGGCGATCCCGACCAACGCGACGCTGCCCCAGGCTAGCCTAATCGTTAAGAAGGACGCCCGCGGACGTTGGATGGACGACAACGGCGGCGACTGGTCAACGTTCGTCACCGGAACTAATGCCATCTTTAGCGGCCGCCAGCCGGGATGGGACTTGCCGGACCATGACATCGCCGTTATCGACGCGCAGACATTTGGCACCAGTTATATCTCCGGCTTGATGAATCTATGCATGGACGTGGCGGTGAACCCAGCGTCCGGCGTGGTCACGGTCGTCGGCACCGACGGGATCAACAACGTTCGTTTCGAGCCGGTTCTGAAGGGCGTTTTTGCACGCGTGAAAATCGCGCTCGCGGCGCCTTCAGGGACCAATGTGATCGTCAAGGACCTCAACCCCCATCTCGATTATTCGACCAACGCCGTCGCGGAATCCACGCGCAATCGGTCGCTGGGCGATCCCCGCGGCGTGGTGTGGGAGTCCTCGGGCGCGCGGGGCTTCGTGACCGGCATGGGTTCGAGCAACCTTGTCGTCATCGACGCCAGCGGCGCTCGTCTCGAACCGCAGGCTGGACTGCAATTGGGATCAGGGCCTGCCGGCATGGCGTTGGACGAGGCGCGACACCGGCTTTACGTCCTCAACCGATTTGACGCCACCATCAGCCTGGTCGATACCACGACGATGCAGGCCATCGGATTAGTCGTCCTGTTCGATCCGACCCCGCCGGCGATCAAGCTCGGCCGGCCCCATTTTTACGACACGCACAAATCGTCGGGCCTTGGCCAGGCGTCCTGCGCCTCGTGCCACCCGGACGCCCGTATGGATCGACTGGCGTGGGACTTGGGTGACCCGTCGGGTCAGGCGGTTTCCGCGGCCCTGACGAACCGAAACTACGGCGCCCTTCCGCCGGCCGTTACCAACAATTTTCACCCGATGAAAGGCCCGATGCTGACGCAGACGCTGCAGGACATCATCGGGCATGAGCCGTTCCATTGGCGTGGGGACCGCGACGGCTTGGAGCAATTCAACCAGACGTTCACCAATCTCCAAGCCGCCGCCTCCGCGCTGACCACCAACGAAATGCTGGAGTTCAAGAATTTTCTGGCCACCGTCTATTTCCCCCCGAATCGCCTCCGCAACCTGGACAATTCACTTTCCACCAACGTCCCCCTGCCGGGCCAAACTGCGCTGGGACGCGGCGCGCTCCCGCCGGGCGCCCCGTTGCCGCCCGGAAACGCCCAGGCCGGCCTGACGGTATTTCAGCAGACCGCGACCGCGATTTGCACGCCATGCCACACGTTACCGAACGGTCTGGGGGTCGATCGCAAATGGACCGGCATCGCTTGGCAAGCGATTCCGCCGGGGCCAAATGGTGAGCGCCATCTCGCGCTGGTCGAACTGAACCGGGCCAACACGCTCCCATTTAAGATCCCGCAACTTCGCAATTTAGGTGATCGCTTCGGCGCCGATTTTCAGCGCCCCACCGGCCGCAGCGGTTTTGGCTTCTTTCACGATGGGCGCGTTGATTCGCTCGCCGATTTCATCCAGACCGCGTTCGCCATGACCGACGACCGCCAAACCGCCGATTTGATCGGCTTCTTGCTTTCGATCCCCGGCTCGGACCTACCGGTCGCGCCAACGCTGACCAATCAGAACCTTCCTCCAAGCACGCCAGGGCAAGACGTTCCGGCGTCGGTCGGTCGCCAGCTTACGCTCGCTTCGGCGCTCGCGCCGGCGCTATTGAACACGATGATCAGACTCGCCAACTCCCCCACGAGCCGGGTCGATTTGGTCGCGCGCGGGTTTCAGGACGGCCTGCCACGCGGTTGGTTTTTTGACCGCTCATCCGGACAATTTCAATCTGACCGGCTGTCGGAAACGCTTTCGCCATCGGCCTTGGTTCAACTCGCCGAAGCGGGGCATGAATTGACGTTCACCGTCGTCCCGCGCGGCAGCGGTCGCCGGATCGGGATCGACCGTGACCAAGACGGGTTCTTCGACCGCGACGAATTGGATCTCGGCTCTAACCCAGCCGATCCGCGCTCCGTCCCGGTGATCAGCGGCGCGACCATTACGATTTCCAACGGGATGCCGGCGATTGGTTGGAACGCCGCGCCCGCTCACACCTACCGTGTGCAATGGAAAAACTCTTTGGCCGACCCGAATTGGTCCGATCTGTCGCCGGACGTGACCGCAACCGGAGCTGTCGCCTCCACGATCGACTCGAACAGCGTGGTCGCGTTGACGCGCTATTATCGGGTCAAGCTCGTGCAATAGTTTATGAAGCCGTTACCCACGCGCGCGATTCAGAGTGTCCTGGTGTGGAGCATCATCGCGACGTTCGGACGCATGGACCTGACGTACGGGCAACAGTCGGTCGGTTTGCGCATCCAGCCGACGAATCAGTCCAGTCTCGCGTTAAGTTGGAGCGCCGGGTCCGTCGTGCCCACGCCGGGTCGCCCGGTCTTTCCGAGTTTTCAGGTCGAGCAGAGCGCCGACCTGATGAACTGGTCACCAGTGGGCCCCGTATTGGACGGCTCGAAGCAGAAACTTGCGTTCACCGTGCCCGGCGACCATCAAGGGTCCGTCTTTTACCGGGTGCGAGCCTCCATCGATTTGAGCGAGGCCAACCTGATCAACGCGACCCTGGACCAAGGTGACCTTCGCTTCGCCAATCTATTTGGCGCTGATCTCTTCGGGGCCAGTCTCAAATCAATCAACCTGAGCAACGCCATCGTCAGCGGCGCCAACCTTGAAAACGCCGACCTCAGCGAATCGGAACTGAGCGGCGCGAGCTTTTTTGCGGCGGATCTTCTGGGCGCGGACCTCGAGGACACGGACCTCGTGAACGCCGATCTGAGTTTCGCTCAGCTCGGGAACGCGAAAATGTTCGACGCCGACCTTACCGGAGCCGACCTTCGCTCCGCCGTTCTCTCCGGCGCGGATATGCACCTGGTCTCGCTGCACGGAACCAAAATGGACGATCAAACCGTCGTTGACCCTAAGTGGCGCCTCGTCTGGCAGATCCTGAATCAGAGCGCTCCCAACCGCAAACTGCACGGAGTCGATTTTATCGGCGCCGACCTGCGGGAAGCGAACCTGTTGCACGCCGATCTCAGCTCCGCCAACTTGCAAGCGGCTGATCTATCGGGCGCCGACCTGCGCCAAGCGAACCTCGCGGCCGCGACGCTGCTTTTCGCGGATTTCAAGGGAACGTTGATCGACAGCAATACCATCATCGCCACGAAATGGCGCCTGGTCTGGGAAATCACCAATCAAGGGGCGGTCGGGCGGGACCTTCACGGAATTGATCTTTCGTCCTCCCTCACGATCGGCTCGACTCTCTCGGGAGCGGACTTGAACCACGCGAATCTGACTTCGGCGGTATGGTTGAACGTCGATCTCACTAAAGCCAACCTCTCGCACGCGAGCATGAGCGCGACAGACCTTCGCTTCACGGACATGTCGGGTTCCGACCTCTCGAACGCCGACCTCTCCGCCGCGGATTTGGGCCATGCGAATCTCACCGGAGCCAATACCAATGGCATGACGCTCACGGGCGCCACCTTCGACCAAACGACGATGCCCGACGGCTCCGTGCGCAATCAATAGGGCGCCGCGGAGAGCGCGCGTTCAAGATGTTTGCGCGGTCAGAATCGACGTGCTATTAGAACTGCGGATGAAGGGACTATTCTGGGTGGGCACGCGCGTTATACTGCTTAGCTTATCTCCGTTCGTCACGACCGGCAGGGGACAGGCTCTGCCCGCCGCGCCAACCAACTCGTTCGTCAACTGGGAGTCGGCCCCCGTGCATCCAATCGCGATGAGTCCTGACGGCCAAACCCTGGCCGTTTGCAATTTGCCCGACAATCGTCTCGAACTTTTCGATCTCCGTAATGATCCGCCGTCACCGCTCGGCGCCATCTCGGTTGGGCTGGACCCGGTTTCCGTCCGGTTCCGTAACGACGCCGAGGCATGGGTGGTCAACAAAATGTCCGACTCGGTCAGCGTGGTGGACACGACGACGTTTCGCGTTCGGGCTACGCTCGACACCCAACGACTACCCGCGGACATCGCGTTCGCCGGCTCGCCGCAGCGCGCCTTCGTCACCTGCACCGCCGACAACACCGTGCTGGTTTTTGATCCAGACAGTCTCGCCAAAACGAACGTCATCAATATCGACGGCGACCGTCCCCGTTCGATGGCCGTCAGCCCCGACGGCGCCACGGTCTATGTCGCCATCTTTGAGTCGGGCAATGCTTCCACGATTCTCTCGCCCCCGTTTACCGACTTCGGCGTCACCCCGGGGCTTGGGGTCGTAGAATTGCCTAGCGGACCGTACCAGGGGCGAAATCCGCCTCCGAACGCTGGCGCCTTGTTGAATCCGCCGCTAAATCCCGCGATCTCCACCAACGCCGCGCTCCCTCGCGCCGAACTCATTGTGAAAAAGGACGCTCAAGGACGTTGGATGGACGACAACGGCGGCGATTGGTCGCCGTGGGTCAGTGGAACCAACGCCGCATTGAGCGGACGCGTCGTGGGCTGGGACCTGCCCGACCACGACGTCGCGGTGATCAACGCGCAATCGTTCTCAGTCAGCTATATCTCGGGCCTGATGAATTTGTGCATGGATCTGGCCGTGAATCCGGCGTCCGGCGCCGTCACGGTGGTCGGCACCGAAGCCCTCAACAACGTTCGTTTCGAGCCGGTGTTGAATGGGAAATTCGTTCGAGTCAACTTGGCGATCGCGAACGCCTCCGGAAAAGCCACCGTCATCAAGGATCTCAATCCTCACCTGGATTACACCACTAATTTCGTCGCCGAATCCTTGCGCTATCAATCGCTTGGTGATCCTCGCGGCATCCTTTGGAATTCCGGTGGGGATCGGGGATACGTGACCGGCATGGGCTCGAGCAATCTGGTGGTGATCAACGCCGCGGGAGACCGGATCGAGCCGATCGCCGGACTGCCGGTTGGCTCCGGCCCAACCGGCATGGCGCTCGACGAACCACGCCACCGGCTCTACGTTTTCAACCGATTCGACGCCACGGTCGCCCTCGTGGACGCTTTGTCCGCGACGCTCGTTGGCAGGCTGAAGCTCTTTGACCCGACCCCGCCGGTGATCAAAGCCGGTCGCCCCGCGCTCTACGACACGCATAAAACCTCCGGCCTCGGACAGGCCGCGTGCGCTTCCTGTCATCCAGACGCGCGAATGGACCGTTTGGCCTGGGACTTGGGGAACCCCGCCGGGCAGGCGATTTCGTCTATCACCAATCGCAATTATTCTCCTGGCGTCGGACTTCCCGGCAAGGATTACCACCCCATGAAAGGCCCGATGTTGACGCAAACGCTGCAAGACATCATTGGTCACGAGCCGTTTCATTGGCGCGGCGATCGCGACGGACTGGAAGCATTCAATCCCACGTTTACCAATCTTCAGGCCGCCGCAACCGCCCTGACCACCAATGAAATGCAGGCCTTCAAGGACTTCCTGGCGACCATCTATTTTCCGCCGAATCGATTGCGCAATTTTGACCATTCGCTTTCCACGCACGTAGCCCTTCCTGCTCTAATCGGTTTTGGGACGAACGGGCTGCTTGGCGCGAGCGCCCCCACTTCAGGCGACGCAAGTCATGGCGCCGCCGCTACCCACGTCTTCTGTACCATTTGCCACACCTTCCCCACTGGCCTGGGCCAAGATCAGATTCAGATCGGTACCAACTTGATCCCGATTCTCCCTGGTCCCAACGGCGAACATCACCTCGGATTGCACGAAGACAACCGGGACGACAGGCTCCCGTTTAAGATTCAACAACTTCGCACGCTTGGAGACCGCATCGGAGCCGACTTCGCCCATCCGACCGGTCACTCCGGATTCGGCTACTTCCACGACGGGCGGGTTGATTCGTTGGCGCATTTCATACAAGTCGGCTATACCGGCTTTAGTTCGGATAGCGAGATCGCCGACGCGATTGCGTACCTGCTATCACTTTCGGGACCAGACGCGCAGATCCTATTGCCACAAGACAATTCCCAAGGCCTGCCTGGGCTTTATGTTCCAGCCTCCGTCGGCCGCCAGATCACCCTGAACGCGCCGGTAACGGCGCCGCTGCTGGACGCGATGCTGCAGTTGGCAAGTTTGACGGCTGCCTCAAATCGCGTTGACCTGGTGGCGCATGGCATTAAGGACGGCGAGCCACGCGGTTGGTTCTTTGATCGAGTCGCCGGTCGGTTCCAATCCGACCGCCAAGCGGAAACGCTCTCGCCCTCGGACCTGCTTCTGCTGGCCGGACCCGGGCATGAACTCACCTACACTGTTGTGCCGCAGGAAAGCGGCCGGCGCATCGGCATCGATCGCGACGGCGACGGCTTCCTGGATCGCGATGAACTGGACCTCGGCTCGAACCCCGCGGATCCGCAATCGGTTCCGGCAATCACCGGCGCGAGCATCACTTTCAATGGTGGGACGCCGGTCATTCACTGGAACTCCGCTGCCTCCCATACCTACCGCGTGCAATGGACGGAAACCTTGAGCGTTCCACTTTGGTCCGATCTCGCCCCTGACGTGACCGCGACCGGCGCCAGCGCCTCCGTGTCCGACCCGACGACGGGAATCGCGCGGACGCGCTACTACCGGGTCAGACTAGTGCAGTAATTAACGCAATTGGTGGCGCCCCCGATCAAATTCAATTCGGCGCAATGCGAATTCCCGGAATCTGCTTTTGACTGGGCCGGACCACGCAGGGCGCGCCGAATCTCGAGCGCCGCGCGCCAGCGCTGGATCGAACCGTCCGAACCACGCTCTTTGCCGCCTGATTACACCGCGCCGCCTTGGCTGGACTCACCTTTGCGGTAGCTGGCGACCACCCAATCACTGAGCACTTTGTCAGGCTTCGCGACCGCGTCCGCATCAATGGCAAACTCCTGTTGGCCCGTGTTCTGGCTGATGAGCTTGAGACCAAATTGATAATCTTTGAAGCGTTCCGCGCAGAGATCACGAACTTGGCGCGATTGTTCGAGAGCCATCGAGACCAAGTGGTCGCACGCGACGTCGGTAAAAGTGATTCGCAAGCCGTGCGTTTCCTGAAACCGCCGGCCGAAATCATGCACCAGTTGCCGCATCACCACGCGTTCCTGCTGCTCGTGTTCGGCCAACAGTTTCTGGAGCGCGGCGGTCGGGTCGTCCACCAGTTCCCGAGTCACGACGAACCGCTTCACCTGCGTGGATGGCAACTCGAATTTGAACTGCCGGAAGATGCGCTCGCAAACCGTCACTAATCCGCGCGCGCCAGTCTTTTCCTCCGCCGCCCGCTCCGCGATGCGGCGCAGCCCGTCCTCCTGAAAGAGAACCTCGATCCCGTAGGCCGCGAACGACTGCTCGCACTGCCGGATGATGCTTCCCTCCGAGGTCTTTAGGATTTCGAATAAATCGTCCACGACCAACGGCAGGCAAACGACGCGCACGGGCAGGCGTCCGATGAACTCCGGCTCAAAGCCGTACTCGATGAAGTCCCGCGTTTCCGCGTGCTCGAACGTCCGGTCTTCGTCCACCGATGGCTGATTCCCCGCGGCAAATCCAATCGTCGCCTCGCGCAACCGCCGGCGGACAATCTTGTCCAAGCCGCCAAACGCGCCGCTGACGACGAACAGAATGTGCTTTGTGTTGATGACCGCGGGCTGGGCCTTCTTGCCCGAACGCTGGGTCATCTCCATCATCGCCTGGATTTGACCCGCGATATCATTGGGCGCTCGCGCGGGAACCTCGGTCTCTTCCATCAGCTTCAGCAGGTTTGTCTGGACGCCGCGCCCGCTGACATCCCGGCCCTGGAGGTTGTTGGCCGAGGCGATTTTGTCGATTTCGTCGATGTAAATGATGCCGTACTCCGCGCGGGTCACGTCCCCGTCCGCGCGCCGGACGAGATCGCGCACCAAATCCTCCACATCACCTCCGACGTAACCGGTTTCCGAAAACTTGGTCGCGTCCGCCTTGACGAACGGCACGCCGATCAGGTCCGCCAAACTCCGGACCAGGTAGGTTTTGCCGACGCCGGTCGGGCCGAGCAGAATGACGTTTTGCTTGGTCGCGTTCGGCTGCCCCTTCCCTTCGAGCGCGAGGCGCACCTGATGGTAATGGTCGCACAACGCGACGCTCAGGACCTTTTTGGCCTCGTCCTGCTTGATGACAAAGCGATCGAGGTACGCCTTAACCTCCCGCGGTTTCTTGTCAAAGGCCAGCGGTGTCATCTGCCGCCCGGCCTGCGGTTCGCCGGGCGCGTCGCCGGTATCCGAGATGCCGCTCTTCGGAAGCGGCTGCGGAGTCCCTGGCTGAAAATGTTGGCGCATGAATTCCCCAAGCTGGCGTTGGAACTCCTCCGGTGAAACGGGACCGTTCATAAAATCGTGGCAATCGTATCGACCCGGTTGACCCGGCCCGCAGGCGAGTGCGGCTTCCGCACCCGCTCGTCCACGCGCCCATCAGCCAATCGGCTCGCGCAATATAATTCAGGAGCCACGGATGTCCATGCCGATCACGTTTCAGGTACCGACCAAAAGGGGTCAGAGATGAATAAGTGCATAAATATGTCATTATGCATCTCTGACCCCTTTCCCGGCGGCGAGCCGAAACTTGCGGGCGCGCGTCGTCGCCGATACCGTCCCCCCCCAAACGATCAGTCCTGAAGTCTCATGAACGACCACGAAATCATCGGTCCGCCAGCGGCGCTTGACTCGATCGCGCGAGAGACGCACGAACTCGGTTTCAACATGGGTTCCGAACCGCTCACTGGCTCGCTACTGCGCGCCTTGGCCGCCGCGAAGCCGGGCGGACAGTTTCTTGAATTAGGCACGGGCACGGGGATCGGCACGAGCTGGCTCTTGCAAGGCATGGATGCCACATCGACGCTCGATTCCGTCGAAATCGACCCGGAGGTAGCGGCCATTGCCAGGCGCCACCTCGCGGCCGATCCGCGGGTAACGTTTCACCAAATGGATGGCGCCACGTTTCTCCAGCGCCCTCCCCGACGACGTTACGACCTGATCTACGCCGACACCTGGCCAGGAAAGTTCACGCACCTCGAAGAAGCCCTCTCTTTGGTTAAGCCCGGCGGCTTCTACTTCATCGACGATCTCCTGCCTCAGCCAAACTGGCCTGAAGACCACGCGCCGAAGGTCCCGCTTCTCATCGCCGCGCTCGAACAACGTCGCGATTTCGTGACGACCAAACTTTCTTGGGCCACCGGGCTGATGATTGCCACTCGAATTGCGCCTCAATAGGTCGAAAATCGGGACCTCGTAACGTAGTCGATCCGTCACGGAAGACCCTGCCAGAGACAGAGGTCACGATCGCCAGCCTTAACGCACTTAAGTGATTTGAAGCTTGATAATGTGCGCGACTTGCGGGAACGCCGTTCGTATCAGACATTGGTTTCGTGGGCCGACACTCATGCAACTGAACAAACTATCCGCCCTCCTTTTTTTACTCGGGGCGATTGGATGTTTTGGGCTTTCTCAGCGCCAATCGTTTAAGACCCAAGAAAGCAACCGTTTTGGATCGCCGGTGGGGCTCGTTCAAACGGTTCACATCTCAAACGCGGGCCGACGGCAGTATTTGATCATCGGCTTCGGCTGTCTAGTCGGGTGCCTTTACAACGTAGCCCAAATACGCAATCAGGACCTCCGTTAGTTTTTCATACTTTGGCGAATCTCCGGCGCCATTTGGACTCTCAAGCGCAGGGCAAATCCGCGGCAAGCGCACGCGGCTAGTCCGGAAAAACCGTCGCGCGCCTGCGCCCGGTGCGCAGTACGAAAAGGCCGGTCTAAGCCGCTTTCTTACTCTCCCGAAAACAGGTATTCTAAGTCCGATTTCGACAGGCTGCGGGCGAAACCCTCCTCGCCGAGCACATCGGTGATCGTCTGGGCTTTGCGCTGCTGCAAGTCCCAAATCTTTTCCTCGACCGTCCCTGGAGCAATCAGGCGGTAAGCGTTGACCGTACGCGTCTGGCCGATGCGATGCGAACGATCGATTGCCTGAGCTTCAACCGCAGGATTCCACCACGGATCGTAGAGCACAACGTAACTGGCCGCCGTCAAATTGAGACCGGTGCCCGCGGCGCGGAGGCTCAGCAAAAAGACCGACGCGTTCGGATCTTCCTGAAACGCGTTCACGACCTTTTGGCGATGCTTGGTTTCGCCGGTGAGGATGTGCGTCGGTATTTGGCGCTGGCGACATTCGTTCTCGAGCAGTTGGAGCATTTCGACGAATTGGCTGAAAACGAGAACCTTCTGCCCTTCGGCCAACAGCGGCTCGAGCAACTCGAAGAGCGTCTCGCTCTTGCCCGAAATTGAGTCGTTGCCGACCAATTGGGGATGACAGCAGATTTGGCGCAGTCGGGTCAATGCGGCCAACACATGAATCTTGCTCTTGGCGATCCCCTTCTCGGCGACCGTCTTCATCACCCGTTCGCGGCTGCGCCGCAGCTCGGCCAGGTAAAGTTTGCGTTGCGACTCGCCCAATTCGCAGTCGCGGCGTTCCTCAATTCGTTCGGGCAGGTCTTGGGCGACCTGCCGTTTGAGCCGGCGCAACATCAGCGGTCGGACCTTGGCCGCCAGGCGGCGGCGCGCCATTTTTTGCGCCCAGGCGGCGTCTTCACCGCGCGGCTCGTAAAGCTCGCTGAATTTGGATTGCGTGCCGAGGTAACCGGGCTGCACGAAATCGATGATGCTCCAAAGGTCGAGCAAACGATTCTCGAGCGGCGTGCCGGTCAACGCAAGACGATGCTCGGCGGCGAGACGCTTAACCGATTGCGTCACTTGCGCGCCGGGGTTCTTGATGAATTGCGCCTCGTCCAGGATCACCGCGCGAAACTCGAATCGTTGCAACGCTTCCAGGTCGCGGCGCAGCAAGGCGTAGTTCGTCACGGTAATATCGTGCTGCGGTATCTGCTTGCGCAGGTTGTGGCGCGCGGCGCCGCTTTCGAGCACCAACACCTTCAAATGCGGCGTGAAGCGGTTCGCCTCGCGGCGCCAGTTATGCAGAACCGAAGCGGGGCAAATCACCAGCGACGGTTTCGGGTCGCTGGACCTTTCCGCCTGCAACCAAGCCAGCCAGGCCAGCGTCTGCAACGTCTTGCCCAAGCCCATGTCGTCGGCCAGCACACCGCCAAGTTTGAGCCGGGTCAAATGACAGAGAAAATCGAAACCGTCCTTCTGATACGGCCGCATCTCGGCCTGCACCGTTTCCGGCAACGGCGTCACGGGAACGCCCGAGAAGGCGGTCAACCGTTCGCGCAACGCCTGGGCCTGCGCCTGGTCGCCGAAGCGCGTCAGGGTTTCCTCGCTCAACTGGAGCGCCTGCACCAAATCAACCCGCTGCGCGTCCGCGTTCAGGTCTTCCAAGCCGAGGTCGGCGATCACCTCATGCGCTGACCGTACGGCCGCCGTGTCCAATTCCACCCAGCCGCTGTCCGGCAATTTCACAAACCGCCCCGTGGCGTTTTGCAGGCTCTGCAAATCCGCGGCGGTGAGCTTCAGACCCTCCTGTTCCCACTCGGTGGAAACGGAGAACCAATCGATCCCGCTGCCCTGAACCATGACGCGCGGACGAAGCTGGCGGGGCGCCAGGAAAAGACGTTGAAAGGCGGCGTTCCCGAGGAACTCGGCGCCAGCGGGGCGCTCCGGCCAGGCGGTCGCCAGCGTGTTGAGAAAGTTTTCACTCGCGTCGCCCAACCAAAGTCCCGGCTCCGGGGTGAACCAATCCAGTTGGCGAAGCCAGCCGATTGCGGCTTCGAGGCGGGCGTCATCCAGGATGTCGGGCTTTTCGGGCGCCGCCGTCGTGGCGTCAACGCGCTGCCATTCGTGGCCGTTCCAGTGCCAGTGGCTCTCGTCCCGTTCGCTAACGGCCAGGAGGCGAAGCCGCACCGTGTCGCCGTCCAATTCGAAGAGAAACTGCGGCTTGGCTGTGTGGGTCACGCACAGGTGATCCCACTCGGCGCTGCTGCGGGAACCCGTCTTGCGCAGGTGGGTCAGCAAGCGGTGTCCCAGTTTCTTGACCGGCAACGCGACGCCCTGGGTCAGTCCATCCAGGACCACCGCAGGCGGTGAGTTGCGCACCAGATAAAACGTTTGCTCAATCAGCGCGAGCGATGGCAATCCGGCGAAGAAGCGGGCCGCCGAAAGCGGATGGGTTCCGCCATCGGGAAGCGTCAGCCGGTGGCTCAAAGCGAGTTCGGAGCTTCCATTCTCCAGGTGCGGGGTTAATTCGGCAACCTGCCCGGCAAAGGTCAATGGCGCCGGATGGGCCGGTTGTTCAAGCCGTTGCGAGTTACCCCAAAGGGCCAGCCACTTGAATAATTCCGTCCCGGTCAACAGCAGCGTCTCCGGCGGCGGTCCGGCGTCCACCGGGAAGGTCTCGGCGAGCCACTGGATGAATTGCCAGTCGGCGGGTGAGAACAGTTCCTGCTCATGGGCGGCTCGTTGCGTCAATTCGGTAAGCTCACCGAGCGCCCGGAGTTTTTCCCCCGTGCGCGGACGAAATAGGGAGAACTGGATCGCGAGGCCGAATAACTTGGATTGGTCGGAAATCGGCCGGGCCTCACAAAAAACCCGTAACGCGGCCCGCGGGGAGTCGAGGTGCGCCGGCGCCGGCGGCAGCAGCCAATGCTCAAGCTGCCGAACGTATTCCTGCTCTTTTTGCGACTGTTCGATCGCCGCGAATTGCTCCAGGTCCGCGTAGGGAATCAACTCGGTTGGCAGCGGCCGGTTCGTCCGCAGAAACAGCATGGCCAGTTCCTCCAATCGGCGTTTGCCCTGGACCGCCATCAGCCGCGGCCACCAGTCCTGCGAGCTAAAGTCTTTCCGGGCCAGCGAGAGCGATTCGAAGTAATCCTCAAGCAGCAGCCACGCGCGCTGGGAATCCGCGCAGGTGGCAAAAATCTCCAGCAATTCAGTACGCTCGGCGACGGCCGATTTCGAATCGGCTAACTCTCGTCTGAGATCGGCCAGGGCGCCGTAGGTTTTGTCGAGAACAGTGTGGTGGGCATCGTATTTGGCTGTTGAGAGGGATCGGGCAGCCGGTTTCGCATGTCGCATGAGTCGTCGCATTCTTCTAATCGTCCACCGCAATGGTGGCCTTCCATCTCGACACGAAACGCCCCCCAGGGTCAATCATAAAGCGCAAAAATTGCGGTAGGCTCGCCGGTGAATTGAGTCGGCAATAATCACGTGAGGCGCTGACCTAGAATAGCTTACGGTCGAATCACGACTTTGCCCAGCACTCCGCGGCTTCGCAACTGGGCAAACGCCAGCGGAGTTTCGGCCAGCGGATACGCGCGGTCGATCACCGCGCGCAGGCGGCCCGCCGCCGCCCACTCGAGCGTCTTGGCCAAATCCGCCCGATTCCGGCCGTAGCTGCCCACAAGCCGTTGCTGCTTCACGAAAAACGGCCACAGATTCAAGGTGACCTCGCGCCCCGCGGTCGCGCCGCAAGTCACCACCGTGCCCCCACGCGCCAGACAATCAAATGCCTGGGCCAAGACCGGCCCGCCGACGTGCTCGACCACGAGATCGACGCCGCGCTTCTGCGTCAACTTGCGCACCTCGCCCGGCCAGCTTTCGCGCGTGGAATCGACCGCGTGCTCGGCTCCCAACTGGCAGGAAAGCTCGCGTTTCTCCTGGCTGGAGGCAGTCGCGATCACCCGCGCGCCCAAGCCCTTTGCGATCTGGATCGCTGCGGAACCAACGCCGCTGGCGCCGGCGATGGCCAAGACCCAGTCGCCGGCGCGCACTTGGGTACGGTCCGTTAACATGTGCATCGCCGTGCTCCCCGCTAGCGTCAGCGCTGCCGCGCTGTCGAAATCGACCGCGTCCGGCAAGCGGACGAGCGACCTTTCCGCCACGACGACTTTTTCCGCGAATCCGCCGTCCCGCTGAACCCCCAACAACAAGCCTTTTAGGCAAAGCGATTCTTCACCGCGCGCGCAAAACTCGCACTCGCCACAAAAAAGATTCGATTGAATCGCGACCCGATCACCCACGCGCCAACTCTCGACACCCGCGCCCAGAGCGGCGACCTCGCCGCCAATCTCGCCGCCGGGAATTCGCGGCAACGGAACCGGGATCGGCAACCCGCCTTCTTCCAGCCACAAGTCGAGCCGGTTCAACCCACACGCGCGGACGTTCACCACGACCTCGCCCGGGCCGGGTTCTGGGTCCGGGAGGTTCACTAATTGAAACCGTCCGGGATTGCCGTGTTCGACGAGTTGGATGGCCTGCATGACAAAGTTTCTTAATCCGACCCGGTGGCGACCGCGACCGAAATTCGCTGAAGTTGAAATCGAGAGATGCGATTCATGGTCGTCTGAACGATTCTTTACTTTGGCCGACTCAACCGCTGACCGAAGCCGTGAGCTTTGGCTGGCGTCATTTCGCCTCAGCCTCCGAGACCCTCGAGCGCGGCTTTGACTTGTTGCAGCTTTCCCTGCCAATCAGCCAGACGCTTCTGGTGCTCTTCCAAAACTTTGGCCGGCACCTTTTGCGTAAATTGCGGGTTCGCCAGCTTGTCCGCCACTTTCGTAATCTCCGCCTCGATTTTGGCCGCCTCCTTTTGCAGGCGAGACCGCTCGGCCTCGACGTCAATCAACCCGTCCAAGGGCAGGTACAGCTCACCCAAAGGGGAACGGGCCGTCGGCGTCCCTTTCCGTGGCGCGAAACTTGAATCGATGTTCAACGCCTCGGCGTTCAACAGAATCGCCATCACCCGCGCCTCGTGCGGCTCAAACTCGCCGGCGGGCTTGAAGACAAAAGTGACCTTTTGGCTGGAAGGCAGGTTGCCCTCGCGGCGCAAATTGCGCCCCTGCGTGACCAACTCATTCCTGGTTTCCACGTAGCGCTCGTCGCTCTCATCCAGACCGTAATGGGTCAGGAAATCGGCGCCCAGTGGCTTCGGCCACGGCGCGGTCATGATCGCCCGGCCACCCTGATCGTCGGGGAGTTCGAGGTGGTAACCAAGGCCGTGCCAGAGTTCCTCGGTGATGAACGGCAGGAACGGATGACAAAGGCGCAGCAGGTTGCCGAGGACGAAATCGATCACCGCCAGGGTATTCGCCTTCCCAGCCGCCGAGCCACCCAGGAAGACCGCCTTGCTCGCCTCGAGATACCAGTCGCAGTATTCGCTCCAGAAGAAGCGATAAATCACCTGCGCCGCCTCGCTGAAATGATAGGCCGCCAGCGCGGCGGTGATCTCCTGAATCGCGCGGTCAAGCTTCAGCAAAATCCACTTGTCGTCGCGGCTCAGCAGCGCCGGGACGATTTCCCCCTCGCTCTCGCCCGCCTGCATCTGCCGGTAACGGCAGGCGTTCCAGAGCTTATTGCAGAAATTTCTGCCTAACTCGACGTGCTGTTCGTCAAACAGCAGATCCTGCCCGAGCGGCGCCGAACGCATGACGCCGAAACGCAAGGCGTCCGCGCCGAACCGCCCGATCAAGTCCAGCGGGTCGGGCGAATTGCCCAAGCTCTTCGACATCTTGCGGCCCTGCTTGTCCCGGATGATGCCGGTGAAATAAACGTTCCCGAACGGTTTCTCTCCCGTGAACTCGTAGCCGGCCATGATCATGCGCGCGACCCAGAAGAAAATGATGTCCGGGCCGGTCACC
>CAZFVY010000003.1:0-128882 GCA_964522665.1 uncultured Verrucomicrobiota bacterium | reverse complement strand
ATCGGTCGCCTTCAGCGTCAGTTTGAATAGCGGCGTTAGAGTTCCCGTAACCTACCAGTGGCGATTCAACGGTAGCGACCTGGCCGGCGCCACCAACGCGTCTCTTTCGCTCCCCAATGTCCAACTGTCAAACAGCGGCGAATATCAGGTCATCGTCAGCAACGTTTTTGGGGGCGTGACCAGTTGGCCGGCCACGCTTGCGGTTCAGAGGTATTTAACACCCTACACCTTCACGACTCTGGCAGGCGGAGCAGCCCACGGCAGTACCGACGGGCCGGGCGGCGCGGCCCGATTCTACGCGCCGGGCGGCCTAACGGTGGACGACGCAGGCAATACCTACGTGGCCGACACAACCAACAACACCATCAGGAAAGTGACCGCCTCGGGCATCGTTTCGACTATCGCCGGTACGACCAACTCTCCCTTCTTCGCCAGCGCCGACGGACCTGGAGACGCAGCGATGTTTTTCTGGCCTTCGGGCGTCGCCGTGGATGCGGCGGGCAGCCTCTACGTCGCGGATACGTACAACCACACCATCCGAAAAGTAACACCACACGGAACGAACTGGGTCGTAACGACGCTGGCTGGCGCCGCGGGAAGCCGCGGGAACGCCGATGGCGTTGGTAATGTCGCCCGATTTAATACTCCCTTCGGCGTCGCGGCTGACCGGGCCGGCAATCTCTTCGTGGCGGATTCGCAAAACAACACGATCCGAAAGGTGACGCCAGAGGGCGCGGTCACGACGATCGCCGGCCTGGCAGGCGCCGTCGGAGGAGCCGACGGGAACGGGAGCGCCGCGAGCTTTCGTTCACCGTTTGGGGTTGCGGTCGATGGCTCCGGCGCAGTTTTCGTGGCCGACAACAATAACCACACGATCCGCAAATTGACGCTGATGGGCACGAATTGGATGGTCACGACGATGGCCGGAAAGGCGGGCAGTTGGGGCGCCGCGGACGGCCCGGGCGATTCGGCGCGATTTGACCATCCTCGCGGGGTCGCGGTGGACCTCGCGGGCAACGTTTATGTGGCCGACACGACCAATTGCTCGATCCGAAAAATCACTCCCGAGGGCATGGTAACGACCCTCGCGGGTTTCGGTGCTGGCAACGCGGACGGCGTCGGAAGAGCCGTTCGGTTTTGGGAACCTCAGGGCGTGGCAGTGGACAGGGCTGGTAATGTGTATGTGGCGGACGCCTTCAACAATTCAATCCGGAAGGGTTACCCGACCACGGTCCTGGCCAATCCCGGGACGAGCGCCAGCGTCGGCGGCAGAGAATACAGTTTTAGCCTGAGTGGTCCACCCGGACGATTCGTAGTGGTTGAATCTTCAACCGATCTGGCGACTTGGCTCCCGATTTGGACCAATACCTTCACAACTAACCTGAGCTTCAGCGACCTCCTGAGCGACTCCTTTTCCCGTCGGTTTTATCGCGCGCGGTTGCCGTAGTCATCGGCGCCCGGCCGGAATAACGCGCGGGCGGCAAAGGCACCGCGAACGCCGCGTTACTTGGCGGGCGGCGCCAGCGTTAGATCGACGACTTCGCCGGGCATCACTTTCAAGTTGGCCGGAAGGCTGACCAGAATCGGCAGGCCAATTTCCGTGACGTTGATGCCGGGGCGGCGGAAGACGCCGTTCGTGATCGCTTCCATTTGCGCGCCGACGCGCAGGACCTGGCCCATTCCAAGCTCGCGGGTGAACGCGCGCGTCGTGACGCGGACGGGTGAACCGACCTTGACCTCCTTCGGCACAGGCGGGCGGAGGTAGCCGACGATGCGGTCCGAGTGCGCGCGGCTGATCGTCACGATCGGGTCGCCGGCCAGGACGGTTTCGCCCGTGCGGCGGAAAATCGCGCCGATCACGCCATCCACGGGCGCCACCAGCGGCAACGGATTCAGTTGGGCCTCGGTCAGACGGAGCTTCTCCTCCTGGACTCGAATCGCCGCCTGGAGCGCGTCGGCCGAGACAAAGTTGGTCTGCGCCCCCGTCTCCGCGATCGGCAAATTGGGCAAAGAAAGGGTTTGCAATTGCTTCTCCTCCTCGGCGACCAACTGCGTCAATTGTTGCACTTCGGTCTCGGCCTTGTCTTTCGCGGCTTTGGCCTGCTCGAACATCCGGTCGGAAACGATCTTGTCCTTGAACAACGCGTCCATCCGGCGGAATTCGGCGTCCGCGAGCTGCAGATTGACCTTGGCCGTGGCCAGGCGGGCGCGTTCCTGCAGCCAGTCCATGTGGTAACGGTCGTACGTCAGGTTGTAGCGCTGCTGACTCATCAACGGCTGGAGGTTGGCGCGAAGCAGCCCGATTTCCGCCTGGATGACCGCGAGCGAGCTGGCCAGCACCTTCGGCTCGGTGATGATGACCTGCCCCAAGGTTTCGCCGGCCTTGACCTCCTGATACAAGCCCAAATTGAACTGCGCCAGCACCCCGGTCTGCCGGCTGCTGACGGTGGTTTGGACGGCCTCGACTTCGCCCACTAACGAGGGGGCGAGCAAGTCGGTTTGCCACAACCGCCAGACTCCGATCAAAGCCGCCAGGAAAACCACGACCGGCAGGACGCGGATACGAAATTCTTTCCAGCTTTGCGCGGCTGGCGTCGGAATCGGAGGCAATGGCTGCATGGCTTAAAGTTCGGATTCTTCCTCGGCCTTGAGGCTCGTCACGCGCGAAACCCCTTGAATTTCCCGCAGTTCTTTCAACATCTCCTCCGACCGGGCCGGATCGCGCAAGAGCAGGCGGTAGGAAAGATCGGTCCCCGTGTAGCCCTCATGCGAACGCTGGCTGGCGCACAACGCCCGGCGGCTGTGCCGCTCGAGCAGGCGGCGCAACTCGGGCAGATCGGTCACCGGGCGCGCCCAATGCAGATTGACGATCAGGTCGTATCGATGCCGGGCGCCGAAGGCCGTGTACCACAGGTAAAGCATGATGCCGCAGGTCAACGCGCCACCCGCCACCGCCGTCGCGAACTTCATCGTGCCGCACGCCATCCCGATGACCAGTGAGATCAGAATCCAGGTCGTGTCCAGCGTGTCGCGCAGGATGTTTCGGAAACGGACAATGGCAAAGACGGCCATCATGCCAAAGGCGGTGACCAGATTATTCGCCAGGACCAGCATCACCAGCGAGACGATGACCGGGATCAGGATGAGGGAATTGACGAACGTGCGCGAGTAAGACAGCCCGGAATGCGTCAGCATGTAAACCCAGGCGTTGGCGTGGCCCAGCAAAAAGGCCAGCAACAGCCCCAGGATCATCACCGGAATGTTGAGGGGCGCGGAAGCGAAATCTCCCCGAAAAAGTGACTCCATCATAGCGCGGCCGGGCGCTGGGGTTCCGCCGCTGCCTGGGCATCGCCTACCGCCTCCGCGCGAGCCGGCGCCCCGCCACTGAAGCCGGCCTTCAGCCCCGTGAAACTCCAACCCTCCGGCGTCCCCGCCAGGGGGTTCCGCGCCGCCAATGTACAAAAATACCGTTGTTCGCCCATGAGCTTTACGGCCGTACCATACTTGCCCGCGGCGCTTTGCGCTAGTCTAAATGTAGTGATTAGCCCGCCAAACCAAGGGGGGAACTCACCAACGTACTTCAGTTCCAGAATCACCCGGAAACCGAACGGCGCGAAGGTCTCGACCGGCCAAGCCGGGTCAGGGGGCGCGCTGGCGGCGCAAAGAACCTCTCGGTCCAGGGTTACTCGAACCGATTCGTCGCCGCCATTTTGCCACGCCTCGCGCAAATAGCTGACCTGCGCCTTGGGGCACACCCTCAGGCGCCGAACCAAGTCACTGAAGCGTTCCAAACAGATGAAGTCGCTCGCGCCGCCCCCGGCGACGTCCGCCGGGCTTGGCCAGCGGCCCGCGAGGATCCCGGGCGCGGCCGCTCGCCGCGCGGCGCAACGTTCCTTCAGGACTCCCCGGCTGACCCGGCGCTTGATTTCAAAATAGACCGGCGAAGACGGCTCAAGGTCATACCACCGGAGCCGCATCTTGAAACGCTGTTCGTGATCGTCGAGCGTTTGCCGATAGAGCTGCAGGTCTTCGGTATCCAAGTAAAGTGTGTGGATTGGGTAAGAAAACGTTGGCCGCGCCGCGCTGTGCCGGTCCAAAGCCAGATAATGGCGCAAATAATCCCGCATTGCCTGGGCCGTTTCCTCGGCCACCAGGAATTTCAATTCGCTCCGCGGCTCGCGCGCACCATGATGTTCGCCACCCTCGCCGGGACCCTCGCTTTCTCCGTTCCCTGAACTCACCATGAATAGTCACCACCCCTACGGCTTTCGCAACCGAAAGAAACGCGTCGCGGCGTTGGGTGAAGTGGTCAGCGTTCCCATCCCTGACGCGTTGACGATCGCGCCGCCCGCAGGGGTCCAGACGCCCGAACCGAGCGTGTCCGCCGCCTCCAGGATGTAACCGTTTCCACCATCGACCCAGCTCAGCGAAATCTGGCCGTCGCTCGCCTGCACGCTCAACCGCGGCGCGGCAACGGTTGGCAAGAGCGGCAATACCATGCCGCTCAATGTTCCCGCGTCAATCGCGCCGGTAACCGTGTTGACGACGTAGTTATCGCGATCGATCAAAACGGTCGTCGGAATGACGGTGACGCCGCCGTAGTCCTGCGTGATCTTGGCGTTCATGTACGCCGCCGGATAATTGAGCGGCGTTTGGGCCAGGAACGGCTTGACCGTGCTCTCACCGGTCGAATCCATCGCGACGCCGATCATCGCGACGCCCTGTTGGGCGTACGAGCCGTAGAACTGCTCCAGGCCCGGAATCTCCGCGACGCACGGGGTGCAAGTGGTGGACCAGAAATTCAAAATGACGACCTGCCCTCGGTAGTCGGAGGATTGAATCAACCCGCCAAAAACGTTGGTCACCACCCAAGCCGGCGCCTGAAGTTTCACGTTCGATGTCAACGTCAGTTTGATGTTCCCCGACGCGATCGTGCCTCCCTCGACGTCATTGAACCCGTCCACGGCGATCCGGTATATCGTTCCCGCGACCGCGTTGAAAGTGACCGAACTGGTCTGTAAGTCACCGTCGTCATCGTTGCTGTTGACCCCGTTCAAGCGTTTGACCGCCGTGCCGGTGTAAACCGCCAGGAGCGTGTCGAAGTCGCTGCCAGCCGTCGAAAGCGTCACGTAGCCGTCGGCGGGGGCGGTCCACGACCACCAGACCGACATGCCGCCCGGATTGCCGGCGTGATCCGGTTCGTTCGGTTCCTTCGTCGCGCCAACGTTCGAGCCGATTGCGGTAAACGTGGAACCGCTCAACGCGATCGCGTTGGTGAAGTTATCATTGTCGGGCGGGGTCTGCGCGTGGAGGCAACGGCTGAAGCAGAGAACCACGCCGACGGAGAGCGCCATCCAGCCCCGGCCGCCGCGCGCCATCCCGCTCCAAAACGTTCGCATTCCGCTTAACATCTCACCGCCCCACCGAGCGGTCAACCCGCTGCTCGTCCTCGCGCGGCTCCGCGCTGGACCGCTTCGGTGGCGCCGCCGGGTCGGACTCCAGTCCAGCCAGCGCCCGGCGCGCCAACTGATTACGAGCGTTGCGCGCGCGCCATCGGGTAATGAAGAGATCCAGCAGGGCGATCAAAATCGCCAATCCGGTGAAAAGAAAACAGACGAACCAATAGATTAAGAATCCGACCCCGGTCAAACGCGGTTTCAAAATCGTCAACCCCCACACCAACATTCCGCCGGCAACCAGCACAAAGAACGCCCCAAACCATCTTCGCCAGGCTTCCGCAGGGTCGCGCATACGACAAATCATACCGAAAAAACGGAAATTCACAAGCGCAGGCGCCGTTCAATCATAAGACCTCCGGCACCGTTGCGCGTCGGGCACGCCGCCCGGACGCCGACGACGACCACCCTGAAAGCGCCGACAAAAGGATTGACTTTTCGAGGGCAGGTGTGCCATAGTCCGCACTGGTAACAGGAAGAAACCATTAACCGAGGATTAGATCTATGTCATCCACTGCAAACGTCGAGTCGGCGCCGGGGACAGCCGAAGTCAAATGCACCTGCCATCTCACCGCCGCGGACGCGTTGGTGAAAAAGTACACCTATTGGTCCGCGGGCGCGGGCTTGCTGCCGGTTGGCGGCGTGGACTTGCTGGCCATCGGGGGCGTTCAACTGAAATTAGTCAGCGAATTGTCCGAACTCTACGGCGTCAAATTCAGCGAACACCGCGTCAAAAACATCATCGCGGTGCTTATCTCCAGCGTCGGGACCGGAACCATGCTGCGCGGCGTCGCCGCTTCGGCCGTCAAGTTGATCCCGTTGGTCGGGAGCCTGAGCGGCATGTTGGCGCTGCCGATCGTCGCCGGCGCTTCAACCTACGCGCTGGGAAAAGTGTTCGTTGTCCATTTCGAAACCGGCGGCACGCTGCTCGATTTCGATCCCGAGAAGACCCGCGAGTATTTTGCCGCGAAATACAAAGAGGGCCAGAAAGTCGCCGCCGACATGAAGTCGGCCGCCTGATCCGCGCGGAATAATCATTGGCGGCGAGAGCCTTGCGGTCGTTCCGGCCGCGGCTCCGCCGCCATCTACTCTGCCAGCGTTAGAATCTCCCTCGGTCCGCCGCGCGCTTGACCGAGGCGACGATCACCAGCAAGGCCCACCCGAACAGCAGCAGGAAGAGGAGGCCGATGAGCCATTTGAACCACTGAAAAGCCGGCGTGTCCCAAGGCTCCGGTGACGCGTCGATCACGGTCGCAAGGCCGTTCGGAGTAGGTGACGGCGTCGGTGCGCGAGACACGGTCGGAGCCGCAGGCTGCTTCGGCGCCTCCGCTATCGGTTTGGGCGCCGACGACGGAGAACCGTTCGTTCCACGGCTGCTCAATCCAATTGAGCCGCCCCCAGAACCGGTCGCCCCGCTCGGACGGCTGTCTCCCGCGTTCCTGACTCCACCGGCGCCCCCAACGCTCGGCGCCGCTCCCGGGGCCAGCGACGGAAGGATTGGACCGGAACCGCGGGCGACCGCGACCGGCAAGCCGACGTTTCTCCCCAGCGCAACGTGCCCATCGACAAAGAGCACATTTCCCTTCCGATTGTGGACGGCCGGCGTCCATTCCAGATTCACCGAGGTGACCAGGCCGGAACTGACCAAGGACGCCGCCGCCGGAGTCAAATTGTTGTCGCCCGCCAGCACGGAAATCGGCTCTCGCTGCGACGCCCGCTCCCCGGCGAAATAGCTCAGGTTGTCATTCGTAAAATGGGCGAAATCGCCGACCGGCACGCGCTTATCGGCGCGGCAAATCAGGACGCGCGGCGTGACCAACTCATTCGAGAGCGCCAAAAACGTATGCAGCGACGCCGCTGGCAAATCCGCCGCGGCCGAGGAAAGACAGAACTCCAGCGCGCCTCCCTGGTTCGTGGACAGTTGCATGGGAAGCAGTTCGTTGTGCTCGTTCGCAAACAGTTGAAACGCGATCCCGGCCTGATGGAGGTTCCCGAGGCAATGGACCCGATTCGCCTGACTCTTGGACTTGGCCAAAGCCGGCAGCAGAAGCGCCGCCAGAATGGCGATGATCCCGATGACGACCAGCAATTCGATCAGACTAAAGCCGGTCCCGGAGCGTGCCCGAGCCCGCCTGCCTTCACGCCAAGTTAGCCGCTTCAGATCGGTCATGTGCCCTCTAAACTCTGCAAGAATAAGCAGGCGTCATGCCGATTTCGACCCCAAGTTTTGCAATTCTCTAAGCCAAGTAATTAGTTACCCCCTCATCCCAGTTTTCGATCCCCGATAACACTGGAGGTTTCACGCGCTTTTTTCGGTCGATCGCCGCGAAGGGTGATTCAAAATTGCGCGGCGCTTGGCCAATAAACGCGCCGGGGTTTTCAACCGCGCCCGGGCGATTTTTGCTTGAGTTCGCCAATCCCTTCTGCTACAAGACCCGGCATCGGCGAAGGGGTTTAATACCTTAAAACTGCGCGGGGCGCGGACGGGGCCACGGCGCCTCGCGCGGGGGACTTTGACGATCGGCCGGCGGGCGCTGCGCCGGTTGGCTCAGAACGGTCGTAAAGCAGCTAAGCCGGATCGAGACATGGAGTGAGTTTAACATGGTTGGTATGGATGAAGGCGCTGTCCGGCAAGACCGGAACGACCAAGCATTGAAAAAGGCCTATCTCGCGCTGAAGAAAGCTCACGCGAGATTGTCGGAGTTGGAGGATGCCCAACGCGAGAGCATCGCGATTGTCGGCATGGCGTGCCGCTTCCCCGGCGGCGCGGACACCCCGGGACGGTTTTGGGACCTCCTGGCGGGTGGGGTGGACGCCATCTCCGAGGCGCCTCCCGGACGGTGGGCCGCCTCGTCGTTTTATTCGCGCGATCCCGCCGAGCCGGGCAAAATGTACACGGTCCAGGGCGGCTTCTTACGGGAGCCGGTCGATGCTTTCGACGCGCCGTTTTTCAACATCTCGCCCCGGGAAGCCCGCGCCCTTGACCCGCAACAGCGCTTGCTCTTGGAAGTCGCCTGGGAAGCCGTCGAAAACGCCGGCGTCCCGGCCGACAAACTCAAGGGCGGCAACGGGGGCGTCTTCGTCGGCGTCTCCGGGGATGATTACGCACTGGGCCATCGCCATTCGCACGATTTCTCCCGGATCGACGCCTACTCCATCACCGGCACGACCCCGAGCACGGCGGCCGGGCGCCTCTCGTACTTTTTTGGCTGGGAAGGTCCGGCGATGGCGCTGGACACCGCCTGCTCCTCGTCATTGGTGGCCGTCCACCTCGCCTGTCAAAGCCTGCGGCAACGCGAATCGGACTTCGCCTTGGCCGGGGGCGTCAATCTTATCCTGACGCCCGATTCCCACGTCTGCTTCTCCAAGCTCCAGGCGCTTTCTCCCGACGGCAAATGCCGCGCCTTCGACGCCGCGGCCAACGGCTATGTCCGGGGCGAAGGTTGCGGCTTGATCATTCTTAAGCGCCTCTCCGACGCGATCGCCGGTGGCGATCGGATCCTGGCGCTGATCCGGTCCACCGCCGTCAACCAGGACGGCAAGAGCAACGGACTGACGGCGCCCAACGGAGTCGCCCAGCAAAAAGTGATCCGCCAGGCGCTGGCCCGCGGCCGGATCTCCCCAACCGATATTAGCTACGTCGAAGCCCACGGGACCGGCACGGCGCTGGGCGACCCCATCGAAATGGAAGCCATCGGCGAGGAACTGGCCGCGGGCCGAACGCCGGAGAACCCGCTGCTCGTCGGCTCGGTCAAGACCAACGTTGGCCATCTCGAATCCGCGGCGGGCATGGCCGGCCTCCTCAAAGTGGTCCTCGCGCTGCAACGGGAATCGATCCCTCCCACGTTACATTTTCGCGAGCCTAGCCCGCACATCCCTTGGGCCAACCTGGCCGTCCGCGTGCCGACGCAAATGGCGCCGTGGCCGCGCGGCGACCGGCCGCGCCTCGCGGGCTTGAGTTCGTTCGGCTTCAGTGGCACCAATTCGCATATTATTCTGCAGGAAGCGCCGTCGGCGTCCGCCCTTCCCGCTCCCGCCGGCGCCCGTCCGGTCCAGACGCTCAACCTCTCCGCGAGAAACCCCGCCGCCTTGCGCGCCCTCGCGCGCGCCTTCGCCGAACGCCTCGAAACGGCTCCCGACTCCGAAACTCTCGGCGACCTCTGCCACTCGGCGAATACCGGACGCTCGTTCTTCGAGCGCCGGCTGGCGTTGTCGGCGGAGTCAAAGTCGGAAGCCGCGCGCCGGCTCCGCGCGTTCGCCGCGGGCGAATCCAGCCCTGCGATTTGCGTCGGCGAGAGCCGCCCCGGCGCGGAACCACGCGTCGTGTTCCTCTTCACTGGCCAAGGCGCCCAATACGTCGGCATGGGCCGGGCGCTTTACGCGCGGGAACCGGTCTTCCGGACGACGCTCGACGAATGCGACGCCCGGTTGCGCCCGTGGCTGGGCGAGTCGATCATCGA
Source organism: uncultured Verrucomicrobiota bacterium (assembly GCA_964522665.1). GTDB lineage: Bacteria > Verrucomicrobiota > Verrucomicrobiia > Limisphaerales > CAZFVY01 > CAZFVY01. The sequence goes on along the minus strand of CAZFVY010000003.1, from coordinate 118,966 downwards.
CTTGATGCACGGCGGCGACCCGGCCCGGCTGAACCAAACGCGTTTCGCGCAGCCCGCGATTTTCGCGCTGGAATGCGGCCTCTGCCAGATGTTGCGCGGCTGGGGCCTGCGTCCGGCGGCCGTAATGGGCCACAGCCTCGGCGAATACGCCGCCGCGTTCGCCGCGGGCGTTTTCAGCCTGGGTGACGGCCTCAAAATGGTCGCCATGCGCGCCCGTTTGATGCAGGAGTTGCCGCAAAACGGCGCCATGCGGGTTGTCTTCGCGCCCGAGGCGGAGGTGGCGGCGGCGTTGCGCCCGCGCGGCGACCGCGTCGCCATCGCCTCCCTGAACGGCCCGGCGAACACCGTCATTTCCGGCGAGGCCGCCGCCGTCGCCGAGGTGGCCGCGGAACTGGCCGGCGCCGGCGTCACGACGCGGCCGCTCGCGGTCTCGCACGCCTTTCACTCGCGCCTGCTCGACCCGATGCTGGACGAGTTCGAGCGGATCGTCGCCGAGCTGCCGCTGGCCGCGCCGCAATTTACCCTGATCTCGAATTTGACCGGCAAGCCCGTCCGCGAGGAATGCCGCGCGGCCGCCTATTGGCGGCGTCACGCGCGGCAACCCGTCCGGTTTGCCGACGGCCTGTCCCGCTTGCGCGAACAAGGCCACGCCCTCTTTCTTGAATTGGGACCCAAACCGGACCTGCTCAGCATGGCGCGCCGTTTTCTCCCGGAGGAAACCATCCTGCTGCCGACCCTGCGCGAAAACGACCCAGCCGTCCGCCAACTTTACCTAAGCCTGGCGTCGCTCAGTGCGCGGGGCGTCAGCCTCGACTGGGCGGCCTTCGATCAGGACCGCGGTTACCGCCGCGTGCCACTGCCAAACTACCCATTCCAGCGGCAGCGTTATTGGGCGCTCGGCGCGCCGGTCGCGTCGCGCGCGGACGAGAATCTCGGCCATCCGCTGTTCGACCGCGTAACCCGGTCGCCGCTGCTCGACGTCGTCCTTTTCGAGGGAGAATGCGGCCTTGAAACCCGCCCCTGGCTCGCGGACCACCGGGTGTTCGGCGAAATCGTCGTCTCGGGAGCCTGTCTCCTGGCCGCGACGCTCGGCGCCGCCGCGCGCTCGCTCGGCGCCGGGCCCTTGGCCTGCTCCGACGTCTTCTTTCAAAAGGCCTTGACCATTCCGACGAATGAAAGCCGCCGACTGCAACTGGCGCTGCCGTCCGGCGCGGGTCCGGGCGTGTTCCGATTGTTGAGCGCGACGGCCCCGGACGCGGCCGATGGCGTCATTCATTTCAGTGGCGCGATTCAGGTCATTCGAGAGGCCAAGATCACTCCGGACGGCCACCCGTCGCGGTCCGCGGCGGATGCCTGGCGCCGACTGGAGCGGACGGTGGCCGCGGAGGCGGTGTACGAACTGCAGTCCAAGCGACAGATCGAACTGGGGCCGAGCTACCGGTGGATTGACGCGGTAAAAACCGGCGGCGCCGAAGCGGTCGCCCGCCTGCGGTCGCCCGTCGAGACCGGCGCGCCCGGCGGCTGGCCGCTCCCTCCGGGCCTCATCGATTCCTGCTTCGGCCTCGCGGTGATGACGTTGAACGTCTCGGTCGAGGACTCCTTCGTGCCCTTCGCCATCGAGGCGTTCACGTTTCACGCGCCCGCCAACGAAGGGAATTTCTGGGCCTACGCCCGCCGGCGCGAAAGCCTCGGCGGCAAGCTCGTCGCCGACGTCTGGCTCACGACCGAGACTGGCCAACCGGTGGCCGAGATGATCGGCCTCGAAGGCCGCGCCGCCAGCCGAAGCCAGATGCTCGCCGACGCCGCCGGCTCCATCCACGATTGCTTTTACACGGTCGAATGGCGCGAACAATCATTGAGCCAGCCTCCGGCTCGGTCGGCGGCCAGTCCGGCGGAACTGAAGATTCAACTGCAAGCCACCCTCGACCGCCTGATCGCGACGCCAGAAATGGCGCGCTACGGCCAGGGAATGGCGGAACTGGAACGGCTCGTCGTCGCCTACGCCGCCGCCGCGCTGGCCGACCTCGGGGAGTTGCCCGCGACCGGCTCGAATCTCTCGGCGCTCGAAGCTGCCGAACGCCTCGGGGTCGCGCCACGTCATCAAAAGCTCTGGCGCCGGCTCCTTGAAGCGCTGGCCGCCGCGGGCCTCGTGACCGTCGATGGCGAGCGCCAGAAAGCCTTTGGCGAATTCACCGCGGTCGAACCCGCGTCAGCCGCTCGCGCGCTCGGCGAGCGATTCCCTGAGTGCGCGGCGGAATTGGCGCTCGTGGAACGTTGCGGCGCCGCGCTGGCGTCCGTCTTGCGGGGCGAGTGCGATCCGCTGAAAGAGCTTCTTTTTCCAAACGGCGACGCAACCCGCGTCGCTCGCGTTTATCGGGAGGGACTCGCCGGGCGGTCGATCAACGCGCTCGTGCATGAAGCCGCGCTGGCGCTGATCGAACGCGTCCCCGCGCCGGAGACCATCCGCATTCTCGAAATCGGCGCCGGCAGCGGCGGCACGACCGCCGAGCTCCTCCCGCGCCTGCCGGCCACGCGGGTCAGCTACGCGTTTACCGACCTCTCGCCCAAATTCCTCGCCGATGGCCGCGCCTCGTTCGGCCGCCACGATTTCGTCCGGTTCGCTCGGCTGGACATCGAGCAGGACCCGTCCGCGCAGGGATTTCAACCGGGCGAGTACCACCTGATCATCGCGGCCAACGTCGTGCACGCCACGGCGGATTTGCGGCAAACCCTGTGTCATATCCGGAGTTTGCTCGCGCCGGGTGGTTTTCTTCTCCTGGCGGAGGGCATCGCGCCGGCGCTTTGGCTCGACTTGGTTTTTGGCATGACCGAAGGCTGGTGGCGCTTCAAGGATTTGGCGCTTCGTCCGACACATCCACTGCTCGCGGCCGAGCGGTGGGGCGCTATTCTGGAGCAAAGCGGCTTCGCGCGGAATGACTGCGTCACCCTGCCCGCCGAGAGCCGCCACGCGATTTCCCAACAAGCCGTGATCATCGCGCAAGCCGGAGCGGCGTCCGCCGTGCCGCCGGTAAGCCGCCGCCGCTGGTTGATCTTCACTGACCGAGGACCGACCGGGGCGCGCCTGGCCACGACCATGGAGTCGGCCGGTTACGAAGTCCTCACCGCCGTCGCCGGCGGCGGCTTCCAGCGGATTTCCGAACGAGGGTATGAGCTCGACCCGCAAGTCGCCTCCCATTTCGACCGACTCGTCGCGGCGGCGCAAAATCCGGACTCACCACTGACCGGCGTGGCCTATCTTTGGGGGCTTGACGCGCCGGGTCCCGCGTCGTTTGGAGAAGCTGGCCCCGGAGCGTCCTCGCGGCCGGGTTGGAGTGGCGCCCTGCGCCTGGCTCAAGCGCTGGCGAGAGCGAAATTCGCGCGCGCGCCTCGCCTTTGGTTCGTCACTCGGGACGCGGTGAACACCGGCGCGGACGGTCTGTCCGGACTCGCCCAGTCGCCGCTCGCCGGCTTGAGCAACGCCATCGCGGGCGAGGCGCCGGAATTCTCCGTGAGCGTCGTGGACCTTGATCCCGCCGCCCGCGACGGCGCGCAAAATCTTTTCGCGGAATTGTCCGCGGCCACTCCCGAAGTCCAGATCGCCTGGCGAGGCTCGCGACGTTTCGTCGCCCGGTTAACCAGGAGCGTCCCACCCGCGGCGCCTTCCGCCGTGGCGGCGCCCACGCGAGAGTGGCGCGTCCGCGCTGATCGAACCTACCTGATCACTGGCGGTTTCGGCGGCCTCGGCTTGCAGACGGCGAAGTGGCTGGTCGAGCATGGCGCGCGGCATCTGGCGCTGGCCGGCCGGCGCGACCCCGGGCCGGCGGCGCAGGTGAAATTGGAAGCGTTGGCCGCGGCGGGCGCCGAAGTAACGGTCTTCACGGCCGACGTTTCGCGATTCGCCCAGACTGCCGGCATGTTGACTGAGATCCGCCGGGAATTGCCGGCGCTGGCGGGTATCTTCCATTGCGCCGGCGTCGTGGACAACGCCGCGTTGGCGGAGCAAGACGACGCTCGGTTCGAGAACGTCATGGCGGCCAAGGTCGATGGCGCGTGGCTCCTGCACCAGCTTACCGAAGCGCTCGAACTCGACTGTTTCGTCCTTTTTTCCTCGGCCGCCTCGGTCCTAAGCGCGCCAGGCCAGGCCAATTACGCCGCGGCCAACGCTTTTCTGGACGCCCTGGCCCAGTTCCGCCGCGCGCAAGGCCGTCCCGTGACGTGCGTGAACTGGGGCGCTTGGGCCGATGTTGGCGCCGCCGCCGAGGCCCCGAGCGGCGCCATGCTCCGCCTCAAAGGCCTCAGCCCGCTCACGCCCGCCGCCGGGTTCGCGGCGCTCGAACGCGCGCTCGTCGAACGTCTGCCGCAGGTTTGCGTCCTCGTGGCTGACTGGCCGGTCTATCTGGCGCACGCCCCCGCGTCCCCCTTCCTTTCGGAATTGGCGCCGCGAACTCCATCGCTCCGGCCAACGCCCGCTCCGGCTTCGCCGACGCTCGATTTCGCCGCCTGGCCCGCGCCGGAGCGGTCCCTGCGTCTGGAACGTTACCTGACTTCACGGGTCGCCCTCGTGCTGGGCTGGAACGATGACGCGGCCGTGGACCCGGGCCAAGGCTTCTTCGAGATGGGCATGGACTCGCTGACCTCGGTGGAATTGCGGAATCGCCTGCAAACTGAGCTGAAACGGACGTTGCCGACGACGCTGGCGCTGGACTATCCGACGGTTTTCAAACTCGCCGAATACCTGGCCCGTGAACTAGTCTCCCCCCCGCCAAGCGCGGCCCGCGCGCCCACGCCTTTCGCGGCTTCCGCGACGGCCGCCGATGTGCGGCAAATGTCCGACGCGGAAGCGGAACGCCTGTTGGAACAGGAATTAGCGGCCTTGAAACTGCGATTATGAGCGCGCCCAACGAAACGTCTGACGGACTCTCGCCCGCCAAGCGCGCCTTGGTCGCCGTGCAGGAAATGCGCGCCAAAGTCGAGGCGCTCGAGCGGGCCGCCAAGGAGCCGATCGCCATCGTCGGCGTTGGTTGCCGTTTTCCGCGCGACCTGGTAACCCCGAAAGCGTTTTGGGAATTCCTTCGTCGGGGCGGCGACGCGATTTCGGAGGTGCCGGCCGACCGCTGGGACATCGACGCGTTTTACGACGCGAACGTCGAGGTCCCGGGCAAGATGATCACCCGGCAAGCCGGTTTTTTTTGCTCGCTCGACCAATTCGACCCCGAGTTCTTCGGCATCTCGCCCCGGGAAGCGATCACGATGGACCCGCAACAACGCTGGTTGCTGGAGGTCGCGTGGGAAGCGCTCGAGGACGCCGGCGTCGCGCCGAACCGCCTCGCGGGCAGCGCGACCGGCGTGTTCATCGGCATTTGCAACAACGATTTCGGCCACCGGTTGCTCGACCGGGGGCCGGAGAAGATCGACGCGTACCTGGCCACGGGGATCGCCCACAGCGTCGCGGCGGGTCGCTTGTCTTACTTTCTCGGCCTGCAAGGACCGTGCGTTTCGGTGGACACCGCCTGCTCATCATCGCTGGTCTCCGTCCATCTGGCGTGCCAAAGCCTGCGCAACCGCGAGTGCGATCGCGCGCTTGCCGGCGGGGTCAATCGCATCCTCTCGCCCGAACTGAGCGTCAATTTCTCGAAGAACCACATGCTCTCGCCGAGTGGCCGGTGCAAAACGTTCGACGCGGCCGCGGACGGTTTTACGCGCGGAGAAGGCTGCGGCGTTGTTGTCTTGCGTCGCTTGTCCGACGCCCTGGCGGATCATGACCCGATTCTCGCGCTGATTCGCGGCTCGGCCACCAATCAGGACGGTCGAACCAGCGGCTTGACGGTGCCGAACGGCCCGGCCCAACAAATCGTCATCCGCCACGCCCTCGAAAACGGCGGCGTCGCGCCGCGCGAAGTGAGCTACATCGAAGCGCACGGTACCGGCACGTCGCTCGGGGATCCCATCGAGGTCGGCGCTCTGAGCGAGGTTTATTGTCCCGGTCGAACCAAGGAGCATCCGCTCGTCATCGGTTCGGTCAAAACCAACATCGGTCATCTCGAAGCGGCCGCCGGCATCGCCGGGTTGATCAAGACCGCCCTGGCCCTTCGGCATCGCGAGCTGCCCCCCCACCTGAATTTCAAAACACCCACGCCGCACATCGCGTGGCAGAGCACGCCGATCAGCGTTCCCACCCAGCTCCAGCCTTGGACCACTCACGGCACTCCCCTTCGCGCGGGCGTCAGTTCTTTCGGTTTCAGCGGCTCGAATGCCCACGCAATTCTCGAGGAAGCGCCGACGGTCCAAACCACCGCTACGACGAGCGAACGTCCCTGCCATTTGCTCAATATTTCGGCCCGAAGCGCCGCCGCCCTCAAGGAACTGGCCGGCGCGTACGTCGAATTTCTGGACCGCGCGCCCGCGGCGGAGTTCGCCAACGTCTGCCACACGGCCAACGTGGGGCGCGCCTATTTTGATGAACGGCTTTCATTGGTCGCCGATTCCTCCGGGTCGGCGCGTCGCCAGTTGACCGCCTTTCTGAACGGGGAGCAGACTCCCGATCTCTGCTTGGGGCAGCTTGAGCTTTGCCCCAAGCCGCGCGTCGCGTTTCTGTTCGGCGCGCCCGGCCCGTGGCGGCCCGGCGTCGGCCGCGAGTTGTTCCAAACCGCGCCGGTTTTTCAACAAACCTTCGCCGAATGCGACGCGGTCGCTCGGCCGCTGCTGGGCCAGGCGCTCTCGACGCTCTTATTCGACCCGGCGGCCACGCCGGACCTGTTGAATCATCCGCGGTTTCGCCTGCCCGCCCAACTCGCCCTCGCGGTCGCGCTGGCCCGCGTCTGGCGGGATTGGCGGGTCGAGCCGGCCGCCCTCCTGGGCGACGGCGTCGGCGAGTACGCCGCCGCCTGCGTTGCCGAAGTAATCAGCCTGGCTGACGCAATGCGGCTCGCGATCGCGCACGGAGAGGCGCTTGCAACGTCGCCCCGCGGGCAGCTCACGGGCGAGGCGCTGGCGGCGTTCGACTCCGTCGCGCGGGAAGTCCGCTCCGGACCGGCGCGCGTCACCTGGATATCATCGGTCACCGGGCTGCCCGTCAGTGAAGCCGCGCTTGGCGCCTCGTATTGGCGCCGGTTGGTGACCGAAAGTGGCCGTTCGCTCGAAGCGCTCGCGCATTTGCGCGCGCAGCGCTTCGGCGTTTTGCTGGAACTCGGCGCCGCCACCCGACTCGGCGAATCCGCGCGCGAGACGATGCCCGCGGCCGCCGCGGTCTTCGCCTGTTTAGATGAACACGAACCCGACTGGCGGGCGATGCTTCGCGCGGCCGCCGCGCTAAATACGCGCGACGTGGACCTCGACTGGCGCCGCTTCGATGCGCCCTACGGCCGCCGCCGGTTGAACGGTTTGCCGACCTCACCGTTTCAGCGGAAGCGTTACTGGCCCGAGGAATCGACCGCCAAAACGCCCACGCATCCGCTGTCGCGCGCGCTCGACCATCCTTTGCTCGGCCACATGATCCGTTCCCCGGTCCTCGAGGCCGTCGTGTTCGAGTCCTTTTTCAGCGCCGAGTCGCTGCCGCTTCTGAAGGATCATCTGCTGTTCGATGAAACCGTCGTTCCGGGCGCGTGCCAGGTTTCCTTGTTGCTCGGCGCCGCCAGCCACCTCTACCAACCGGCTGGACTCGAATTGGCCGACGTCGTATTCCACCGCGCGCTTTCCATTCCCAACGGCCGCGGCCGACTTGTGCAGGTGGTGTTCGACCCGCTGGTCAACGGTGAAAGCGCCTTCCGCCTGCTCAGCCTCGACGCGGCCACCCCGGGTGACGCCGGGCTGGTCCACACGACGGGCAAAATCGTCGTCGGCGAGCCGCTTCAGCCCGCCGCCTCGATTTGGAGCGCGACGCTTCCGGCGGAAACTTGGAGTCAATTGACGACCGAAGTTCTCGCCTCCGACCTTTATTCCGCCCAACGCCTCGGCCCGATACATCTTGGTCCCGGCTACCGCTGGTTGGACGCAATCCGTTTGGCTGGTCGTGACGTCGTTGGCCGGATACGAACCCCGGCGCGGGCGGCCGCCCTCGACCGTTTCCAGTTGCATCCCGGTCTGATCGACGCGTGCGTCGGTTTGATGGTGATGACGCTCGACGCCGGCGAAGGCAAAGTGCTGATTCCCTTCGGACTCGAGCGTTTCAAGTTTTTCCGGCGCCCCTCCGGTAAGTCGCTCTGGGCGCAAGCACGTTACCGCGAGGACCCACAGGTCGCCGCGAAAATCGTTGGCGACATTCGCCTGCTGGAAGACGACGGCCAAACCATCGCCGAAATCATCGGCATTGAAGGTCGCAAGGCCGATCGCGACGTGCTCTTGCGCGGCATTCAGAAGGATTTGAGCCAATGGTTTTATGAACCGCGCTGGAGCCAGGCGATCGCGCCGCGGGATTCCGCGGGCAACGGCGCCGTCGGACTTTGGCTGATTTTCGCCGACGAATCGGGCCACGGTCTTAAGTTGGCCGACGCGCTGCTCGCGCGCGGTGGCCAGTGCGTCTTGGTGATGGCCCGCGGCCCGTATCGCCCGATCACGGAGAACCAGTTTCAAATCGATCCGCAATCGCCCGAGGATTTCGCCCAATTGCTCGCCGGAGTGGAGGCGCGCGGCGAATCGCTGCAGGGAGTCGTGCATCTCTGGAGCTTGAGTCCGGCGGAAACGGCGGCGAACTCGAGTGACCCCTCAGGCGCCGCGCTCGCGAACGGCTGCGGCAGTTTGCTCTACCTCACCCAAGCGCTCGCCCACCTCTCGACCACGAACACGCCGCGCCTGGTCGTTGTTACCCGGGGCGCCCAGCCAGCCGGGAGCAAAACATCAAATCCGTCCGCGGCGACCTTGTGGGGCTTGGCAAATACGATTGCCATCGAATACCCCGCGCTCAGGTGTCTCCGACTCGATTTGGACCCGGACTCGATCAATTCGATGGCCGACGTGTGCGATGAGATTCTGGCGCCCGACGGCGACGATCGCGTCGCCTGGCGAAAACAGGAACGCCTGACCCTCCGCCTGGCCCGGCGTAATATCCGGCTCGACGGCCGGCAACCTGCGTTCCGCGCCGACGCCACTTACCTGATTTGCGGCGGCTTGGGCGATCTTGGGCTTACGCTCGCGGAATGGCTCGTGGCGCGCGGCGCGCGGCATTTGGTTCTCAATGGGCGGCGCGGCGCAATTGGCCAGGCGGCCGAAGCGCTCGCGCGCCTCGAAAAAGCCGGCGCATCCGCGCGAGTGTTTGCGGGCGATCTGAGCCAGCGCGGGGACGTCGCGGGCCTCGTCGAATTCGCTGGCGCCGAACGGCCGCTACGCGGCGTGTTTCACGCCGCCGGCGTCCTCGATGACGGTCTGCTCCTGAACCAAACGTGGGAGAAATTCGAGCGCGTGTTCGGGCCGAAAGTGTCCGGCCTTACAAATCTGGACGAACTGACCCGCGCGCTCCCGCTCGATTATTTCGTCGTCTTCTCCTCGATGGTCTCGCTCGTCGGGTTGCCCGCGCAAGGAAACTACGCCGCCGCGAACGCGTTCGCGGACGCGTTGGTGGCCCGGCGCCGCGCCGAGGGAGCGCCGGGAATCAGCGTCAATTGGGGCCCTTGGGCCGGGGCCGGCATGACATCTTCGCTCGCCGAGCGCGACCAAGAGCGGCACGCGAAAGTAGGATTGCGCGCGCTGGCGCGGGAAGACGCCCTGCGGGCGCTCGGCGCGCTGCTGCTCGACCCGCCCGCCCAGGCGGCCGTCATGGACATCGATTGGCCGAGGTATCTGCAACAATTTCCCCAGGCGCTCGCGGGCGGTTATCTGCGGGATTTCACGCCCACCGAATCGAGCGGCGCCGGCGCCAAGACAACCTGGCTGACCCGCCTCGCGGCCACGCGGGTCGAGCTGCGCCGCGACCTGCTCGCGCGCTTGATTGGTGATCGGCTCGCCGCGGTCTTGGGCTTGCCGCCCGGGCGCGAAATCGGCCCGCGTGAACCAGTCTTCAATCTGGGGGTCGATTCGCTGATGGCGGTCGAGGTGCAGGGGCAAATCGAGGCCGGGCTTGAGCGCCGGTTTTCCGCGACCCTGATCTTCGATTTTCCGACCGTCGAGTCGTTGGTCGAGCACTTGATCGCGAGCGTCAAATTGGAATTCGCGGCCCCGGCCCCAATCGCCGAAATGGTCGTGCCGCCGCCGGTCCCATCACCGGAGACGCCGCGACTCGACGACTTGTCACAGGACGAACTCGCGGAGCTGCTGTCGCAAAAGCTGCAGTCGTTGGATGGAGCCGGGATCAAATGAGCGAGAACCATCGTGATTTGATCAAAGCGACGCTGCTGAAGCTCGACGAGATGCAGGCGCGCCTCCAGGCGCAGGAGGCCGCCCGCACGGAGCCGATCGCCATCGTCGGCCTGGCCTGCCGCGCCCCCGGCGGCGCGCGCGACCCGGAGTCGTATTGGGAGCTGCTCAAGAATGGGGTTGACGCGATTCGCGAAGCGCCCCGGGACCGCTGGGACATCGACGCCTTCTACGATCCCGACCCCGACGCACCCGGCAAGATTTGCAGCCGCTTCGGCGGATTCCTCGATTCCATTGATCAATTCGATCCATCGTTCTTTCGCGTCTCGGAACGCGAGGCCGAGTTGATGGACCCGCAACAACGGTTGTTGCTCGAGACCGCCTGGGAAGCCCTGGAACGCGCCAACATCGTGCCGGAAACCCTGCACGGCAGCCTTTCGGGCGTCTTCATCGGCATCACCCGGTGCGACTATGGCATGTCGCATTTGCTCGCCGAAGACGCCGGCGGGATCTGCGCTTATTCCGGCACCGGCGCCGCCCTGGGCGTCGCCGCCGGCCGGATTTCGTTCACGCTCGGCTTGACCGGGCCAAGCTTCATCGTCGATACCGCCTGTTCCTCATCGTTGGTCGCGCTCCACCTCGCGTGCGAAAGCCTGCGGCGCAAGGAATGCAACCTCGCCCTGTCCGGCGGCGCCAACCTGCTCATCCGGCCCGAGCTATCGATCAATTTTTCCAAGGCGCGGATGCTCGCCCCCGACGGACGGTGCAAGACGTTCGATGCCCGCGCCGATGGCATCGCGCTCGGCGAGGGCGTGGGCATGATCGTCCTCAAGCGCTTGAGCGACGCCCAGGCCGCCGGCGACCCGATCGTCGCCGTCATCCGCGGTTCCGCCGTAAATCAGGACGGCCCCAGCGGCGGCCTGACCGTGCCCCACGGCCCAGCCCAGGAACGGGTCATCCGTCAGGCGCTCGCGCAAGCCGGTCTGGCGCCGGGCGCGGTCTCCTACGTCGAAGCGCACGGCACCGGGACGCCTCTCGGCGACCCGATCGAACTCGGCGCGCTGGGCAAAGTGTTTCACGAACGCGCCGCGGAACAGCCGCTCCTCGTGGCTTCGCTGAAGACGAACTTTGGCCACCTCGAAGCCGCGTCGGGAACGCTGGGCGTGATTAAATTGGCGCTGATGCTGCAACATCGGCAGATTCCGCCGCACTTACATTTCAAGACGCCCAACCCCCGCGTTCCCTGGTTGGAGTTGCGCGTCAGGATTCCCACCGAATTGACGCCGTGGCTGGCCGGTCCCGGGCAACGCCGCGTCGGTGGCGTCAGTAATTTCGGCGTCAGCGGAACCAACGCCCACGTCGTTCTGGAGGAAGCGCCGCCGCCGGCTCCCACGCCCGCCTCGGAACGCGAGCGCCCGCTCCATTTGCTGGCCTTGAGCGCCCGTTCCCCGGAAACGCTCCTGGCGACGGCGGAAGCGTACCGAACGTTCCTCGTAGGCCATTCGGAACTGCCGAACGTCTGCTTCACGGCCAACACCCGGCGCACCCAATTTCCGCGCCGGCTTGGGCTGGTGGCCGCCACGACCGAAGAGATGCGCGCCCGTCTGGACGAATTCGTTCAACGACGCCAACCCACCGCGTCGAGCCGCCCCGAAGCGCGTTCCGGCCCAGCGCCGCGCGTCGCGTTTCTGTTCACCGGCCAAGGCGCGCAGTATCCCGGCATGGGGCGGCAGTTGTATGAGACCAGCCCAACGTTTCGCCGCGCGCTGGATCGTTGCGCCGCCGTACTCGATCCGCTCCTGGAGCGTCCGTTATTGGACGCGCTGTACCCGACGGACGACTCGCGGAGACTTTTGCACGAAACGGCGTACGCGCAGCCGGCGATTTTCGCGCTGGAATACGCGTTGGCGGAACTCTGGCGGTCGTGGGGGGTCAAACCCGACGTCGTCCTTGGCCACAGCGTCGGTGAATACGCCGCCGCGTGCGTCGCCGGCGTCTTCAGCCTCGAAGAAGGCCTCCGGTTGATCGCGAAGCGCGGGCGCTTGATGCAGGCGTTGCCGCGCAACGGCGCGATGTTCGCCGTCTTCACGAGCCTCGAACGGGTTGAGCGGGCGCTCGGCCCTTACGCGGACCGCGTCGCCATCGCCGCCGTCAACGGCCCGGAGCAAGTCGTTATCTCCGGTGAACGGCTCGCCGTCGAACAGATCGTCGCGACGCTGGCCGCCGAGGGGATCACCGCCCGCTCGCTGGAAGTTTCGCACGCCTTTCATTCGCCGCTCCTGGACCCGATGCTCGATGATCTGCAGCGCGCCGCCGCGCTCGTAACCTGCCGCGCGCCCGCGCTTCCCCTGATCACGAACCTCACCGGACAGCCGCTGGCCGAAGGAGCGATTCAGGATGCCGCGTACTGGCGCCAACACTCGCGGCAACCCGTGCAATTCGCGCGCGGCCTGTCAGCTTTGCTCGCGGGCGGCCCGGTCATCTGCGTCGAGCTGGGGCCAAAACCAATTCTGACCGCGCTGGCCAAACGCCTCGACGCGCAACCCATCGCCTGGACGCCGTCGCTCGAACGCGCCGGGCACGACTGGGAAACGCTGCTGGGCAGCATAGCGGAACTTTACGTTCACGGCGTTAAGATCGACTGGGCTGGGTTTGATCAAGATTATCCGCGGCGCGCAGTTCAGGCGCCGAGCTATCCCTTCCAACGAAAACGTTACTGGCTGGCGGATGGATTCCCCATACGCCCGCGAAGTTCGACGATTCCCGGCGGAAATGTGGCGCCTGCCGCGGCCCTCGCCGGGCCGGCTTTCGCGCCGACGCCGCCCTCCATGCCGGCCCTCGCATCAATCGAACCCCTCGCTCTGAATGCAAACCGCCGTTCTCAAACCAACGGCGCGCCAGCGCCGGACGACCGCCGGGCGGCCGTCCAGGCGGGGCTCCAATCGGTGTTCGGCAAATTGATGCGCCTGGACGCGGGCGAAATCGACCCCGCGGCGCCGTTTCTCGAATTGGGCGCCGATTCCCTCGCGCTGCTCGAAGCGATCCGCCTCATCCAGGAACAATTTGGCGTTAAACTCGCGATCCGGCAGTTTTTTGAGGAGGTCAGTTCGCTCAACGCCCTGACCGAATACCTCGTAACTCGCCTGCCCGAGCCGGCGCCGGAGCCGGAGCCGGTCGTCGTCGCCGCAGATCCGCCGCGGCCGGAAGCTGGAGCCACCGCGCCGGTCGCGAGCTTGATCGCTCCGCCCGCCAACGCGAGCGCGCTCGAACGCATCATCGCGGCGCAACTTGAGTTGATGGCGAAACAGATCGCCCTGCTGCAAGCCTTCCCGGCCTCGGGCGCGCAAAGCCTGGCGCAACTCGAGTCCATGGCGCGCCAACTCGCCCAGGCGCACAGCGCGGCGCCGGTTCAACCGACCAAGCCCAGCCCATCCGACCCAGCGCCCGGAGCCTCCGTCCAACCAGCGGCCGCGCCCGCCACCGGTGACAACCGGCTTTCACCGCTGCGCGCGTTGAATGCGCCGAAGAAGAGTTCCGCCCGCCTGACGCCCCGCCAGGAAACCCATCTCGCGGAGTTGATCACGCGTTACGTTCACCGGACGCGGCGCTCGAAGGATTTGGCGCAGCAAACCCGTCCGCTCCTCGCCGACAGCCGCGCGTCGTTCGGGTTTCGCTTTTCGACCAAGGAGTTGCTTTATCCGATCACGTCGCACGAGGCGTTCGGTTCGCGCTTTCGGGACGTCGATGGCAACGATTACGTGGACGTCACAATGGGTTTCGGCGTCCTGCTATTTGGCAATCACCCCGAGTTCATCACGCGCGCGGTCGAGGCGGAACTGCGGCGCGGCATCCAGATGGGTCCAAGGTCGGACCTCGTGCCCCGGGTGGCGGCGCTCTTCACGGAGATCACCGGGACCGAGCGCGTCGCCTTCAATAACTCGGGCACGGAAGCGGTGATGACCGCCATTCGGCTGGCGCGCACCAAGACCGGCCGCGCGCGCGTCGCCATGTTCGACGGCTCTTACCACGGGCATTCGGATGGCACGTTGATCAGCAGCCGAATCACCGGCCTCGAGGTTGAGTCGTATCCGCTCGCGCCGGGAGTCCCAGCCGGGGTAGCCGAGAATGTCCTCGTCCTCAAATACGGCGCGCCCGAGTCGCTCGAAATCCTGCGCGCGCGCCGCCATGAACTGGCGGCCATCCTCGTCGAACCGGTGCAAAGCCGGAACCCCGACCTTCAGCCGTGGGCGTTCCTGCGGGAGTTGCGCGAACTGGCGAGCGAGGCCGGCGCCGCGCTGATCTTCGACGAAATGATCAGCGGGTTTCGCGCGCATCCGCGGGGCGTTCAAGCCCTCTGCGGCGTCGAGCCGGACTTGACGACCTACGGCAAGGTCGTCGGCGGTGGTCTGCCGATCGGCGCCATCGCCGGCAAACGCGCCTGGCTCGACGCCGTGGACGGCGGCACGTGGCAATACGGCGATCGTTCGTTCCCCGCCGCGGAGAAGACCTATTTCGCGGGCACGTTCTGTCAGCATCCGCTCGTCATGGCCGCCGCGCTGGCCGCGCTGGAACATCTGCGCGCGCGCGGACCGGAATTGCAGGAACAACTGAACCAGAGAACCGCCGAGTTGGCGCGCACGCTCAACGTCTGGTTGGAACAGGAAGGGCACCCGATCCGCGTGGCTCATTTCGCCTCGTGGTTTCTGTTCCGTTCGACCGCTGACCTCGAACTCTTCTTTTACCATCTGGTCGAGCGCGGGGTTTATATCTGCGAGGGGCGGACCTGCTTCCTCTCGACGGCCCACACCGAGGAGGACATCGCTTGGGTCATCCGCGCGGTCAAAGAGAGCGCGCAAGCGTTGCGGGAAGGTGGCTTCCTCCCCGAGCGGGACATCGCCTCCAGCTCGGATCACGCGGCCTCGCCGCTCGCGCCGCCGCCGCGCAACGGACAGCCCGCCGCGCGCGACGCGAATCTCTTTCCCTTGAGCGAAGCCCAGCGGCAATTGTGGATTTTAATGCAGTTGGACCCCGAAGGCTCGCTGGCGTACAACAACCCTTCCGCCGTGCGCCTGCGCGGGCCGCTGCGCTGGGACATCTTGCGGCAGGCGGCGCAACGGGTCGCCGAACGCCATCAGGCGCTCAACTTGACGCTCTCCGCCGATGGGCAATCGCAATGCTCCCGCCCGCCCGAAGCGGCTCCGACTCGGCTGATCGACTTTTCCACCGAGCCGGCGGAGACGCGTGACGCGGTGGTCAAGGCATGGCTGGACGACGACAGTCGCAAACCGATGGACCTGGCCAACGGCCCGGTCTTTCAAGTGCAATTGCTCCGGCTCGAAGAGGAATCGCACGTGTTGGTGGTCAATACCCATCATCTTCTCGCGGACGGTTGGTCGATGGCGTTAATCCTGCGGGAGCTGAGCGTGACCTACTCGGCCCTCTGTCGCGGTGAGGCGGCGCCGACCGAGCGCCCGATGCCGTTCTCCGAGTTTATCCGCTGGCAATCGGAGCAGGCGGAAACGCCGGAATTTCGGACGCACGAGGCCTATTGGTTGGCGCAATTCCGAAGCCCGGCTCCAACGCTGGCGCTGCCGATCCCCGGTAAGCGACCGCCGTTCCGCGCCTATCGCGGCCGCCGCGAAACCATCACGTTGGAGCGGGAACAGGTTGCCGCTTTGCAGCGCTACGCCACGCGGCACGAGTGCACTCTTTTCATGGTTTTCTTCGCCGCCTACGGCGCCTGGCTCCATCGGGTCACAGGCCAGGACGACGTCGTGATCGGAACGCCAACGGCGGGGCGGTCACTCGCGGGGTCGGAAAGCGTCGTTGGGTATTGCACTCATCTCCTGCCCATCCGCAGCCCGGGCGCGGACAACCCGACCTTCGGCGCCTATTTGAAGCGAGTCCGCGGCATCTTGCTCGACGCCTACGAGCACGAAGCGTATCCGTTCGCGTCGCTCTTGAACAAGCTGGCTCTCGGCTCCGACCCGAGCCGTTCGCCGCTGGTTTCAACGGTCTTCAATTTCGAGGTTCCCGCGGTGCCGGCGATGTTTGGACTGGAACTCGATTCTTTCGACTACCCGATCCACTTCGTTCCGTTCGACCTAACGCTGACCGTCATGTCGCGGGCCGGAGTCCACTACCTGGATTGCGATTACAACAGCGATCTTTTCGACGCCCCGGCAATCGCGCGTCTGATGGGACAGTTTCAGAATTTTCTGCGCCGCGTCACCGCGCCGGGTCAGCCGGACCCGCGCCTCTCCGAGCTGCCGCTCCTCGGCGACGCGGAATGGCAAACCTTGCGCTCCTGGAATGAGACCGCGCAGCCGTATCCGGCGGATCGTCCGGTCCGCGAATGGTTCGAGGCGCAGGCTAAGCGGACCCCCGAGCGGACCGCGCTGGTGGTCGGCGGCGAACGCTGGACCTACCGCGAATTGAATCAACGCGCGAATCAAATTGGCCATTACTTGCGCAAGTTGGGCGTCGGCCCCGACCTCTTGGTCGGAATCTGCCTGGAGCGAACCGGTTCGATGATCGCGGCGATGCTCGGAGCGCTCAAGGCGGGCGGCGCCTACGTGCCGCTCGACCCGGGCTATCCCCTCGAGCGCCTCGCCTACATTCTGACCGCCAGCCAGGCGCCCGTGGTCATCACCGAACGAAGCCTCGCGACGCTCCTGCCGGCGTCAGGCGCTCGCGTCGTCTGCCTCGAGGACGACGACGCGGCGATCCGCCAATGCCGCCTGTCCAACCCGTCACCGGTCAATCACGCGCGGAATCTGGCGTACGTCATCTTCACCTCCGGCTCGACCGGCTTGCCGAAAGGCGTGGCCCTCGAGAATCGAAATGTTTCCGCCTTTCTTACTTGGGTCAACGACACCTTCTCCGCCGAGGAAATGAGCGGCGTCCTGGCCTCGACGTCAATCTGCTTCGATCTCTCCGTCTTTGAAGTCTTCGGCACGTTAAGCGTGGGCGGCAAAATCATCCTGGCGAAAGACGCGCTGGCCCTGCCCGCGTTGCCCGCGCGCGACGAAGTGACGCTGGTCAACACGGTTCCGTCGGCGATGCGGGAATTAGTCCGCGACGGGTCGCTGCCCCAGTCCGTCCAGGTGGCCAACCTCGGTGGCGAAGCCGTCCCGGGCGCGCTCGCGCGGCAATTGTATGAACTTCCGCACGTGCGGAAGGTGTTCGATCTCTACGGGCCGACCGAGGACACCGTTTATTCCACCTACGCGCTTCTGGAGCCGCGGGACGAGCGCGAGCCGGTCATCGGCCGGCCCCTGCCCAATTCCCGCGCCTATATCCTGGACGAATATTTTCAGCCGGTCCCAATCGGGATCGTCGGTGAATTATACCTGGCCGGTGACGGCCTCGCCCGCGGCTACTTTGGCCGCCCGGACCTGACGGCCGAGCGTTTCCTGCCCGACCCGTTCAGCGGCCAGCCGGGCGGGCGCCTTTACGTGACCGGTGACTTGGCCCGGTTCCGCCCGGACGGGAATATCGAGTATCTCGGCCGCGCTGATTTTCAGGTTAAGATTCGCGGCTTCCGCATCGAGTTGTCGGAAATCGAGGCCGCCCTGGCGCGTCATCCCGGAATCCGCGAAACGGTCGTCGTGGCGCGCAAACAACCCGGCGGCGACCCGGCGGCGCCCGACTGGGCGTTGGCGGCGTATCTCGTCGCGCGGGAGGGGCCGTCGCCGGTCGCTTTCGAACTGCGGGCTTTCCTGAAGCGCACCTTGCCGGACTATATGGTTCCGGCCGCGTTCGTCCAGCTCGAGGCCCTGCCTTTGACCGCGAACGGCAAAGTGGATCGCAAGGCCCTGCCCGCGCCCGATTTGCCGGAAGGCGAAGCCGCTTACGTTGCCCCCCGCTCGGCCACCGAGGATTTGTTGGCCGGCGTCTGGTCGCGGATCCTGGGCCGAACGCAGGTAAGCGTGGAGGGGAATTTCTTCGAATTGGGCGGGCATTCGTTGTTGGGCGCCCGCGTCATCTCGCGGATTCGCGAACTGTTCCGCGTGGAGTTGCCGCTGCGCGCGATCTTCGAGGCGCCAACGCTGCGGGAATTGGCCGAACGAATCGACGCCGGGCGACAAACGCGCCCGCCGCTGGCGCCGCCGCTACGCGCCATCGCGCGCGCGGACGAGATCCCGCTGTCGTTCGCGCAGCAGCGCCTCTGGTTTCTCGACCGCCTCGAAGGGCCGAACGCGACCTACAATATGCCCTTCGCCGCGCGCTTGACGGGCGCGTTGGACGCGCCGGCGCTGGAGCGCGGGCTCACGGAAATCGTCCGCCGGCACGAGGTTCTGCGCACGAATTTCCGCGACGTGGAGGGCCGCGGAACGCAAGTGATTCACGCGCGTGGGGATTGCCCGTTGCTCGTCCTTGATTGGACCGAGCTGGACGCGGCGGCCCAGGCGCGGGATTTGGCCGCGCTGTTGCGGGACGAAGCATTGCGGCCCTTCGAGCTTTCCGCCGACCGCCTCTTGCGCGCGACCCTGGTCCGCCTGGGCGCGGAATCGCATGTGCTGCTGCTAACCCTGCACCACATCGTCGCGGACGGCTGGTCCACCAGCGTGCTGGCCCGGGAATTGACGGCGATCTACGACGCCCTGGTCAACGGCAAGCCTTCACCTCTGCCCGCCTTGGCGATCCAATATGCCGACTATGCCGGATGGCAGCGCGAATGGCTGCGCGGCGAGGCGCTCCAATCGTTGGTCGGGTATTGGCAAACGCAATTGGCGGACGCACCAAGCCTCAGCGCCCCGCCGCCCGACCGGCCGCGGCCGCCCGTTCAGAGTCATCGCGGGCGCGCCATCCGATTCCGGCTTAACGCCGAGTTAACCGCGGGTCTGGAGCAGCTCAGCCGCGAGACCGGGACGACCCTCTTCATGACGGTCCTTTCCGGCCTCGCGACGCTGCTGGCCCGTTCTTGCGGCCAGGACGAGGTCGTCATCGGCGCGCCTAACGCCAACCGTAATCGCGCAGAGATCGAGCCGTTGATCGGGTTTTTCGTCAACGTCCTGCCGCTACGGATCAAACTCCCTGGCGCCGCGACGACGCGCGAATTGCTCGCCGACGTCCGCCAAGTCTGCCTCGACGCCTACGCGCATCAGGACTTGCCGTTCGAGCGCCTCGTCGATGAATTGGGCCTCGAACGCAATCTCAGCCACCCGCCGGTCTTTCAAGTCACGCTCGAATTCCTGAACGTCCCCGTGACGCAGATGGCGCTGGGCCGGGCCACGCTGACCGAACTGGAGCGGGAATCGCGCATCTCGAAATTCGATCTCGCGGTCTCCGTCGAGGAGCTCGGCACGGAACTGGCCGGCACGTTCGAGTACAATACCGACCTTTACGACGCCGCAACCGTCGAGCGATTGATCCAACGCTTCAATTCGATCCTCGCCGGCATGGTGACGAATCCGGAACGACGCGTCGCCGAACTGCCGATGTTCGACGCGAACGAACGCGCTCGCCTGCTGGCGGGTTCGAATGGCGTCGCGGCCGCTTACCCGCCGGACGTCACGCTGCCCGCCCTATTCGAGGCCCAAGTCGCGCGAACCCCGGACCGGGTCGCCTTGGTCTTCGAAGGCCAGCGCCTGACCTACGCCGAACTGAACCGGCGCGCAAACCAATTGGCGCATCGCCTCCGCCGCTCCGGCGTCGGTCCGGACGCGTTGGTCGCCGTGTACATGGAACGGTCCTTCGAGTTGGTCGTCAGCCTCTACGCGATTCTCAAGGCGGGCGGCGCCTACGTTCCGCTGGATCCGGAAAACCCGATTGATCGCGTCGCCTTCATGGCCGCGGAGGCGGGCGCCCGCGTCGTGCTGACTCAAACGCGATTGGCCGGCCAATTCCCCGCCGGCGCCGGCGAGTTGATCGTGCTCGACGCGGGCTGGGCGGCCATCGAGGGCGAAAGCGACGCCCATCTCGTTGGGGCGACGGCGCCGGAGAATCTCGCTTACGCGATTTACACCTCCGGTTCGACCGGCGCGCCCAAAGGCGCGATGAACACCCACGCCGGTATTTGCAACCGGTTGTTCTGGATGCAGGACGCCTACCGGCTCGAGGCCCACGACGTCGTCTTGCAGAAAACGCCTTACAGTTTCGACGTCTCGGTCTGGGAATTCTTCTGGCCGCTGCTCGTGGGCGCGCGGCTGGCGATCGCCAAGCCAGGCGGACACCGCGACGGCGCGTATCTGGCCGAACTGATCGCCCGCGAACGCGTCACCGTGCTCCATTTCGTGCCGCCGATGCTCGACGCGTTCCTTGACGAAGCTGACGCCACTCTCTGCGCGTCACTGGAGCAAGTGGTGTGCAGTGGCGAAGCCCTGCCGTTCGCGTTGCAAGAGCGTTTCTTCCAGCGGTTCGCGCGGGTCAAACTGCACAATCTTTACGGTCCAACCGAGGCCGCCGTGGACGTGACCTATTGGCAATGCGAGCCAAAGAGCGCGCGGCGCTTCGTCCCGATTGGCCGCCCAATTTCGAACCTTCGCATCTATATCTTGGACCCAAGTCTGCAACCGACTCCGGTCGGCGTGCCCGGCGAATTGTACATCGGCGGCGTCGGGGTCGCGCGGGGCTACCTCAATCGGCCGGAATTGACGGCGGAGAAATTCGTGCCCGATCCGTTCGGCGGCCTCGACGGGCAAGGCGCTCCGGGCGGACGGCTTTATCGCACGGGCGATCTCGCGCGCTATCTGGCGGACGACCGCGGCGAGCCGGGACCGATCGAGTTCCTTGGACGCGCCGACCATCAGGTCAAGGTGCGCGGTTTCCGTATCGAGCTGGGCGAAATCGAGACGGCGTTGAACCAAGCCCTCGCCGCCGGCAAGGCCGTCGTGCTGGCGCGCAGCGAAGGAACCGGCAAGCGTTTGGTGGCGTTCATCGCCACCGGCGGCGCCGCCGAACCGCGGTCGGCTGACTTGCGCGCGGCGTTGAAGCGGAGCCTCCCTGAATACATGGTTCCGTCCGAGTTTGTGTTCGTCGAGTCTTTCCCGCTCTCGCCGAATGGGAAGCTCGACCGCAAGGCTCTCGCCCAGCGGGCGTCTGGCCGTGGTCAAGAAGCCGCGGAACACATCGCCCCGCGCAACTCGACCGAAGAACTCCTGTGCGCGATTTGGCAGGATGTACTGCAGGTTCCCCGCGTCGGCGTTGAGCGCAATTTCTTTGCGTTGGGCGGCGATTCCATTTTGAGCATCCGCGTGCTTGCCCGCCTCAAGCGGGCCGGCCTGACGGCGTCGCTCGCGCAATTGTTCCAGTATCCGACCGTCGCGGAGCTGGCGGCGGCCCTTGAAAGCCCCGCGCCAGGCGCCGGGCCGGCGGCGCCGCTGACCGAACCGTTTAGCCTCGTTCCCCTCGAAGAACGCGAAGGGCTGCGCGCGGGGTTCGCCGACGCCTACCCGCTGACCCAATTGCAGGCGGGCATGTTCTACCACTCACTGCAAAGCCCGGGAACGGTGGTTTACCACGATGTCTTCAGCTTCCGGCTCGGCGCCCGGCTGGAGCTTTCGACGCTTCACGACGCCTTGCGCGGAGTCGTCGCGCGTCATCCCGCGTTGCGCACCAGCTTCCTTCACGCGACCGGGCGGGAACCGCTCCAGCGCGTCCACGCGGCGGTGGCGACCGCGCTTCCCGCGGCCGACCTGAGCCAACTGTCGCGGGATGAACAGCGGCGCGCGGTCGAAACGTGGATCGAAGAGGAAAAGCAACGGCCGTTCGACTGGGAACAGCCGCCCCTGTGGCGTTTCCAAATCCATATCTGCGGCCCGGACAGCTTCTATCTGACGTTGAGCTTTCATCACGCCATTCTCGATGGCTGGAGCGTCGCGCTGTTGCTGACCGAGCTGTTCCAGGATTATTTTGCCCGGTTGGAGGCCCGCCCGCCTGTGGAGCCGTCGCCGGTTCGGCTCAGTTTCCGCGATTTTGTCGCCCTCGAACGCGCCAGCTTGGCGGAGGACGCCTCACGCGCGTTTTGGATCGACCTCCTGGCGGGATGTTCAAACACGCCGTTGCCGCGCTGGCGCCAAGCCAATGTCACGGCGGATTCCACGATCCAAGTCGGCCAGTGCGACGTGCGCCTCTCCCGCGCGGTCAGTGACGGACTGAAGCGGTCGGCCGCGCGCGCGGGCGTGCCGATTAAATCGGCGCTGCTGGCCGCGCATCTGCGGGCGCTGTCGGCGCTCGCCAACAAGGACGACGTCCTGACGGGCCTGGTCGCCAACGGCCGCTCGGAGGACGCCGACGGCGAGCGCGTGTTGGGCTTGTTCCTGAATACGCTTCCCTTTCGGCAGCGCCTGGACGGCGGAAGTTGGGTCGAGCTCGCGCGAGCCGTTTGGGACAACGAACGGCGCCTGCTGCCGCATCGTCGCTTTCCCTTGTTCGCGATTCAGCGCGAATTAGGCGGCGCGGCGCTGTTCGAGACAGCGTTCAATTTCATCCATTTTCACGTTTACCAGGGCGCCGTAAAGCCGGGTCAACTGGAGGTGCTCGAGTCACGGATTTTCGAGAAGACGAGCTTCGTCTTTACCGCGAACTTCAGCGTTGATTTCAAGACTGAGCAGATTCAACTGCAATTGAGTTACGACCCCGCCGCCCTGCCCGCCACTCAGGTGGAGGCCGCGGCCGAACTCTATTCATCGATCCTCGAGGCGATGGCGCTCGATCCAGACGGACGCTACGACGCCCCGTCTCTGCTTCCTCCCCTCGAGCGGGAGACGGTCTTAAAGACATGGAACGCTGAGAGCCATCCATTTCCCGCTCATCCAACGGTGGTCCACTGGTTCGACGCGCAGGCGCGACTTTCGCCGTCGGCGGTCGCCGTCTCGTCAAAAGGTCACAACGTGAGTTTCGCCGAACTCAACCGCCGCGCAAACCGGCTGGCCCATCAACTCCGCCGGTTGGGCGCCGGGTCGGAGACGTTGGTCGCGATTCATTTGAGTCGTTCAATCGAGTTGATCGTCGCGCTCCTGGCGACGTTGAAGGCGGGCGCCGCCTTTGTGCCGCTCGACACCTCGTATCCCGCCGAACGCCTCGGTTACATGCTGGAGGATTCGCGCGCCGCGGTACTGCTGACCGACCAGTCAATTACCAGTTTGGCCGCCCGTTTTGCTGGACCAATCATCTGCCTCGATTCCGACGCCGCCGAACCTGCCGCGGAAGACGCGGTCGATCTCGCCCCCACCGCCGCGCCGGACAATCTCGCTTACGTCATCTACACCTCCGGTTCGACGGGCAAGCCCAAAGGGACGCTCCTGTCGCATCGCGGGTTGGTGAATTACCTGAATTGGTGCGTTGAAAACTACACTTTGAACGCGGGCGACGGCGCGCCGTTGCACTCGCCAATTGGTTTTGACGCGACGATCACAACGTTGCTCGCGCCGCTGGTCGCCGGCCGAAGGATCCTGATCCTGCCGGATGCAACGCCGATTGAGGCGCTCGAAGAGCTGCTCCTCACCCCCGTCCAGCTTAGCTTCCTGAAGCTGGCCCCGGCGCATCTCGAAATCCTGCGCCGCCGCCTCGACGGCCGTCCAGTGGCCGCGAAGATCGGTTCGCTCATCGTCGGCGGCGAAGCCCTCCACGAACATCAACTGACCTATTGGCGCGAGCAGTTGCCCGGCTCCCGCCTCTTCAACGAATACGGCCCGACCGAGACGGTGGTTGGTTGCTGCGTTTACAACGCGGCCGCCGAGCCGCCCGCGTCGCCCTCAGTTCCGATTGGCAAACCGATTTGGAACACGCCGATGTATGTGTTGGATCATCGCCTCCAGCCCGTGCCGGTTGGGACCCCGGGCGAACTCTACATCGGTGGCCCGCAGGTCGCTCGCGGGTACCTCGGCCGGCCCGATTTGACCGCGGAGAAGTTTGTTCCTGATCCATTTGCGGACGGCGGTCGCCTCTACCGCACCGGTGATCTGGCGCGTTGGCTCCCGGGCGACGACGAACTTTCACCACGCCTTGATTTCTTGGGACGTGCCGATCACCAGATCAAGATCCGCGGCTTTCGCGTCGAGTTGGGTGAGATTGAAGCCGCGCTGGGCGAACTCAACGGCGTCAGCGAAGCCGTGGCTCAAGCGCGCGCGGAGACGTCGGTAAACGGCGGCGCCGAGAACCTCTTCCTCGTCGCCTTCCTGCTGCCCGCCGCCGGCGCCAGCCTGGACGTCAAATCGCTCCGCGACGGCCTGAAACCGAAACTGCCGGACTACATGATCCCCTCGGTCTTTGTGATCCTGCAGACTTTGCCGCTCACGCCCAACGGCAAAGTGGACCACGACGCGCTCGCGAAAGCGCCACTCCCCGGCGCCGCGGAGCGTGGCCTGGTCCGGGGCTACGTGCCGCCCGCGAACGCCATTGAGGAGTTGGCCACGGTAATATGGTCCGACGTGCTGGGCGTGGCGCGCGTGGGCGCGCTGGACAATTTCTTCGAACTGGGCGGCCATTCGCTCACGGCGACTCAAGTCGTTTCCCAAGCCCAGCGTCAATTCGGCGTCCGCATCCCGCTGGCGAGCTTGTTGGAAGCGGAGAGTTTGCGTGATTTCGCGCGAAGCATCGCCGCGGCCTTGGGGCAGAACGAAGCCCTCCCGCCGATCGGGCGGGCGTCGCGGGAAGGGCGGCTGGAGTTGTCGTACGCGCAGGCGCGGCTGTGGGTGGCGGCGCAACTGGCGGGGTCGGCGGCGGAGTATAACATCTCGGCGGCGTTGCGCCTGGACGGCCCGCTGGACGCCGGGGCGCTGGAGCGGGCGGTGGCGGAGATCGGGCGGCGGCACGAGGCCTTGCGGACCAATTTCGTCGTGGTGGACGGCCAGCCGACGCAGGTGATCGCGCCAACCTTGCGCGGGCCTTTGGAACTCGTGGACCTGAGCGGGCTGGAGCCGGCGGAGCGCGCGCGGGAGGTCCAGCGCCGGGCGGAGGCCGAGAATTTTCATGCGTTTGACCTGGCGGCTGAGCCGCTCCTGCGCGTCGTTCTGCTGCGGGAAGCTCCGCGGGCGCACGTGTTGCTGGCGACCATGCATCACCTGGTCTCCGACGGCTGGTCGATCGGCGTGCTGGCGCGCGAACTGGGGGCGTTGTATGACGCCTGCCACGTGGGCGCGGCCTCGCCGCTGCCCGAGTTGGCGGCGCAGTACGCCGACTACGCTCACTGGCAGCGGCAGTGGCTGAGCGGCGATCATTTACGCGGCCAATTGGATTATTGGCGCCGGCAATTGGCCGGGGCCAACGGACGGCTGAACCTGCCGCGCGCCAGGACCGGCCGAACCGGGACCGGCCGGGTCTCCTTCGCCTTGAGCGCCGCGTTGACCGATGGCTTGAAAGCGCTGGCGCGGCGGACGCAGACGACGCCGTTCATGGCGCTTTTGAGCGGGCTGGGCGCGTTGCTGGCCCGGACCAGCGGGCAGGAGGATTTCAACGTCGGCGCGCCGGTGGCCAACCGCAACCGGCAGGAGTTGGAGCCGTTGATCGGCTTCTTCGTCAACCTGCTGGCCCTGCGCCTGGACTTGCGGGGCGAACCGACCTTCCGGCAGGCGTTGGAGCGGGTGCGCCAGACCGTCCTGGGCGCCCAGGCCAACCAGGACCTGCCCTTCGAGCGGCTGGTCGATGAGCTTTATCCGCAGCGGGAGAGCGGCCCGTTGTTTGAGGTGATGGTGATCCACGACGCGCCGGCGCCGGACCTGGCGCTGGCCGGCCTGACCGTGCGGCCGCTGGAAAGCGACCGGCCCTTGAGCCTGGGGGCGCGCTCGGACCTGGACCTGTATTGGTCGGAGGAAGCCGGCCAACTGCGCGGGCTCTTCTGTTTCCCGGCCGAACGCTTCGAGCCGGAGACGATCCAGCGCTTGAGCGAAAACTTTGCCGCCCTGCTGGCCGGCGCGGTGGCCGACCCGGACCAGCCGATCGGCCAACTGGCGGTGGGCGACCTGCGGCTGCCGCCGCTGACGCGGTTGGCCGCTGATAGCGGGGCCTTGTCCCCGCACCAGGAACGGCTTTGGTTCATCGACCGTTTCGAGCGGGCCAACGTCTATGCGGCCAGCCCGATTTATCACAATATCCCCTTGCTGTTGCGCTGGGACGGGCCGGTGGACGTAGCCCGGCTGGAACAGGCCGTCCTGACGCTGAGCCAACGCCACGCGGCCTGGCGCACGCGCGTGCTCGCGCAGGGCGAGGCGTTGGAACAAGTGATCGATCCCACCGCCCGGGTCCCGTTGGCTTGGTTACCGCCGGCCACCGACACGTTGAGCGCGGCGTTGGCCGAAGCCAGCCGTCCGTTCGATTTGCCGACGGAACTGCCGGTCCGCGCGGCCTGGCTGCCGGACGACGCGGGTGGCTGGCTGGTTCTGACGCTGCATCATCTGCTGGCCGACCGGCGTTCGGCCGAACTGCTGGCCCGGGAGCTGGTGGCGTTGTATCGCGGCCAAACGCTGGCCGAGCCGGCCGTGCGTTACCTGGACTACGCGGCCTGGCAACGGGCGCTGCCGGCGGCCTCCCGGGAACGGCTGCTGCTCTATTGGCGCTGGCAATTGCGGGGCCGCCTGGCCGCGCTGGACCTGCCGACCGACCGGCCGAGACCGGCCATCCACACCTACACGGCCGCGCGCTTGGAGTTTGCGCTGCCAACTGATTTGGTCCATCGCCTGGACGAACTCGCCGCCCGCGCGCCCGCCACGGCGTGGTTGCTGGCCGCGTTCAAAGCCTTGTTGCGCGCCTACGCGCGCCAGGATGAGATCGTGGTCGGCACGAGCGATCCAGGCCGGCGGGATCAACCAACCCGTTCCATCGTCGGGCCGCTGGCCAACCTGGTGGTTTTGCGCAGCCACCTGCGGGCCGACCAAACCTTGGGTCAGTTGGCCGAGCGACTGGGCCGTGACTTGGCCCAAGCGCACGCCCATCGCGAACTGCCCTTTGACGAGTTGGTCCTGGAGCTCAAGCCCGAGAAAGACATGAGCCGCACGGCCCTCTTCGACGTCCTCTTCGAGGTCGAATCGCAGGAACTGCCGCGGTGGGACCTGGACGGAACGACGGTCACCTGCCGCGAGACCAACCTGGGTTACGGCAAATATGATTTGAACCTGCTCCTGCGCCGCCAGGGCGGCGGCTACGCCGGCACGTTGGTCTATAACGCCGACCTGTTCGACCCGGCCACGGCCGCGCGACTCGGCCGCCATTACCAACGGGCGCTCAGCCAACTGGCCGCCGGCGGCGCCGATCAGCCGTTGGGCCAAATCGCCTGGCTGGACGCCGCCGAACGCCAGGCCCAAATCGAAACGTGGAACGCCACCGCCGCCCAATACGAAACCGGCCTGACGATCCACCAACGCTTCGAACGACAAGTGAATCAAACGCCCGAACGGATCGCCGTGGCGTGCGCCGGACGGACGTTGACCTATCGCGAGTTGGACCAGCAAGCCAATCGCGTGGCCCATTACCTGCGCGCGCAAGACTTGCAACCGGATCAACTGGTCGGCCTCTGCCTGGACCGCTCCGAGTCGATGATCGTGGCGATGCTCGGCATCTTGAAGGCTGGCGGCGCCTACCTGAACCTCGACCCGGACTTTCCGCCGGAACGGCTCACGTTCATGACGCAGGACTCGGGCCTGCGCCACCTGATTACCAGTTCCGCGTTGCGCGAACGCTTTCCCGCCGACCAGGGCGCCTGCCTGCTCTGGGACCGCGACGCGCTGGCCGATTACTCCAGCGCGCCGGTAACCGATCTGGCCGGTCCCGGCCATCTGGCCTATTGCATTTACACCTCCGGCTCGACCGGACGGCCCAAGGGCGTGTTGCTCGAGCATCGCCAGGTGATCCGGCTCATGGAGAACGACCGCTTCCAGTTCCAGTTCGGACCGGAGGATGTCTGGACCCTGTTCCATTCCTTCGGCTTCGACTTCTCGGTGTGGGAGATGTACGGAGCCTTGTTCTACGGGGGCAAAGTCGTGGTGGTCCCCAAGGCGATCACGCAAGACCCGCGCCGGTTCCTCGAGCTGTTGGTTCAGGAACGGGTCACCGTGCTCAACCAGGTGCCGACCGCCTTTTACGCCTTGGCCGCCGAAGCGTTGCAGGCGCCGGGGACGAATTTGGCCGTGCGTTACGTGATCTTCGGGGGCGAGGCGTTGCAACCGGCGCAATTGGCCGCCTGGCGGGCGGCCTATCCGGACACGCGGCTGATCAACATGTACGGGATCACCGAAACCACCGTGCACGCGACCTTCCGCGAAGTGACGCCCGAAGACCTGCGGGACAACGTCAGCAACGTGGGCGGGCCGATCCCGACCACGACGATCTATCTGTTGGACCCGCGCGGCGACCTGCTGCCGACGGGCGTGCCGGGCGAGGTCTGCGTCGGCGGATGGGGCCTGGCGCGGGGTTACCTGAACCGGCCCGAGTTGACCGCCGAGAAGTTCGTCCCCGACCCGTTTGGCCGGGAACCGGGCGCGCGGTTGTACCGCTCGGGCGATTTGGCGCGGTACCGGCGGGACGGGAGTCTGGAGTTCCTGGGCCGGATCGACCATCAAGTCAAGCTGCGGGGTTACCGGGTGGAATTGGGCGAGATCGAATCGCTGCTCAACCGTTGCGCCGGGGTGCGCGAGGCGGTGGTGACGCTGCGCGAGGAAGGCCAGCAACTGGTGGCCTACGTGGTCGGCGCGACCGACCCGGAGGCGTTGCGCCTGGAACTGGGCCGGCGTCTGCCCGGTTACATGGTGCCGACGGCCTTTGTGTTCCTGCCCGCGCTGCCGTTGACGGCCAGCGGCAAGGTCGATCGCAAGAAACTGCCCGCGCCGCGCCGCGTGACGGAAGTGGACGAAAGCCAGCCGGGCGCCTGGACGGCGACCGAGGAGATTTTGGGGCAGATTTGGCAGCGGTTGCTGGGGGTGGAGGCGGTGGGGCGGACGGCGAACTTTTTCGAATTGGGCGGCCATTCGTTGCTGGCGGCGCAGATGGTCTCGCAGGCGCGGGCGGCGCTGGGGGTGGAGTTGCCGCTCCAGGCGGTGTTCGAGGCGCCGCGGCTGAGCGACTACGCCGCGCGCCTGGCGGCCGCGGGCCGGGCCGGGCAGACGCCCGCGCCGCCGATCACGCGCCAGCCGGCCGGCGGCCCCCGGCCCTTGTCCTTCGCCCAGCGGCGGCTCTGGTTCCTGGAGGAGTTGCACGGCCCCTCGGCCCTCTACAACATGCCCGGCGCCGCCCGCCTGCGCGGCCCCCTGCGCCGCGACGCCCTCTTTCAAGCTTTTCAGGAAATCGTCAACCGCCATGAAACCTTGCGGACGCAGATTGCCAGCCGGGAAGGCAAACCAGAAACATCGCTGAAGACCGCCTCGGGCTTTCAAGTGCAGTTTCATTCGCTCGCCGAAACCCCTTCATCAGTGCGCTGGGCGGAGGCGACCCGCCAGTGGGAAGACGCGGCGCGGCGGCCTTTCGATCTCGCCAATGACTATCTGTTGCGCGCGATATTGATCGAGCTCGAACCGGATGATCATTTGTTGGCGCTGACGATGCATCACGTCGCATCCGACGGCTGGTCAATGGTAATTCTCATCCGTGAGTTTTCCGCCCTGTATCAGGCGTTCTCGGCGGGCCAGCCGTCGCCGTTGGCGGAACTGCCCGTCCAATACGCCGACTACGCGGTCTGGCAGCAGCAGTGGCTCCAAGGCGCCACGCTAAGAAAGCAACTCGATTACTGGCGTGAACGCCTGTCGGGCGCGCCGAGCTTGCTGGCTTTGCCGACCGACCGGCCCCGGCCGGTGACGCAAACCTACCGCGGCGCGAGCCTCGAATTCACCGTCGAATCGGAGTTGAGCGCCGCGCTGAAGTCGGTCAGTCGCGCGGGCGGCGCCACGCTATTCATGACGCTCTATTCCGGTTTCGCCGCGCTGCTCGCGCGTTACAGCGGACAGGACGAACTGGTGATCGGAACGGTCGTCGGCAATCGCAGCCGCCCCGAGATCGAGCCGTTGATCGGTTTTTTCTCGAACACGCTGGCGCTGCGCCTCGACCTGTCGAACGCGCCTACCTTCGAGGACTTGTTGGGACGGGCCCGCCAGGTTTGCCTCGGAGCCTACGCCCATCAAGACGTTCCTTTCGAAATGGTGGTCGAGGAAATAAAACCACAGAGAAGCCTGCAGTATGCGCCGGTGTTCCAAGTGGCGATTCAGTTGCTGCAGGCTCCGGCCGCCGCGTTGGAGTTGTCCGGCCTTACGCTGGAAATGGTCGGAGCCGAAGCCAATACCGCGAAATTCGACCTGCTCCTGGCCATCGAGGAGCGCGACGGAGTCCTCCAAGGCGAACTCGAATACAACGCCGACCTCTTCGACGCGGCCACCGCGGAGCGGATGCTGGAACGCTATCTCCAACTGCTCACGCAGGCGGCGCAAAGTCCGGCCCGGCGGATCAGCGAGTATTCCCTGCTTAGCGCCGAAGAGCGGCGCCAGGCGCTGGTGGAATGGAACCAAACGGAACGGGCCTTGCCGCCGCAATCGACTTTCCACGGATTATTGGAAGCCCAGGCCAGCCGCTCTCCCGAGCGGGTGGCGGTGGTCTTTGACGGTCAACCAACCCCCTACGATGAGCTGAATCGACGCGCCAATCGACTGGCGCATTACCTCCGCCGCTTGGGGGTCGGTCCCGAGGTCGCCGTCGGTCTTTGCCTGGAACGCTCGACCGAGCGGCTGATCGGGCTGCTGGGAATTCTCAAGGCGGGCGGCGCCTACCTGCCGCTCGATCCGGCCTATCCGCGGGAACGTCTGCGCTTCATCGCGGACGATGCCGCGTTCCCCTTGCTCGTCACCTCCGGGCCACTCGCCGGGAACGTACCCGCCGGCGACGCCCGTTTGGTCTATCTGGATCGCGATTGGCCAGAAATCGAACGCGAGCCGGATACCAATCCCGACGCCGGCGACCTGCGGGAAAATCTCGCCTACGTCATTTACACCTCCGGCTCAACGGGGCAACCCAAAGGCGTCCTGGTGACGCATCGCGCCATCGCGAACCTGGCGCAGGCGCAGTGCGAAGGCTTCCGCGTCCGCCCAGATAGCCGGATTTATCAATTCGCCTCGTTCAATTTCGACGCGTCGGTCAGCGAAATCGCCATGGCCTTTTTCGCGGGAGCCACGCTCGACCTGGGCGGTTCCCGGGAGATCTTGCCCGGGCCGGATTTGGCCCGCTACTTCGACGAGGCGGGGATCACGCACGTGACGCTGCCGCCCTCCGTTCTGCGCGCGCTCCCCGGCGCCGAGCGTTCGCCGATCCAGTCCCTGGTAGTCGCCGGTGAAGCTTGTCCGAACGACTTGGTCCGGCTTTGGCGCCAGGGGCGGCATTTCGTCAACGCCTATGGTCCGACCGAGTTCACCGTGTGCGCCACCTATGGCGAATGCGAAGCCGACGACGCCGTGGCGCCCATCGGGCGGCCGATCGCCAACTCGCAGATTTATCTGCTGGACGCCGCGTGGCAACCGGTCCCGCAGGGAATCGTCGGCGAGATTTACCTGGCCGGCCTGCCGTTGGCGCGCGGTTATTGGCGGCACCCCGACGTTACCGCCGAACGCTTCCTCCCGAACCCGTTCTCCGCGCAGCCGGGCCAACGCATGTACCGCACCGGTGACCTGGGACGGTGGCTGCCAGATGGACGGATCGAATACGCCGGCCGCGTCGATCATCAGGTGAAGGTCCGCGGGTTCCGCGTCGAATTGGAGGAGATTGAACACGCGCTCCGCCTTCACCCCGGCATCGCCGACGCAGCGGTGGTGGCGCGCCGCGCGCCGGACGATACGAAACAATTGGCCGCGTGGGTCACCCGCGCCAAACGGGTCGAATTATGGCCGTCGATCGCCGAGTTTTTCGTTTACGACGAGCTCGTCTATCGCGCGATGGCGACGCACCGAACCCGCAACGATTGGTATCTGGCCGCGTTCAAACGCTGTCTCCCCGGCAAAACCGTGGTCGAAATCGGGCCTGGACCTGAAGCGATTCTTTCCCGGCTCTGCCTCGAAGCGGGCGCGAAAAAGGTCTATGCCATCGAACTGCTCGAGGCCACTTACCACCAAGCCGTCGCGACCGTGCGCGCGCTGGGCCTGGAAGATCGCATCATCCTGCTTCACGGGGACGCGGCGCGGGTAAATCTGCCGGAAAAGGCCGATTACTGCGTCTCCGAAATCGTCGGCGCCATCGGCGGCTCGGAGGGCGCGGCCAAGATCATCAATCAAGCGCGGCGTTTCCTGCATGACCCGAGTCGGATGATTCCGCTGCGCACCGTCACGAAGATCGCCGCGATCGACTTGCCGGACGAGTTCGACCGGCGCTTTTCGGAGGTGGCCGCGCGTTACGTCGAGCGGATATTTGATCAGGTCGGCTACCGGTTTGACTTGCGCTTGAGCCTGAAGCATCTGCCGCTGGAGCACATCATCTCGACCACCGGCGTATTCGAGGCGTTGGACCACGGCGTCGAAACACCGCTGGAAGGCGAACATGAGATCTGTCTAACGATTCAAAGAGCCGCGCGAGTTCGTGGTTTTTTGGTCTGGCTCACGCTGGAAGCCGAAGCGGGGCCGGCTTTCGACATTCTCAGGGATCAGCAGAGTTGGCTCCCGGTCTTCCTGCCGGTTTCCGAAACGGGCATCGACGTCCGCGCGGGCGATCGGGTCCGCGCGACGATCACTCGCCGCCTGAGTGAAAACGGTTTGAATCCCGACTATTTCATCCGCGGGCGAGTCGAACGAGCGTGGGGCGAGGCCGCCGAGTTTGGGCTGGAATCGTGTAATCATCGTCGGGTTTTTCAGGCGACGCCATTTTATCGGCGCCTCTTCGCCAACGGGCAGATCCCCGTGGCGCCCGAGCTGGGGGCGGAAAGCATCCGGGCGTTCCTGTCGGAACGGTTGCCGAATTACATGACGCCCGCGGCGATTCGGTTTCTCGAATCCTTGCCGTTGACGCCGAACGGCAAAGTCGATCGCCGCGCGCTGCCGGAGTTTGACCTTGGCGCCGCGCAAGCGGGATATGTGGCGCCGCAGACTCGAACAGAGGAGGCGCTGGCGGCGATCTGGGCGAGCGTGCTCCGCTTGGAACGGGTTGGCCGCCACGATCACTTCTTCGCGCTCGGCGGGCATTCGTTGATCGCGACGCAGGTGGTTTCACAGATTCGGGACACCTTCGGCTGGGAATTGCCGCTGCGCGCGTTGTTCGAGGCGCCGACGTTGCTCGATCTGGCGGCGCGGATCGACGCGGGCGAGGTCGGCGCCGGCGCGCGCTCGGTCCCAATTCCCCGCGCCGACCGCGGCCAGCCACTTCCGCTTTCTTTCGCCCAGCAGCGGCTCTGGTTCCTTGAACGTCTGGAGCAACTCGGTTCCGCCTACCACATGGTGGGCGCCTTGAATTTGGAAGGACCGCTCGACGTTCCGGCGCTGGAGCGGGCGCTGAATGAAATCGCGCGCCGCCACGAGGCCCTGCGCGCTCATTTTGAAGAACACGCCGGCCAGCCCGCGCAGATCATCGCCGAGCCATCGACCTTCCGCGTGCCGTTCGCCCGAATCAAGTCAGCGAGCGAACCGATGACGGCCAATGGCTTGGCGGGCTGGCTGGATTCAGAGATCGCCCGGACGTTCGATTTGGCCAAAGGACCGCTCTGGCGAGTTAGTCTCCTCGATCAGGGTAACGATTCCCACGCGTTGCTCATCGTGATGCATCACATCATCTCGGACGGCTGGTCGATGGGAATCTTTGTCCGGGAACTCTCGCGCTTGTACACCGCGTTCGCCGAGAACCAACCTTCGCCGATGCCCGAACTGGCCATTCAATACGCTGACTTTGCGAAATGGCAGCGGGGTTGGCTCGCGGGAACCGAATTGCAGCGACAACTGAACTTCTGGCGCGATTTCCTCTCCGGCGCGCCCGAGGCGCTGGAGCTGCCGACCGATTTCCCCCGCCCAGCCGTCGAAAGCCATCGCGGCAAGGCCGTTTCATTTGCGCTCGAAGCGGAGCTCGCGCGCGGCTTGAAAGAACTTGCCGAACGGAACGACGGAACGATTTTCATGACCTTGTTCTCCGGCTTCGCGGCGCTGTTGTCGCGTTACAGCGGGCAGGAAGACTTGGTGATCGGCTCGCCCATCGCGGGGCGCAACCGCAGCGACGTCGAGCCGATCATCGGCCTGTTTGTGAATATGCTGCCCTTGCGCGTCGATTTGGCGGGCGCCCCGACGGTCACGGAAATGCTCGCGCGCGTGCGGCGGAACTGTCTGAACGCGTTCCAGCGCCAGGAGGTTCCGTTTGAAAAACTGGTCGAAGCAATGCGCCCGGGCCGGCTCCTGGGCCGCGCGCCATTGTTCCAGGTCGCGTTCATGTTCCAGAACATGCCGCTCGACGATCTGAAACTGCCGGGGTTGCGGGTGGAGTCGATCGACCCGGGCAGCCCGGGCTCGAAGTTCGATCTCTCGCTGGCGATGGCCGAGTCGGGTGGAGAATTGAGCGGGTCGCTCGAATACACCCCCGACCTTTTCGCGGAGCCGTCGATAATGCGTATGATTACGCACTTGAAACGGCTGCTGGCGGCGATGGTGGCTGACGCGGGGCAAACCGTCGCGGCGATCGATTTCATCAGCGACGAGGAGCGAGCGCGACTGGCGGAATGGAATCAGACTCGCGCCGCGTATCCGGAAACCGCGACTATCCCTCTACAGTTCGAACTCCAGGCCGCGCGAACGCCCGATCAAATTGCGATTCGCGACGCGCGCACGAGCCTGACTTTCGCCGAGCTGAATCGCCGCGCGAACCGCCTGGCGGGCCGGCTCCGCCGCGAAGGGGTTCGGGCGGAAACTCCGATTGGCCTTTGCGTCGAGCGGGCAGTCTCGATGGTGGTCGCGCAACTCGGGATTCTCAAGGCGGGCGGAGCCTACGTGCCGCTCGATCCGACCTACCCGCGCGAACGGCTCGCGTTTATCGCCGCCGACGCCGGCCTCGGCCTCATCCTCAGCGACGCGCGTTGGGCGGCGGACGCGACCACGTTTGGCGGTCGGGTTCTGCCCCTGAGCGATGAACCGTCGGCGTTCGCGGACGAAGCTGACGCCAATCCCGCGCCGTTGGCTCAACCCGACGGCGCCGTCTATGTGCTCTACACGTCCGGCTCGACTGGCCGGCCAAAAGGCGTCGCCGGGACGCACCGGATTACGTTGAATCGTCTGCACTGGATGCAAGCCACCTACCCGTACGCGGCGGGCGAAGTGTGTTGCCAGAAGACCGCCCTTAATTTTGTGGACTCGGTGAGCGAGATCTTTGGCCCCTTGTTGGCGGGCGCGCCGAGCGTGATTCTGGACGATGAAACCGTCAAAGACCCGCGGCGTTTCGTGGCGGCGCTCGCGACGGCCCGGGTCTCGCGCCTGGTCGCCGTCCCGTCGCTGTTGCGCGCGCTGTTGGAAACCCAGTCGGCGTTAGGGCTGGCCTTGCCGGCGCTCAAGCTCTGCGTCAGCAGCGGCGAACCTCTCCCGGTCGCCCTCGCCCGCCGCTTCCAGGAGCTTAATCCGCAGACTATTCTGCTCAATCTCTACGGCTCGACCGAGGCCGCCGGCGACGCGACCTGCTACGCCGTCGATGGTTTGCCCGGAGCCGACATCGTTTCGATCGGCCGCCCCATCGCCAACATGAGAGCCTACGTGCTGGACGCGCGCGGACGGCAATTGCCCCTGGGCATCCCGGGTGAATTGTATCTCGGTGGCGTTGGCCTGGCGCGCGGCTATTGGGGGCAGCCCGACCTGACGGCGGATCGCTTCGTGCCCGATTCGTTCAGCGCCGACGTCGGCGGCCGCCTGTACCGTACCGGCGACCTGGCTCGCATTCTGAACGACGGACGGATTGAATATCAGGGCCGCGCGGATCACCAGGTCAAGATTCGTGGCGTCCGGGTTGAATTGGGCGAGGTCGAGGCGACTCTCCGCGGACATCCGTCAGTGCGCGACGCCGTCGCCGTCGCCCGTCAAACGACCGCCGGCGGCGCGAGCCTGATCGCCTACGCGGCGCCAGTCGTGGCCGGAGAGCTAGCGGGTTCGGAACTGCGGCAGTGGCTGCGCCAACGATTGCCCGAGGTGATGACGCCGGCGGAGGTCATCGTCCTCCCGGCGCTCCCGTTGATGCCCAACGGCAAGGTTGACCGCCGAGCGCTGCCCGAGCCGGGGACCGCCCGAGGAGAAGAACCAATTATTGCCCCGCGCACGCCGGCGGAAGAATTGCTCGCCGGGATTTGGGCGGAACTGCTCGACCGGCCCGCCATCGGCGTCCGTGATAATTTCTTTGAACTGGGCGGGCACTCCCTGCTCGCGATGCAGGTCGTGGCGCGCGTTCGCGAGGCCTTCGGCGTCGAACTGCCGGTTCGCGGTATCTTTGAGCAACCGACCCTTGAGGCGCTCGCCGCCCGCATCGTCGAGACGCGCCGGGCGGGCGGTCCGCCTGAGGCGCCGCCAATCGTCGCGAGCGAGATCCCGCCCGACGCGCGCGGCGAGATCTTGCGGCCCCTTTCGTACGCGCAGGAACGCCTCTATTTCCTCGACCAACTGGAAGGGCCATCCGCGACTTACAACATGCCGCTGGCTCTGGAATGCCGCGGGCCGCTGGACGCCGGCGCGTTGCAACGAGCGGTCGATGAAATCGCGCGGCGTCACGACTCGGTTCGAACGACGTTCCGGCTGGTCAATGGCGTTCCGCGACAGGTGATTCACGCGCCGCGATCGCTCCCGATCATGCGCTTTGATTTGCGCCATTATCCCGCGGCCACGCGTGACGCCGACTTGATTCGATTAGCGGCGGACGAGGCGCAGCGGCCGTTCGATCTCTCCCGCGGACCACTGCTGCGCGTCAGTCTTGTCGCCATTGCCGAGGAACGGCACGCGCTGCTGTTGACCGCGCATCATATCATTTCCGACGGTTGGTCGATGGGCTTGCTCCTGCGCGAACTGGCGACGCTTTACGGCGCTTTTACCTCCGGCGACGAGAGTCCGTTGCCTCCCCTGCCCTATCAGTACACGGACTACGCCGAATGGCAGCGGCGTTGGCTGGCAGACGAGAAGCTGGCGCCTTCGCTCACGTATTGGAAGGGCAAGCTAGGAGGCGAATTGACCACCCTCGCCCTGCCCACCGACCGGCCGCGCGCGCCGATCATGACTTTCCGTGGAGAACGCTGCGAATTGGTCCTCCCGCCGTCGCTCTCAGAAGGGCTCGCCAAACTTTCGCAGCAGCACGGCGCGACCCTTTTCATGACGTTGCTGGCCGCGTTCAAAGCGCAGTTGTCACGACTCTCGGGACAGACCGACGTGGTGGTTGGCTCGCCGATCGCCGGTCGCCCGCGTCCGGGGCTGGAACGATTGATAGGCGTGTTCCTAAACAGTCTCGTGTTGCGCACCGACCTCTCCGGCGAGCCGAGCTTCGCGCAACTCTTGGCCCGCGTCCGGGAGACGACGCTCGGCGCCTACGAGCATCAAGACTTGCCGTTTGAGAAACTACTCGAGGAGCTTCGTCCCACCCGTGACCGAAGCCGCACCCCGCTCTTCCAGGTTTTCTTCAACATGCTGAACCAGCCGGACTCCGACGTAACCGTCGCCGGCCTGGAATTCAAAGTAATGACGCCGCCGGAGCTTGGCGCGAAATTTGACCTGACTCTTTATGTTAGCCCGTCCCCGGCAGGCATCCGCTTCGACTTGAACTACAACGCGGATCTTTTCGACCGCGAACGCATGGCCGCGCTGCTCGACCAGTACGCGTTTCTGCTCGAACTGATCGCTCAAAACCCGGCGGAGAGCATCCTGCGGTTTCGACTGGCCGCGCCGGCCTCGGCTCCCATTCTACCGTCGCCGGTGGAGCCGCTGGACGAAACTTGGCGGGGCAGCGTCCCCGATTTATTCGCCGCGCGGGCCGCGCTCGCCGGGGAACGGCTGGCGGTGGTCGCCAGCGACCGACAATGGAGCTATCGGGAGTTGCAGGCTCGCGTCAACCGCCTAGCGAACGCGCTCGGCGCAGCGGGACTCCGCCCGGGCGACGTCGTCGCCATTTACGCCGCGCGCACGAGCGCGATCCCGGTCGCTCTTCTCGGCGCGCTCCAGGCCGGAGGCGTCTTCCTGATGCTTGATCCGGCCTATCCAGACGCGCGGCTCATCGATTTCCTCGAACCAACGCAGCCGAAGGCCTGGATTCAGCTTGCTTCCGCGGGCGATCCGCCGCCGTCGGTGGTAACATTCCTGGATCAACTTCCACTCAAAATCCGTTTGGTCCTCCACGACGACGGAGCCTTCGAAAACGGGCGCCCGACGTCACCACTCGCCGCCGACTCCGCCGATCTCACCATTGCTTACCGCGTCGAGGTCGGCCCTGATGATCCCGCGTACGTCGCGTTCACTTCCGGTTCGACCGGGAAGCCGAAAGGCGTGCTTGGACGCCACGGTTCACTCACTCATTTCATGCCGTGGATGGCCGCCGAGTTTCAACTTACGGAACGCGACCGCTTCAGCATGCTGTCGGGCATCGCGCACGATCCCCTCCACCGGGACGTGTTCACGCCGCTCGTCCTCGGAGCTGCGATCTGCGTGCC
The DNA here is from genome assembly GCA_964522665.1 of uncultured Verrucomicrobiota bacterium. Classification (GTDB taxonomy): domain Bacteria; phylum Verrucomicrobiota; class Verrucomicrobiia; order Limisphaerales; family CAZFVY01; genus CAZFVY01. The sequence goes on along the minus strand of CAZFVY010000003.1, from coordinate 80,148 downwards.
GGAGGCTGAAGACATCGGCCCGGGACGGCTGGCCCGTTGGATGAAGCAGGCGGGCGTCACCGTCTCGGTCATGACGCCCGCGATGGGACACATTCTGACCGAAACTGCGGATACTTTTACACTTGATGAATTCCGGCGCGTCTTCCTCGTCGGCGACCGGCTCACGACGCAGCATGTGGCCCGGCTCCGCCGTCTCGCGCCCGGGACGATGGTCGTCAATCTCTACGGCTCGACCGAGACTCAACGGGCGGTCGGCTACCACGTGGTCCCAGCCGAAATTGGCCGCGCTACCGTGGGGGCAGACGACGCTGGCGGGAGTGTCGAGGCGTTGCCGCTCGGTCGTGGCATGAAAGACGTCCAGTTACTGATTCTCAATCCGGCCGGACGGTTGGCGGGCATCGGGGAGTTGGGCGAAATCTACGTTCGCAGCCCACATCTGGCGCTCGGCTACCTCGATGACGAACCGTTGACGAACGCGAAATTCCTGGTCAATCCGTTTACTGGCAAGCCCAGCGACCGACTCTATCGGACCGGTGATTTGGGACGTTACCGGCCGGACGGCGTGACGGTATTTGTCTCGCGCGCCGATCACCAGGTCAAAATCCGCGGCTTCCGCGTTGAGCCGGGTGAAATCGAGTCGATCCTGCTCCAGCATCCGCGCGTCAGACAAGCGGTCGTGCTCGTGCTCGAAGCGGAGGCGGGCCGTCCCGACGCGGAACGCTCACTAGCGGCGTACCTGCAGGTGACACCGCAGCCGAACGGCGCGTCCACGGACGCTCGCGGCCGGCGCGCGGCCGACGCGGCGCTACGGCGGGATTTGCGGCGGCACGTGAGCGCCAAGCTGCCGGACTATATGGTTCCCGCGGCATTCGTCTGTCTGGATGAATTGCCGCTAAATCCAAACAAGAAAGTCGATCGAGCCGCGTTGCGCCGTCTGCCGTTGCCGGCGCCTGATGGCGCCGTGGAAGCTAACGGATCGTCCGGCGCTCCGCGAAACGCGGTCGAGACGACACTGGCGCGGCTTTGGCAGGAGGTTCTCCGCGGGGAGCCGATTGGCATTCACGACAACTTTTTTGCCCGGGGCGGCCACTCCCTGCTCGGCGTTCGACTGCTGTCCCGCGTGCGCGATCAATTCGCGCTCGAGCTGCCGTTGCGGGTGATCTTCGAGGCGCCGACCGTGGCGCAAATGGCCACCGTGATCGCCGACCTCCGCGGTGGCGCGCCAGCGCCAACGCCCGCGCTTACGCGGACGCCGCGCGATGGGTCGTTGCCACTCTCTTTCAGCCAGCAGCGCCTCTGGTTCCTCGAGCAACTCGGGGGCGCGAGCGCCGCCTTCAACCTCGGCGGAGCCGTGAGCCTGGAGGGCCGCTTGGACGCCGGCGCGGTACGCGCGGCGTTCGCCGCAATCGTGAACCGCCATGAGTCGCTACGGACCCGATTCATCGACCGCGACGGACGGCCTGAACAGGTCATCTCCTCCGTCGCCGAGTTCACCTTTGAGACCAGCGATCTCGAAGCGTTGCCCGGCGAGGCCCGGGAAGCCGCGTGGCGCCGCCTGCTCGAAGAAGAGGCGGCGCGGCCGTTCGATCTCGCGCTCGACCCACTGCTGCACGTGCGGTTGATTCGCCTGGGCCCGACTTCGCACATCTTGTCGATGACGATGCATCACATCGTGTCCGACGGCTGGTCGATCGCGGTCCTGGTCCGCGAGTTCTCCGCCTTCTATCAGGCGATGCTGAGCGGCTCGCCGGCGCCGCTCCGGGAGCTATCGATCCAGTATCCGGATTACGCCGCCTGGCAACGCCAAACGTTGAGCGGCGAGGCCCTGCGTCACAAAATCGATTTCTGGCGACTCGAACTGTCGGACGCGCCCGCGCTGCTCGAACTGCCGACGGACCGGCCCCGGCCCGCCGTCCAAAGCCATCGCGGTGGGGCGTGTGAATTCACGATCAGTCCAGATTTGACGCGGCGATTGAAAGAGTTGAGCCAACAGAACGACGGCACCTTGTTCATGACGTTGCTGACGGGATTCGGCACGCTGATGGCCCGCTACAGCGGACAGAACGATTTGGTCATTGGCTCGCCAGTCGCGAATCGCGAGCACAGCGAACTGGAGGCGTTAATTGGATTCTTCGTCAACACGCTGCCGTTGCGGCTGAAATTCGTGGGCAATCCCTCGGTAAAGGAGTCGCTGGCGAGGACTCGGCGCGTCTGCCTGGACGCGTTCGCCCGCCAGGACACGCCGTTTGAACAATTGGTCGAGGAATTGCAGCCAGAACGAAATCTCAGCCACGCTCCGTTGTTCCAAGTCATGTTCGCGCTCCAGAACAACCCGTCGGAAGCGCTTGAGCTTCCGGGCTTGCGCCTCTCCGCGCTGACGCGAAAAGTCGCCTTCACCCATTTCGACCTCACCTTGTTGATGACGGAAACCGACGGTGAACTTCGTGGCGTCCTTGAATTCAACACCGATATCTTCGATCGCGCATCGATGACGCGTTTGGTGGGCCACTACGCGCGACTGCTCGCGGGCATGGCCGGCGGCGCGGCGCGGCCGATCATGCAGGTTCCACTGTTGTTGGAGGACGAAATCCGTTCCTTCGAATCGTGGAACCGGGCTGACGCCAACCCGCCCCGCGCGCCGCGGGTGACGGCGCTGATCGAAACGTGGGCCACTTCTGAACCCGGCCGAGTCGCGGTCGTCTGCGGCGAGGCCCGTCTTTCATACGGTGAACTCAACCGGCGGGCCAACGTGCTCTCAGCGCTTCTTCGCGATCGCGGCGTCGGCCCGGAGGCTTTGGTCGCGATCTGCCTTGACCGAAGCGCCGAGTTGTTGGTCGCGATGCTCGCCGTCCTGAAGGCAGGTGGCGCCTACGTCCCGCTCGACCCGGCCTATCCCGCGCAGCGTTTGGCCATGATTTTCGCGGACGCCGGCATTTCTCTCGCGCTGACGGAGCGCTCGATCGCGAAGCGTCTGCTCTTGTCAACGCCGTGCTTGTGCGTCGATGAAATTGATTGGCGCGGGGTGACTCCGGAAGCCGCGGCGAATCCGGCGCCTTGCGGCGTCGAGGACAATCGCGCCTACGTGATTTACACATCGGGTTCGACGGGCAAGCCGAAGGGGGTCGAGGTGACCCATCGCAATCTTTCGCTGTCGAACCTCGCGCGCCAGACCTACTACCGCGAGGCTCCGTCCGCGTTTCTGCTCCTTTCGTCCGCGGCCTTCGACAGCTCCGTGGCGGGAATTTATTGGACCCTGGCCGGCGGTGGCACGCTGGTGTTGCCCAAGACGGACGCGCTCCAGGACACCCGCGCCTTGGGAACGCTCTTGCGTGAGCAGCGCGTTTCCCACGTGCTGGCCCTGCCGTCGCTCTACTCGCTCTTGTTGGAGGAGTGTGAACCGACTGAACTGGCGAGCCTGAAATGGGTCATTGTCGCGGGCGAACCATGCCCGCCGCGCCTGATCGGCCTCCACCGCGAGCGCCTCAACGCCGCTGCCCTCCATAATGAATACGGCCCGACCGAGGCGACGGTTTGGAGCACGGTTTACAATTGCCGCGAATATCGCACGGGGACCGTCGTTCCCATCGGCTCGCCCATTCCTTATTGGCAAATCCACGTGCTCGACGAGCATTTGAACCCCGCGCCAATCGGCGTCCCCGGGGAAATCTACGTCGGCGGCGAAGGCGTCGCGCGCGGTTATTTGCATCGCCCCGATTTGACCGCCGAACGGTTCGTGCCCGATTTCTTCGCGACGACTCCGGGACGCCGCCTCTACCGCACCGGCGACCGTGCCCGGTTCCGCGCCGATGGCGCGCTGGAATTCCTGGGCCGCGCGGACGAGCAAATCAAAATTCGGGGATACCGCGTCGAATTGGGAGAGATCGAGTCCGCTCTAAAAGCCCAGGCCGGAGTGCGCGATGCCGTCGTGCTGCCGGTCTCCGCGCGGGGCGCCGCGCCGGGCCGGGCCGCCGAGCGTTTGGCCGCGTATCTGGTCGGAGAGCCGGGAACGAATGTTGATATCTCTGCATTACGTGGCGCCTTGAAGCGTGAACTGCCCGATTTCATGGTTCCATCGGCCTTCGTGATCCTGGAGGCGTTCCCGTTGACGCCCAATGGCAAAGTGGACCGCCGCCGACTCCCGGCGCCCGATGAAACGGTAACTGGAATCGATTGGGTCGAGCCGGTCGGTGAGACGGAAACAGCGTTGGCGAGTCTGTGGGCGGAGTTGCTTAAGGTGGAGAAGGTCGGCGCGACGGATGATTTCTTCAGGTTGGGTGGCCACTCGCTGCTGGCGACTCAACTGGTTTCCCGAATCCGCCGCGCGCTGCGCGTCGAGTTGACGGTGGCGGAATTATTCCAGGAACCGACCCTCCGGGGTTTGGCCGCGCGAATCGAGACGTTGCGTTGGGCGGGCGCCGGCGAACCATTCGCACGACCCGCGGGGGAAACGGACGAAGACGACATCACCCTATGATGCCGGTCGATAAATTCGTCACCTCGTTGCGCCAGCAGGGAATTACGATTTGGGCGGAGGCGGATCAATTGCGCTGCCGCGCGCCCAAGGGGGCGCTGACGCGTGAATTGCAGGAGATACTGAAGCAACGCAAAGCGGAACTGCTCGATTTTCTGGCCGCGGCCAGGCTCGCGTTGCGGCAGGACCTCCCGCCGATCGCGCGGGCGGATCGGTCTGGCCGACTGGAGTTGTCGTACGCGCAGGCGCGGCTGTGGGTGGCGGCGCAACTGGCCGGATCGGCGGCGGAGTATAACATCTCGGCGGCGTTGCGCCTGGACGGCCCGCTGGACGCCGGGGCGCTGGAGCGGGCGGTGGCGGAGATCGGGCGGCGGCACGAGGCCTTGCGGACCAATTTCGTCGTGGTGGACGGCCAGCCGACGCAGGTGATCGCGCCAACCTTGCGCGGGCCTTTGGAACTCGTGGACCTGAGCGGGCTGGAGCCGGCGGAGCGCGCGCGGGAGGTCCAGCGCCGGGCGGAGGCCGAGAATTTTCATGCGTTTGACCTGGCGGCTGAGCCGCTCCTGCGCGTCGTTCTGCTGCGGGAAGCTCCGCGGGCGCACGTGTTGCTGGCGACCATGCATCACCTGGTCTCCGACGGCTGGTCGATCGGCGTGCTGGCGCGCGAACTGGGGGCGTTGTATGACGCCTGCCACGTGGGCGCGGCCTCGCCGCTGCCCGAGTTGGCGGCGCAGTACGCCGACTACGCTCACTGGCAGCGGCAGTGGCTGAGCGGCGATCATTTACGCGGCCAATTGGATTATTGGCGCCGGCAATTGGCCGGGGCCAACGGACGGCTGAACCTGCCGCGCGCCAGGACCGGCCGAACCGGGACCGGCCGGGTCTCCTTCGCCTTGAGCGCCGCGTTGACCGATGGCTTGAAAGCGCTGGCGCGGCGGACGCAGACGACGCCGTTCATGGCGCTTTTGAGCGGGCTGGGCGCGTTGCTGGCCCGGACCAGCGGGCAGGAGGATTTCAACGTCGGCGCGCCGGTGGCCAACCGCAACCGGCAGGAGTTGGAGCCGTTGATCGGCTTCTTCGTCAACCTGCTGGCCCTGCGCCTGGACTTGCGGGGCGAACCGACCTTCCGGCAGGCGTTGGAGCGGGTGCGCCAGACCGTCCTGGGCGCCCAGGCCAACCAGGACCTGCCCTTCGAGCGGCTGGTCGATGAGCTTTATCCGCAGCGGGAGAGCGGCCCGTTGTTTGAGGTGATGGTGATCCACGACGCGCCGGCGCCGGACCTGGCGCTGGCCGGCCTGACCGTGCGGCCGCTGGAAAGCGACCGGCCCTTGAGCCTGGGGGCGCGCTCGGACCTGGACCTGTATTGGTCGGAGGAAGCCGGCCAACTGCGCGGGCTCTTCTGTTTCCCGGCCGAACGCTTCGAGCCGGAGACGATCCAGCGCTTGAGCGAAAACTTTGCCGCCCTGCTGGCCGGCGCGGTGGCCGACCCGGACCAGCCGATCGGCCAACTGGCGGTGGGCGACCTGCGGCTGCCGCCGCTGACGCGGTTGGCCGCTGATAGCGGGGCCTTGTCCCCGCACCAGGAACGGCTTTGGTTCATCGACCGTTTCGAGCGGGCCAACGTCTATGCGGCCAGCCCGATTTATCACAATATCCCCTTGCTGTTGCGCTGGGACGGGCCGGTGGACGTAGCCCGGCTGGAACAGGCCGTCCTGACGCTGAGCCAACGCCACGCGGCCTGGCGCACGCGCGTGCTCGCGCAGGGCGAGGCGTTGGAACAAGTGATCGATCCCACCGCCCGGGTCCCGTTGGCTTGGTTACCGCCGGCCACCGACACGTTGAGCGCGGCGTTGGCCGAAGCCAGCCGTCCGTTCGATTTGCCGACGGAACTGCCGGTCCGCGCGGCCTGGCTGCCGGACGACGCGGGTGGCTGGCTGGTTCTGACGCTGCATCATCTGCTGGCCGACCGGCGTTCGGCCGAACTGCTGGCCCGGGAGCTGGTGGCGTTGTATCGCGGCCAAACGCTGGCCGAGCCGGCCGTGCGTTACCTGGACTACGCGGCCTGGCAACGGGCGCTGCCGGCGGCCTCCCGGGAACGGCTGCTGCTCTATTGGCGCTGGCAATTGCGGGGCCGCCTGGCCGCGCTGGACCTGCCGACCGACCGGCCGAGACCGGCCATCCACACCTACACGGCCGCGCGCTTGGAGTTTGCGCTGCCAACTGATTTGGTCCATCGCCTGGACGAACTCGCCGCCCGCGCGCCCGCCACGGCGTGGTTGCTGGCCGCGTTCAAAGCCTTGTTGCGCGCCTACGCGCGCCAGGATGAGATCGTGGTCGGCACGAGCGATCCAGGCCGGCGGGATCAACCAACCCGTTCCATCGTCGGGCCGCTGGCCAACCTGGTGGTTTTGCGCAGCCACCTGCGGGCCGACCAAACCTTGGGTCAGTTGGCCGAGCGACTGGGCCGTGACTTGGCCCAAGCGCACGCCCATCGCGAACTGCCCTTTGACGAGTTGGTCCTGGAGCTCAAGCCCGAGAAAGACATGAGCCGCACGGCCCTCTTCGACGTCCTCTTCGAGGTCGAATCGCAGGAACTGCCGCGGTGGGACCTGGACGGAACGACGGTCACCTGCCGCGAGACCAACCTGGGTTACGGCAAATATGATTTGAACCTGCTCCTGCGCCGCCAGGGCGGCGGCTACGCCGGCACGTTGGTCTATAACGCCGACCTGTTCGACCCGGCCACGGCCGCGCGACTCGGCCGCCATTACCAACGGGCGCTCAGCCAACTGGCCGCCGGCGGCGCCGATCAGCCGTTGGGCCAAATCGCCTGGCTGGACGCCGCCGAACGCCAGGCCCAAATCGAAACGTGGAACGCCACCGCCGCCCAATACGAAACCGGCCTGACGATCCACCAACGCTTCGAACGACAAGTGAATCAAACGCCCGAACGGATCGCCGTGGCGTGCGCCGGACGGACGTTGACCTATCGCGAGTTGGACCAGCAAGCCAATCGCGTGGCCCATTACCTGCGCGCGCAAGACTTGCAACCGGATCAACTGGTCGGCCTCTGCCTGGACCGCTCCGAGTCGATGATCGTGGCGATGCTCGGCATCTTGAAGGCTGGCGGCGCCTACCTGAACCTCGACCCGGACTTTCCGCCGGAACGGCTCACGTTCATGACGCAGGACTCGGGCCTGCGCCACCTGATTACCAGTTCCGCGTTGCGCGAACGCTTTCCCGCCGACCAGGGCGCCTGCCTGCTCTGGGACCGCGACGCGCTGGCCGATTACTCCAGCGCGCCGGTAACCGATCTGGCCGGTCCCGGCCATCTGGCCTATTGCATTTACACCTCCGGCTCGACCGGACGGCCCAAGGGCGTGTTGCTCGAGCATCGCCAGGTGATCCGGCTCATGGAGAACGACCGCTTCCAGTTCCAGTTCGGACCGGAGGATGTCTGGACCCTGTTCCATTCCTTCGGCTTCGACTTCTCGGTGTGGGAGATGTACGGAGCCTTGTTCTACGGGGGCAAAGTCGTGGTGGTCCCCAAGGCGATCACGCAAGACCCGCGCCGGTTCCTCGAGCTGTTGGTTCAGGAACGGGTCACCGTGCTCAACCAGGTGCCGACCGCCTTTTACGCCTTGGCCGCCGAAGCGTTGCAGGCGCCGGGGACGAATTTGGCCGTGCGTTACGTGATCTTCGGGGGCGAGGCGTTGCAACCGGCGCAATTGGCCGCCTGGCGGGCGGCCTATCCGGACACGCGGCTGATCAACATGTACGGGATCACCGAAACCACCGTGCACGCGACCTTCCGCGAAGTGACGCCCGAAGACCTGCGGGACAACGTCAGCAACGTGGGCGGGCCGATCCCGACCACGACGATCTATCTGTTGGACCCGCGCGGCGACCTGCTGCCGACGGGCGTGCCGGGCGAGGTCTGCGTCGGCGGATGGGGCCTGGCGCGGGGTTACCTGAACCGGCCCGAGTTGACCGCCGAGAAGTTCGTCCCCGACCCGTTTGGCCGGGAACCGGGCGCGCGGTTGTACCGCTCGGGCGATTTGGCGCGGTACCGGCGGGACGGGAGTCTGGAGTTCCTGGGCCGGATCGACCATCAAGTCAAGCTGCGGGGTTACCGGGTGGAATTGGGCGAGATCGAATCGCTGCTCAACCGTTGCGCCGGGGTGCGCGAGGCGGTGGTGACGCTGCGCGAGGAAGGCCAGCAACTGGTGGCCTACGTGGTCGGCGCGACCGACCCGGAGGCGTTGCGCCTGGAACTGGGCCGGCGTCTGCCCGGTTACATGGTGCCGACGGCCTTTGTGTTCCTGCCCGCGCTGCCGTTGACGGCCAGCGGCAAGGTCGATCGCAAGAAACTGCCCGCGCCGCGCCGCGTGACGGAAGTGGACGAAAGCCAGCCGGGCGCCTGGACGGCGACCGAGGAGATTTTGGGGCAGATTTGGCAGCGGTTGCTGGGGGTGGAGGCGGTGGGGCGGACGGCGAACTTTTTCGAATTGGGCGGCCATTCGTTGCTGGCGGCGCAGATGGTCTCGCAGGCGCGGGCGGCGCTGGGGGTGGAGTTGCCGCTCCAGGCGGTGTTCGAGGCGCCGCGGCTGAGCGACTACGCCGCGCGCCTGGCGGCCGCGGGCCGGGCCGGGCAGACGCCCGCGCCGCCGATCACGCGCCAGCCGGCCGGCGGCCCCCGGCCCTTGTCCTTCGCCCAGCGGCGGCTCTGGTTCCTGGAGGAGTTGCACGGCCCCTCGGCCCTCTACAACATGCCCGGCGCCGCCCGCCTGCGCGGCCCCCTGCGCCGCGACGCCCTCTTTCAAGCTTTTCAGGAAATCATCGAACGCCATGAAACGTTGCGCACGCGGTTCGCGGAAGTCGATGGTGAGCCGATTCAAGTCATCGACGAACCAACGCCGTTCGCGCTTCCAGCGGTTGATTTAAGCTCCCTTCCGCCGCCGGAGCGTGACCAAGAGGCGCGGCGACTCGCCGCCGAGGAAGCGCGCCGGCCATTCGACCTTAAGGGAACGCTGCTCTGGCGCTGCACGCTAATCATCCTCGACGACACCGCGCACATTTTGCTGATAAACCTGCACCACAGTATTTCCGATGGTTGGTCGATGGGCGTCTTGCTGCGGGAGATGCGCGCGCTTTACGCCGCGTACGCCCAAAGTGAGGTTTCGCCGTTGCCAGCGCTCAACGTCCAGTATGGCGATTACGCGGTGTGGCAGCGCGACTGGTTTGCCGGGAACGTGCGACAGGCGCAACTTGACTACTGGCGCAACCGCCTGGATGGCGCGCCGAGCCGGTCGATGATTCCGACGGACCGCCCAATCCCAGCGGCGCGAAAATATCCGGGCCGGATCGAACGATTTGAAATCGACGCCGAATTGACGGGCCGACTGCGAACGCTCGGCCGGGCGACGCAAACGACGCTATTCATGACGCTCTACGCCGGCTTCGCGGCGCTCCTCTCCCGCTACAGCGGGCAGGAGGATTTGGTCGTCGGCACGCCGATTGCGAATCGGCCCCGCGCCGAACTGGAGCCTTTGATCGGCTTCTTCGCCAATACGCTGCCCTTGCGGGTCTCGCTCGCGGGCGACCCGACGGTTACCGAATTGCTGGCGCGTGGCCGACAGACTTGCTTGGAGGCCTACGCGCATCAAGACTTGCCGTTTGAGCAATTGGTCGAAGAACTGCAACCGGAACGGAACCTGAATCAAACCCCGTTCTTTCAAGCGATGTTCGTCATGCGCAACACGCCCGATGAAGAACTCGTGATGCCCGGCCTCGAAGTGTCGAGTTTGCCGCAGGAGACCGGCGCCGCCAAATTCGAACTTACGCTCTCGCTGCTGGAAGCCGACGGAAAAATCAGCGGCGTCCTGGAATTCGACGCGGAGCTTTTCGAGGACTCCACGGCCCGCCAACTGCTCAGCCATTATCGCACCCTGCTCTCCGGCATGACGGCGCAACCGAGCAGACGGGTCGCGGCGCTGCCACTGTTGGACGCCGAGGAGCGCCAGCGAATCATCGTGGACTGGAACGCGACCGCGGTGAACTACCCGCGCGAGGTGACGTTGCCGCAACTTTTCGAGCGGCAGGTCACGCAAAGCCCCGACGGTTGCGCGCTGGTGTTCGGCGGCGAGACGCTGACCTACCATGAATTCAACGCCCGCGCGAACCATCTTGCTCATTGGCTTCGTAAGCGCGGCGTCGGCGCGGAGACGCTGGTGGGAGTTTGCCTTGAACGTTCGTTTGAAATGGTGATCGCCCTCTACGGCATCCTCAAGGCGGGCGGCGCCTATCTGCCGCTGGACCCGGAGCTGCCCGCGGAACGAATCGGTTTTTTGATCGAAGACGCCGGACTCGACGTGGTTCTGACTCAACGGCGCTGGAAGCATTCGATTCCGGCTGGCCGCGCGGAGATCGGGGTGCTGGACACGGACGAGATGCGCCTGGAACTCGAGCCGGCGCACAATCTCCAGCCGCGCGCGGGCCCCGACAACGCGGCGTACGTGATCTACACCTCCGGCTCGACGGGACAACCGAAGGGCGTTCTCATCACCCATCGCAGCGTCTGCAACCGGTTACTCTGGATGCAGGAGGCGCATCGATTGGCGCCGGAAGATCGCGTTTTGCAAAAGACGCCCTACAGCTTCGATGTCTCCGTTTGGGAATTCTTCTGGCCGCTGCAGACGGGCGCGCGGCTGGTCATTGCCCCGCCCGGAACGCATCGCGAAAACGCGGAATTGGTGAAATTGATCGCGAGAGAGAAGATCACCGTGCTGCATTTCGTGCCGTCCCCACTCGAAACGTTTCTGGAGGAGCCGGGGTCGGGGGAACTGGCCTCCATTCGCATGGTTTTCTGCAGTGGTGAGGCGTTGTCCGCGCCGCTGACCGCCCGGGCTTTGGCGCGTTTGCCCTGGGCGGAATGGCACAATCTCTACGGGCCCACGGAGGCGGCGGTGGATGTGACCTGGTGGCGGTGCGAACACGGGCTGGAACGCGCGACGGCGCCGATCGGGCGGCCCATCGCCAATACGCAGACGTACATCCTCGACCCGCGGCTTGAGCCGGTCCCGATTGGCGCCGTCGGTGAACTCTACCTGGGCGGCGTGCAGTTGGCGCGTGGTTACTTGAAGCGTCCGTCGCTGACCGCCGAGCGTTTTGTGCCTAGCCCGTTCGCGAATTCTCCCGGTGAGCGGCTTTATCGGACCGGCGATTTGGTCCGGCATCTGCCCGACGGCAACATCGAATTCCTCGGACGGCTTGATCATCAGGTTAAGATTCGCGGCCTGCGGATCGAACTGGGGGAGATCGAATCGGTCCTCGCCCGACATCCCGCCGTGCAAGGCGCCGTGGCGCTGGCGATTCCCGATCCACGGCGTGGAGCCGGCGCGGACGCCAAACGCCTGATCGCGTACATCGCGCCCCGGACGCCGGTCAGTCCCGGAGAACTGCGGAAATGGCTGCGCGGTCAACTGGCGGAATACATGATTCCGTCGGCGTTCATCACGCTCGCGGCGGCGCCCCTGACCGCGAGCGGTAAAATCGACCGCAAAAGATTGCCCCGGCCAGACACGCTGCTTGACGAACCGGACGTAAACAATGTTTACGCCCCGCCACGAACCGCGGCGGAGGAATTACTGGTCATTCTTTGGTCGGAACTGCTCGGGATCGAACTGGTGGGCATTCACCAGAACTTTTTTGAACTGGGCGGACATTCGTTAATTGCCACTCGCGTCATGTCGCGCGCGCGCGATTGGTTTGGCATCGAGTTGCCCGTGCGGGCGCTGTTCGAGTCGCCGACGATTGCCGAACTCGCCGCGCGGATTGAAACGAGCCGCGGCGATCGACCACCCGCCCTCGCGCCCATCGTCCGATCTTTGCGTGACGGCCGCGCGCCGCTCTCGTTCGCGCAGCAGCGTCTGTGGTTTTTGGATCGGCTGGCCGGGCCGACCGCGACATACAACCTGCCCGCGGCGATTCGTTTGACCGGAGCGCTCGACGTCGCCGCCCTGGAGTGGTCGGTGACGGAAATCGTCCGCCGTCATGAATCGTTGCGAACTATTTTCGCTGAGGTGGACGGTGAACCGGTCCAGGTCATTTGCCCGCCGGAGCGTTTGATCTGGCAGGTCATCCCCATCGCCGAATCGACTGAAGCCGATCAGGCGTCCGCGGTCGCGCGACAAGTGGCCGCCGAGGCGCAGCGCCCGTTTGACCTGGCACGCGACTGGCCGCTACGAGTGACCTTGCTGCGCCTTGGAGAGGCGTCGCACGTTTTGCTCATTACGCTGCATCACATCGCCGCCGACGCGTGGTCCATCGGCGTTTTCGCGCGCGAGCTTTCGGCGGCGTACGCCGGACGAATCGGGGGGCGCCCGCCCGCCATCCCCGAACCCGCGATTCAATACGCCGACTATGCGCGCTGGCAACGGGAATGGATCGACAGCGAGGCGATCGGCGCGCAACTGGCCTATTGGAAGACCAAGCTTGACGCGGCGCCGGAGCTTTTGGCGCTGCCCCTGGACCGTCCGCGCCCGGCAACCCAGACGTACCGCGGCAGCATCCTCGCGTTCAAATTGGACGCGGCGACGACCCAGCAACTCCAGCAGCTTAGCCGCGACACCGGCGCCACGCTTTTTATGACGCTGCTGGCCGGTTTTGCCGCTTTGCTCGCTCGTTATGGCCGCGCGGATGACGTCGTCATCGGCACGCCCATCGCGAATCGCAATCGCAGCGAACTTGAGCCGCTGATTGGGTTTTTCGTCAACACGTTGGCGCTGCGCGTCCGCTTAGAACGATCAACCAGCGTTGCCGAGTTGATCCGGCAAGTGAGGCAGACCTGCCTCGAGGCGTACGCGCACCAGGATGTGCCGTTCGAGCGGTTGGTTGAAATTCTGCAGCCGCGGCGCAATCTAAGTCACGCGCCGCTGTTCCAAGTCATGTTCGCCCTGCAAAACGCGGAGGCGGGCGGGCTGGAATTGCCCGGCTTGGAGTTGGCTTCGCTGCCACAAGAGTCGGTCTCCGCAAAATTTGATTTGACGGTCTCCGTGCAGGCGACCGCAGACGGCATGAGCGGCCTCGCCGAATACAATACTGACCTGTTCGACGCGACGACGATCGAACGGATGATCGGCCATTTCACCGAAATGCTGCGGGCGATGCCCGGCCAAAATGATCGGCCGGCGATGGCCTTGCCCTGGCTTACGGAGGACGAACGGCGGAGACTGCCGCATGAAGGCTCGGCGGCGGCGCTCCCGCCGGCCGCGGAACCTACGTTCATTGAACGTTTCGAGGCCCAGGTCGCGACCGGACCGAACCGCGAGGCGGTGGTCTCTGGCGACGTGAGCATTACCTACGCGGAACTGAATCGGCGCGCGAATCGCCTGGCTCACGCACTGCGCCGACGCGGCGTAGGCCCGGAAGCCCGGGTCGGATTGTGCGTCGCGCGCAATCTGGAGACGATCGTTGGGATCGTCGGTATTCTCAAATCGGGCGCGGCCTATGTGCCGCTTGATCCGGCGTATCCCGCCGAACGCCTCGCGTACATGGTGGCCGACTGCCGTCCCACGGTGGCGCTCGCGGAGCCGGAACAGTTGAATCTACCGTCGTCACCAAGTTTGATGGTGCGGCGCATCGGCGAACTTGAGAGCGAAGCCGGTTCGGAGAGCAATCCAACTTTCGCGCGGCCGCCGGCCAGCGCCGCCTACGTGATCTATACGTCTGGGTCAACCGGACGTCCGAAAGGGGTCGTGGTAAGTCACCAGAACCTCGGCAATCTGATTCAGGCGACGATTGATTTGTACGCTCTGACGCCGGACAGCCGGGTATTGCAGTTTCTTTCCTTGGGCTTTGACGTCGGGACGGCTGACGTGGTGATGACCTTGGCTTCGGGGGCAACGTTATGCCTTTGTCCACCCGCGGCGGCCATGCCGGGAGCCGAGTTGATCGAACTGATGCGAGAGCAGCGGATCACCCACGCGCAGTTGAGCGGTTCGCTTTTGCCGCTTCTGCCTTTCGAGGAACTGCCCGAATTGCGGGCGCTGACGGTCGGCGGAGAGACGCCCGCCGTGGACGCGATGAAACGTTGGGCGCGAGGGCGACGACTTCTTAACGCTTACGGCCCGACCGAAACCACGGTGCAGGTAACGGCCGGTCTTTGGTCACTTGGCCAGCGCGCGGCCCACATCGGCAGCGCGTTATTGAATTCGCGGGTTTACATCCTGGACCCGGAGGACCAGCCGGCGCCGATTGGCGTGGCGGGTGAATTGTGCGTCGGCGGACCGCAGGTGTCCCGCGGGTACCTGGGCCAACCCGCCCCGACGGCGGAACGATTCGTGCCCGATCCCTTTAGCCATAACGCCGGGGCGCGGATGTACCGGACGGGCGACCTCGCGCGCTGGCTTCCCGGGGAGAACGGTGGCGTCGGGCCAATTGAATTCCTTGGCCGCGTGGATCACCAAGTGAAATGGCGCGGGTTCCGCATTGAACTCGGTGAGATCGAGTCCGTGTTGAGCCAATATCCGGGGATCAGAGAAGCCGCCGCGATTTTACGTGGGTCGTCAACGAGCGCGACAGACGTGGGCGACCAATACCTGGCCGGCTACGTCGTGCCGGTCGGGGGGCAAACGCCGACGGCGGCCGACCTGCGCGCCTGGCTGATGCAGCGGCTGCCGGAGCACATGGTCCCGACGGTGTTCGTGATCCTCTCGACGTTGCCTCGGAACGCCCACGGCAAGGTCGAGCGGCGCTTGTTGCCGGCGCCGGACTCGGCACGGGCGACAACTGGCTATGTGGCCCCGCGAACGGCCACGGAGACGCGGCTGGCGGAGATATGGGGCGCGGTCCTCGGGTTGAAGCAGGTCGGAGTCAACGACGGCTTTTTCGAGCTGGGCGGGCACTCGATGCGGGCGGTGCGCCTGATGGCCCTGGTCAAACATGAGTTCGGACAACAGCTGCCACTGGCCACGCTCTTTCAGCATTCGACCATCGCCGAGTTGGCCGAGGCAATCGAGCGCAAGGAACTGCGAGCGGTCTGGTCACCGCTCGTTACGATTCAACCGCGCGGCGTGAAGCCGCCTTTTTTCTGCGTGCCGGGCACTGGCGGAAATCCACTTTATTTCCACGCGCTGGCCGCCGCGCTGGCGGCGCATGGCCAACCATTCCACGCTTTTCAGGCGGTGGGACTTGATGGCGAGCAACGCCCGCACGCGTCCATCGAGGAGATCGCGGCGGCGAACGTCAAAGCGTTGCTCGAGGCCCAACCGCGCGGGCCGTTCTTCCTGGGAGGCCATTCTTTCGGGAGTTACGTCGCGTTCGAGATGGCCCGCCAATTGCAGGCTCAGCGCCATGAAGTAGCGTTGCTCGCGGTCCTCGACACGCCGGCGCCTAGCGAGACGCCAGCGCCCCGCCCGGAGCCAAGAGCCGACCGCGAGTGGATACAGGAGATTGGCCATGTGCTCGCGGAGCTTCACCAGCAGAAACTCGATTTGTCCGCGGAGGACTTGGCGGGAATGAATTGGGAGGAACAACTGGCGTGGCTCACGGAGCGGCTCAAGGCGGCCGGGATCGTGCCGCCGAGCGCGGAAGTGAAGGAACTCCGCGGGTTGGCGAACGTTTACCGGGCGCAGGCCGAAATGCACTATAATCCGCACTCAGAACCAACCGTCGAGCTCGCGCTCTTTCGGGCGGCGGAAATCTCGCCGACCCTGGAAGGCTCGGGCGACGACGACGCCTGGGGCTGGGACCGATTTGCGCTGGGAGCGGTTTCTGTCGATCGCGTGCCGGGCAATCATCTAACCATGATGACCTCGCCCGGCGTCACGATTCTGGCCGAACGCCTCGCGTACCGTCTTGGTTCCTGACGCTGGCGCGCGAAACGATTGCCCATGTCCACGATCGCGTTTTGCATGATGCCACTGGCCGGGCCGATGAACGGCGCGCTCAATTTGGCCAGCGTTCTCCGTGCCCGGGGTCACCGGGTGGTGTTCGTGGGTATGCGAGACAGCGAGGAGTTCGTGGCGCCACGCGGGTTTGAATTTGACGCCATCTACGAGCAGTGGTTTCCGAAGGGCTACATGCAGCGGTGGCGGGCGGGCGGCTCGGGCTTTTGGCGGTCATTTCAGAACCAACGCCGGATCATCCTCGAAAGCCGGGATCATTTTCGCTTTTTGATTCGCGGTGGGTTCGCCGAATTTGAATTGGCGCTGGCGAAGCTCGGCGCCGACGCGCTGGTCCTGGACGGTTCGCATCGTCCCACCTGGGCGCTGCTGGCCCACAAGGCCGGTCTCAAATGCGTCTATCTTCACACCACGATGCCACCGTGGGACGACCCCTCCCGGCCGCCCTGTTTCACCGCCTTGGCGCCGGGGCGGACGACCTGGGCGCGCTGGCGCGTGCGTTGGGCGTGGCGGTCTTTTTTCGCGCGGCGACGGCTGATCGTCACGACGCAAACCGTCGCGAGATTCGGCTACGATTGGCTCGCGTGCACGCGCGAACTGGCGCGCGTGTGCGGCTATCCGGTCGCTCGGTTGAATTTTAGAAGCGTATTCTCGGCATTGTTGGAACTGCCGGAATTGATCTTATTTCCGAAGGCGTTTGATTTTCCGGGGCCGGAAGTTCCCCGGCGCCACTATGTGGAAGGCGAAGTCGATCACGACCGCCAGGAACCGGAATTCGCCTGGGACCGGATCGATCCGCGGAAAAAACTGATCTACTGCTCGCTGGGAAGCATCCATGCGAGCCGCGCCTTTTTCCAAGACGTGCTGCGGGCCTTCGCGGGTCGGCCAGACTGGCAACTGGTCTTGAACCTCGGCGATCGTCTGCAAGCGGGAGGCTTCACGGATGTACCGCCGGACGCCATTCTGGTCAATCGGGCCCCGCAACTCGCCTTGCTGAAGCGCAGCGCCGCGATGATCACCCATGGCGGCATCAATTCAATTCGTGAGTGCGTCCACTTTCGCGTCCCCATGGTTATTTTTCCGGTCACCTTCGACCAACCCGGCGCCGCGGCCCGGGCGCAATTTCACGGACTCGGCGTAATGCAATCGCTGAAGCAGGCGCAACCGCTGGTCATTCGCGGCCTACTCGAACAGGTATTGAGCAATCCCGCCTATCCCGCGCGCCTCGCGGCAATGGCGGCCGAGTTCGAGGCGGTGGCGCGCGAGCAGCCCGGAATCAAACTAATCGAATCTCTCGCGAGCCAGACGCTCAGCCCAGCGCAACGGGGTTGACCGGCCCGGCGAGGCAACCGAGGAAGTCAGCGCCGCGCCGGCCTTCAGCGCCAGAAAAGAGTCAGCAGATTGCGTTGACGAAACCACCCACAATTGGGAGAGACTACCTCCAAGGCGCCCGCCGTCCGGGCGCCGACCAGGAAGATGCAAAAGATGTTGTGGGTCATCAACGCGGGTTCCTCGAGCGTCAAGTTCGCGCTCTTTGACGCGTTGGAGCCGCCGCGGCGAGCGCTGGAGGGAAAGATCGATCGCATCGGCCTCCCGGACGCGACGTTTGTGGTGAAGCCAATTGGAGGCGCGCCAACCTCAAGTAAGATTTCGGCCCCCGATCATGCCGCCGCGCTTGCCGCGTTGATGGACTGGATTCACTCGCAGGTTCCCGCTGGAGGCATCGCCGCGGTCGGACATCGCGTGGTCCACGGCGGCCCGCGATACCACGAGCCGGAGCGGGTGACCCCGGAACTGCTCGCCTTTCTGCGTGAACTCAGTCCGTTCGACCCCGAGCACTTACCCGCGGAAATCGAGCTAATGACGGAAGTCGCCCGACGGCTCCCCGCGGTCCCGCAGCTTGCGTGCTTCGACACGGCTTTTCATTGGCGCCTGCCGCGCGTCGCGCAGTTGTTGCCGATTCCCCGTCGGCTCGCGGAAAAAGGCATTCGTCGCTATGGCTTTCACGGGTTGTCCTATGCGTATTTAATGGAAGAATTGGCGAGGGTGGCCGGCGCGGAGGCGGCGCGCGGACGGGTGGTGCTGGCCCACCTCGGAAACGGCGCCAGCATGGCCGCGACGCGCGATGGATTGCCGATCGATACCACGATGGCGTTTACGCCGACGGCGGGACTCCCGATGAGCACCCGCACGGGCGACCTCGACCCCGGCTTGGCCGCGTACCTCGCGCATACCGAGGGGATGACGATCGATCAATTTCAACACATGGTGAACCATGAGTCCGGCCTGCTGGGAATTTCGGAGACGAGTTCCGACACACGCGATCTCGTGGCCCGCGAGGCCACGGACCCACGCGCGGCGGACGCGCTGGCGCTGTTTTGTTACGAGGTGAAAAAACGCGTCGGCGCTTACGCCGCGGCGCTCGGCGGGCTGGACACTCTCGTCTTCGCGGGCGGCATCGGCGAGCATGAGGCCGGGCTGCGAGGGCGCATTTGCGACGGCCTTGGTTTTCTCGGCATTGAACTCGACCCCGCGTCCAACGCCGCGCATGCGGGCGTGATTTCCAGAGTCGGGAGCCGCGTGACCGCGCGCGTCATGCGCACCGACGAGGAACAAATGATCGCCCGCGCGATGATGCGCTTTTTTGCCTTCGCCAGCGCCGAACCTGAACCTTGATATGAATGAAACGTTAACGCCGGAACTTTTGAAACAAATGCACGCCTACTGGCGCGCCGCCAATTACCTGTCGGTCGGCCAGATCTACCTCATGGACAATCCGCTCCTTAAGGAGCCGCTCAAAATAGAGCACGTCAAACCGCGCCTGCTCGGGCATTGGGGCACGACTCCCGGATTGAACTTTCTTTACGTGCATCTCAACCGCCTGATCAAGGCGCATGACCTGGACATGATCTACGTCACCGGCCCAGGCCACGGTGGACCCGGCCTCGTGGCCAACACCTATCTGGAGGGAACCTACAGCGAGGTGTACCCGAATATCACGTCGGACGAAGAGGGCATGCGTCGATTGTTCAAACAGTTCTCGTTTCCCGGCGGGATCCCGAGCCACGTCGCCCCGGAAACGCCCGGCTCGATCCACGAGGGCGGCGAACTGGGCTACTCGCTGGCCCACGCGTTCGGCGCGGCGTTCGACGCTCCCGAGTTGATCGTGGCCTGCGTGGTCGGCGACGGAGAGGCGGAGACCGGCCCGCTGGCCGCGAGCTGGCACTCGAACAAGTTTCTCAATCCCGTTCATGACGGCGCGGTGCTGCCCATCCTGCACTTGAACGGATACAAGATCGCCAATCCGACCGTCCTGGCCCGCATCAGCCACGCGGAATTGGAGCAGCTTTTCCTCGGTTACGGTTACCGCCCGTATTTCGTCGAGGGTGATGAGCCTGAGACGATGCATCAGAAAATGGCGGCGACGCTCGACACCGCGCTGGCGGAAATCCGCAAGACTCAAGCCGACGCCCGCGCCAATGGATTTCATAGCCGCCCGATCTGGCCGATGATCATCTTGCGTTCGCCAAAGGGCTGGACGGGTCCCAAATTCGTGGACGGCAAGCCGACGGAAGGTTCGTTTCGCTCCCATCAAGTGCCGTTGGCCGAGCTGGCCACCAAACCGGAACACCTCAAGCAACTGGAGATTTGGCTGCAAAGCTATCAGCCACAGGAGCTGTTTGACGCGAGTGGGCGATTGAAACCGGAACTGGCGGAACTGCCGCCGAAAGGCGACCGCAGGATGAGCGCCAATCCGCGGGCCAATGGGGGAACTCTCTTGCGCGATCTACGCTTGCCGGACTTTCGCGATTACGCGGTCAAAGTTCCCGCGCCGGGCAAAACGACCGCCGAAAGCACGCGCGTCATGGGGACTTTCCTGCGCGACGTCGTCCGATTAAACGCTGAGCGCAGGGACTTCCGCATTTTCGGACCGGATGAGACCGCCTCGAACCGGCTCGGCGACGTTTTTGAAGCGACCGACCGGGTTTTCACGGGCGAACGGCTCGCCACGGACGATCATCTGGCCGCGGACGGACGCGTCATGGAGGTCTTGAGCGAACACCTCTGCCAAGGCTGGTTGGAGGGTTATCTGCTGACGGGACGCCACGGGTTCTTCTCTTGCTACGAGGCGTTTATCCACATCGTCGATTCCATGTTCAATCAACATGCGAAGTGGTTGAAGGTGACCCGCCATATTCCGTGGCGTCGTCCCATCGCGTCGTTGAACTACCTCCTGACGTCGCACGTATGGCGCCAGGATCATAACGGCTTCAGCCACCAGGACCCGGGCTTCATCGATCACGTGGTCAACAAGAAGGGAGAGATTGTGCGGGTCTATCTGCCGCCCGACGCCAATACGCTCCTTTCGGTGACCGACCACTGCCTGCGCAGCCGGAACTACGTCAACGTCATCGTCGCCGGCAAACAGCCGGAGCCGCAGTGGTTGGATATGGACGCGGCGGTCAAGCATTGCACGGCGGGCGTCGGCATCTGGCCCTGGGCGAGCAACGATCAAGGCCAGGAACCCGACGTCGTCATGGCCTGCGCGGGCGACGTGCCAACCCTGGAAACCCTGGCGGCGGTCCAGTTTCTCCGGGACCAGTTCCCCACGCTTAAGGTGCGGGTGGTCAACGTCGTCAATTTGATGACCTTGCAGCCTCCCTCCGAGCATCCGCACGGCCTGAGCGACCGCGACTTCGACATCCTTTTCACCAAGGACAAGCCGATCATCTTTGCCTACCACGGTTACCCGTGGCTGATCCACCGGCTCACCTATCGCCGCACAAACCACCGGAACCTGCACGTCCGCGGTTACAAAGAAGAAGGAACCACGACGACGCCTTTCGACATGGTCGTGCTTAACGATCTCGACCGTTTTCATCTGGCGGGTGACGTCATTGACCGTCTGCCCGAGCTAGGCGCCCGGGCGGCGTACGCGAAGCAAGCCATTCGCGATCATCTTCTGGATCACAAAACCTACATCCATCGCTACGGCGAGGACATGCCGGAAGTGCGCAACTGGGAGTGGCGGGTCAGTTAATTGCGACCGAAGCCGGTAGGAATATTGACACCCTCGGCCCGCCAAGGTCGGCGACGGCTTGACGGGGCCGCTTTATCCTTGAGTCGCGGGCGGCGATTGTGATTACCTGCGCAAAATAATTCGTCGGCGAGAGAGAATTTAGTGTCACTCCCGCGCGATCCAACTGACAACGATCCCAACTCCAAATTGTATGCCAAAAAAAGCGCTGCTGCTCGTCGGGACCAAGAAAGGGCTGATCCTGCTGTCCAGTTCAAATCGCAAACAGTGGCGATTGGACGGGCCGTTCGTGAAGGGCAAAGAGGTCAACCACGCCGCTTACGATCACCGGAACGGGCGCATATTCGCGACGTCAAACGACGCCTGGTTTGGCTCCGAGGTGGTTTGGAGCGAGAACCTCGGCAAGACCTGGAAGTCCGCCAAGAAATCACCCGGCTTCACCCAGGAATCCGGCCAGAAGCTCGACCGCGTCTGGCACATTGAACCGGGCGCCGACCCGGCCGCGAAAACGCTCTATGCCGGCGTCGCGCCCGCCGCGCTTTTCCGCAGCGACGACCAGGGCGAAACGTGGGAGGAATTAGCCGGTTTGACGCAGCACGAGACACGGTCGAAGTGGCATCCCGGCGCGGGCGGACTTTGCCTGCATTCGATTGTCGTGGACCCGACGAACGCGCAACGCCTTTGGGTCGGAATCTCGGCGGTCGGCGTCTTTCGTTCCGAGGACGGCGGCGCCACCTGGCAAACGGCGAATCGCGGAACGCGCGCGGCGTTCCTGCCGGAGAAATACCCCGAGTACGGCCAATGCGTCCATAAACTCCTGCCTTCGCCCGGCGGCAAAGGCGTCCTCTTTCAGCAGAATCATTGCGGAGTTTACCGCACCGGCGACGGCGGCGTCGCCTGGAAAGAAATCACGGCGGGGCTGCCGTCGGATTTTGGATTTCCGCTCGCGATTCACCCGCGCGACCCGGAGACGCTGTACGTCCTCCCGCTTCAAGGCGCGGAGTTCCGTTGCCCGCCCAAAGGTAAGCTGCGGGTTTTTCGCAGTCGCAACGGAGGCAAGACCTGGAGCACGCTATCCAAGGGTTTGCCACAAGAGAACGCCTTCGTGGGCGTATATCGCGAGGGGATGGCGCGCGATGATTTCGATCCCGCCGGCGTTTATTTCGGGACGAACACCGGAAAACTGTTCGGTTCGATTGACGAGGGGGAGACCTGGCGGCTGGTCGCGGACAACTTGCCACCCATCTATTCGGTGGCCACGGCGACGCTGTCGTCGGGACCAACAAAGGCCAAGCGGCGGCGATAAGACACCGGGTTGGCGTTATTTTACCGGCGAAGTTTGTCCGCGGAGAGTTGCTCCACTCCTAGCGTCGCCGCGGCGGCCACGGCAGACGCATCTAAATCCCGCCGTGTGAGTCGTGTCGGCCCGTTTTTTGAGAAATGGTCGCTTCCCTCGGTTTTACGAGACGATCTAGTGAAAGAATCCTGGAGGGATTCCGTCCCAAAGCCCAAGGTTGTCCCGCGCCGCGGGCAACCTTGGGAATCCGGTCCGTCCCGATCCAACCCCGAAGCGGGTTGTGGCGCCAGCCGCCGCCACAACCCGCTTCGGGGTTTGCAGACAGAGGCGTCTGAACCCAAGGCGCGTTGCGCCATCCTTGGGCTTTAAGACTCAGCCCCGCTGGGGCTGAAGGAAGGCGCGGGCGCAACAATGGATAACCTCTTGAATGGGAATCCGGTTACGGCAACAAGATCCTCGCGCTTACAACGTTGTCGAATCGAGAATCCCGTGGGATTGGTAGCCACCGTCGGTGGGTTCCACATTTAGATGCGTTTGCCCGGTCACCGCGGCGGGCGCGCTTTACATGGGCAGGCGCTGGCTCTATCTTGCGAGCCTGTGATCGGGAACCAGAAAACGCGGGTGATCGTCGGGATGAGTGGAGGAGTCGATTCCTCCACGGCGGCGGCCTTGTTGATCGAGCAAGGTTATGAAGTGGTCGGCATCACGCTCAAGCTTTGGCCTCAGGATTGCATTTCGCGCGCGGAAGACAAGTGCTGCGGGCCGCAGGCGGTGACGGACGCGCGGACGGTTTGTCACCAATTGGGAATTCCGTATTACCTGATTGACGAGGCGGACGATTTTCAGAAGCAGGTCATCAATTATTTCGCCGAGGAATACAAGGCGGGGCGCACGCCGAACCCGTGCGTCATGTGCAACCAGAAGCTGAAGTTCGGCACGTTGATTAACCGCGCGCGGCAGTTGGGCGCGGAATATATCGCGACCGGTCATTACGCGCGCATCGAGAAAAGCGCCGACGGCGCCCGAATGCTGCTCAAGCGGGGCCGGGACTTGCGCAAGGACCAAAGCTATTTTCTCTTCTCGCTGCGCCAGGAACAACTCGCCCGCTCGCTCATGCCTTTGGGCGAGATGAACAAGACCGACACGCGCTCGATTGCGCGCGAGGCGCATTTGAAGACGGCCGAAAAGGAAGACAGCATGGAGATTTGCTTCGTGCCGGATAAAGATTACGGTAAGTTTTTGGAGCAGGCGAAATTAGTCGAAAAGCATCGCGGCGAAATCGTCAACGTGCACGGACACGTGCTCGGCCATCACGACGGGATCGAGTTCTACACCATCGGCCAGCGCAAGGGCCTGGGCCTTTCGTCTCCGCAGCCGCTTTACGTGGTCGATTTGGACGCGGAGCAAAACCGGGTCGTGGTCGGCGACGCGAGCGCGTTGGATCGCGACGAGTTTTCGGTCGAGCGCTGCAACTGGATTCCATTTGATGAGCCGCCCGCGAGCCTCGAAGTCACCGCGAAGATCCGCTACAATCATCCGGGAACCGCGGCGACCGTGACCCCGGCGGCCGGCGACGGAGCGCGGGTAAAACTGCACCAGCCGCAGCGGGCGATCACGCCGGGCCAGGCGTGCGTCTTCTACCAGGACGATCTCGTCGTGGGCGGCGGTTGGATCACGCGTGGCGCGTGACCGGGCCAGACGCCAGCGAGCTGGAGCGACCCGTGGAGGCGCCATCGGCCGGCCAGCCCGACCGCGGCGAGGAGCCGAACCGAATGCTCGTGATTCGGGGAGGCGCGATCGGCGATTTCATTCTCACGCTGCCGGCGCTGGCGGCTTTGCGCGCGCGTTATCCGAACGCGCGATTGGAACTGCTGGCTAATCCGCAAGTCGCGCGCCTGGCGGTGGCGGGCGGACTCGCCGATGGCGCGCGTTCGCTCGACGCGCCGGAATTGGCCGGCTTCTTCTCCCGAGACGCCCGCCTGGACGCATCGTGCGCGAAGTTTTTTGGCGGCTTCGATTTGGTGGTATCTTATTTATTTGATCCAGACGGAGTTTTTCAGACGAACGTAGCCCGCGGCTGCCGCGGGCGCTTCATCGCCGGTCCACATCGACCGGATGAAACCGCCGACCAGCCCGCGTCGCGCGCGTTGCTGGCGCCACTGAGGCAACTCGGAATTCTGGACCCAGACCCGATCCCACGGCTGGCGCTCGGAACCTCCGAACGCGGTCGAGCGGAACCGGCCTGTCTGGCCGTGCATCCGGGCAGCGGTAGCGAGCGCAAGAATTGGCCCGAACCGAATTGGATGGCGCTTGCGCGGCGCCTGGTGGCGGCGACTGATTGGAACTTATTGCTAATCGGAGGCGAGGCGGAAGGTGGGCGCCTCGGGCGAATGGCGGCGGCCTTGCCGGCCGACCGAATTCGCCTGGCCGATTCACTGCCGTTGGAGGAATTGGCCGCGCTGCTCAACGGTTGCGCGGGCTTTGCCGGACATGATTCAGGCATATCGCATTTAGCGGCGGCGCTGGGATTGCCTTGCGTCGTGCTCTGGGGCGAGTCGAACGAGGCGGTCTGGCGTCCGCTGAGTCCGGAGGTCATGGTTTTGCGCGACCCGGCGGGCTTGGCGTCACTGCCGGTCACGACGGTGTTCGACCACTTGCAAACGCATTTAGGGCGGCGCCGGGTCAGTGGGGCGTGACCAAGGCTGGACGTTCCCCAGCGGCCGGTCCACCTCACCTGAAGACCGGAAGTTACTGCGATTCGGGGCCGAGCGGTTCCAGAGCGCAAAAGCAAGCGGGCTGGCCGACCTCCAGCTCGAGCCGGGGGAAGCCGACGAGTCGCGCCGGTCGGGCGGACGACGCGTCCCAGACCTCCCGCCACGAGCGTCCCAGCATTTGCGCCGCTCGCAACACGCCCGTGATCGGACGGAGCGCGGACCCGGCAAAGTTGGGTTTTCCGGGCTGACGCACGATTTGATCGTTTCCAACATCCACCACGAGCTCTCCGAGAGAGTAGCGTCCCGGCGGCGCGCCGGCGGCCGCCATGGCGTCGGTGGTGTAATAAATTCGGTCGGCTCCCAGCGTTTGATGAATCAGCCGAAATAACGCGGGGGAGACGTGTATTTGATCGGGAATCAAGCTGACCGTCAGACCCGGTGTCTCAAAAACGCGCCAAAGAATATTATCATGTCGATCAAGGGTGGACGGGCAACCGTTGCCGAGGTGGGTGAATCCGGTCGCCCCCGCGCGAACGGCCAACTGCAGTAGATCGTGCGATGCGTTCGTGTGGCCGAGGCTTACCGTCATGCCGAGCGAAACGGCCCATTCGATCGCGGCCAGCGCGCCCGTCCGTTCGGGAGCCATGGTCAATAAGACCGGGTCCGATCCGGTAACGGCGCGCAATTCATTAATCTGCTCCGCGGTCGGATCGCGCATCCACGCCGGATTGTGCGCTCCATGAAATCCCGGCTCCGACGATAGAAACGGACCTTCGATGTGCCAGCCAGCGAGCGCGAAGCTGAGTTCAGGCGACGATTCCCGCAGTTCGCGGAAACGCCGGAGACGCGCGATCAACCGCTCCCACTTGTCCGTGATCAGGGTCAGCAGAAAACGGCCGCAGCCGTCGTTCTGAATCTGCCGCGCCGCGAACAACAGTTGTTCCAACGAGGCATCGTCGCGCTGGAAATCGACTCCGGCGTAACCATTAACCTGCAAATCGGTCAGGGCGGGCGCCAGCCACGGAGCTTCCGGGTCCAAGTGAGCCGCGGACGAGAACCGGGTGAAGACGCCTCTCTTCCACTCGATCAGCGTCGGCAAGCCGGTGGCGTAATGCCAGCCGACCGCTTCTCCATCCGGGGCATTCACGGGAGTGAACGTGGCGCAGTTCATTTTCCTTTAATCCACCCGCGGTCTGTACTACCCTGCTCACGCATTGCGTTGGTTAGCGAAACGGGTTTTCGCCGTGAAGGCGAGCCAATTTGCGTCAAGCGCCAACGCGAGCGGGCGGGCCGCGTAACGGGCCATCCTCGGCATTAATTACGCCGAGCGTCCTGCCCGGCGTCGTTCGTGATCCGCGAATGGGTGGAGCGGGAATCAGCCTGAGCCGCGACTCGGCCCAGCGCTCGGTGTGTCAATTCTTACTGTCATGGCAAACGCAATAGTGGAACCGGGAATCGGCCCGATCAAAAGGTTCTCCGTGGACGCGCTCTCGGTTCACGTTTACGCCAATCGCGTGGACCTTTCCGCGGACGCGGCCGCAAGAGTGCATCGCTACCTGCTGGAGACTTTGGCAGCGCGCGGTGAAGCGTCGGTGATCCTCGCGACGGGCAACTCCCAAATCGATTTTCTTGGCCGACTGCTCGACCTGGGCGAGATTGACTGGTCGCGCGTCACGCTCTTCCACATGGACGAGTACCTCGGGATCGAGGCGACGCACCTGGCCAGCTTCCGGCGCTACATGCGCGAACGCGTGGAAGCGCGGTGCCATCCGCGGAAATTCAATTACCTTGAGGGCGACGCCTTGTTGCCACTCGACGAATGCGACCGCTACACGAGCCTTCTGCGAGCGCAACCGATCGACCTTTGCTGTCTCGGGGTCGGCGAGAACGGGCATCTGGCCTTTAACGACCCGCCGGTGGCCAATTTTTCGGATCACCGCTGGGTGAATATCGTAAAATTGGATGAAGCCTGCCGCATGCAACAGGTCGGCGAAGGGCACTTTCCGAACCTTGCGGCCGTCCCGCCGTACGCGTTGAGCCTGACGATTCCGGCTCTGTGCGCGGCCCGTAAGATGATTTGCATCTCCCCGGAAAAGCGGAAAGCCAAAGCGATTCGTGACGCGCTGAACGGACCGATCTCAACCCAATGCCCCGCGTCAATCCTGCGTCGGCAGGCTCACGCGACGCTCTTGCTGGACACCGACTCCGCTAGCTTGTTGTGATCAATGGTTTCGGGGACGGGTCGGTAGCCTGATTTGGCGGCCCAGCCGCGAGTAGAATGAGGCAGCGCCGCGGGCGAGCTTACGACTCCGACCGCGTCAGAACGACTCACGAACGGCTCTCATCCCGCGACCGGACCGCCGGAGATCAGTGAATCTGAATGAGCTGCTGCACCGGCAGCTTGCTGGGGTCGAGAGCGATCTGAACGTAAAGGAGATTGAGCAGGTCGAATACCTGACGGTTCCAACGATCGACCTCGACCCACTTCGTGGCCGGATTATCTACGATGACGTCCGCGATCACATAGTGTTGGCCCCGATAGGTGATGCTTACGACCGGCGGCTCCATTTTTCGCGTCTTGTCAGGCGTAATTCGCAGGATCGGCCGACGTTCGGCCGTGGGAATTTGACCCAGGAATTTGTCACCCTCCTCCGCGACGAAATAATCGAACGCCTCGGACTCGTTGGCGAGCGCCGTAATGACCCCTTGGAACGTGCGCAATCCCAGGCTGATCCCGGCCGCCTTGCTGATTCCCAGAGTGGCGCTGTCCAACGGGGTGAAGTCGTTGGGATCGCTCTCATAGCGAAACGCCTCGTCCTTCTGCAATTCTTCCATCAGCTTATAGCCGGCCTCCGCCACGACAAATCCAGTATGATTGGTCGAGGAGAAGAGCAAGTGCCGTTTCTGCAATTCGCGGGCGATGCCGGCGATCGTCAAAAAATTCCGATAGTTCTGGGGCCGCTCCAAGTCCAGGACGTTCATAAAAGTCCGCAAGCCGCCTTTCTCGGGGATGCTCAGCGTCGAAACCATCGTGCGCAGCAACTGGTCCACCGGCCAGCCCTGATCGTAAAGATTGAAAAAGATCTTCGGATCGATCGGGTTGAAGACGGCGGCGGCGAATGAACTGCCGTTCAGCGGGGTGAAATTGAACGAGGGTTGCTCCCCCACGGTCGCGCCTAATTGACCACCGAAATTGACGGTATCGGTCAAACCGGGCATTTGCGCGGCGGCGCCGCCGCTGGCGCGGGTGCGCGCCTGACCGATGTTGCCGCCGCCGTTGGCGCCGAATTGAAAGGTCGAATTGATCGGCCCCATCTGCAAAAAGTAAACGGGATGGCTGTTGGCGCTGCGCGCCAGATTCAGCAGCATCTGCTCATTGGAAATCTCGGCGTAGGCCGCCGAATAGCCGATGAACGAGCCTTGCAGCGCGCGCGGCCCCTGGCAGCCCACGGTGACGGCGATCAAGCCCAACGCGACGACTCCCGATTTGATGTAGCCCAGTGGCTGTCGGCTCCGATTAGTCATAGATTTTAAGTTTAACTGGCGCGGACTTTCACCGGCGGCCCTTGGCGGGATGGTAAGGACACTCTGCCGGCCGACGCCGATTGTGGCTGCCAAGCACGATCAGCAGCCCGATCACGGGCGTCAACAGGAGCGAGCAGAAAAACAATCCCCAAAAACCGAAGCGCTGATTGCGGCCCAAAAAGGCCACCACCAGACTGCCTCCCAACGCTAAAATCAACGGCGGCAGCATATCGGCAAAATTACTCGCGTCGCTGCCGCCGTTGATAAATCCCCGTTCAAACTAATTAATGGGCCGCCTTCAGGTCGGCCGCAACTTTCTGGCCTTCCTTGAATTGAGCCGCGAAATACTCGCGCGTTTTCTCGGGATCGAAGTCCAAAAGCGTGCCGCCCATTTCGAAGTGTTGGACGAAGACTTTGCCGAGGGCGTAGGTCGCCGCGCCAGCCACAATCGGAAGCGCCACCATGCCGCTAAACGTGCCGATCAAAGGAATCATCTTGACCACCGACGCCGTGACGCCGCGGAGCAGCGTTCCCGCGCCAACGCTCGCGATCAGGATCGCGGTGATGTTCTTCGCGCGGTGCTGGCAGAATTTGACCCCGTAGAGGTTCGACAAATCGTTCACGAGCTTGGTTTGCACCGCGGCAATCGCCGCCAAATCGAGAACGCCCAAAGGCAGGGCGCCGGCGCCCAGCGACCAATAGGTGTACTTCTTAATCAATCCGTGGGCTTCGCCAAGTTTGCACTCGCATTTGACTTCGGTTCCAGCCGGGGCGGCTTCAGTGATTACAGTCGTTGACATAGTCTTAAGTATCCTCGGTTAATGGTTTCCTCTTAAATATATTCGAGATGATGACAGTAAATCGGTCAAAAAGTCAATGCTTTTGTTCGCTTGGAACGCGACGGCCAACGCGGATCACCCGCGCCCGGCGTGACGCCGATTCGCGGGCGGGTGGCGCCACTAGGCGGGCTTCGCGCGGCTGATATTCTCGAGCAATTTTCGCGCGCACGCTTCGGCAAACGCCGGATCATTTATCGCGCAATCCAGTTCGACCACTTCGATATCGGACCGCAAATCCCGTTTCAGGGCGGCGAACAACGCCTGGTCGGCCGCAGGATCATGGAACTTCTGCCCCGGCGCGCTAATCACGCTGATCCCGCGCAGCGGGATCATCACCGAGACCGGACCGACCGAAAGGTTGACTTTTTCCGCGAGGATGGCCCCCAACCGGCCGCATTCTTCGGGCGTTGTCCGCATCAGCGTGACTTGCGGATTGTGCGGATAGAATGTGCGGCCCTGAAAACGGGCAGGGACGCTTTCGGGGCCATAAAAGTTTACCATATCCAGGCAGCCCGGAGCGACAATCGCCGGCACGCCGCCGCGCGCCGCCGCCTCCAGTCGATTCGGTCCTGCCGTCAGGAATCCCCCGACAAGTTCGTCAGCCCATTCCGTAGTGGTGACATCGAGCACCCCGGCGACCAGGCCGGAAGCGATCACCGATTCCATCGCCCGGCCACCGGCGCCCGTCGCGTGGAACACCAAGACCTCGTAACCCGCCGCTTCGAGGATTTGGCGCGCGCCCTGCACGCATTCGGTGGTATTGCCGAACATGCTGGCGGCGATCACCGGTTTCTCCCGTCCAGCTTGCGGCTCGGCTTCGACCATCCCACAGATCGCACCCGCGGCCCGGGTCAAGATCAGCCGCGAGATCCGGTTGATGCCCGCCACGTCAACGACGCTCGGAAACATCACGATGTCGGTGGCGCCGATGTATTGCGCGGTGTTCCCGCTGGCCAGAGTCGAGACCATCACTTTAGGGAAGCCGAGCGGGAGTGGTCGCATCCCGGCCGTTCCGATCGCGGTGCCGCCGCCGCCGCCAAGCGAGATCACGCCGGAAATCCGCCCCTCGCGGGCCAGTTTCGAAAGGATCACGGGCGCGCCCTCCGCCATCGCCTTGACGGCTCGCCCGCGATCACGGTCGGCCGCGAGTTGGCTAAAATCGACGCCGGCGGCGGCGGCGACCTCCAGGCGCGTGATATCCGGCTTCAATTGAGGCTCGCCGAGAATGCCCGCGTCGATCAGCAAGACCTGGTGTCCGCGGCGGCGAATCTGGTCCGCGACAAAGCCGTGTTCCTCGCCTTTGGTGTCAAAGGTGCCCAAGACCGCGATGGTTGCCATAATTAGTTAGCCAGCCTATCCTGTACCCGCTGGCGTTGGCGAGCCGGGGATTGCCGGCCGGCGCAGATTTCTCCGAACAATGAATGATTTAGGCAAAGGGCTGTTTCTGACCGGTGTCGCCATGACCTTGGTCGGGTTGGCGCTTTGGTCCGGATTTGGCAAGGGCTGGCTCGGACGCCTGCCCGGTGACATCCATTTCACGCGCGGCAACTTCAGTTTCCATTTCCCTTTGGTGACCTGCCTGCTTTTGAGTCTGGTCCTGACGATCCTGGCCTGGCTCTTCCGCCGGTGAGGGCCGCGAGGCGGTCGGCGGGGCGCGGTGAGGCCACGCAAGGACGGCCCATCGCCCGACAGAACACCACCGCTTGGGCTATTTGAGGGCTTGCGGGGTATCGGTTGCGCATTTAGGAGTGGTTTGGAGGAGCGCAAATAATATCGAAAAAACTTATTGTCAAGGCGGCGCCTTTTGCCTAATGTGCGCGGCAAATGCACCGTTTTTGGTGTGTGGATAAACTGTTTATTATCCATTAAAAGACGCATAAAAAACGCAAATTAGATACATCGCAGGAGGAACAAGTAATGAAATTCAATAAATGGACATTGGGTCTGGCCACCGCAGGCGTGGTCAGTCTCGGGTCAGTCGTTCAGGCCGAAGAAGCGGCGCAGCATCAAGTGATGACCGCGTTGGCTTCGACCACGCTCAGTGGTTATGTCGATACGTCCGCCATCTGGAAGTTGGGCACCGGTAACGCCCTCCAGCCGGGTCTCCGTTCTTATGACGGCGCCGGCAAGCAAGACGGCTTCAACCTCAACGTGGTGAAGCTGACGCTCGCCAAACCGCTGGATGAAGGTCAATGGTCGGCCGGGTACAACGTGGACTTGCTGTTTGGCCCTGACGCCAACTCGTTCGCGAGCACCTCGACCGGCGCCGCCACCTCCGACTTCGCGGTCAAGCAGGCGTACGTCGCCCTGCGCGCTCCCGTCGGCAATGGCTTGGACATCAAGTTGGGCGTTTGGGACACGATCATCGGGTACGAAGTTTTCGCCGCGGGCGACAACCCGAACTATAGCCGTTCTTATGGCTATTGGCTCGAGCCGACGACCTATACCGGCGCGCTGGCCAGCTACAAGATCAGCGACATGATCAGCGTTTCCGGC
This sequence comes from uncultured Verrucomicrobiota bacterium, assembly GCA_964522665.1. GTDB lineage: Bacteria > Verrucomicrobiota > Verrucomicrobiia > Limisphaerales > CAZFVY01 > CAZFVY01. The sequence goes on along the minus strand of CAZFVY010000003.1, from coordinate 47,865 downwards.
GGCATCGCGGATCCCGGCACGGCGGCGACGATTAACTCTCGCACGACCATCGAGTCCGTGAAGAGCTACCTCGGTTCCGTTTCGATTACCGCTCCCGATAGCTGGGGCGCGTTGAAAGGCGCCACGCTGCAAGGCGGCGTCATCGATCAGGCCGCGGGCGGCGCGCCCTCGACCATCAACTACTACGCCGGCGTGACGCTGCCGACGTTGTGGACCGGCATCGGCATTGGCGCTTCCTATGACTACCAAGGTCATGAGCACCAAGGCGCGATCACTTCCGGCCATGCGAATGCCGAGTCGCTCTACGTGACCTGGCAGGCGACCGAGAAACTCAAATTGAACTCTCGCGTTGAATTGGCCTCCGGATCGCTCGGCACCTGGTTCGCGGCCAATGGCGGCGGCAGCAATAACGACAACGATCTCCTGGGCGTCACCGAGACCATCGACTACTCGCTCTGGGCGAACGTGATCTCCCGCGTCGAACTCCGTTGGGACCACTCGATTGGCGGCGATCTGCCGTTCCCGAGCGCCACTGGCTCGACCGGCCGTCGCAATGCTCTGAGCCTCGCTTTGAACGTCATCTACAAGTTCTAAGCTGGTTCGTTAATTCAAAACCCCTTCCGAGAAAATCGGGAGGGGTTTTTTATTGCCCGGACGCTGGGAGCGAGATCAGCGCAGTCTTAACTGCAATACGTTCGGCCTTGTTAATCCTCGTCGCGCGCGCCGCCCGTGTCGGCGCACACTCCCCGCCGGCTCGCCGCGACAAAATCGAGCAGCGTTCGCGCCCGCTCGCTCGTGAATTCGCTCCGTGCCTCGCGGACGGCGGCGCTCAAGAGTCCCGCGCGGCGAAACAGCCGGTGATAAAGCCGCCGCAACTCGAGGCGTTCTTCCGCGGTGAGACCCGCGCGGCGCAGCCCGACCGTGTTGAGTCCGCAAATGCCATTGTCTCCGCGCGCCACGGTGTAGGGGGGGAGGTCCTTGCTGATCGCCGATCCGCCTTGCATCAACGCCAGCGTCCCGACGCGCACCCCTTGGTGCAGGAGGCAATTACCCGAAATGAACGCGCGGTCGGCCACGACCACGTGCCCGGCGAGCAACGCCCCGTTCGCCAGCGTCACGTGATCACCCACGCGGGCGTTGTGTCCCACGTGGCTATGCGCCATCAGGAAATTGGAGGAGCCGATGATCGTCGGTTCCGCCACGTTGTTGGAGCAATGGACGGTGACGTGTTCCCGAAAGAGGTTGTGATCGCCGACGCGCAATTCCGTCGGTTCACCGTGGAACTTGCGGTCCTGCGGCGCGTCACCGATGACGCAGCCGGCGTGAAACTGATTGCCTGCGCCAATCGTCGTGTGCCCGGTGAGGTGAACGTGAGGTCCAACACGGCAGTTGGGGCCGACGGTCACAAATTCGTCGATGACGACGAACGGCCCGACTGCCACGCTCGCGTCGAGCCTTGCGCCGGGGTGAATGATCGCGGAGGGATGTATCATGCGAGTGCGAAAATCGCTTAAGGGCGGCGGGAGCAGCGAGTTGGCATCATCGCTCGATGGTGGAACACCGGTGCGGCATGCGACCAGTTTAGCCGCCGATATGGACCGCTCGCAAGTTTGGATTCTGCGCCACCGCGCAGGACCAGGTTCGCTTGGCGGAAATCAACCTGCTAGACGCAAGGCCGTGCGCCAAACGAAAAATCCGCGCGCTTGATCAAAGCGCGCGGACCGCGGTTCCTCCGTCTAAGTTAATCGGCTATTTGGCGGGAGCCGATTCGTCGGCCCTCAGAACGCCGTCGAGGCGCAACGCGATATGCTTCTCGGCCTTCATCTCGGTGAGGAGTTGCTCGCGTTGGAGCCGGAGCAACTCTTTTCGCACCGCAATCACGGCGGCGTTCGGCGCCGTTCCGGCCTCGACCTGCCGCTTGACCTGGTCCAATTGCTCTCCTACCAACTTGATTTGACCCTGGATTAATTCGACCGTCGCTCGATAATCCCCTTCGGACTCCGCCAGCGCTCGCCGGGCATTCAATAATTCTCTCCGCGCGTCCACGACTTCCGCGCCACTGGCCTGACCGGCGGCCACGCGGGCATTCAACTCCGCGAGTTGTTGCTCGCTCAAACGAATTTCCTCCCGCGACAGTTCTTTCAGTCGCGCTTGCATTTTGGCGTTCCGACCGACCGCGTTCCGCAAGGACTCGGTCGCGGGCGTGGGCTCCGGGCCGCGCGAAAACTCGGTCTTCGACTCCTTGCTGGACGCCGTCGCCGGCTTGTCTTTGGCGACAGTTTCGTCCGACCTGATCAAGGGAGACCGCTCGCTCCGGCTCTCCGACGCCTCGCGCCGTTCCCGGTACTCGACGCCAAACCGCTCGCGGGCTTCGTTCAATTGCGCCCGCAACCGGGCGTTTTCCTCGCGCAATTGGGCGACCGTTTCGGTTTCCGAGTCCTGCGCGACGAGGCGCCAGGGCAGCAGGCCGGCGCCACCGATGAGGGCAATCGCGGTCGCGCATAGCGCCAGCCGGCGACGGCTGTTTTGGGGGATCGATTTCATAGCGTTTATTCTCCGTTTCAGCGTTTTTTTGTTCTCCAGAATCCCGATGGCCATCACGCCGGACAGCGGCGCGAGTTGGACTTGGCCGGCCGCCGTTTCGAGCAGCAGTCCGGCGTAACGGGAAAGCGTCGCCTGGCTGGCGCGCACGGCGGATTCGTCGCACGCGATTTCGTGGGCCAACTGCCATTCGCGGCCAGCCGCCCAGACCAGGGGATGAAAAAAGAAAAGCGCGTCGGCCACGGCCGGCAGCCAGGCCCACAGCAAGTCGCGCCGTTTCAAGTGCGCGAGCTCGTGGGCCAGTACCATTCCCAACCGCTCGCTGCCGCCGGCGTCCAGCAACCGGCCAGGGAGTATGATCGCCGGTCGGAACATCCCGGTCAGCAGCGGGCCGGAGGCCGCGTCAACAGTCAAGAGCTTCGGCGCGCGCCGCACCCTCAATCGCCGGCACATCGCCGCGCACGCGTCCAGCGCCGGTTCGTCAGTGACCGGCCGGGCGTCGGCGCGCAGTCGGCGAGCCTGGCCTCCGACGCGAACCAGTCCGTACAAACCGGCGCCCGCGCCCACCGTCCACGCCAGCAAAAGCCACGCGCCCAAGCTTAATGGCGCCGGGTGGATGCGCGGGGTTTCGGCAAGTGCGTTTGCCGGGTCAGGTTCCGTATGCTCCATCGTCAACGGCGCCGCGGGAATCGTCGCCACGGACGGTCGGGAGACATTCGCGACGGACGATGGCAGCCAGCGCAATTCAATTGGCGTAACCCAGACCAAAGCGAATAGCAGCTTCGCGTACGCCAGCCGGAAGAGCCAGCAGCGCGCCCGCGCCGGCAGGCCCGGAATCCAGCGCCCCGCCGCCCAAGCCAGCGCCAAGGCGAGACCACCCTGCCACGAGGCCCGGACGACCGCCGTCTCCCACGCGCCCGCCCAATGGTTCAAGGTCACGAGCCACGCGTTCATGGCTTGCCTTTCCCGGCGTCATCCAACTCCCGCACCACTTGTTTTAACTCCTGCAGTTCCGCCGGACTCAGACTCGCCTCCTTGGTCAGGTAGGCGACGAAGGGCGAGAGCGATCCACCCAAGGTGCCGTCCACAAAATCGCGAACCAGTCTGCGCAACAGGTCCGGCTTGGGCACCGCCGGCGAGTATTCGTAGAACCCGCCGACCCTCTTGCGGGTGAGATGGCGTTTCTCGCGCAGGCGCTCCATGACGTTGAGCACCGTCGTGCGGACCAGGCCGCGGCTCTCCGCCATGTGATCGGCGACGGCGCGGACGGTGACGGGGTGATGATCCTGGACGTAACGGAGGATTTCCATTTCCGCCCGGCCGATGGGGTTGACTTTAGGCATAGCGATGTTGACGATAACTGTCGTCAATGTGTTTCTGACGACGTTTATCGTCAAGAACTTTTTTTTCGAACCGCGCCGCGGTCCTCCCGCCGCCCATCGAACCGGGCAAGCTCGGCGCCCGCGTGTCCGCGCGGTCAGTTCATTTCATCTCCGAGCGGTCACTTCATTCGACTGTGACAGTGGATTCGGATCGGTTGACAATGCCCGGCGGCAGGACTAGAACGGCAAGTCAAGGGATGGCGCCGGCACGGCGGCGCAAGGAATAATCGATGAACCCGGCGGGCGCGCGCTCGCCTCCGTGCGGTCATGGAAAGCGAACAATTTATGGGCACGATCTCGGTTCAGTTCATTTATCTTACGGGCCTTAAGCGCGAGCTTTTTCACAACGCGCGGCTGAGCGGCGCCTGGGACCAGAACGGGCGCCATTCTGAGAGCTGGTCGGAAACGCCGATGACCGCGATCACGGCGGAGGACGGTTGCCCGGGCTTCAGCGCCACGATGCGGTTCGACGACGGCGAAGTCGGGAAGACCTTCCAATGGGGCATGCGGGTCGATACCTGTTCGGCCGCCAACCTCTGGGCCATCGCCACCGAAATTGAGGACGCCATTAAAACGGATCGCGTCCGCGAGTTCGATCTCGGACCTCTCCCCAACGGTCAGATCGAACGGTACTACTTCACCTACGCCCGCCGGCTGGGCGCGCGCAAACTGTTTCCGCGAGGGCGAGGCTTCAAGCCCGATCTGCGATTCGCCGTTTGGGCGCCCAACGCGCAAGCCGTGGAGGTCGTCTTTGGCGATCCCGCGCATGGATACATCGACGACGCCGGGAACGGCATCGAACCCGGGCAACCAGTCCTGCCGCTGTCCAAGGGCGCCGACGACATCTGGGAGAGCGCCGTAATCCCCAATTTCGCGGCCCACGAAGGCCAGCCTTACATGTACCGCATCAAGAACGCCGCGGGGAAGTTGGTTTACCGGACCGATCTCTTTTCGCGCGCGCAAATCGGCCGCGGCGTCGTTGACCCGAAGGTGTCGCCGTGGGACGGTGATCCGGCGACCCTCGACGGAACCAAAAGCTGCAGTCTCATCGTGAGCCTGGACACCGTGGCGCGCGACTTCGCGCCACCCGCCGGACAGACGCCCGCGCGCGTTTCAGAGGTCGAATTCTGGGCCAGCGAGTTTACGCCTGGACTGCCCGTTCCCATCAACCTCGAGGACCTGGTCATCTACGAGCTGCACATCGGCGCGCTGGGGTTTGGCAAGCCCGGACCAGGGAATCTCGACGACGCGATGGCGTTGCTGCCGTACCTCACCGATTTGGGAATCAACGCGGTCGAGCTGCTGCCGATGTCCGAGTCCGCTGGCATTGGCTGGGGTTACGGTGACTCGCATCACTTTGTGATCGGAGCGACGGCCGGAGGGCGCGACAAATACAAGCATTTCGTGCGGGAATGCCATCGGCGCGGCATCGCGGTGATTCAGGATGTGGTGTACAATCATTGGGACGGCAACGCGGAACGAAACCAGTGGCAGTTTGATTCCGAAGCGCCGGAGCAAAACATCTACTATTGGTACGAGGGCAAAAGCTCCGATTATCCCTCGCCCGATGGTGGCTATCTGGACAACGGATCGGCCGGCTTTTCGCCGCGTTTTTGCGAGGAGTTGGTCCGGCACGTCTTCGTCAGCAGCGCCGCCGGATTCCTTGAGGAGTGCCACGTGGACGGGTTGCGGGTCGATCTCACGCAAGCCATGCACCGCGACAACGCGCTGCACGCGAACGGCCAAAGCGTCGGCGCCGCCAATCTTTTCGGCGCCAAGACGCTCCGCGAGTGGAGCCGCACCGTCCGCTTCATCCGGCCCAACTCCTTGCTCATCGCGGAAGACCACTCCGGTTGGGAGCTGGTCACGCAATTACCCGAGCTGGGCGGACTCGGCTTCGATTTCACCTGGTACGCCGACTTTTGCCACAATCTGATTGGCGACTCCGATATGGCCGCCGGCAAGGCGCGCCTGTTGAAGTTTGCCGGCTACGGGGACGCCCGGGCTTTGGATCTGGATCAATTTGCCGGGGCGTTGTACGCGAGCAAATACAACAAAGTCGTCTATCACGAGTCGCACGATGAAGCCGGAAACTCCAGCGGATCGGCGCGCACGCTGCCCTGCGCGGTCAATGAGGCGCCCCTGATCGGAACCACGCGCGCGTACGGCGAGGCCCGCGCGCGCGTCGCCTTCAGCCTTTCGCTCTTCTCGGCCGGCGCCGCCATGTTTTTCATGGGCGAAGAAATCGGCGCGCAAAAGCGGTACACCTACGATACGTTCATGGCCAATCGGGAGAATCTCCTCGGTGAACGCGCCGGGAACGGCGCCAATCTGTTCCGTTTTTACCAGGATGCGATTCGATTCAGCGGCCGCCACGTCGCGATCCGCTCTCAAGACATCGACATCATTCACGCGAACGGAGACGCGCGGGTGATCGCCTTCACGCGCCTGGCGGGAACCGACAACCTCCTCTTCGTCGCCAGCCTCAACAACCAACCCTTTGGCGACTACGTCATCCAGAGCGATCCCGCGCGCTTGCCCGACGGCGCCTGGCGCGAATCCTTCAATAGCGACGCGGCGATCTACGGCGGCAGCAACGTCGGGAACGCCGGGGCCGACCTGCCAGTGACCAATGGTCGAATTCAACTTTTCCTCCCGGCCAACGGGATCGTGGCGTTGGCGAAAGTGTAGCGCAGAAACCTGGTCGCTAGATTGCGGAACGTTTTGCCCTGCCCACTTGCGGTCGCCGGCGCGAGCGTCCATTCCATGCCTGGAATGTTTGAAGTTTCCGCTGCGGAAGGCACGGGGCACGACCGTCGGCCGAGAGAACGGCTACGAGAGCGGCGACGAGACGATTGACGTCAAATGCAGCGAGTACGGCGATGGCTCAAGCTTCCGGCGCTCCCGGTCGAACTCCGCGGCCATCTGTCGGCGTAGTACGAATCGCCGCCATGGGCCGGCCTGGGCCAATTGCGGCGCGTAACGAGCCGCGATCGCCTCACGAATCGCGCGCAGGCGCGCCGCATGTTCCGCTCGCTGGCGCAGGCGAAGGGCGCCATCCGCAACGATTGCCGTCTTCATAGTGAACGCGTGGGACTCTTCACGATGTCTCCATTTATACAATGACCGCCGCAGATTAACAAGCTCGCGCAACCCGATTCCGGTTACCTCTCTTTCTCACGGCTCGGGTAACAGTTCATTTTGGCGCACGCCGTACCGACGATCGGTTTTCTGCGTCGCCAACGCCACGGGAATTGGCGTAGATTACGGGGCACAGAGCTATGCCCAACTCTCCGCGCCGACGCCATAACAGTTCCGCCCACGGGCGGCGAAACGAGTAAATGGGCGTTCACCGGCTAACGATTCGACGCGAGGGACGGGTTTTCGACGCGTTTCTCGCGGCCGTGCCCGCCAGGGAATTTGAAAATCTATCCCGGGTGGCGGACGACTTCTTAGCAACGGCCGAACGCGACTACTTCCGTGGTCTCCGCTTTCCGCGCCGGCGAGAGAGTTATTTGCTTGGACGCCGAGCGGCGAAATTAGCCCTCGGTGAATACCTGCGCGAACCGGGATTGAATAAGCTTGAGGTGTATTCGGGGGTCTTTCAGCAACCGCTGGTTCGGTATGCGGCGGCCGAGCCGCCGGGCGTCAGCGTCAGCCATTGCGGGAAATTGGCCGTCGCTTTGGCATTCCCCATCGATCATCCCATGGCTCTTGACGTTGAGGAAATCGACGCCGAGCGTTGCGCCACGATCCAAACCCAGATGTCCGCCTGGGAACGCCAGCGCGCGCGGGGCGGAGAGGCGGCGGAAAGCTCCCTTTCGACCATGATTTGGACCGCCAAAGAAGCGCTCTCGAAGGCGCTCAAATGCGGCTTGATGAGCCCGATCGAAATTCTTGGTCTGAGTGAACTGCAGACTTTACTAGATAACTCGTGGACCGGGTTATATCAGAACTTTCCGCAATACAAATTCCTCGCGTGGTCAAACGCGTCGCTCGCCTTTTCCATCGTTTTGCCCAAGAAATCGAACCTCGATCCCACGCCCGCGATATCGGCGATGCTGAAGGGCGAAGGCTAGCGTTATCGCGCCGGGGGGGGAGCCGGCCGACTCTCGCCGACCAGCCTCGGCCCGGCTACGGCTGTAAATACTTGGCGGTAGCTTGGGCGCGGGAGTTGACGTGGAGCTTCGAGTAGATGTTGCGGAGGTGCGTCCCGACGGTGCTCAGACTAAGTTTGAGTTCCGACGCGATATGCTTCAACGCGTGCCCCTGAGAAACCAACCGCAGAATCTCTTCCTCGCGCGGCGTCAAGCCCTCGAGGTCGCGCCGCGCGCGGCCGCGCTCGCGGAAGCTCTTCACGACCAGACGGGCGATCTGGCTCGACATCGGCGAGCCTCCGGCGTGAATGTCCGCGATGGCCTCCAGAAGCTTGGCCGCCGGCACCGGCTTCACGAGATACCCGCTGGCGCCAGCCTCCAACGCCCGAAAGATTTGGTAGGGATCATCGTGGATCGTCACGACGAGGAGATTGAGAGCGGGCCATTGCTCGCTCAGGCGCCGAATCAGATCGAGTCCGGACATGCCCGGCAGTTCGAGGTCGAGGAGCGCCACGTGGGGCATCTGACGCGGCAAAGCCTCCAGCGCGGCCTCCGCGGTCGGGTACGCGCCGGCGCACGCGAACCCGTCGGCGCCGCTAATCAATTCCACCACCAGCGACCGCAGTTCCGCCTGATCTTCAACAACGGCTACGCGAATGCTCACGGGTCTTTACTCCACCGAGGCGAACAAACTCCTGCGCAATCAATCGAGTCGCGGTTCATGGTCCGCGCAGTTTAGTGGTCGGCGCAGAATTCGCCACACCAAATTGCGTCCCGTTTCGGTTCGCGCCAACTCACTCCCATTCGGGTCGCGCGCCAACGTGAAGCCGTTCGATCGTCCTCGCGGCGAAGGCTTCGCCCGGCGGCGGGTTCGCGACCCCGACGTTGATTTCGCGCGACGCGGGCTTTACTGCCCATCGCCTTTCAGGGAAAATGCCGGCGTATCGCTTGAACCCGTACGCCCCAAGACTCGTCACGCAAGCGCGATGAAAACGATCCGCCTCTGCAGCCATTGCGGCAGTTCGCTGGCTCCCGAAGTCGCCGGACGCGTCTGCCCGAGTTGCCAGGCGGAAGGGGACGGCCGCAGCCGGACCCGCGTCATCAGTTCTCCGGTCAGCGATAGCGCCCAGACTGGCCTGACGCCGGGGCAACGCCTCGGCGATTATCAGATCATTCGGCTCCTGGGTCAGGGTGGGATGGGCGCGGTCTATGAGGCCGAGCAACTGGAGACCGGGCGGCGCTTGGCGCTCAAGGTTCTTCATCACGCGCCCGAATCCGGCCCCGCCCGGCAGCGATTCCTGCGGGAGGGGCGCCTTGCCGCGTCGATCAGCCATCCGAACAGCGTCTATATCTTCGGCACCGAGGAGATCAACGGCATCCCGGCGATCACGATGGAGTATGTCGCCGGAGGAACGCTTTCCGACCGGGTAAAGCGTGACGGGCCGATACCGATCCGCGAAGCGGTCGATGCGATCCTGCAGGTGATCGCGGGCCTTGAGGCCGCGGCCGCGAAGGGAGTCCTCCACCGCGACGTCAAGCCGTCCAACTGCTTCGTCGAAACGGACGGCACGGTCAAAGTCGGGGACTTCGGGCTTTCCGTTTCCACGTCGGCGGTTCAGCAGACCAACTTGACGGCGAGCGGCGCCATCATGGGCACGCCCGCCTACGCCTCTCCGGAACAATTGCGCGGCGCCGATATCGACGTCCGCTCCGACATCTATTCGGTCGGCGTAACCCTCTATTATTTGCTGACCGGCAAGATTCCGTTCGACTCCGACAACGTCATCACCCTGCTGGCCGCGGTCCTGGAAAAAGCGCCGGAACCCCCGCGCCGCTGGCGGGCGGAGATCCCGAAGGAGCTTAGCGCGACGATCGTCCGCTGCCTGGCCAAACAGCCCGCGCAGCGCCCGAAAAGCTACGCGCATCTGCGGCGCGCGCTGCTGCCGTTCACCTCGACCGCGACGACTCCCGCGACGCTGGGCTGGCGGGTCTTCGCGGGCTTAATCGACTACGGATTGCTGAGCTTGATGACCGAAATCGCCTGGATGGTGTTTATCGCCGGCGGACGGGTGCTCCGTGAATCGCGGTTTGCCTCGCTGGCGCCCGCCGCCGTCTATCTCCTCTATTTTGCGATCCCGGAAGGGCGCTGGGGCGCTTCGGTGGGCAAATGGATTTGCCAATTGCGGGTGGTCGGTTTGGACCGCGATTTGCCGGGCTTCCGCCGGGCCTTCGCCCGGGCGGTCGTTTTCTCCGCGGTCGCCAACCTGCCCCGCTGGCTACCAAAGGCGTGGCAATTGTTTCACGGTGACCCGAAAGGTCCCGGAGAGGGGCTGCTGACGGGCATCTTCGCCATCCTGCCGCTCGCGCTCATGTTTATTGGCGCGCGCCGCCGCAATGGTTTTGCCGGCTTGCACGATTGGTTGACCCGCTCGCGAGTCGTCGAGCGGGGCGCGGTCGAACACCGCCCGGCGCTGGTGGCGCCGGCCGCCGTGCTCCCGAGCGCCGAAGCCGGGCCGATGATCGGGTCGTTCCAATTACTCGGTCCGCTCGCCGGCGCCGAGGGAATGCTTTTGGGCTTTGATCCCCGGCTCCATCGGCAGGTTTGGATTCGGACCTCGCCCGCGGGAGCGCCGCCGTATCCCGCGGAATTGCGGCATCTTTCCCGCCAAGGCCGCTTGCGCTGGCTGGCCGGCCGCCGTTCGAGCGAAGAATCGTGGGACGCGTTCGAAGCGGTCGAAGGGCATCCGCTTCTCAGCTTGCTGCCGAGCCGCCCGGCGTGGGCGGCGGTTCGTTTTTGGCTCAGCGATCTGGCGGAGGAACTGCAGGCGGCCGCGCAGGACGCCACCTGGCCCGCCGCGCTCGCTCTGGATCGCGTTTGGATCAGCGCCGACGGCCGGGCCAAACTGCTCGATTTTCCGGCGCCCGGTTCCGCGCCTCCGCCCGCGGCCTCGAATACCCCGACCAACCTTGCGGTTCAGACTACCTCCGGGGAAGTCGAACCGGAGCGATCAATCCTCGCGCAAGCATTTCTGGCTCGCGTGGCGCAGGCAAGTCTCGGCGACCAGACCGTGCCACCCACGAAATCAGCCACCGGTCCGCGACGACCGATGCCGATGTACGCGCGGGAGTTTTTGCGGCGTCTAGCGTCTTTCGGTGGACCGGAGGCGACGTTGGACGAATTGCGGCCACTGCTGGCGCGCCCGGCTGCCCTTTCCCGCTCGCGTCGCGCCATGGTGGTCGTCGGCTGCGCTGTCCCGGTGGTGATCCTCCTATTCAGCGCCTGGCTCGGCCTGCTGACGGCCAATCGGATGTTCGCCCAGGTCCCCGAACTCTTTCCGTTGTTGTCGAGCGTGAACTACCTCAAAGACCACGATCCCGCCAAAACGAAAGAAGGCGCCGCCATGGAAATCTACATCGCCAGCCATTTCCGATCCCTCAGCACGAACACCGCTTTCTGGTCGAGCATCTTGACGGAAAACATATTTACGGAGGAACATCGCAAAGTGTTCGATCGCGTGCTCGCCGCGCATCCCGCGCCGAAACCGGCGGAAATCCGCGAGGCGAGCGAACGTCTCAAGCCGTTTCTGGATACCGTCGTCCCGCTGGCGGCGAACGGCATTCCCGCGAAATACTTACCAACGATCTACTCGACCGTCCTCACGGTCGGCGTCAGCGCGCTGCTCATCGCGCCCAGCTTGGTCCTTACGACGCTGTTGCGCCGCGGTCCGCTGCTGCGTTTGTTGCGCATTGAAATCGTGGATCGCAACGGCGCGCCGGCGCCGCGCTGGCGGACGTTGCTCCGAGCCACCGTGGCGTGGCTGCCCTTGCTCGTGGCGCTCTTTCTCGCGGCGAAACAAAGCAACCTTTGGCTGGTTGGCGCCGCGCTGACGCCGATGCTCGCCGGAACAATCTTCGCCATTTGGGCGCCCGATCGGGGCTGGCAGGATCGATTGGCCGGCACTTGGCTGACGCCCGCCTGAACGGGCCACTATCGTCTGGCGCCGCGCCGAAACCAGGACTATTCTGAACGCCTCGAACTAGAACCAAGCTTATGGCCGAATTCAAATTCTCATGCCCGCACTGCGGACAGCATATTCAATGCGACGAACGCCTCTGCCGCCGACAGGTCCAGTGTCCGGCGTGCAATCACCTGATTGTCGTTCCGCTTTCACCCGCCCTCGAAGCCGCCCAAAGCCAGCAGACGGAAACGGGCCGCACGTGGGACACCTTCCTGCCCAAAGCCGGCCCGCTTGGAAGCCCTCCTGGCTCCACGCCGCCGAAACCGCCGTCCAAATAGCCGGCCACGGCCCCTTCGCGCGCGGGCGTGGCCCGCGCTTTATTTGGACTTTGCCGCGACTGCGCGGTCAAGAGTTCACGCGGGCGGCGGTTCCCCGCGCGGTGAGGGCGGCGATTGATCGAGGTTTTTTTCGCTGGCGAGCAAGAAAAGTTGAGGGACAAGCCGAGATTGCGCGTCTATACTTAAACATCCTGCGTGGAACTGAAAATCTTGGGTTGACAGCCGCGCGCGGAAACTAAGATGCTAAACCTATGAACAATGCCCCTCAAGATTTCAGCTCGCGCCGCGAGTTTATCAAAAGCACCGGCCGTCTGGCGGCCGCCTCGGCCTTGGCCGGAACTGTGATCCCCTTCGTTCACGGCGCCGAGGACAACACCATTCAAGTCGCGCTCATCGGCTGCGGTGGCCGCGGAACCGGCGCCGCCGGCAACGCGCTCTCGACCAAGAAAGGCCCCATCAAATTGGTGGCGATGGCCGATGTTTTCGAAAACCGCCTCAAGAGCAGCTACGGCGCGCTCAAACGCGAAAAATTTGGCGCCAACGTGGACGTGCCCGAGGAGCGCAAATTCATCGGTTTCGACGCGTATAAGAAGGCGATGGACTGCCTAAAGCCGGGCGACATTGCGATTTTCACCACGCCGCTGGCGTTTCGTTGGGTGCATTTCACGTATGCCATTGAGAAGAAGCTCAACGTCTTCATGGAAAAGCCGCTCACGGCGGACGGCCCCTGCTCGCGCCGGATGCTTAAGCTCGCCGAACAGGCCTCGGCCAATAACCTCAAGGTCGGCGTCGGTCTCATGTCCCGTCACAGCCGCGCGCTCCAGGAATTGCACAAGCGCATCGAAGATGGCGAAATCGGCGACATCGTCCTGATGCGCGGTTATCGCATGGCCGGTCCCGTCGGCTCGTTCGCCTCTTTGCCGAAACCGCCCGGAATCAGTGAATTGATGTACCAGATCCAACGCTTCCATAGCTTCATCTGGGCGAGCGGCGGGTGCTACAGCGATTTCTACATCCATCACATCGACCACCTTTGCTGGATGAAAAACGCCTGGCCGGTCAAGGCCCAAGCGCTCGGCGGACGGCACTATCGCCAGACCCCGGACGGCCAAACCTACGTGGATCAGAACTTTGACACCTATTCGGTCGAATACACCTTTGCCGACGGGACCAAGTTCCTCATGGACGGACGATGCATCGCCGGCTGCGCGAACATCTACTCCAGCTACGCGCACGGCACGAAAGGCTTCGCGATTGTTTCGAAAAACGGCGACTGCGGCCTGCCCTCGAGCACCTACAAAGGCTTGAGCGCGGACAGCGCCAGCCGCATCTGGCAGTCCGACATTGACCGGGCCGAGCAAGATCCCTACACGAATGAATGGAACGACCTGCTCGATGCCATCCACAACGACAAGCCGTATAACGAAGTCCCGCGCGGCGTCGCGGCCAGCGTCACGACCTCCATGGGCCGCATGGCCGCCCACACCGGGATGGAGATCACCTATGACCAAATGCTCAATCACGAGCATGAATACGCCCCGGGCGTTGATAAATTGACGATGGACTCGCCAGCCCCGTTGGTCGCAGGCGCCAATGGCCGCTACCCAGTCCCGGCCCCCGGCGTGACCACCAATCGCGAATACGCCTCCGACGCCGCGTAAAGCCGCTTGTTCGGCGGCGATGCCGACAAACGGTAGGGACATCGCGCCCGACTTCGCACAAAGGCTCCGCCGAGGCCCGAGATTTGGGCACGCCGAAGCGCAGCGGAGGCGGATAGCGATGTCCCCACACCGCCTCCGCGGACGCGAAGGTGGGCGGAACGAATTGCCCGCGGGGTGACCAGTTGAAGACGGGCCGGGTGCGGATGGACGGTCGGGTGACTTGCGCCGCGCCGCAGAAGGCGAGAGCGTTATGGGTGGGTTAGAGGCTCTCGCACTCTGACTGGGTCGAGGTCAGGCCGATTGCGCGGCGCCCCGCGTCGGCTCAACCGAGTCTCGCCCCACTCGCGGGCGATGCGCGGTTGCCGCCGCCGCCGAGTTGGAATATTTTGCGGTCCGAAAGAAACCGATCAGAAATTGACCTTCCCTATTCTGCTTATGAAGAAACTCCTCCTCCTTGCCGTGACGACCTTCGTTTGTTTCGGCTCCGCGGCGCTCGCCCTCGAACCGGGCAAGCCGATTCGCGCGCTCTACCTCACCGGCGGTTGCTGCCACGACTACGATCACCAAAAAGTCATCATCCCGGACGCGATCAACGCGAACATTAACGTCACCTGGACGATCGTTCAAGAAGGCGGGACCTCGACCGATCACCGGATGTCGATCTACGAGAATAAGGATTGGGCGAAGGACTATGACATCATCGTCCACAACGAATGTTTCGCGGACGTCGCCGATCCAGAGTTCATCGAGAACGTCCTGGCGCCGCACCGGGCCGGCAAACCGGCGATCGTGATCCACTGCGAGATGCACACCTTTCGCGCCCTTAAGTCAGACGCCTGGCACGAATTTCTCGGCGTCACGACCACCCACCACGGCGCCCAATACCCGCTCGATATCAAGGTGCTGCAGCCCGATAATCCGGTGATGCGGGGGTTCCCCCACGATTGGAGCACGATGCCGGAGGAATTGTACCATATCGACAAAGTCTGGCCGACCGCGACCGCGCTCGCCCAGGCGCCGGAAAAGAAGAAAGGTCCGGACGGAAAGTGGATCGACACGCCGACGCTAAATACCCTGATTTGGATCAATACCTACGGCCAAGGCCGGGTTTTCGGCACCACGCTCGCGCATCATAACGAAACGATGCAAAATCCCGCCTATGGCGAACTTCTTACCCGCGGTTTCCTCTGGGCCTGTGACCTGCTTGATGACCACGGTAATCCGAAAACCGGATTCGCACCGGCCAAGAAATAGGCGGTCGGTTTAAGTCTCATTCGGTCGGTTCATCCGCCGTCACGCCGGCTAATCGCTGGCCATTCTTTGGGACGGCTTTTCTGCCTGTTGCGGGCGTTGGCCAGGCGCCTTGGAATCGTAACCTGCTTGTCACTCTGCCGCCATTGTATGACACTGGGGGCCATGATAACCAAGAGCCGCGTGAAACCAAAAATCCTGGTGGTGGATGACGAACCCGATGCCGTCGAGCTGATTGAATTCAATCTCAAGGGCGCCGGCTACGATGTCGTGACGGCCGCCGACGGCTCGGAAGCCTTGAAAAAAGCCCGCTCGGGCGTGCCCGACCTCATTTTGCTCGATCTGATGCTTCCCGAGGTCGATGGCTTGGAGGTCTGCAAAATTCTTCGTCGCGACACGGCGACCGCCGGCATCCCGATCATCATGGTCACGGCAAAAGCCGCCGAAATCGATCGCGTGCTCGGACTCGAGCTTGGCGCCGACGATTACGTGACGAAACCTTTCAGCCCGCGCGAATTAGTGCTCCGAACCAAGAGCATGTTGCGGCGCGGCCAGACGCCCGAGGGCAAGGTCGATCAGATTCGGTTGACTGACTTGAGCATCGATATTCCGCGGCACTTGGTGCTCGTCAAAGGCAAAGCGGTGGACCTGACTGCCACCGAGTTCAAATTGCTCGCGGTCCTGGCGCAACGCCGCGGCCGGGTTCAATCCCGCGAACAACTCCTCCACGACGTCTGGGAATACGACAATATCATCGACACCCGCACCGTGGACACCCACATGCGCCGCCTCCGCGAAAAACTTGGCACGGCCTCCAA
Organism: uncultured Verrucomicrobiota bacterium; assembly: GCA_964522665.1. Classification (GTDB taxonomy): domain Bacteria; phylum Verrucomicrobiota; class Verrucomicrobiia; order Limisphaerales; family CAZFVY01; genus CAZFVY01. Next base: position 31,818 of record CAZFVY010000003.1, on the reverse strand, counting down.
GTATCTCGATACCGTCCGCGGCGTCGGCTACCGGTTCATGGAGGACTAAACGCGGCGGCGCCGCGTTATGGCGGGCTTGCGGTTGTTCCACCAGTCCGATTGCTCGATAAATCGCAAGCCCCGATGAGTATCCAGGGCAGAGAGCGTTCCCGTAGATGACGAATCCTGAGCTTGAGACGCGACCAAAGCCGAGCTAGGGTACCCGCCATGAGATACGCCGAGCGCATTACCTTCGACCCGGAACAGTGCGGCGGGCGACCCTGCATTCGTCATTATCGGATTCGAGTCAAGGATGTCTTGGATCTGCTGGCGGCGGGGGTGTCAGAGACCGAGATTCTGAAAGATTTTTCATTCCTCCAGCCCGAAGACATCCGTGCTTGCCTGGAATTTGCCGCCGAGCAAGTAAACTATCCGATTTTGGTGAGCGATACTTCCTCTGCGCTTCCTAGTTGACACTCAACTCCCGACCGCGCTCGCCTCTTGGTTGCGTGAGCGTGGACATCAGGCCGAACACGTACTCGACGTCGGCCTCGCAACAGCTAAAGACGTAGAACTCTGGCGTTACGCCGAGGAACACGCGGCCACAATCATAACCAAAGACGAAGACTTCGCTGAGTGGGTGCGCCGTGGTCGTCCCGGGCCTGCCGTCGTTTGGCTGCGCGTTGGGAACGCCTCGACTCGCAAGCTGCTCGTTTGGCTCGGACCGATGCTCCCAATAATCGTTCGAAAATTCGAGCAATCTAACCGTTTGGTCGAAGTGCGGTAGCGTTGGCTCTCACGCGCGCCTTTGCTCAACGTGGGGTCGTGCCGCCAACTCGCCCCCCAAATCCATTTGCCAACGCACCTTTGGCCCGTTAGGGTCTGCGGCATGGCTTTGACCGTGATGACGACGTCGCGCGGCTTGGCCGGTCGGACAGAATCGAGTTTGCCAACGGCCGCTTCGGCCTGGGGCTGAGCCAGCCCCGCGGAAGCCTGGGCCGCCGGTGGCAAGTCGCCTCTACGCCACCGGCTGAGCGGCTTCGGCCCGCCCGGCAATTGCCCGGCGCCGGACTCGCGACGTGACGCTTCCAGGCCGCGATTTTCTCAACTGATTTATGGAACCACCCAAAGACCCGATCGAACGCAAGTCGCTTGAACAGCGCGATCGCATGAGCGATTTGCAGCGGCTCCGCCATTCGTGCGCCCACATCATGGCCACCGCGGTCACGCGCCTCTGGCCCGACGCCCGGCTCGATATCGGCCCGCCCACGGACGACGGCTTTTACTACGACTTCGACCTTGCGTCGCATCGGTTTTCAACGGACGACTTCGCGAAAATCGAGGAGGAGATGAAAAAGGTGGTCAAGGAGAACCAGCCTTTCGAGAAATCGATCAAGACGCGCGACGAAGCCCGCGCTTTTTTCGAGTCGCGCGGTCAGAATTTCAAGGTCGAGCGTTTGGCGGACATCCCGGAGGGCGAACCGATCTCCTTCTACCAGAACGGCGAGTTCATCGACCTCTGCGCGGGGCCGCACGTGATGCGGACTGGCAACGTCAAAGCCTTCAAGCTCCTGCGCGTCGCCTCAGCCTATTACCGAGGCAACGAGGCCAACCCCCAACTGCAACGGCTCTACGGCACCGCGTTTCCCAATAAGACGGAACTCGAGGCCTGGATCACCGCGCAGGAGGAGGCCCGCAAGCGCGACCATCGCAAGATCGGCAAGGAAATGGGGCTCTTCACGCTCTCCCCGCTGGTCGGGCCGGGCCTGGTCCTCTGGATGCCCAAGGGCGGCGTCATCCGGGTTGAATTGCAGAAATTAATGCAAGAAGAACTGGTGAAGCGGCGCTACCAGCCGGTTTTCACGCCGCACATCGGCAGCATCGAGCTTTACAAGATTTCGGGGCATTTCCCTTTCTACAAAGACAGCCAATACCCGACGATCAAGGACCCGGACGGCGCCGAGTATTTGCTCAAGCCGATGAATTGCCCGCATCACATCCAGATTTACGCGGCCGAGCCGCGCAGTTACCGCGATTTGCCGATCCGTCTGGCGGAGTTCGGCACGGTCTATCGCTACGAGCAATCCGGCGAATTGTGCGGCATGACGCGCGTGCGCGGGTTGACCCAGGACGACGCCCACCTGTTCTGCACGCCCGAGCAGGTCGAGCAGGAATTCGTCAGCACCGTCGAACTCGTGCAGACGATCTTCCGCGTCCTCGGCCTGACCGACTACCGGGTCCAGGTCAGCGTCCGCGATCCCAAGAGCGACAAATACACCGGCGATCCCAAGATTTGGGACCAGGCGGAGGCGACTCTCAAGAAGGTCGCGCAGGACATGCGGCTTCCTTCGCAGGTCGTCGAAGGCGAGGCGGCCTTTTACGGGCCGAAGCTTGATTTCATGGTCAAGGATTGCATCGGCCGCGAATGGCAACTCGGCACCGTCCAACTGGATTACAATCTGCCTGAGCGTTTCAAGTTGGAATACGTCGGAGCCGACAACCAACGCCACCGCCCGGTCATGATCCATCGCGCGCCGTTCGGCAGCTTCGAGCGGTTCGTCGGCATCCTGATCGAGCATTTCGCGGGCAATTTCCCGCTCTGGCTTGCGCCGGAACAAGTCCGGGTGCTCCCGATTGGCGAGACGCAGAACGAATACGCCCGGAGCGTCAGCGAGGAACTCCGCGCCGGCGGCGTGCGCGCGGAAGCGGACTTAAGCGGCGACAAGATCGGCGGCAAGATTCGCAACGCGGAAAAAGACAAAGTCCACACGATGCTCATCGTAGGACAAAAAGAGCAGGACAGCGGCGCGGTCGCCGTCCGATTGCACGGGAAAGGCGATCAAGGCGCCAAACCGCGCGGGGAAGTCATCGCGCAAATCATCGCGGACATCAAAGAACGGCGGTAACCGGGCCGCCCCGCGACCCGGCTCAGTGGTACTCTTGCAAAGTCCGCACGGCGTAGCCGCTTTTCTTGAGAGCGGCGATGCCGAGCGCGGCGGCCTTGGCGCCGCTCAAGGTCGTCATGATCGGCGTATTCGTGTAAACGGCGGTCGTGCGAATCTTCACCTCGTCGGCGCGCGGCGTCTGGCCACTCGGCGTATTGATGACCAGTTGAATCTCCCGATTCTTGAGCAGATCGACCGCGTTCGGCCGGCCTTCCGACAGTTTGTAAATCCGCCGCACCTTGAGACCGGACTTCTCGAGGATCGCCGCGGTGCCATTGGTGGCGATTAACTCGAAGCCAAGCGCGGCAAAATCCTTCGCCACGCTCACGACGTCGGCCTTGTGGTCGTCGCTGACGCTGATGAAAACGCGGCCACCGCTTGGCAGCGGCGCGTTCGCCGCCATCTGCGATTTCGCGTAGGCGATCCCCAAGTCCGCGTCCAAGCCCATCACCTCGCCGGTCGAGCGCATCTCCGGCGAGAGCAGGATGTCCTGCCCGTGAAAGCGATTGAAGGGAAACACGGACTCCTTCACGGCCCAGTAGTCCGGCCAGACTTCCTCGGTGAACCCAAGTTCCTTGAGGGTCTGACCGGCCATCACCTTCGCCGCGAGCTTGGCGAGCGGCACGCCGATCGCCTTGCTGACGAACGGCACCGTGCGCGACGCCCGGGGATTAACCTCCAGGACGTAAACCGTATCTCCTTTGACGGCGTATTGGACGTTCATCAGCCCGATGACCTGCAGTTCGCGCGCCATGGCCCGCGTGTACTGGCGGATCGTGTTGATCACCTTCTTGGAAAGCGTATGCGGCGGCAGCACCATCGCGGCGTCGCCCGAGTGAACCCCGGCAAACTCGATATGCTCGAGCACGCCGGCCAGCACGATGGTCCCCTGCCCCGGGTCGGGAAACTGCCCCACGTCCGCGATGCAATCGACATCGACTTCCGCGGCGTCCTCGAGAAATTTGTCCACCAGCACCGGCCGCTTCGGGGAAGCCTCGACCGCGTAACGCATGTAGTGCGAAAGCTCGTGATCCGAATAAACGATCTGCATCGCGCGGCCGCCCAGGACGAACGAAGGTCGCACGAGCACGGGGTAGCCCAATTCCCGCGCCGCCGCCAGCGCCTCGGCTTCGTTCGTCGCGATGCCGTTCGGCGGCTGGGGAATATCGAGGCGGCGCAACATCGCCGCGAAAAGTTTCCGATCCTCCGCCACTTCGATGTTCTGCGGGGAGGTGCCAATGATATTGACGCCATTCTTCTGCAATTCCAGCGCCAGATTCAAAGGCGTTTGCCCGCCGAATTGCGCGATGGCTCCCCAGCAGCGCTCGCGCTCATAGATGTGCAGAACATCCTCCAACGTCAGCGGCTCGAAAAACAACTTGTCGCTCGTGTCGTAATCGGTCGAGACGGTCTCGGGATTGGAATTGACCATCAATGTTTCATAGCCTGCCTCCTTCAAGGCGAAGGCCGCATGCACGCAGCAATAATCGAATTCGATTCCCTGCCCGATGCGGTTCGGCCCGCCGCCGAGGATCATCACCTTGCGCCGGTCCGACGGAATGATCTCGTCGTCGCCGCGATCGTAGGTGGAATAGTAGTATGGGGTGTAGGCCTCGAACTCAGCCGCGCAGGTATCAACGAGCCGGTAGCTGGGCGTCAAGCCGAGCGCCTTGCGCTCCGCGCGCACCTCGGCCTCGGTTCGGCCGGTCAGGTTGGCGATTTGGCGGTCGGAAAAACCGAGCGATTTTGCTTTAGCCAGCAGTTCTGCGTTCATCGTAATCCGTTAATGCGCCCCACGCGCTTCAATTCGTCTCAAATCCTAATCGCCGCCCGCCGCCGCTGGCAAGGAGCAACGTCCGCCGCCCGCTTGGGTCCTAAACCAGTTCCAGCGCCCGGCGCAGTTCCGCGTCCGTATTGTAGAAATGCGGCGAAATGCGCAGGTATTGCTGGCCGGATCGATCCGCCCGCGCCGATACAATGACGCCCGCGTCCCGCAGCTTTTGATGCCACGCCGCCACGCCGACGCCCGGACGATAAAAGCTGGTGATCCCGCCGGTTCGTTCCGGCGGCGCGTCGCCTTGCAGCACGCTCCACCCCTTGGCCCGCAGCGCTGGGACGAGCCAGGCTCGCTGTCGCGCCAGCTCACGGCCGATCTCCGCGACGCCAATTTCCAAAATCAATTCCAACGCGGCTTCCAGCCCGACCAAGCCCACGAGGTTGTGCGTCCCCGGCTCGTAGCGGCGTCCGCCACGGCGCAAAGCCATCGGCGCCTGCGCGACGAAATCCGGGCAGACCACGTTATTCCAGCCCAAGGCCATCGGCGCGAGTCGCGACTGCATTTCTTCCCGCACAAAAAGAATTCCCGCCGCGCACGGTCCGAGGAGCCATTTATGCGCGTCGGCGGCCAGAAAATCGACCGCGCCAATCGGCGTCGGAAAAGCGCCGAGCGTTTGGATGCCGTCCACGCAGAAGAGGATGCCACGGCGCTTCAATTCTTCGCCAATGCCGGCGATGTCGATCCGGTACCCCGCCACAAAATGACACGACGCCAGGGCGACCAGGCGCGTCCGCTCGTCCACTTTCTCCAAAACCTCGGCGGGGCCGATCACGCCGAGCGCCGGAGTCTGAAGAAAGCGCGTCTCGACTTGTTTTTCAGCTAGGGCGGCCCAGGGATAGACGTTGGAAGGATAGTCGTCAAAGTAGGCAACGACGTTGTCGCCCGGCGAAAAGGCCAGCCCGGCGGCCACGAAACTGAGGGCGAGCGAAGTCGGTCCCACGAGCGCGATTTCGTCCGGTTTCGCGCCGAGCAGCCGGGCCGCGAGTTCGCGCGTCCGGGGAATTTGCCGGTTGGGCAGAACGTCTTCCTGGTCGCCCTGCTGGCAGTTCGCCACGTAACGGCCCATCGCGTCGGCGACCCGGCGCGGCAGCGGGCAGACGCCCGCATGCGCCAGGAAAACCCGGTCGGCGACCACCGGAAACTCGTGACGCCGCAAGGCTTCGTTCGCGCGCAGTTCGTCGAGCGTCATCGTCGTCGTTTCTTCCGGTTCTCGCGGTTACATGTTGATCGCGTCACCGATCTCATGGAAATAGCCCGTGTAAAAGAGAAGAATCTGATAGGCGATCCAGATCAGGATGCCGACGTAGGCCAGTCGCGGCGCCCAGCGGGCGAGGTGCCGCAGTTTGCGTTCACCCTCTTCACCATAAAACGTGTGCAACCGTTTCAGCGTATCGTCAGTCTGACCGCTGATCTCCCCCGTGTGATAGAGATTGCAGAACAACTCGGGAAACGCGGAACTCGCGGCCATCGCCTCGGCCGGCGTTTGCCCTCCGTGCTCGACCTGATCGCGCCAGTTCACGACCGCGCGGCGCAGCGCCGGTGAACCGCTGGCCGCCGCCGCGAGTTCCCAGGCGTCGAGAATCGGCACGCCCGCGTTGAGCAACGCCTCCAGCGCCGCCGCGAGCCGCGACAGGGCGAGGCTCCGCCGCGCCGCTCCCAGCACCGGAACCATCCGAGTCAACCGCTCCACCCAGCTCCGCCACCATTCGCCGTGCTGACCCTGGCAGGCGAAGATAAGCAGGAAGACCGCCCCATAAAGGGGCAAAAACACGCTCAACTTTTGGCGCACGAACGGCCCTGGATCGGAGTTCCAGATCATGCGCGTCAACAGCGACGTCGGAAACACGAGGATCGCGAAATGGAACGTGAACAACGGATAGGCCAGTTCGCTGAGAACCGTGCGCGCCAACTGCGCGCGTTCACCGTAGTAGTTGGAGAGGAGCTTGAAACAGGCGTCGAGCCGGCCGCTCTGCTCGGCCGCGCGGATCAACGCCACGTCGAACGCCGGCAGCCAACGAATCGTCCCCACCGCTTCGCTGAACGTATGGCCTTGCTCAAGCTGTTGGGAAATCCGCTGAAGCGGACCGCGAAAGGAACGCGCTGAAGCGCGCTGCAGGGTATCCAAGGCCCGGGGAAGGCTGACGCCCGCGGCGATCAGGGAACTGAGTTGGAAATAAAGCTCTCCCCGCTTGGCGAGTTGATGAGGCGTGATGATCAGCGGCATACTGATCAGACCCGGTCACCCGGGAGACGTTACGCCGCGACTTTGTCGAGATTCGCCTTGAGGTCTCGCTTGCTGCGCGCGCCAACGATCTGTTCCGCCACTAGTCCGTCTTTAAAAATCAACAAGGTCGGCACCGCCCGGATGCCGTGCTGGCTGGCCAATTGCTGAAAGTCGTCGATGTTAACCTTGCCAAATTTGACGCGGCCGTCGTATTCGCCGGCCAATTCATCAAGCAGCGGCCCGATCATCTTGCACGGGCCGCACCACTCAGCCCAAAAATCAACCAAGACCGGCGTCGGACTATTCAGAACCTCGTCCGCAAAGTTCGATTCAGTTAATGTGACCATATTCGATCCAGCCATAAAAATAGTTTCTCCTTGAGCGCTCGTTCCCGCCTTCAACGCGGGCAATTCTCCCCGGTTTTCTGGACTACGATCCGAGCATGAACAATCGGACCGCGAGCGCCAGCGCCACTAAGGCAGCCGCGAGCGCAAGACCTTTGTCCAAACCGCTCACCGCGGGCGCCCGTGAGGGCATAGCCGGACGCGAAGGCGCGCTCGGCGCCGAGCGAGGGGCGGCGGCGACCGCTTGTGAAGGGGCCGCCTGGGCCGAGACGGGCGCGGCCGCGGTCGGGGCGGACGGAACTGGCGCCGCCGCGGCGGCAGCTACCGCGGGCGCGGGGATTTTAATCGTCGGCGCAGCGGTAGGTTTCGGCGGCAGATTGATGCGCACCGTTTCTTTTTTGGGCTGGACCTTGGCGGCTTCCGCCGGCTTGGGCGGCGTCGCGCCCGTGGGTGTATTGGGAATGTTCTCAGACATAAATCAATCTTTTGCCAAGCTTAAGTCCGGCCACGCCGGTGTCAAATCCTTATTCCAGTTCGCTCGTCCCAACTCTTATTTTTCCCTGCTCCGGCGCGCGGAGCGGGGCGCGCCCGCCCTCGCGTCCGCAACGGACGCTCAAGGGTCGGGCACACCCACAATCTATTTCATGACGAAGTTTGCGTCAACTCAGTCCCTTTGAGTCGAGATCAGATGGACGGCGCCGCAAAACGCGCGGCCCCATAACCCCTCGACTCGAGGTCACGCGTCAAGCGCGCGGACGGCCGCCGCCCCCATCGCGTGAACCACGATATCCGCCCCCGGATCCGGGCGGGCGTTCTTCCTTGGGGCGCGCGATGTTGACAGTCAACTGGCGGCCCTGAAAATCCTTCGAGTGGAACATTTCCACCGCCTTGTTGGCTTCTTCCGAACTCGAGAACTGGATGAACGCGAAGCCGCGCGATTTGCCCGTAAATTTATCCAGCATCAAGTCCACCGAAGTCACCACGCCCGCCTGCGAAAAATAATCTTGCAAGTCGCTTTCCATGGTTTGGTACGGCAGGTTGCCGACGAAGAGTCTAGTTTCGTTGCTCATATCAGGTTTACTAGCGCAAACGACTCCAAGACGCTCCCTCGGTTGCGGGGCAGGTTCACGAAAAGTCTGGCTCAAAGACTTGTCTGACCCACGGTCGATTTCGACACTGGCGCCTCAGGTTGTTTGGGCTGAACGTCACTCTAACGAAATCTTCGGTCGAGTCAACAATACTTTGCCCTCCGTGGCGGACCGGATGTACCAGAGCCGCGTGCGCTCGCGCGGCGGTCCGATACTTCGTCCCGCGGGGCAATTCCCGCCCCGTTCAGCGCGGCACGGACAGTTCCAAGACGCCGCTCCCGGCCCGCTCCACTTTGCCGCTCCAGCGTGCCGCGGCGGTAAGAAAGCTCGGAAAGACTTGCAGCAGCGGTCGCAACGCCGCGCAGGCGCTCGGGCGCATCGCCAAATTCGCAACCATCGCCGCCACGCGCAACCGCCGCGCGAAAGCGCGGCGCCAGGCGGCCCCGTACGCGCGCCGCACGGCTTCGAGAGCGGCGTCCGATCCTGCGACGGCGCGGGCCTGGATCAACCATTCGCATAGGATCCCCGACGATTGCATCGCCATGCTGATCCCCTCCGCCACGACCGGATGGGCTTCGCCCGCCGCGTTGCCCACCAGAAAGACTCGGTCCAGCCCGAAGCCGCGGATTCCGGGCCGAATCGGCCCCGCCGAAAGCCAGGCGCCCTGCCGTTCAGCGCGGGCCAACGCGCGGCGGACACCGAGACACGCGCGCTCAATATGCGCCATGACGGCCTCGGCCGCGCTCGCGCTCCCCGCCTCCCGGCGGCTGCGCTCGACCTGAACCCGGCGCACGCAACACGAAAGACTCACCCGTCCCGCGTTCGTTTCGACCATCCCACCGTAGCCACCCGGGAAGGCCAGCAGCGGCATCAAACCGGGCGCGAGGTCGCTCCCCACAAAATGCGCTTTGAATCCCAGCAAATCATTGGGGCCAGCGGGACGCCATTGAGGCCGCGTCGGAAGTTTGCCCGGCTCCCACGAACCGTGCGCCGCGATTACGATGTCGGCGCGCAATTCCCGGGTCGAACGATCGCTCTCATTTTCGATCCGGCAAAGGGAGCCGCCGGCTTCGCTTGTGAGGCCGGTCACCGTCCACGGCTGCCAGACTTCCGCGCCGATCGCCGCCGCCCGTTCCAAGAGCACGCGATCCAACTCCTCTCGCCCAAGCGCCCGGCCCCAACCATCCCCGCCCGGCGCCGCGCCGGGCATCGCCGCCACGATTTCAGCGTTCCCGACGAATAGCCCCACTCGCTCCACCGGCGGCCCGGCGGAGGCCATAAACAAGTCAGCCACTCCTAACCGCCGCAAAACCGGCAGACTGGTAGCCGAGATAAACTCGCCGCAAACCTTCCGGCGCGGAAAGACCTTTCGCTCGACGACCGCGACCGACCAACCCGCCTGCGTCAGCAGAATCGCCGCGGTCGCGCCCGCCGGCCCGCCGCCGACCACCACCGCGTCGTAACGGTCACTCATGCGTCGTACGGAGCGCCTGCGGACGGCGCCGCTCGCGGGAGACGGCGCCGGCCGGCCGCGCGACAAAAAGATGGCTGAACGAACCGTGCGGGCGCTCGCTCAATTCCCAGCCGGGTTCACCCGGCCAAAAGCGCGACAATTCCTCGGCCGCAAATCCCGCGCGCACGCTGATGACCGCGTCGTGCCGGGTAACATCGTTGCACCCGATCAGCCCGAGCAGCCGGCTCGCGCCCAACGCCCAAAGCGATCGCCGCGGTTCGCACGCGACCATCGCGCTCCCCCGGCTCGCCACCGCCGCGAACATCTGGCGCAACTCCGGTTCGGGAAAATGGTGCAGGAAGAGGTTTGCCACGACGGCGTCGATCGGGCCAGTTTCATTGCGCCCAAGCCAATCGAAAATATCCGCCTCTACGAACTTGAATGACCACCCTAAGTCTTGAAAGCGCTCCCTGGTCGGCGCCGCCACGCAGGGCGCTTGGTCCACGCCAATGACCTCGACGCCGGGCCAAATCCCCGCCACGCGACGCGCCACGCGCCACGCGAAAAGTCCGTCGCCACATCCGAGTTCCACGATCCGCCGGGGAGCTTGAGTCGGAAACAATTGCCGCAAGGCGCCCGCCACGAACGAGGCGTGACCCATCAGCGCGTTGATCCGCCCGAGGTCGCGCCGTGAGCGTACCGCACGCGGGTCCGCGGCGGGCAGTTCGTCCAGCCACTCCGGTTCAAGCCGACGCCTCATGCCGCCGATTCCCCTACTCGACCCGCCACCAGGCTCCGTGACAACTGAAGCCGGCGCCGAACGAGGTCATCCACCAATCCCCGCCGGGCGCTCCCCCGGCCAACGCGGCCTGAAGCACGAAATAGACGCTCGCGCTGCTCACGTTGCCAAATTCAGCGAGCACGCCCGCGCTCCAGCGCAAGTCCGCCTCCGTCAGGGCGAGGCGATCACGCAGGCTGTTCAAAATCTCCCGGCCGCCCGCGTGCAGAATCCACGTGTTGAGATCGCCGCGCGCCAACCCGCTCGCCGCCAGCGTATCCGCCAGGACCTTCTCCGCGTACTTGCCGGCCAGGGCCGGGACTTGGCGGGTGAGGATATTGCGCAACATGCCGCCGGTTTGTTCAAACCGAAGATAATCCCGATCCGCCGCGCTCAGCAGGGAATGGACCGCGCGCCATTCAATTCGCCGCCTGCCCGGCTCGGGCGCGCCCGCCAGCACCGCCGCGCCGGCGCCGTCGCCAAACAGGCAGGCGCTAATCAAGACGCCCGGGTCATCATCCAGATAAAACGCCGCGCTGCAGACTTCAACGCAAATCGACAACGCCCGCCGCGCGCGTCCCGCCGCCAGCAGCGCCTCCACGGTTCGGAAATTCGGCAGCGCCGCGCCGCAACCTTGACCCACGAGGTCCAACGCCAGCGCGTCGGGACGCAAGCCAAGCCGTTCGCTCACGTAACTTGTGAGACCAGGACATAGGTAGCCAGTGCACGTACTGATTACGACGGCGTCGATCTCGCTCGCCTGAACGCCGGCGTCGCCCAGGGCTCGCTCCGCGGCGGTGGTCGCCAAGTCCGGGGCATGACGGGCGAATCGCGCGTGCAAAGCGTCCGGGCGCAAATCGAAAACTTCACTCAACGGATCAAGCGCCAAACGACGGGCGGTGATACCGTTGGCGCCCAGCAGAACCTTTTTCAGCAACGCCTGGCCGCGAGGCCCGAGTCCGCCGAATTGTGGCGCGGATCGCAACGCCTCCCAACACGCCGTCTGCGGGTAACGCCGCGCCGGCGCCGCGGTTCCGATTCCAGTCATGAACATATTCGCGTGTTGACGGCGTCCGGCCTTAGGATGGACCAGGGCCAGTTCTTGTTCCATGTTTTCCCGGCGCGCCGGCCGCAATCTGTGATCGCCGCTAACTCCTCAAGAATACGGCGCCGCCGATCACTTGGCGAATGTTCCCGGTTGACTTGACAGTTCGCCGACCGCCAAAGTTTTTGTCTGATTTCGCGCGCCGGCGGGTCTTTAATGGTGAATTGAAGATGACGGACAGCCAAAAATTGCTCGCGGAATACGCGCGGCACGGCTCGGAAAACGCCTTTCGCGAGCTGGTGACGCGGTATATGGACCTCGTTTACTCGACCGCCGTCCGCCTCGCCGACGGCGACACTCACGCCGCGCAAGACATCGCGCAAACCGTGTTCTGCGATTTGGCCCGCCTCGCGCCCCGCCTCTCGAGTCAGGTGCGGTTGGGTGGCTGGCTGCACCGCCATACGTGTTTCACCGCCGCCAAAATCAGACGCGCGGACCGGCGCCGCCAAGCCCGTGAAAAGGAGGCCGCGGAAATGAGCGAACTCGACGGGAACCCCAACGTGAGCATTGACCGAATCGCTCCCGTGCTTGACGACGCCATCGACCACCTGAGCGAGGCTGACCGCGCCGCCATTCTTTTGCGCTTCTTCGAACAACGTGACTTTCGTTCCGTCGGCGCTGAATTGGGCGCCAGCGAGGCCGCGGCCCAAAAACGGGTCGGCCGCGCTCTGGAAAAGCTCCACAAAATGCTCACGCGCCGCGGCGCCGCATGCACCTCCGCCGCGTTGGCCGCGGTCCTCGCGGGCGAAGCCGTGGCGGCCTCGCCGGCCGGGTTGGCCGCCGCCATCACCGGAACCGCGCTGGCGAACGCCGCCACGTCCAGCGCTTCCGCGATTACGATCCTTAAGTTTATGGCCTTGCCCAAACTCAAACTTACCCTCGTGGGCGCGCTGGTCGCCAGTTGCGTCCTGGTCCCAACCGCCCTGCAACACCACGCGCAATCCAAGCTTCAACGCGAGAACGACTCGTTGCGCGCGCGGCTCGCTGAACTCACCGGCCTGCGCGCCGAAAATCAACGCCTCGCCGGGCTGATCACGCAGGCGAAAGACTCCGCCGCGCTGACCCGCGATCAATTCAGCGAGTTGTTGAAACTACGCGCTGAAGTCAGCCGCCTGCGGCAACCGCAGTCCTGGCCACCCGATCCCAAACCGGCGGCCGAGCGCATGTCCGATATCACCGTTGACGCCCGGACGCCCGAGGACGCCACGAAGGACAACAGCATCCCCAAAGAGTCCTGGGCGTTCGCCGGTTACGCGACGCCTGAGGCCGCCCTGCAAACCGTCATGTGGGCGATGAGCAAAGGCGACGTCAAAGCCTTCTTCGCCAGCCTCACTCCCGAGGCGCTGGCGCTCGCGTCGCAGGAGTTCGCCGGCAAATCCGACGCCGAGATCGCCGCGGCGCTCACCCACGAAACCGCCAACATCGGTGGCCTGCGCCCGGACCAGATGAAGACCATCTCTGATCGCGAGGTTTCCTTCGTCGTCTATTCGGTCGCCGAGGACGACGGGGCCGTTCGCAAACGCGACGAATCCGTCGTCAAGTTCAAAAACGTTGCCGGCGATTGGAAGTTCTCGGGGCTCTGAGCCGCGTCCCAGGCTGGCTGGCGGAGCGCCAGAGGCGCGCAACCGAGCCGGACGGGGGACAATTCGCGATCAGAGCCAAGTCAGTCCAAGGCGCCGAGACCAAAACGTCCGCCACCCGTCCGACGCGGGCATTCGCCTTGCCCGTCCTTCTCGCGCGCCGTACTTTCATGATCGCTTTGGAAACAAATGACCATCCGCGCGCCTCGGGGTCGGCGGCGAGTTTCGTGCGACGAAACGGCTCCTACGGTATCGATGCCCCGTATTTGCTGTTGGTCCCAGCGACGCTGGCGCTCCTCAACCTTTTCAATGGCTTGCGGTCGGGCGCGGTGATCCCCCTGATTGCCGCCGCATTGATCGTGGCCTGCATGGGCCTCGGCTGGCACGCCTCGCAACGAGGAAAGTTCGTCGTTTGGTCGGAGTTGTTGGACCAACTCGACTTGCGCGGCGACGAGCGAATCCTTGACCTCGGCTGTGGCCGCGGCGCCGTGCTCTTGCTCGCCGCCCAGCGCTTGACCACCGGACGAGCCGTCGGCGTGGATCTCTGGCGTCGCGCGGATCAATCGGGCGCCTCCCTCGCGGCCACCGAACGAAACGCGGCCGCCGAAGGGGTGAGCGGCCGGGTCGAACTTCACACCGCGGACATGACCGCGCTGCCGTTTGACGACTCCAGCTTTGATGTGGTTCTCTCCAACATCGCGATTCACAATGTCAAAGGAGTCGCGGGCCGCCACCAAGTCATCGACGAAGCCGCGCGCGTCTTGCGCCCGGGCGGCCGTCTTCTGCTTGCCGACCTCGCCGGCGCCAGCCAGTACGTCGCCCGCCTAACCGAACTGGGCTTCGTGAACGTGGAACGCCGCAGCCTCGGCTGGCGCATGTGGTGGAGCGGCCCGTGGCTGGCCACGCGGTTGGTATCAGCGACGAAACGGGATGAATAGAACGGCGCTTTTCCAAACAAAGCGTGCGGCGTCGAATTTGACATCTTGTCGCAGCACGAGATAACTTCTCCCGATGCCGATTCCCGCGCTTGATGAGGAAGGGTTTCTACCGCCAGGCGTTCACGAGTGCGATCTGGGAGAGATAAAAGAACGATTCGGACAATTTCGTGGCTCCGACCGCCGGGCCAAGCTCTGCGCGAAGCTAAAAGATTTTGTTGCCGAACTCCAGCGGACAGGCTTGGCGGAGTGGCTGATAGTCAACGGGAGTTTTGCCACGGCTAAGTCCGAGCCAGAGGACATTGACTTGGTGGTCGTCCTCCCAGCCGCGCATGACTTCGCTTCGGACCTTTTGCCCGATGCCTACAATTTCGTTTCTCGCAATCGAGTCGCCAGGCGATATGGATTTGATATCTTTGTGGCGGCGGACGGGACGCCGCTGTTCTTCCGCTACGTGGCGTATTTTCAGGAAATCAAGAGACGCACCGACCGACGGAAGGGTGTTTTGCGTATGCGGCTATGATTGAATCCGACTCCCAAATGGAGCAGGCCCAACGACAATTGCGGCTGATGCAAGAGGCATTGCGAAGCCTGCACGCTGACGTGCGGCCGAAAAACCCTCGCAACTTTGCTGTGCTCGCGGAGGGACCGATGGAAGAGATCCGACGTCTCCGATCCGAAATCGACGAATACGTTGGCGTTGCGGCCGCTATGGAATTGGCGGCGCCCCTGTGGCTACGCCTATCAGGGCCGACGCTACATTGGCCGGCCACGCCTGTGGGGTTGTTGACAAGGTACCTAGAGTCGCTTCGCAAGGGGATTCAAATGGTTGCAGGGTTCCTTAACCACAGCCCACAATATGCCAGATTAACGGACCGTCAAATCCATGAAGCGTGCGATCTTGAAGTGATGGCGTTTCAATCCGGAAGCATTCTGGTGGGACTGCGCCTGCCCGATGTCGAGTTTGGCAGAAACCCTGCGGACCACGCGTTGGGTGATCTCCTGGAGGCGGCCCGGTGGGCGGCTTCGAAACACGATGAAACCATTTTCGAGGAACGTTATCCCGACGTAGAACGGCGTACGACGTTAATACACGCTCTGAAGCCGTTGGTCCCAACGCTTCACGGGAGAGTTGACCGGGTGGAACTCTCCGGCAGGCTCGTCCACCCAGATGGCGGCATTACGTTAACAAACGAGGCCAGGACGAGGTTGGACGCTGCCCTTGGCCGAAACAAGTGGTTGCGCGACGACGCAGGCGTGGTCCGGGAGGTCTCGTCGATCGCTTATCACGCGAAACTAGCCGACTACGATGGAACTCCGAATGCCGTGGTAACCTTTGAGGGGGAAATCCGAGAGATTGACTTGGATCAGTTGCGCTTCACGGTTCGAGACTCGCCCGGTGAATCAGCGGTTTGTTGCGAACTGGATCAACGAGCGCTTGAACCTGCCAAGGCGGCGCTCGACAAACGAGTCCGCGTGACCGGCACCTGGAAAAGAATTCCCGGCAAGCGGCGACCCGGCCTGCTGCAAGTCACTCGACTTGAACTTTTAGAGGACGAAGGTCTAAGTGGCCCGCGGCGATAGACTAACGCCAGTTAACTCCGATTCGGCCTTGCCGATGGACTCGTCTGCTCCAAATCGGATCAGGCGGCTATTGATCAATCTTTGCCCAACGCCCGCCGGCCCGCCGCTAGGCATTTCACGATTTCGTCCACGTCGTAAATGCACCCGCCCCAAGCGCCGCCGCCTTCCTGTTGGAGCGCGGCCCAGAGGCGCGTTTCGGGCGGCAACGCGGGGTGCGGCGCCAGCCGTTCGTGAGGCGCCCGCGCCGCCAAACGCCGCGCGCCTTCCTCGGCGCTGAAGCGCTCCTCGCCTTCGCCGATGAAATCGAGCCGCCCGTCCAGTTTTTGCCGGTCAATCACGATCCGAATCCAGTCGCCGTCGCGCACTTTGCCAATTGGCCCACCCGCCAGCGCTTCCGGCCCGGCGTGGCCGACGCACGCGCCCGTGGAAACTCCGGAAAAGCGCGCGTCGGTGATCAGCGCGACTTGCTTGCCAAACGGCAGATGTTTCAGCGCTGAGGTCAACTGATAGGTCTCTTCCATGCCCGTGCCCAGCGGGCCGCAGCCGATCAGGATCATCACGTCGCCCGCGTGGACCTGGTTCTTCTTGATCGCCGTCATCGCCTCGCGCTCGCTGACGAAGACCCGCGCCGGTCCCTCCTTGCGGTAAACGCCGTCGGGATCGATAACCGTGGGATCGATCGCCGTGCTCTTGATGACGGCGCCGTCGGGGACCAGATTGCCCACCGGAAAGGTGACCGTGCTCGTCAACCCGCGCGCGCGGGCTTTCTCGGGCGGCAGAATCACGTCGTCGGGATCGACCCCGTCCTGCTCCTGCAGAATTCTCCGAAATTGCGCCCGGCGGTCGGAGCCTTCCCAGTCGTCCAATAATTCCGCCAGCGTTCCGCCGGCCACGGTCCGCGCGCTGTCATCCAAAACGCCCAACCGCCGCAAGTGCAACATCACCTCGGGCACGCCGCCCGCGAGGAATACCCGCACCGTCGGATGGTGCACCGGCCCGTTGGGCAGCACGCTGACCAGACGCGGGACGCGGCGGTTCGTCTCAATCCAGTCCGCCACGGTGGGCCGTCTCAACCCCGCCGAATAAGCGATCGCGGGCAGATGCAACAAGAGGTTCGTCGAACCGCCGAACGCCGCGTGCACCGCCATCGCGTTGCGAATGCTGCGGTCGTCGAGAATATGTTTCATCGTCACGCCCGCGGCCTCAAGCTGGCAAACCGCCGCCGCCGAGCGCACCGCCAAGTCCCGCCAGACCGGTTGCCCCGATGGCGCCAGCGCCGAATGGGGCACCGACATCCCCAACGCCTCGCCGATCACTTGCGCGGTCGCCGCCGTGCCGAGAAACTGGCACCCGCCGCCCGGCGAAGCGCACGCGCGGCAGCCAAGGTCCGCCGCTTCCGTCAGGGAAACCATCCCGTGCGCGAATCGCGCGCCGAGGCTCTGCACCGCGCCGGCGTCCTCGCCTTCCGCTGGCGGCAAGGTCACGCCACCCGGCACAAGGACGCACGGCAGATCGCGCAGCGCGGCCAACGCCATCATCATCGCCGGCAAGCCTTTGTCGCACGTGGCCACGCCGATGACGCCGGAGCGGGTGGGCAACGAGCGCGCCAAGCGCCGAAA
Organism: uncultured Verrucomicrobiota bacterium; assembly: GCA_964522665.1. GTDB lineage: Bacteria > Verrucomicrobiota > Verrucomicrobiia > Limisphaerales > CAZFVY01 > CAZFVY01. Next base: position 14,347 of record CAZFVY010000003.1, on the reverse strand, counting down.
CACCTGCGCGGCGTCGTTCCGGTACGGCAGGCTGTCAAACATCCCCACCGTGCCCTGGGTCCGGCCGTCGCACGGGTCCGAGCAATACGCGGCAAACGGAATATTCCCCAGCCGCCGCAACTCCCACGCCGCCGCCTCGACGAGCAAACCAATTTCCCAGTGGCCGGTGTGGTAGCCGAGCGCGATCGGTTCCCCGTTCGGCGCGCGCAAGCCACCCTGGGTGCTCAGGATCAGGAATTGTTTCCGCCCCAACTCGGACGGATTCCAGCCCATCCCGGCGTTCTGCGTCAACCCGAACAGGTCGCCGCTCGGGCGATTCAGAAGCATCTCCGCGGTCAGCGGCAGGCTCCCCGCCGGCCCCGCCGCGCGGGTCTCGACCTTATAAATCTCCGGCGAATCGGTGTAGTATTTCATGCATAAAGCGAGAGAAACGCCTGGCGGTAATCGTGTTCCCGATTGGGCAGATGTTCCCGCAGCGCCTCCACCGGCAAGGCTCCATGTTGAAAGCGCCGTTTCGGGAAGACGGGCAGTTCCAGCCCGGTGACGGCCTTGACCCCGCGCGCGACAATTTCGCCCTTCAACGCGTAGAGCCGGTCCACCTCAAAGCCGGTCAACTCAATGAACGGGATTCCCTCGGCCACCTCGATCACGCGCGACCGCGTGTAGGGACTGAATCCTTCGAAGCCGTACTTTCGCGCCGGCGCGTAGGTCCGCGCGTACGACCGGCTCAAGCCGCCCGAGTAGGTCAGCGAATGCTTGATCGTGCCCAGGCCCCACCCTTCCTGGTAAAGCATCCGATTGTTCAGGACGCTGCGAATCGTCAGCTCCGGGTTTTCTTCAATCGGGTAATCCTTCAGATTCTCGTCGCCGCCGTCGCCATCGATCAACCGGCGCCAATCCGGGTACCGCGCGCGGATTCCCCTGCACAACGCGAGCGCCATGGTCGCCGATTCAACGTCGAGCGATTTATAATCCTCGATGACGCGGACCGTCTCCGTCGCGTCCAACGTGGCCGGGTCCGCCGCGATCGGCTCGAGAAAAAGGCCGAGACCGAGCCGGTCGAGGAATTCCCGCGCCTGCGCCAAGTCCGGCCCATCGCCAACCGAGAGGGAAAACGCCTTGAGACGCGCGGGATTCAGCCCCATCCGCTGCATCAGGTGATAGGTCACCAGAAACACTGAACCGCTATCGATCCCCCCGGAAAAACAAACGCCGATCGGGTCCGACGCCGGAATCTGCCGCAACCAAAGCGAGATTTCCTCCGCCAAAGCTCCGATGTACGCCCGGCCAATTACATCGAGGTCCGTCGAGAGCGCGTTCCGTTGCGGCGTGAAAAACCGGGTGTACACCGGGTCCGGGTCAGGACAGCCAATCAGATGAATCTCGACAACATAATGCGCCGGAACCATGCGCGTGTAGCTCGGGTGAAACTGGTCCGCAAGGCCCTCGCGGCGCAGCCAGTCGCGAATGGTATCGATCCGGTCGGCGACGACCAGCGCCGGGCCGTCCTTCTGCTTCGCGAGAAAATAGCGCAACGGCCGATCCAACGATCGAGCCAGCCGCACTTTCTTGCCGGCGTGGGCGACGAGGGCGAACGAACCTTCGATCGCGCGGACGGATTCCGGTGAACCGCTCAACACCCGCTCGCGGGCCGCTTCAAGGCTCAGGTTATAAATTTCGTTGGCGGCGGGGTCGGTCAGATCCACCAGGCGTTCCAGGTACTGGTTCATACGCGGATAGATGCCACTTGCCGGGCAAAGCCGCAATCCCCAAAAGGAGAGCCACCCAAAACCGGAAGCTTTATTCCCGTTCGGTAAGTTCTCGAAGATTGGCGCCGTGCAGCGTCCGACGGCATGAACGACGGACTTGAAGGGGAACCGGCGCGGTCGGGACGACCCCTTCCATCTAAATTGTCAAGCGTCGATCGCGCGCGACGATTTTCCAACGCTCGGTGGCGCGCCCGTTCTCGATGATCACGGCTTCGGAGTGCAACGCCACTGTCGGGCAAATGTGCCAGGGCACGCCATAGAGGCAATCGCCCACCTTAAACTCAGCGGCGCGCGCCGTCTCGACGACCAGGTGCTCCTCGCTGTGCGTGACGGCTTGCGCATCCGGCAATCCCGGAAAAATGACCCGCGGGTGGGGATTCTCCGCGGCGATCGCCTTGTGCCCCAAATCGAGGCAGAGACGTCCGGTGGCGGGCTTGCTCACGACGCGCGTCAACACCAACGCCGCCGGCTCAAAGTCCAGGTCGGGCAACTTGGCTTCGTAACCCGCGTCCCAAAACACGCAGGTGCCCGGGCTGCATTCGACGTTCTTGCGGCGGGCATGCACGGGAAAAGTCGGCGTGCCCCCGGCCACCACGGTCGGAACCGGCAGATTCGCCCGGCCGAGCTTTTGCAACAGCGCGTTTACCGGCTTGAACGCGGCCTCGCACGTTTTGATGCGCGCCAAGAGCTCTTTGTCGTGAATGTGGCCATCATAGACGTGCAAGCCGCCCACGCGCAGGCCCGGCAAGCTATGGATCAGCCGGTACAATTCCAGCGCGGCGGCGTCCGGAGCCACGCCGCTGCGATGCTGACCGCAGTCGATATCAAGCAGGAATTCACCGACCACGCCAGCGGCGGAAAACTCCTTCGCCAGCGCCCGAATCGCGCCTTCGTCGTCGGCGATCGCGGAAAACTTTGTCTTGGGGAAACGTTGCGTCAATTCGATGAACCGGCCGACCTTTGGTCCCGTCGGCTGGTACGCCAGGAGCACATCCGCGGCGCCGCAGGCCGCGGTCATTTCGGCTTCCGCAATCGTGGCGCACTTGAATTTGCGAATGCCCGCCTTCATTTGCATGCGGACCATTTCGCTCAACTTGTGGGTTTTGACGTGCGGCCGCAGCCGCTCGACCCCGCCCGCGAGCGCGATCATCTTGGCGACGTTGTCCTTGACCCGGTCAAGATACACCAGGAGCGCGGGCGAGTCGATTTCGCCAACGTTGGCGACCTGGTACGAGTCAGCGGGTTTCGCTTTCATCGGTTCCTTGGCGCGGCGCCGAGCCGGGATTGAGCCGACGGGCCGCTAAGCGTTGCCATCGTGGGGCTAGCGAAGCTCGAAGATCGCTTCAATCTCAACGGCGATGTTGCCGGGCAGTGAGCCCATGCCGACCGCGCTCCGGGCGCCCACGCCATCGTCCGCCCCAAACACCTCGGCGAACAATTCACTGCAACCGTTGATGACGGCCGGGTGATCCTTGAAATCCGCGGTCGAATTCACCATTCCGAGCACCTTGATGACGCGGCGGACCCGATTGAGGCTGCCGAGATTATCGCGCACGGTCGCGAGGATGGCCAAACCGACCTGACGCGCGGCGGCCTTGCCGGCGGCCAAGTCGAGATCCGCGCCGACGCGCCCGAGGATCAAGGTCTGGTCCGATTTGAGCGGCCCGTGACCCGACGCATACGCCAGCTTGCCCGCCACCACCAACGGCTTATAGACGCCGATCGGTTTTGGGGCGGGCGGCAGTTCAAGGTTCAAGGCGGCGGCGCGGGATTCGGCGGTCGGTTTGGCGGGCTTGGCTGGCTTCTTCTTTGGTGCTGCTTTCTTGGCCATAGGCTTGGGGTGTATGATCGATCTCAGTAATGGACCGCCCAACTGTTAGGCCAACCCAGCCGCCTTGGCAAGAACGGAGCGAATCAGATCGCCGGAGCGCCGAACTCGCGAATGCCCAATGATTATTCCCATTACTATACAGAGCGTCATAAATAAATACGCATGTTAAGCAACGCCACACAACCTTCTGAGGGTTTCGTTGGGCTGTTTCCAGCATTCGAACAGCCCCTCGAATTTTCAGTGGCTTCATAGCCACAATGAAACACATCAGAGCTGTATGCGCAATTATTTATGACGCTGTGTATAACATGGATCCCAGCCTTCTCTGCCGAAAGCGCCTGCGATCATCCCCATGCCCATCGACACCACCGAGCGCCAGCAAGCGCGACGAACCGCAAGCGAAGTGGGACCAGGCGCGCCTAATCCGGTGTCAAACCGGCGCGGAACGGGATGGACGCCGACCACGCTCAGGCCAGACGCCCGGCCGGGTCCAAAAAAGTAACCGAACTTCAACGTGGCGGTTGCGCCTGCCTCGCGTTAATTCACAATCACCCCTATGCCAGCGCCTGCTCGAATCTCACGCCGACAAACCGGCAACGCGATTAACGCGTTGCAAAAAGACGACTTTCCGGTGCATGGCTGGTACCGCTTCGTGCTTTCATTTCCGCCACATCTGGTGCGCCAATACATCAACTCGTTCGGCTTGGGACCGAGCGACGCGCTCTTGGACCCGTTCTGCGGCACCGGCACGACGTTGGTGGAAGGAAAACGGAACCGCATTTCGGTTTTCGGTTGCGACGCGCATCCCTTCGCCGCGCTGGTTTCCCGCGTGAAAACGGACTGGAACCTCGATCGCGCGCTCCTGCGGCGCCTGCGCGAGCAAATCGTTGAATCCGCCCGGTCCACGGCGGCGAAGCACGACCTGCCCTTCGCCCTGTCCAGCGACCTGCCGCTGGATGGGGAAGACGGAATCGGCGGCTTGGGGTTGACGGAAGATGAGGATCGGCTGCTGCCCACCGGTTTCCTCAGCCGGCGGCCCTTGCGGCGCCTCTTGATCCTGCGGGACCAAATTGTGGACCAAACGGCTCAAGCGCCAGGCGAAGTCCGTGATTTTTTCTTAGCTGCGCTCGGACACGTCATCGCCAATGGCGCCGGGAATTTCGCTTTCGGCCCGGAAATCTACCGGACCCGCGCGAAAGCCGATTATGACGTGTTGGGACATTTCGCCGGGCAGGCCGAACACATGATCGCGGACCTGGGCGTCGTTCAAGACGCCGGTCTGGCGGGAACCGCGTCGCGCGTTTTTACGGATGACGCGCGGACGATGGAACGGATACCGGGCGACCTCTCCGCGGTCATCACCTCCCCGCCCTATCCGAACGAGAAAGATTATACGCGGACCACCCGGGTCGAGTCGATTCTCCTGGGCTTGATTACGGACCGGGCGTCGTTGCGCCAAGTCAAACAGTCGCTCTTGCGCTCGAACACCCGGAATGTTTTTTCGTCCGATCAGGATGGCGCCGAAGTGGCGGGCTTCGCCTCGATCCAGAAGGTTTGTCGCGCGATTGAAGAGCGGCGGCTCGAACTCGGCAAGGACAGCGGTTTCGAACGCCTCTACCACAAGGTGGTCGCCCATTACTTCGGCGGGATGCGCCGCCACTTGCGGGCCTTGCGCCCCAAGCTTCGCCCCGACGCGCGCCTGGCCTACGTCGTCGGCGATCAACTCTCGTTTCTGATGGTGCCGGTGGCCACGGCGACGCTGCTCTCCGAAGTCGCGGAGGCGGAAGGCTACCGGACGGTCGGCTGTGATCTGTGGCGGGAAAGGGTCGGCAGCAAAGTCCGCAATTCCGCGGCCGGCGCGACGTCAGTTCGCGTGCGCGAGGAAGTCTTGCTGCTGCAGCCGACGTGAACGGCCTGGACCGCTGGAGTTAGCGAATCTCGACGCCGACGAGGCAGACGTCGTCGTCAAATTCGCCCGTGGCCGCAAACGATTGGATTTCGACCAGTAACGCGTCGAACAATTCGGAGCAGGGCAGGGCCGCGCGGGCGTTGACCGCTTCGATCAACATTTCCTGGCTGTAGAGTTTTCGGTCGGCGCCCTCCACCTCGAACACGCCGTCCGTAAACAGCATCACGGCGTCACCGGCCGCCAGCGGCGCCTGGAAGCCGGTGTATTCCGAGTGATCGAAAAGCCCCAAGGCGGGACCGGCCTTGCCACCTTTATTCGCCAGCGTCTCCACGACGCCGGCGCCCCGGCGCAGGAGCAGCGGTTTGGGATGGGCGGCGTTCGCGTAACGCAATTCGCGTTTCGCCAAATCGATGACCAGGTAGAAGGCCGTCGTAAACATCAACGAGCCGCTCTGCTTGAGGATCGCCCGCAGGTCGCGGTTAAGCTGGGTCAGCAATTGGCCCGGGTCTTCAGCGACCGGTTTCAGCTCCTCCACCAACGCGCGGACCATCGCGGTGACCAGCGCCGAGCGCACGCCGTGCCCCATGACGTCGCAGATGAAAACACCGGCGGTCGTGTCCGACAGGGCCAGGACGTTAAAAAAATCGCCGCCCACCGCCCCGGTGGGATGATACCGATGACAAAACCCAAGCGCGCTGGCCTCGGGCGTGGAGCCGAGCGGAAAGGTGGGGTACTGCTGAGGCAGTATGGCTTGTTGAATTTCGCACGCCATTCGGAGGTCTTCCTCCATCTGCTCGTTCTTGCCGCGCAACTCTTCCCGGCTGCGGGCCAGCTCTTCGTTCGCGCGCCGTTCCCGTTCCTCCGCCACTTTCTTTTCCGTGATGTCCCAAAATATCCCCTGCAACCCGATAATCTTGCCTTCGGCGTCATAGAGCGGCGTCTTGACGACCTGAACGTATTGTTTGGGTCCGCCGGGCGCCTGGTGTTCCTCGACCGTTTCAAACGGTTTTCCCGTCTCCATGATCAAGCGGTCGTCACGTTGATACTTTGCGGCCATTTCCGCGGGGAAAAAATCGAAATCGGTCTTGCCGAGGATGTCCTCGATCGGCCGGCCCAGATTCAAGCAGAACCGTTGATTGGCGAAAGTGAAGCGTTCGGAAAGGTCCTTGCGAAGGATGTTTTGCGGCAGCGTTTCGACCAGCGAGTGATAGAGGGCTTCGGAATTCTGCAGCTTCTGCTCGACCCGCTTGCGGGCGGTAATATCCTCCACGGTGCCTTCATAGCAGACCAGCTTGCCCTTGTCGTCGCGGATGACCCGGACGTTTTCGGCGATCCAGATAATGCTGCCGTCCTTGCGGTAGATTTCGGATTCGAAGTTCGTCACCACGTCGTTTTCATCCATCAAGCGGATGAACTTGTCCCGTTGGCCGGGACGGACGTAGAGACTGCGCCCGATGTCGGTCACGTGGGCGATCAAGTCCGCCGGCGATTCGTATCCGTAGATGCGGGCCAGCGCGGGGTTGGCGTTCAAATAACGCCCATCTGGCGTGGTCTGAAAGATGCCCTCGACGATGTGCTCGAAAATGCTGTGATACTTCCGCTCGGCCGCGGACAGCTCGGTTTCCGCGCGCTTGCGGTCGATGGCATACACGATCGCGCGCGCCAGCAGATGACTGTCCAGTTGGCTGCGGACCAGATAATCCTGGGCGCCCTCCTCGACGGCCATGATCGCCACCGCCTCGTCATTGAGGCTGCTCAGGACGATGATCGGAATGTGCGGCGCCAAAGCCCGGGCCTGCTCGACGTTCGCCAAACCGGCGCCGTCCGCGAGGGAAAGGTCCAGCATGACCAGATCAATGCTTCCGCGCGCGAGGCGATCGAGGCCCGCTACGAGATGATCGGCGCATTCGACCTCGAAACGGCGCACATGCGTCTCCTGCAACAAATCCATGATCAAGCGCGCCGTCTCCGGCATGTCCTCGATCAGTAGAATATGGATCGAAGGCGCCGTCTCCGCCTCCGTACGCTCACGGCCGGACTCTAATTCATACGCCAGTGTTTCCATCGTTCGTCCCATGCTCGACCTGACGTAAACTCGCCCGAATCCACGGATTTATCCAGCCCAAAGAATGCCGCGGGGGGCCGACCGCCCCAGCCTAGACGTCGAGCACGGCGCCGTGGCGCAATCCGCGCGTGCTCACCGCGAGATCGGCGAAACCGAAGCCCGCCATCACCGCCTCGTAGATCGCGGCCCCGGTCAGCATCACGTCCGCGCGATCGGGCGCCAGCCGCAGCATTTTTTTCCGCTCCCGCAACGGGAGGCTCCACAGCCGGTCGGTGCGCCGGACCACTTGCGGGTACGCGAGCACGGCGCCCTCGATCCGCGCCCGGTCAAATTCGGTCAACCCCAACTCCATCGCCACGAGGAGCGTCGCGGCGCCGCCCGTCCCCACCAATCGCACCTTTTGCCCCGCGAATAGTTTCAGGGCTGGCTCCAGTTCCGGTCGGACGGTGTCGCGGAGAAAGCCCTTGAGCCAGTCGCGGCAACGCGAAAGCTCCTCCGGCGCCGGCGGGTCGGACGGTGGAAATTGCTCGAGCAACCGCACGGCGCCGAGGTCGAAACTGCGCCCCAACCGCCGGACTCCGCCCTGCCCCACCACGAACTCGGTGCTGCCCCCGCCGCTGTCCAGGATCAACAAGGGCTGCGCGGCCAGCGCCGGATCGCTCGTGACGCCGCGGAAAACCCAATCCGCCTCGGTCTCCCCGGAAATGACGTCGAGTCGCAGGCCCGACGCTTTTTCCACCGCGGCGACCAATTCCGCCTGATTCACCGCCTCCCGCGCGGCGCTCGTGGCGATCAGCCGCGGAGACTTCACGTCCCACTCCGCGGCCAGCGCGGCAAATCCGGCCACGGCCCGAGCCGTTCGCTCGATGGCGTCCCGCCGCAAATGTCGCGCCTTGTAAAATCCCTGACCCAGACGGGTTTGTTCGCTGCGTTCAAACAACGGGATCGCCGCCCCACCGGCCACATCGGCGACGAGAAGTTTGATCGAGTTCGTCCCGACGTCGATTACCGCGCGGCGGATGGCTCCCATCGGTCGCGCCCGGCGTTAGCGGGAGGAACTGGTTTGCAACCGCGCGAGGACCGCGCCGCCGGTGATGCCGGCGTCGTCGCCCAATTTCGACGCCACAATCTGAATTCCCTTGCCCGTGCCCGGGAGCGCGTAGTCGAACGCCGTCTCGATGATGATCGCCATCATCTCGTCCTCGAGGCGTTCGATGACGCCGCCGCCCAGCACGATCACTTCCGGATTGAGCAGATTGATCACGTTCGCGACCGCGATCCCGGTGTATTCCGCGGCCTCCTCGATGATGCGCTCCACAAACTTATCACCGCGCTGAATTGCCTTGCGCAGGTCGCCGCTGCGCAAATCCTCCAGATCGTCGCCCAGCATTTCGGTGAGGACGGTTTTCTGCCCAGATTTGACGGCGGTCTGAATATTCCGAAAAATGGCCCGCCGACTGGCCAGCGCTTCAAAACAGCCGCGGTTGCCGCAACTGCATTTCGGCCCGCCCACCTCCAGAACCATGTGCCCAATCTCGCCCGCGGTCCGGTTGAAGCCGGAGAAAAGCTTGCCGTCGAGAATCAACCCAGCCCCGATCCCAGTGCCCAGAAAAATACCGACCAGGTTGCGCGGCTTGGCCGCCAATTCGGCCTCGAAGACCCCCAGCGTGCAGATGTTGCAGTCGTTCTCGAGAAACACCGGCAGATCCAATTGTTTCTCGAGGGCCTTTTTCAGCCCCAAGTCCTCCCATTCGAGGTTAGGCGCGAAGATTACCCGCCCATCTTCAGGTGAAACCGCGCCCGGCGCGCCCACGCCCACGCCGCGAATCTGCTTGGGTCCCAAGTCGCACTCGTCGATCGCGTCCAAAACGCAGCGCGAGATGCGCTCGATCACTTCCTCCGAACCCCGTTGCGGCTTGGTGCTGATCTTGGCCCGCCCCAGACACTTCAACTGCGCGTCAAACACCCCCGCCAGGATCTTGGTGCCCCCGAGATCGACCCCGATATAATAGTCCGACTTGCCGCTCGATTCAGCCATACGTGATGGATCAGAGGTTAGACCACAAACCGCGCCCGCCGGTCAACTGGTTACTCCCGCGCCGGCCCGATTTAATTTTTCCGCCGCGCGGCGATTTCGGAACATCCGACCGCCGGCCCGAAGCTGAGGCCGCGAGGGCAGCAGAGGAAGCGTTCGGAGTCCGGCCGGCTACTTGCCGACGAGAACCTGCTCCATTCTTTTCTGCAGTTCGGCGCTGATCTCTTCGGCGCTCCGATTGCCGTCGATGATATTGAAATCGTAGGTGGCCTGGAGACGTTTGAATTGTTGGGCCATCAGTTCCTGATACCTGAGAAAACTGTCAAACATGTCCCGCGAAAGTCCCAGGTCCATCCCGCTCTCCCAATAGTCCAGCGCCTGATTCTTCGCGAAGTTGCGCTGCACCAATTGTTCCGGCGAAAGCGCCAGATAAAAAACGGCGTCGGGCACCAGGGCGATGCCATAGACGTTCTCCAGCCAGGCCTCATCCATGCCGCGCACCATATCCCGCGCCATCAACGTGTAGATATAGCGGTCGGCCAACACCATGAAGCCCGCCTTGAGCGCCGGCAGAATGGTGTTCTCGAGTTGATCCGCGAAGTCGGTGGCGTAGAACAAACTCAGCGTGATGCGGCTAAGAATGTTGCCCTGCTTGGCTCGCTCCAATTCCTCGCTGACCAGATTCGAGCGTTTCAGTCCGACCTGCACCGTCGCGTGGCCGCTGCCCTCCAGCCATTCAACCAAACGACGAATCTGCGTTGAGCGGCCGGAGCCATCGGCGCCTTCGACGACGATCAGCTTGCCAGAGTATTGCTTGAGGTCCACGCCGGGGACGCCGGAACGGTAAAACCGCTTTGGCGAACGCGTGGGCACGACCACCCGCCGTTTGGCGTTGCGCTTCAGGCGGAGCGTGGGCGGGGGTTGAGGATCGTCGTCAGTCATCATAACCGAGTGCGCCTTGGTTCAGGCCGGGCCGGGCCGCGGCAGCGCGAATTTGGAAAGATCAATCTTCGAAGCCACCAACCCGCGGACGGTCGATTGTTGCGCCTCGATCGGCTGATTGGCGTCAATCGTCACGAACCGGTACTCCGCCCCCATCGCCAGGTACTGCTTGAGGATGCGCCCCTGAAAGATGCGGAAGCTCTCGTAAATATCGGTCGAAATCCCCAGGTCCATGCCGGCCTCAAAATACTTGAGTTGCGGCCGCCCGTCGAGAATGCGGCGCAGGGAAACCTCCAGGTCCGCCCGAAAGAAAAACGTCAGGTCCGGCAGCGCCGCGAAACTATAGAGTTTTCGCACCCAGGCCGGCGGGCAGCCGCGCACCGTGTCGCGGGCGAACGCGGTAAACGCATAGCGATCGCATAGGACGACGTACCCGGCCCGCATGAGCGGCACCAATTGACGCTCATACCGGTCCGCGAAATCGGTCGCATGGATCAGGCTGAACGTGGTCGGCGTCAGTAAAACCTGCTTCTTGCCCTTGCTCGTGGCGCTCTTGACCAGGTCGGATGAGTTCCATTCGCTGAAGAAGACCTTCAGCCCCTGCAGTTCGAGCCAGCGTTTGAGCAGATAAATCTGCGTGGACTTGCCCGAACCGTCGAGACCCTCGACGGCGATCAGCCTTCCTGGAAATCCTAGTTCAGCGAATGTTTTCATTGCATTCCGCGCAGCACCGTAAGCGCTGGCGCCGGGAAAACAATAAAATTCCGGTCCGAGGCGTGCCTCGACATTGTTACGATTCTGTGAACAACCCTAACGCGCTCCCGAGCCTCAGGACCATTTCGCCAAGTCACAATCTCAAGTATCCGGCTGGCGCGCTTTACCGTTTGGCCAAACCAACGAATTGATCCACTGTAAGCCCGCTTGCGCGGATCAAGCTGCGAAGCGTGCCCTTGGCCACCTCTCGATGATTTGGAATCGACAAAGTGGCAGTCTCACCATGCTTAATGAGAATGAGGTGGCTGCCGCGTTGACGTGCCAGGCGTCAGCCGTCTCGACCAAAGGCCTGCAGAACCTCCTGCCCACTGCGAGTTGGCAGCGCCGGCATTAAACCGTCACTTCAACTTGTTGGATTTCGATGGTCAGCGGCAGGCCCTGTTCGGCCCGAACCTCCAAGCAGAGCGCGATGGCCTCCTGAATGTTCGCCAATGCCTCTTCACGAGTTCGACCCTGGCTGACGCACCCGGGAATCGAAGGGCACTCTGAAATCCACGCCCCGTCCTCGTCCCGGTCCAAGGTAGTCATAAATCTCATCCAGGACACTCTAACCGCGAGGAATCATTCTGCAACCATCTTCACTAGTAACCACCTACTTGACCAGCGGCTCCGTGCTGCGGAGGTAGGCGAAGAGATCGCGCGCCTGTTGGGAATTGAAACCGTCGAGCAGACCCTCGGGCATCAAAGATCTCCCGGCGGGTTTCATTTCCTCGATTTCCTTCAGCCGCAAGGTCACGTTCTGCCCGTCGATGCCGCGCAAAACGACCACTTGATTGTCCTTGTCCGCGAGAAACCCGGAGAGGGTGCGACCGTCCTTCGTCGTCACGAGGTAATTCTCGTAGCCTTCGCGAATCTCGGCGCTGGGATTGATGATGTTCAGCAACATCGTATCGAGGTCATCGCGCCGATAGGTGGTCAGGTCGGGGCCGATCTCCGCGCCGGCTCCAAACAATTTGTGGCAGACTCCGCACGTCGCCATGAACAGTTTTTGGCCTTCGTACGGGCTGCCCAAGCCGCCGCGAATCACGCCCGAAAGCCGCTCAATCTTGCCCTGCATCTCGGCGGTCGTCGGCTCGCCGCCGCGGCCCCAAATCCGGGCATAAAGCTCGGGCATGGGTGATTGTTTATAAAGCTGCAGTTTGCGCGCGGCGTCCTGCGGCACGAAGGCCCGCTCGATGGCGCCGCTCGCGACCGCCTGGAGCAAGGGCAACGCCCAACCGGGCCGGCTCGCCAGCAACGTGAGCGCGGCCGGGCGAATCTCGGGCGGAAGCCTCGGCGTCAACGCGGTGACCGCGGCGCCGATTTCCGGGTTGTCGTAGGCTTGCAGGGAGCCGAGCGCGGCCTGGCGGAGCGCGACGGCCCGGGATTGTTCCGCGATTTTGAGTAGGACCGGCCAGCCGTCGGGCTGTTTGATTTCACCCAAAATCTGAACGTATTCGAGCCGGACGCTGGGGTCCGCCGCTTCATCCGCCACGATCTGAAGCGCCTGCCGCGCGGCGTCCGCGTCGCCGCGGCGTAATCCGAGGGCAAGCGATTGACCACGCAAGCCCGCCAGGGCGGTCGCCAATTCCTCGGGTAGCTGGGCCATCGAGCGGCCCTTGAAACCAAGCTCGAAGCCCGCCATCAAGTGGTCGGTTTCCGGGCGGCCCGGCGCCAGTTTCAACAATTGCGCGCACGTGATCAAATCCTGGCGTGAGCCGGCCATCGCGTAGCGCCGCATCAACCGCTCAAGGATGTGCCGCTCAACCAGCGGGAGACGCCAAACCGCCGGATCGCCGAACATTTCCAAAACGGCGCCGCGCGCGGAATCGGCCTTCGCCTCGATCGCCCACCACAGCAACAGCGGCAGGCGGTTGTCACCGGCGTCTTCGTCATGCGCCAACAGACGGCGGACGAGACGGAGCGCGTCCGCGGCCGGCAGACGCTTGGCCGTGCTCGCCATTTGGCCGCGCGCCTCCAGGTTGGTCTCGCGCGCCGCCACCTGTTCGAGTCTGGCGCTGATTTGCGGAGATACCTGCGATTGATCCCCCAGCAACCGGACCGTCCAGAGACGGACGAAGGGATCGGGATGGTCGAGCAGGCGCAACGCCGCCGCCTCGTCAAAACCGCCACTGAGATTGAGCGCCCACAATGATTCGAGCGCCAGTTGCCCGGAGCTGGCGGCAATCGTCCGCGATAATTCTGGAATGACGCCCCGATCTTTGCGGTCGCCGATGAGGCGCAACGCGGTTTGTCGGAACCATTTATTCTGATGGCCAAGGAGTCCGACCAATTCAGGGGTCGAGAGCTTGGTCAAATCAAACGGCTTGAGCGGCGTGGCGCCTTTGGCTTTCAGGCGGTAAACGCGGCCGTTGTCTTTGTCGATCTTGCCCTCGTGGTTGCGGTAATGGTTCACCTGTTGGTCGTACCAATCCGCGATATAGATCGCGCCATCCGGTCCGGTCTTGATATCGACTGGTCGGAACCAGGCGTCGGTCGTCGCGACCGGAAAGCCGACATCCTCCGTGCGAAATGAGGATTGATCCGGCTCGATGTCGCTCTCCACCACCCGCCCTTGCAGAGGCTCCGCTCCGAAGAGCTTCCCGGCGTACGCGGCCGGCAGCGCGCCGCCGTCGTAGATCACAAACGTGTGGGTGAAACGTTCGACCGCCGGGTGCGGCATCGGCGGAAAATAGCCGAACGCGTAAGGATTCGAGAGTGGACCATGTTTCTCGAATCCCTTTTGCAAATAACCGCCCTGCGCGTAGTGGAAACCGCGCGTGTTGCCGCCATTGTGACCGGAAAAAATCCGGCCCTTCGCGTCAATCTCCACCCCGAACGCGTTCCCGCCCCCTTCGGCGAACACTTCGTAACGCTTCGTTTCAGGATGATAGCGCCAGATCAATTGCCCCATCGAATGGACCGGTTCCTTGTCGAGTCCGGGACGCACGACGGCGCCGCTGACCGTGCTGCCTTGCGCGGCGTAGAGCCAGCCGTCCGGCCCCCAGCAGAGGCTGTTGACGACCGAATGGGTATCCTCGAG
>CAZFVY010000002.1:0-151472 GCA_964522665.1 uncultured Verrucomicrobiota bacterium | reverse complement strand
GACAAGGTGCTGCAAAACAACGAAATCCGCACGATGATCACCGCCGTCGGCACGGGGATTGGCGACGGAGAAGGGGAAGGGGCGTTCAACATCGAGAAGCTCCGCTACCACAAGATTATCATCATGACTGACGCCGATGTGGATGGCTCGCACATCCGCACTTTATTGCTGACGTTTTTCTATCGGCAAATGCCGCAATTGATCCGGCAGGGATTTGTCTATATCGCGCAGCCGCCGCTCTATCAAATCTCGCGCAAAAAGCGGGTCGAGTACGTCGAGGACGACGCCCAGCTCAACCGCATTCTGATTCAATTGGGCACCGAGGAGATTCGCCTCCGCAATTTGGCGGACGACCGTGAGTTCACCCAGAAACAACTGGAGGAAATCCTCGAATTGTTGGAGTCATTGGACAAGTACGCCCAGGCTTTGCGCCGACACGGCGGCGATTTCGGGGCCTACGTCGATCAGCGCCAACCGGGCACGCAGGAATTGCCGCGGCATCTCGTCAAAGTCCGCGAAGGCAACGACGAGACCGTGCTGTATTTCCACACTGAGGAAGAGTTGCAGAAGTTCGGCTCGATCAACCCCGACCTTAAGCTCTTCGGCGGCGAGGAAAAGGAAGCGGAGGCCGCGCCCGCTGAGAAGAAAGCGACCGTCACCCGTCGCGCGCGGCACGTCGAGTTGCACGAAAGCAAGGCGATTCAGGAGATTTTGGCCAAACTCGCGCGCAAGGGGCTGAACATCGAGCACTATTCGGCGCAGGACAAGCCGCTGTTCGAACTCATCGAAGGCGAAGGCGAAAAGGCGCAGGTTAAGCCCTTGTTTTCCATCGCGGAGATCCTTGGCGGCGTCATCGAGGTCGGCCGCCGCGGTCTTCAGATCAAGCGATTCAAGGGGTTGGGTGAAATGAACCCGAGCCAGCTATTTGAGACCACGATGGACCCGGCCCGGCGAAAGCTGCTGCGCATTGATCTGACCGATGCCGTCGAAGCCGAGGAGATGTTCACCAAATTGATGGGCGAGGAAGTCGAGCCACGCCGCCAATTTATCGAAGATAACGCGCTCAACGTCCGCAATCTCGACATCTGAGCCGCACTATGCCCGATCCCAGCGATCCCGGCGAAATGCCGGTAGTCAATACGCCGCTCTTCGCCGCCCATGAAAAAGTGGCGAAGATCAACGTCGCGGAGGAGATCAAGAACTCGTTTCTTGACTACTCGATGTCAGTCATCATCGCGCGCGCGCTGCCGGACGTGCGGGACGGATTGAAGCCGTCTCAGCGGCGCATCCTCTACGCGATGCACGACCTGTCGCTCTTCCCAAACCGGCAGCACCGGAAGTGCGCCAAAATCTGCGGTGACACCAGCGGCAATTATCATCCCCATGGCGAAGCCGTGATCTATCCCACCCTGGTCCACATGGCGCAACCGTGGTCGATGCGCGAGCGGTTGGTGGATGGCCAGGGAAATTTCGGGTCCGTGGAAGGTGATCCGCCGGCCGCGATGCGTTACACCGAGGCGCGCATGACCCATCTGGGCGCCGCGCTGATGGAGGACATGGACAAGGAAACCGTCGATTTCGTCCCGAATTACGACGAAACGCGGACCGAGCCGACCGTTTTTCCGGCGGCGTTTCCGAACCTCCTCGTGAATGGCGGGACCGGCATCGCCGTCGGCATGGCCACCAACATGGCTCCGCACAATCTCGGTGAGATCATCGATGGCATTTGCGCGCAGATTGACAACCCGGACATCACCGTCGGCCAGTTGATGAAATTTGTCAAAGGGCCGGACTTCCCGACCGGTTGCTGCGTCTGCGGCCTGGAGCCGATTCGGCAGTACTTCGAGACCGGCCGGGGCAGTCTCAAGATTCGGGGCAAGGTTGGCGTCGAGCAACTCAAGGGTGGGCGCGAGCAGTTGATCATCACGGAAATCCCGTATTCGGTCAATCGGGCGGTGTTGGTTCAGAAAATCGCCGACCTGGTCAACGAAAAGATCATCACCGACATCTCGGCCATTCGGGACGAGTCCGACGAAAACACCCGGGTCGTGGTCGAGTTGAAGCGCGACGCGATCCCGAAGGTCGTCATCAATAATCTGTACAAGTTCACGCAGTTGGAGAACTCCTTCAGCGTCAACTCGCTGGCGATCGATCACGGACGTCCCAAGACGCTCGGACTGAAGGCGCTCATCGCGTGTTACATCGAGCATCGCCGGGACGTCATCTTGCGCCGCACCCGCTTTGACCTCCGGAAAGCCGAGGCGCGCGCGGAGATTCTGGAAGGCTACCTGATCGCGCTCGCGAACATGGATGAGTTCATCCGGATCATCCGGCAGTCGGCGAATCGCGAAGAGGCCAAGGTCAAACTCCTCGCGTTTGATTTTGCCCGCGCGCAGGTCGAGCGTTTGGGAATCCTGATCCGTTCGGAGGCCCGGTTGGTAAACGGCCGCTACTCTTTCAGCGAGGCGCAGGCGAACGCCATCCTCGAGCTTCGACTCTACCAACTGACCGGCCTGGAAATTGACAAGGTTCAAGCGGAATACGACGAACTGTTGGCGCGGATCAAGGATTTGCTCGACATCCTGGCGAAGGAAGCGCGCGTGATGGCCATCATCAAGGCTGAGTTACAATTGATCAAAGAAAAGCACGCGACGCCGCGCCTGACCGAGCTGGCGCCCGACGAAGGCGAGATCGCCATCGAGGACCTCATCGCGAATGAGGGCGTAATTATCACGATCACGCACAATGGCCTGATCAAACGGACGAACGTCAGCTCGTATCGCGCGCAGCGGCGCGGGGGCAAGGGGGTCATCGGTATGTCCACTCGCGAAGGGTCGCCAGTGGAGGGCGAGAGCGACGATTTCGTGGAGCATCTCTTTACGGCGAGCACGCACGATTATCTGATGTTCTTCACGAACAGCGGACGGGCGTACGTCGAGCGCGTTCATGAAATCCCGGACATGGGCCGCGCCGCCAAGGGCCGGAGCATCGCGAACCTGCTTGAATTGAAGCCCGACGAAAAAATCGCCGCGTTGATCCGTGTCATCGCCAAAATGGGCGCGAACAAAGAAGACCAGACCTGGCAGCAGGAGGACTTCCTCTTTTTCGCCACGCGCCTCGGCACGGTCAAGAAGACGGCGCTCGGTGATTTCGGCAACATTCGCAAAGGCGGGATCATCGGCATCACGATCGAGCCGGGCGATTCGCTGATCGACGTCAAGCTTACCAGCGGCCACAACGAGGTCGTCCTCATCACCCGAGGCGGCCAAAGTATTCGCTTCTCGGAAGAGGACGTGCGTTCGATGGGCCGTCCAGCGGCGGGCGTGCGCGGCATCAGCCTCGAAGAGAAGGACGAAGTGATCGCGCTCGCCGTCGTGGTGACGGATTCAACCCTGCTCGTGGCCGGTGAAAACGGTTTCGGAAAGCGCACCAGTTTCGAGGAGTACCGCCTGCAAACCCGCGGCGGGAAGGGGATCATCACCATGAAGACGACCGAGAAAACCGGCGGGGTCGCCGGCGCCCTCACGGTAACGGACGCTGATGAAATCATGCTGATTACCACCGCCGCACAAATGGTCAGAACGCCGGTGAACACGATTCGTGAGGCCGGTCGCAACACCCAGGGAGTCAAGCTGATCGACTTGACCGGCGGCGATAAACTTCAAGCCATTGCGCCGGTTATCAGCGAGGAAAAAGACGAAGAGCAGGAAACGGCTTCCGAAGTTCCGTCGTAATCTCTGATTCCGCGCTGCTCAGCAGCAGCCGCTGCCGCAGCATGGATCGCCAGCGGTCGCGGTCTCCTTCGCCGCGGCGAGCGTCAGCGAGCGAAACTCGATCCCTTCGACCGTCCGCCACGGCTCCTCGGCCCGCTCGATGATCCGCGCGCTCGCGAAACCCGCCCGCCGAAATCCGTCGATGAATTCCGCCTCCGTGAGCGCGCCGGAAACGCAGCCGCTCCAGAGTTGTGGATCGTTCTGCAGGCGCTGCGGCACTTTCTCCCCGGCGACGATGTCCGAAATGATCGCCCGTCCATTCGGACGCAGGACGCGGAAAATTTCGTTGAACAAAGTTTGTTTGGCCTCCGCCGCGACAAGATTCAAAACGCAATTGGAAATCACCACGTCGATCGACTCGGTCGCGACCAACGGCGAATTGCGCCGCAGTCGCTCCGCCAGTTCGGCGGCCTCCAGAAACGCGGCGGCGCCGTTCAGGGCGCGCCCATTCCATTCCGCGTCAAACCGATCCAGATCGAGCGCCAAATCCTGGATCCGACCCCGCCGAAATTCCACGTTGGCGTAGCCGAGTCGTTCCGCGACCAGCGGCGCGTTACGCCGGGCGACCGCGAGCATGTCTTCGGTCATGTCGATTCCGATGACTCGCCCGCCGCGGCCGACGACTTGCGCCGCGATAAAACAAATCTTCCCGGCGCCGCTGCCGAGGTCGAGGACCGTCTCACCGGGCCTGAGGTGGCGGCTCGGGTCGCCGCAGCCGTAGTCTTTCTCAATGACTTCGGTCGGAATCGCCTCCAAGAGCGCGGGATTGTAGCGAATTGGGCAGCACAGCGCGGCTTCGGGCGCTTGCGCGGCGGCGGCGTAGCGCTGCTTGACCGCGGCCTCGTTCAGCAGGGCGCTCATCGGATTACCAGGATTCTTTGACGTGTTTGAGCTTCCATTCCTTGAAGCGCTTGAATTCGTCGGCAAATTCGTTGATCACCTTGGAGACCTCTTTGAGGTCATCGTCAAATCCACCGGGTTGATCGTCCGGGATTTGATCGTCGTCCTTGAGGAAATAATCGAGCGCGGTCAGGCTCCGGGCAAAGGCAAGGACCGACAAATCGAGATAACGGCCGGTGAGGGTTTCTCGGATGACTTCCGAGAGGAGCAGTATCTTTGGCTCCAATAGTTGGTTCGCCATTCGGCCCGACTCCATTTGGCCTACCTTGGCCGACAGCGCCCGAGCGAGGGCGTCGGTTTGGCGCAGATCGGCGAATTTTAGCTCCTTGAGTCCGGCGACTCCGATCAATTCCTCAAGTTTGGCCATAATCAGGTTTTGGTTTTTGCGGTTGGCGCCCTGGCCGCCGCAAGAATCACGTGACCGACACGCCGTCTCGGCCATTGGGCGCCGTCGGACTCTGAATTCGGGTGGAGTATAGCGGCTGCCGGAGGATGTTCAGCAACTATTTTATGGGTTTTGGCTTGAGTTTCCGGCCATTTTCGGCCACCAATAGCAGACTGGATGATCGTCTGGGATTTGATGGCATGGCCGGTCTGTATTTTGAAGCGTCAGCCTGATTAGGTATGGCTGTTGGATTGATTCCCATGCTTGGAACGGGAGAGCGTTTAGCTGAACTGCCGCGGCAAAACCGGACGCTAGGTCATCACCCGATCATCGGTCGTCCATTTCCTAACTGGCGCGTGGTTGACGTTGTCGCCGGAGCTAGTCGGCGACTCGTGCTTTTCATCTGCGCCGTTTGGTTGGCAGGGGTTTTCGGCGCGCAGGCCGGCCTCGTTTACAATAATTCAAGCTCTTACTCCGGCTCGTTTTTTCCTTCGACGCAGGAATTCGGTGACCAGGTTTTTCCCGTCTATGGGACCAACACGCTGATCACGGAAATCCAGCTCGAGTATTTCGGCAATCTGACGCCCGCGCCCGGCAAAACCGGACGGGTGCGGCTTTATGCGAACGACGGCGTCAACGGCGCCCCCGGGACGTTGTTGTTTGTCGGCTCGGCGTTTACGCTCCGGGCGGGGTATAACTCGATTCGCGTCTTCAATTTTGAAACGCCCGCCCCGAGCGACGGGAGCGTGACGTGGACCGTCCAATTCTCTGGCCTTGATGGGAGTGAGCAGGCCGGGTTGGACATTTACGAAACGCCCACCTTGGGGCTGAGTCCGAACGATTTTTGGCGTAAAGATCAGTCGGGAGGATGGAACCTTAACCAGTTCCCGGGGGCGACTCCGAAGGCTAATTTTGGCGCGAAGATTATCGCCGTTAATCCGGGTTTTCTATTGTTCACGGACGCCAATTTGGCCGCCGCGGTCCGACAACAATTATCGATCGGCGCGAACGCGGCGATCACGACGAATCAATTGTTCGGGATGGCGAGCCTCAGCGCCGCGTCAAAGGGGATCACTGATTTGACCGGCTTGGAGCTGGCGATCGGTTTGACGTCGTTGAATCTTTCCGGCAATCCGCTAACCAGCCTTGACCCGATCGGCAGTTTGCCGTCGTTGATCTCGCTCGACCTTTCAACGACCACGCTCACCAATTTTGCGGCATTGGCGGGAGTGAGCAACTTGCAGACACTCGTGCTAACCTCGAACCCAATCGGGACCAACGGCCTGGCCAGTCTTTCAGGATTGACGAATCTTAATAGTCTCTCGCTCGGCGCCTGCGGGGTGAGCAATTTCCTGGCGCTGACCAATCTGAGCCAGTTGCGGTCGCTCGATGTTTCGGGCAACTCGCTCCGGCAAGTCGGAACGCTCGGCCTATTGACGAGCCTTCAGTCGTTGAACGTAAACAGCAACGCGCTGGGCCTTGGTGATCTCTCGCCGCTCAGCGGCCTTACGAATTTGACGGTTTTGAGTCTGCAGAGCAATCAGCTTACCAGCCTCAGTTCGCTGGGCGGGATGTCGCGCCTCACGCAATTGTTCGCCGCCAACAATCAGATCACAAATCTCACGCCCCTCTCGACCTTGACCGGCTTGGCCTTCGCCGATCTTTCCAACAATCGACTGACGAGCATCGTGGAGCTGGTTCAGTTGCCGAATTTGACCGGGGTCAACATTAGCGGCAACTTTCTCGATTTGACGGCCGGTTCGCCCGCGGCGCTGGTTGTGCAATCATTGGTGGGGCGGGGCGTCGCCGTCACTAACACCTCGCAAACACCGTTACTCGTTCCCGTCGTTACAAGCCAACCGCAAAGCCAGGCGCTGTCCGCCGGCGGGAACGGGACGTTTAGCGTGGCGGCGACCGGCACAGCTCCCCTTAGTTACCAATGGCGTTTTAACGGCGTGGATCTTTTGGGAGCCACGAATACCTCGCTAACGTTGACCGGCGTTCAAATCACGAATATCGGCGCCTACCAGGCGGTCGTGAGTAACTTCGGCGGCGCCGTGACAAGCCAAGTGGCGGACTTGTCGCTTTCGGTCACGATCGCGGACCAGGTATTGGACGGCCTCGTTCGCGCTCAGATCGGCAAACCATCCGGCGGCTTGACCACTTCGGATATGCTCGGCCTAAGCAATGTCCTGGCCAATTTTAGCGGCTTGGCGAGCTTGAGCGGGCTGGAATCGGCCTTTCACCTCAATCAGTTGCGCTTGAATGGTGACCTGGTAGTCAACGTGGCGCCGATCTCCGGGCTGACGAATCTGCAGTTCCTCGACCTCACTTCCGATCCGGTCACCAACCTGAACGCGCTGGCTGGCTTGAACGGCTTGCTGACGCTGCAACTCGGCTCCAGCACGATCAACAACGCCACGCTGACCGCGATCTCCGGGCTGACGAATCTGACCAGCCTCAGCGTGCAGAATAGCCCACTGAGTGATTTGACGCCGCTGGGCAAGCTGACCCGATTGACGCAGTTGTTTCTTTTCAACGACGCGTTCGTGAGTGTGGGGCCGTTGTCCGGGCTGACCAATCTGACGCTGCTGGACATTCGCGGGGATCCGGTTGTCGATTTGTCCCCGCTGCGGACTCTCGTGGCCCTCCAAACGCTCGAAATGGGCGGAGGCGCGGTAAGCAACGCGGCGTTGGCGGGATTGCCCGGGCTGACGAATTTGACCTCGTTGCTCATTCAGAACAGCCCGATCACCGACATTTCGGCTCTCGCCCGATTGCCGAACCTGACCCAAGTCAGCCTGGTGGGAAATCAGTTGATGAACGTGGCGCCTTTGATCGGGTTGCCAAAGCTAAGTTTTGTTGATCTCTCCAATAACCGGCTGACGAATATCAATGCGCTGGTAGGGTTGACGGGCGTTTCGAGTCTCAATCTAAGCGGCAACTTCCTTGATGTGAGCGCCGGATCGGCCGCTCTGGGAGTTATTCAGACGCTGGTGAACGCCGGTGTCGGGGTCAGCTATCTGCCGCAGAATGCGTTGGCGGCGCCGTCAATCAGCGTTCAAGCGCAGGGCACGACTGTGGCCGCGGGTGACAGTTTCGTTCTAAGCGTGACCGCCGCGGGAAGTTCGCCGCTCAACTATCAGTGGCAACTCAATGGGGTGAACGTTCCCGGGGCGACGAATGCGTCGCTCAGCGTGAACAAAGCCCAAGGCGCGAACGCCGGGAACTATCAGGTCGTCGTCACTAATTGGTTGGGCGCGGTGACCAGCGCCGTGGCGGTCGTCACGGTCAATGTTCCGGCGGGCATCGTTTCGCAACCGTTCAGCCTCTCTGCGGCGACGGGGATGAATGTTTCCTTCTCGGTCGGCGTCGTCGGTTCGCCGCCCTTGACCTTTCAATGGCAATTCAATGGCGCCAATATCGCCGGGGCGACGAATGCCACGCTCACGCTGCCCAACGTGCAACTCGCCAGCGTCGGCTCCTATCAGGTCAGCGTCAGCAATCTCTTCGGCTCGGCGACCAGTCAAAAGGTCACCTTGACGCTGGTTCCCAACCAGTTGATCACGTTCACCGATCCCAATCTCGCCTTCGTGGTTAGCTCGTTGGTTGGCAAACCGGGAATATCGGTCACGACCGCGGATGTGCTCAGTATGTCGTCCTTAGTGGCTGATTCGCGCGGGATTCAAGGCTTGGTCGGGCTTGAGGCGCTCACTTCGCTGACGAATTTGGTCCTTTCCGGCAATCAGATTACCAACCTGGCGCCGATCGCCGGCCTGACGAATTTGACTTTATTGGACGTCTCGGGAGATCCGGTCACTTCGCTTGCCTCGCTCGCGGGTCTAAAGCGGCTCCAGGTGCTCGGCCTGAATGGAATTCCGCTTGGCGGCAGCGCGCTCACCGTAGTGGGTGGGTTGACCGCGTTGACGTTCCTTTCGGCGCAGAACTGCCAACTGAGCGACCTCACGCCGATTACCAATCTCACGAGTCTGACCCAACTCGGACTCGGGGATAACCTGATTACCAACGTTGCCGGCTTGGCGAATATGACGGAGCTCGTCAGTCTGGATCTTTCGGATAACCGCCTCATCCGGATTGCGGCGCTGACGAATCTTACGTCGCTGACCAATCTCGATGTGCGGGGCAACTACCTTGATCTGACCCCTGGCTCCGAGGCGTCCGCGGTGATTCAGATTTTATCCAATCGGGGAGTCGCGGTCGAGGCCACGGCGCAAAACGTGCCGTTTCCGCCGGTGATCACGCTCGCGCCTTCCGATCAGACGGGCGCGGCCGGCGCCGCCTTGGGTATGAGCGTCGCGGCGACGGGGACCCAACCGATCAGTTACCAATGGCAGTTCAATTCGGCCGCCTTGCCCGGCGCGACCAATGCCCTGCTGTTATTCACCAACCTGACCACCGCGAACGCCGGCTCTTATCGGGTCGTCGTGACGAATTGGGTGGGTTCGGTGACGACCGCTCCCATCACGCTGACGATCAACGTGCCGATTACTTTGACCACCAGCCCGCAGAGCCAGGCGGTCAGGGTCGGTTCCTCGGTAACATTTAACGTCGCGGCCACCGGCACAACGCCCATCACCTATCAGTGGCTCTTTAACGGCGTCGGGATTAGCGGGGCCACCAACACCTCGCTCACCCTTCAGAACGTCGGCGCGGGAGATCAAGGGGTTTATCAAGCGCAGGTGAGCAATCCGGCTGGTGGGTCGCTCACGAAAGGGGCGCTCTTGACCGTCAACTTTCCGCTCGCGATCACCTCGCAGCCGACCAACCAGACGGTCACGGCTGGGACGAACGTCACGTTCAACGTCGCCGCGAACGGGACCACGCCGATCAGCTACCAGTGGCAGTTTAACGGCGCCAATCTTTTCGAGGCCACGAACTCATCCCTCACCCTAAGCAACGTGGTCGCGGCGAACGCGGGCAATTACGCGGTGACGTTGCAGAACGTCCTCGGCTCACTGGTCAGCACGACGGCCGCTCTGGTGGTGAATGTCCCGGTCAAAATCACATCCCAACCCCAGAATAGGGTCGTCCCCGTCGGCGCGATCGCCAGTTTCTCGGTCACCGCCACCGGGACCGCGCCCCTCAGCTACCAGTGGGAATTGAATGGGGTGAACCTCGTCGGAGCGACCAACTCCTCGCTTACCATCACGAACGCGCAGCCAACCGACGCCGGGGTCTATCAGGTCGTGGTGAGCAACCTCGTCTCCACGGTCGTCAGCACGAACGCTAGCCTGACCGTAAATGTGCCGCCGACGATCACTTTTTCACCGACGAACCAATCGGTGGTCATGGGAACGAATGTGACGTTTGGCGTGACGGTCGATGGGTCGGCTCCGTTTAGTTTTCAGTGGCAGTTTAATGGTCGAAGCCTGGCTGGCGCGACGAACTCGTCGTTAACGTTGAGCAACGTCGTGGTGGCCAACGCCGGTTCGTACGCGGTCATCGTCCAAAACGCCGCCGGATCAGTCTCCAGCCTCGCCGCCGCCTTGGTTGTCAATGTGCCGGTCTCGATCACCGCCCAACCGCAAAGTCAAAACGCGGTGACTGGCTCCAACGCGGTCTTCGCGGTGACCGCGACTGGAACGGCGCCTCTCGGGTACCAGTGGCTGGTGAACGGCGTTGCGTTGCCCGGCGCGACCAACTCCTCGCTGACAATCTCCAACGTTCAGCTCACCGATGCGGGCGTCTATCAGGTCGTCGTCACCAACGTGGTCTCGACCGTGACCAGTACCAACGCAAACTTGACCGTCAATTCATTGCCGTTGATCACCACGGCGCCCGCCAGTCAATCGGCGGTCGCTGGCACGAACGTCAGCTTTTTTATCATTGCGCTGGGGACGCCGCCGCTCACGTTCCAATGGCAATTCAATGGAAACAATATCGTTGGGGCGACGAATTTCACGCTGAGTTTGACCAATGTCTCGGCGGCCAACATCGGCTCCTACTCCGCGGTCGTTCGCAACCCCGCCGGGTCGGTTCCCAGCGCCCCGGCTACGCTGACCATCAATTTCCCGGTCAACATTGTCACGCAGCCCAAAAGCCAAACGGTGGTCGCCGGGACCAACATTACGTTTATCGTCACGGCCAATGGCACGGGGCCACTGGGCTATCAATGGTTGCTGAATGGCGCCGTTTTGCCGGGGGCGACGAATGCCGCTCTGGCGCTGACAAATGTGCAGCAAACCATCGCCGGCGCCTACCAGGTGGTGGTCAGCAACGTCGTCGGCGCCGTGACCAGCACGAACGCGAATCTGATCGTCAATTCGCCGCCGTCGATCACGCTTGCGCCGCAAAGTCAGGCCGTTCCCCTTGGCTCGAATGTGACGTTTACCGTCGTCGCGGACGGCACGGCTCCGCTTACCTATCAATGGCAGTCCAACAACGTGGTGGTGGCCGGCGCCACCAACGTTTCACTGACGCTTTCGAATCTGCTCGCGACCAGCGGGGGGAATTACACGGTAACCGTCAAGAACGCGTTTGGCTCTGTGACCACTCCGTCCGCCGTGCTCTCGGTAATTTCACCGGTAAGTCTTACGAGCCAACCCAAGGATTTGACGGTGGTCGCCGGAAAATCGGCAAGTTTCGCGGTGACGGCGGCTGGGTCGGCTCCAATATCGTACCAATGGTGGTTCGGCGGCCAGGCCCTCGCCGGCGCGACCAACGCCTCGCTGGCGATTGGCGCCGCGCAGGCGACGAACGCGGGCGTTTACTTTGTTGTCGTGACGAATCTTGCCTCGTCCGTCACCAGTTCCAATGCGGCGTTGACCATCAACTCTCCGCCGTCGATCATCCTGCCACCCCAGCCGCTCACCGTGGTGGCCGGCTCGAACGCGGCGTTTTCGGTGACTGCCGGCGGGTTGGCGCCGCTGAGCTATCAATGGAGCTTCAATGGCGCCGGCATCTCTGGCGCGACCAACGCCGCCCTCTTCCTTAGCGGCGTTCAGCCGACCAACGCCGGCAACTATGCGGTAACGGTGACCAACTCACTCGGCTCCGTCACCAGCGACCCGGCCGCGCTGATCGTGAATGTTCCGCCCACGATTACCGCGGCGCCGCAGAATCTCGCCGCCCCGTTGGGCGGCAGCGCCACCTTTACCGTCGCCGTTGGGGGAACGGCGCCCTTCGCGTATCAATGGCAGTTCGGTCAGGTGACCTTGGGGGGAGCCACCAACTCGAGTCTGACGCTCTCCAATCTTAACCTCGGCAATGCCGGCGCTTACCGCGTTATCGTCACAAACGTGGCCGGGGTGGTGACGAGTGACGGCGCCACGTTAGTCGTCGTGCAGCCTCCGGTCATCGTTCAATCGCCGCAAAGCCGGGCCGTCACGGTCGGCGACAATGCCACGTTCGCGGTTTCGGCGACGGGCGAGCCGCTGAATTACCAATGGGAACTTAATGGCAAGGACTTGTCGCGGGCGACGAACGCAACCCTCACGATCACCAATGCGCAGCCTGGCGACGCCGGTAAATACTCGGTCGTGGTGCGCAACGTGGCCGGTACGGTCACCAGCGACGAGGCCGTGCTTACGGTCAACCCGGTGGTGGGGCCGGCGATCGTCAGCCAGCCTCAAGACCAAACGGTGGGGGCCGGCTCACGCGTCAGTTTCAGCGTCGGCGCGACCGGTTCGGCTCCGTTGATCTATCAATGGCAGATCAACGGAACGAATATTGTTGGGGCGACCAACGCCGCGTTCATCGTTCCCTCCGTTCAGTTCAGCGACGCCGGCGTCTATTCCGTAGTCGTGCGCAACGCCGGCGGCGCGGTCACAAGCGGAGGCGCTACGCTGGTTGTTTTGGCGCCCCCGGTCATTACGCGTGCGCCCGCCCCGGTAACTGTGGTCGCCGGATTGACCGCCCGATTGAGCGTGGTCGCGAGCGGGATGGAACCTCTCCAGTACCAATGGCGGTTCGGCGGAACAAGTCTGTCGGGAGCCACAAACTCGACGCTTACCCTCGTCAACGTTCAGGCGGCTCAGGCGGGCGCTTACTTCGTGGTGGTGACCAATTTTGTGGGCGCCGTGACGAGCGCGGCCGTGGCCCTGACGGTCGATTCCCCGATCTCAATTGATACCCAGCCGGCCGGTCTAACGGTGAGCCAGGGAAGTCCGGCGACTTTCAACGTGACGGCCAGCGGCACGCCGCCGCTCGCTTACCAGTGGCTCCTCAACGGGACGGTTTTGCCAAGCGCCACCAATCGCGTTTTGTCGATTCCCGCGGCGCAATTGAGCGACGCTGGGCAGTATTCAGTTTTGGTCAGCAACATCGTCGGCTCGGCGGTGAGTACCACCGCGCGATTGACGGTCAATTTGGCTCCGGCTATCTCCCGTCAACCGCGCGACGCCTCCGCGGTGGGAGGCGCGAATGCCGGCTTCAGCGTGGTCGCCAGTGGGAGTGAGCCGCTGAGTTATCAATGGCGATTGAATGGCGCGGTGGTTTCGGGTGGAAGCGGCCCGCTACTTAGTTTGACTAACGTGACCGCCGCCGTGGCCGGCGCCTACACCGTGATTGTCACGAACGTCGCCGGGGCGGTCACCAGTTCGATCGCCAATTTGACGATCGCCAGCCCCGTCGTCATCACGACGCCACCGCAGAGCCAAAACATAATCGCGGGTGGCAGCGTCAACCTCAGCGTAAGCGCCACCGGGTCGGCGCCACTGGGTTATCAGTGGCGATACTACGGTGTCAATCTTTCGGGCGCCACCAATCGAACGCTGACGTTAACCAACTTGCCGTTGGCATCGTCAGGACCTTATTCGGTCGTGGTCACGAACGCGGTTAGCGCCCTCATTAGCGCGCCGGCTGAACTCACGGTAAACCTCCCGCCGACGATCACGGTCCAACCGCAAAGTCGGACCAACGCGCTGGGCGACGCCATCACCTTCTCGGTCACCGCGAAGGGCACGTTCCCGCTTGGTTACCAATGGTGGTTCAACCAATCCAATCTGGTGTCGGGAGCGACCAACGCGATCTTGAATTTGACCAGCGTGCGATCCGATCAAGTCGGCGCTTATACGGTAGTTGTCACCAATGCCGGGGGCTCGGTGACCAGCGCGCCGGCCACGCTGACCCTTTCCTCGCCCCCGATCATCCAGACCGAGCCACAGAGCTTTGTGGCCGCGTTGGGCGGCAACGCGAGCTTTGCCGTGGGGGCGGTCGGGGCGGCGCCCTTGACCTATCAATGGCGGCTCGAAGGCGCCAATTTGCCCGGGCAAACCAACCACAGCATGACGGTCAGCAACGTACAGCCGGCAAACTTGGGCGATTACACCGTTTTGATCGTCAACCGCGTGGGAAACGCCACCAGCGCGGCGGCGACTCTAGCTCTTAACCTGCCCAGTTTAGCGTTGACGAACATTTTTGCCCAAAGCGTTTCGACAAGCGCCACGAACGGCGTCTTCGACGGTGGCAGCAATGCGACCGCCTCCAAGGAGGCTGGCGAGCCGAATCACGCCGGCAAATCCGGCGGACATTCACTCTGGTTTGACTGGCTTGCGCCGGCCAATGGAGTGATGACCGTCGCGACGGTCGGCAGCAGCTTTGACACCGTATTGGCGGTTTACACCGGCGCCACGGTCGCGGGCCTGACGACCGTCGCGAGTGACGATGACGACGGCGGCGTGCTGACCAGCCGGGTCGAGTTCAACGCCGCGAGTGGGACATTCTACCACGTGGCGATCGATGGCGCGTCCTCCACGGCGACGGGGCGGGTCGTCGTTACGCTAAGTTTCACCGCGACGGCTCAGACTGCGCCGCGGATTCTCGCCAATCCGGTGGACCTGACCGTCACCAATGGGGCGACCGCGACTTTCAGCGTGACGGCGCAGGGCGCCGGTCTCTCTTACCAGTGGCTTTATAACGGGGCCAACCTCGCCGGCGCGACCAGTTCGAATTTTGTCTTGAACGCGGTCCAACCGACGAATGCGGGTCCGTACAGCGTGCGGGTGAGCAATGGGGCGTTCACGGTTTTGAGCACGACGGCGACCCTCGAGATCAATTCGGGTGAGAGCGGTGGTGTCGCCACTTTCAACAAATTCAGCGACTTCTTTAATTTTCACAGCCCGAGCGGTCTGGCCTTATCCGGATTGCCGGCACGCTCACCGCTCCAGCCGATGGATGGCTCCGCGGGGGCGGCTAGCGGCTACTCGGGCGTCCAGATATTTACGACCTTCCAGGGGACGATCGAGCCGGGCGAACCTAATCCATGGCCGGTTCCCGGCGGCGCGCCTGTTTGGTTTTTGTACCAGGCGCGGACGAATGGCGTGCTGCAGTTGAGCACGACCGGCAGTGACTTCCCAACGTTGCTCGCGGTCTTCACTGGGCCGGGCACCGATTTCGCGAGCCTGCATCTGGAAGGGGCCGACACGCATAGCGGTACGGACGGAAAGGCGAGCTTGGTGACGGTCTCGGCGGTGGCTGGCACGAATTATTTCGTGGTAGTCGATGGAGATTCGGGCGCGCGGGGACATGCGCAGTTGAGCTACACTCTCGCGCAGCCACCCGTGATCGTGTCGCCGCCGGTCGGGCAGACGGGAAGCGTGGGCGCCGCGATCAGCTTGAGCGTGATCGCTACGAACGCGCTCGCCTCCGTGCCCCTTTTCTATCAATGGCGACACGATGGCGTCGAGATCGCGAACGCGACGAATTCGACGCTGGCGCTCTCAAATCTGCAGTTGGGCGCCGCGGGCGCTTACGTTGTGGTCATCACCAATTTCGCGGGGAGCGCCGCCAGTTCGCCGGCGTTGGTGGCGGTCAACGTTCCGCTGACGATCACGGCTTCCCCCGCCAGCCAATCCGCGGCGCCGGGCAGTACCGTTATCTTCAATGTCGCCGCCAGCGGCACGGGTCCACTGACCTATCAATGGCTCTTGAACGGCGTGAATATCGTCGGCGCCACCAACGCGAGCTATACGCTGACGAACGCCCAAATCGCCGACGCCGGCGGTTATTCCGTGACGATCACGAATCCCGCGGGGGTCGTCACTAGCCCGGCGGCGCTGTTGAGCGTCGCTGGCCCGCCCGTGATCACCGTCCAGCCGAAGCCCGGCGCCGTCGCCGCCGGGTCCACCGGAACATTCTCGGTCGTGGCCTCTGGAACCAGTGGCCTTACCTACCAATGGCGGGTGAACGGCGTCGATATTGTGGGCGCGACTAATAGCTCGTTGGTACTGACCAATGTGCAGTTGTCCGCTGTGGGGCTTTACACCGTCGTCGTCGGCGACGCGTCCGGTTCGGTGGTCAGCGTCGCGGCGCCGCTGGGCGTTTACGTCGGGGTGACGATCGTCGCGTTACCGCAGGATCAGGTGGCCAATCTCGGGGACCCGGTTATTTTCAGCGTCACGGCCTTGGGAACGCCGCCAGTCAGCTATCAGTGGCAATTCAACGGCGCGGACATCGATGGCGCCACAAACCCAACCCTGCGCCTGGGTAGCGTGACGCCGGCGAATATCGGCGCCTACACGGTTGTCATCAGCAATCCAGGCGGTTCCGTCTCCAGCCCCGCCGCCAGTCTCAATATCGTCGGCGCCGGTCCTTATCTTCGCCCCGATTCCGTGGCGGAGATGCCGGACGGCAGCGTGCAATTTGCGATCACCGGCGTGGCGGGAACGTCCGTCCAGGCGCAGGCCTCCACCAACTTGATCGCGTGGACGCCGCTGACCAATGTGACTTTGAACGTCGGGCTGACCCTTGTCACGGACTCGCAGGCGTCAGGCCTGCCGAAGCGATTTTACCGGGTGTTCGTCATCCCAGAGTTGCAGATCGTGTCAATTGACTCGCCCACGCCCGGCCAGTTCCGGCTCCAGATTGCCGGCCCGGCGGGAGTAAACTGCGCGGTTCAGGCCTCGGCGGATCTGAAAACCTGGACGCCCCTTGCGACGAACATTCTCGTTGGGGGGAATTTGATTTTCATCGATTCACCCAGTCCCAGCGCCTTCGAGCGGTTGTATCGAGCGGTCTTGATTCGCTAACCAGAGTTTGACGTAGGCGGTCGTCTTTGGGGCGGGTGGATTTAATCTTCTGCCGCGCGATCTTTACCCCAAGCCACGTTACCGTCACCGCGAGGCATTTGCCGGGCCAAACTGATGCGGAATAGACGCTACTCAGCCTACTTCGCGGCCTCGATGTACTGGGAGAAGCGCTCAATGTCCTCGTAACGATTCTGCCACGTCGTGTACATCACGCCGGTCACGCCGGGCGTCAGTTTCGCGGCGTCCAACCATTGCAGAACATTCCGCGAGTCCGCGTCGTAGTAGCCGGCGATAACCTGTTTGTGGCCGCGGTCGGCAAACCACTTGAGGCTCGCTTCGCGGCGTTCAAAATACCACGGGACGATGGTCACGTCCGGGTCCAATCCCTCCCACGAGCCAGCGTAATTGCCGCGGACGAGATAATAGTCGCCGTGGGCGTTGTGATTCGGGTCGAACATATCGCTCCAGACATAAATCTTTCCGCCGGGATTGGTTTCGCGGAGAATCTGGACGCATTGACGCGCGTTGTCGGCGAGGAGCGGGCCGGCGTCGAGGTGGCGCGCTTGACACGCGGCGCACCAGTTCCAAACCCGGATTTCGTCGTGGGACATCATGTACCCTTGGGCGTGCCACGCGGCGTGGACGCGTTGGGCTTCGTCGCGCAAGAGCGCCACCGTTTTCGGCTCGGACGGACAGATCGTGACCTGATTGTCATACACCGTGACGACGTGATACCAGGAGACGCGGAGCCGAGTCCCGTCCGGCAACGAGGTTTTGATCGTCGGCGGCTCATGCCACACTTCGAAACCGCCCTTCCAAGGGACCGTGCCACTCCGCGGGTCGGCGACCGGCGCGAACTCCTTCCCTTCCACGAGCTCGGCGCCCCCTTCGCGTCGGACGGTCAAAGGGGCTCCCGGACGGCGGACCAAATTGACCAAGCCGGCTTCCTCGAGGCGACAGTCATCCCACCAGAGGGAGCCGGAGGCGCCGCCCCAGCAGCCGAGATACAATTGGACCTCCGAGTGTTCGAGTGAATTGAACACGACGTGGTGCGTGGTCCATTCTTGGGTCGGTTTCACGCCAAGGTAAGCGTAATTCAATGACTGCTTTCCGGCGATCAGCTTGACCTCCGGCGTGCCGCGGAACGCGTCCGTCCTGACCCGGACGGAAAGATGATAGACGTGAAACGGCGCCAGTCTGAGTTTTTGGGAAATGCGGGCATTACTGCCTTTGGGATCCGTGACGCGCGCGGCTCCGGCGTCGGCGACCACATTCTCGTCCTTCCAATCCCAGAGCCTTAAATCGCTCATGTCGCCGCCGCGAAGGGTTGTCGGTGGATCGGCGGCCGCGCGCGCGACGCCATCGTGGACGATGAACAGCGCGTTGGTAACCGGCAGCGCTTCCGCCAGGTTCGGGTCGTGCCAAAGAATCGCTTCGGAATAACCGATGGGAAAGAGCGCGGGCACGATCTCGAGGTGAAGTTCCTCGGCCAGCGTTTTGACCGCGCGAAGATTGCGGAAGTAGTTATCGGGAACGTCGGCTAATTTGGCGAGTTTGGTGTCGGCGAGCAGGACGTGCGTGTAACCAGCCTTCGCGGCGCGCCGCCAAAGAGCCTCCAGTTTCACGACGTTCTGATCCACCTGCAGGTTCGTTGGACAATAAAGCCAGCGCTCGGTGATTCCGGCGGGCGTCGCCACGGCGGCTACGGCGGAGAGCGCCGCGAAGATGGCGTTGAGCCAGAGGGTGCGCATGAATCATGAGAACTTGAAGCGGGAACCGTTGTCCATCCGATTCATTTCGGACCCGGCGCCAACATTTTCGCGCCCAGCTTCATCGCCGTGATCTGCATCTGGGTTTGGGAGGTCAGGAATTGTTCAAAGGACTTGTATTGGTCGGGACCAAGAATCTGCTGGGCGCGGGCCAGGGCGACTTGGTCGTATTGGGCCTTCTCTTGAGCGAAGGCGTTCAGGTGATCCTCGGAGAACATTTCAGCCAGGTTAGCGGGGTCTTTGTTCGCGTTGGCGTAATCGGTCGTCCATTTAAAATTGGCGCGCTCGGTGGCCATCGCTTGGACGAGTTGCTGCTCCTGGTCCGCGGACAGCGGCGTTTGGCTCGAAGCCAGTTGGTCGCGGAATTGGCTCAACTGCATTCGTTCGGGTTGGGTTTTCTCGTAGGACTCATATTGCGCGTAGTTGGCGTCGCCCAGAAACGATTTGATTTGCTCGTTGTAGGCGTCGGTGGTGTCTTTGATCGTCTTGGTCAGCTCGGCGCGTTTGGCTGGGTCGGCGTCGCCGCCCATGAGTTCCATGCCGGCGTCGGCGGACGCCATCATCTTTTTCTCCATCAGGTCACGGAGGTAACTTTTTTGATCGGCGCTAAGGTTAAGCTGCGCGAACAACGGCCCGTAGGTCTTGTCGAGCATCGGTCCCATGACCGCCTTTTGCTGGGCCTTGATCATCTCCCGCATCTCCGGCGATTTGAACATCTCTCCGAATCCCTTGGCGCCGCCCGCGGCGTTTGTCTGAGCGGCGGCGAGCTGCCCCTGTAGTTTGACGACTTCGGTCGATTTCTGGACGGCGCTGAGCGTGGATTCGTTGACGCGCGCGCGCATTTCCTTGAGCTTCGCGGCGGCCGCGGCGGCTTGCTGGGCCTCGCTCTCGAGCTTTTCGGCGTTGGCCTGGAGCTCGCGAATCTGGCGCCGCGCGAGCTTGAGTTGATCGCTTTGACGATAGTAAAGGGCTCCCAGGGCGATGATCCCGGTGAGCGTTATGGCGAGGAGAAAGTTTTTCATAATATTCCTAAATTGAGATCACGTTACCTACTACGTGGCGGGCTACCCCTGAAAGGTTACACGGATAATCCATAAATCGCAAACTTCCGCCGTGACGCGTTCTCGCTCTTTTTTACGGCTCGGGTGACAGTTCATTTTGGCGCACCGCGCGATGGCTCGCGAGCAAACCCGTTTTAACGTCGGCGATTGTGCAAATGCTTTTGGAGAAACGGTTGCGAAGCGGCGCGAGTTGGGCTTAAATTGCGCTCCTAAGAACAGCTATTGCCATGCGAGCGTTTGCTTTTGCGGTCCTTCTCCTTTTCTTCGGCGGCCGCGGTCTTGCCGCGCAGGCGGCCGCGAACTGGCCGCAATTTCGCGGCCCCGGCGGTAACGGAGTCTCCACGGATGGCGCGCCACCGATCCAATTTGGCTTGGCGACCAATCTTCTCTGGCAAACCGTGCTGCCGTCCGGCAATTCGTCTCCTTGCGTTTGGGGTGATCGAATTTTTCTGACCGGTTTTGATCAGGGAAAGCTGGAAACATTGTGTCTTGACCGCCGGAGCGGGAGGATATTGTGGCGAAAAGTCTGCCCGGCCGCCAAGATCGAGCCGACCCATCGTTTGGGCAATCCGGCGACGCCTACCCCCGCGACCGATGGCGAGGCGGTTTACGTCTCGTTTGGGTCATTCGGACTGGTCGCTTACGATTTCAATGGGAGGGAACTTTGGAATAAGCCGCTGCCCTTGCCGATCATCGAGTTTGGCACGAGCAGTTCGCCGGTCTTGGCGGGCGAGGCGCTGATTCTGAACTGCGATCAAGACCTCGGCTCGTTTCTGCTGGCCGTGAATCGGCGCACGGGTGAGACGCTTTGGAAGACCGACCGTTCGGAATTCCGTCGAGGATTCGCGACGCCGATTGTGTGGCAGCATGACGCGGTCAACGAAATCGTCGTACCCGGGTCGATTTGGTTGAAGGCGTATGACCTGAAAGACGGCCAGGAACGCTGGTCCGTGCGGGGTTTCTCCCGTGTCGCGTGCGCGTCGCCGGTCGTCGGAGACGGGATGCTGTTTCTCTCCAGTTGGAATGTCGGCGGGGACGAGGGCGACCGCATTACGATGCCGCCATTCGCCGAATTCGCGGCGCAATATGATCGGAAAAAAGACGGCAAGCTAACGATTGACGAATTCCCCGCGGGACCGATCCGCGAGCGGTTCACTCAGATTGACCTGAACAAGGACGGCATCGTAACGGAGGCGGAATACAACAACATGGCGGCGATGTTCGAGAAGGCGGAGAATTCGTTGCTCGCGATTCGCGCCGGCGGGCAGGGGGACATCACCGCCTCTCATGTCGCTTGGAAGGTGACGAAATCCCTGCCGTATGTCTCGTCGCCGCTTTATTATCACGGACGCGTGTACACCATCAAAAACGGCGGCCTGCTCTCCTGCTATGACGCAAGAACGGGCAAGCCGCTTTATCAACAAGAACGAGTCGGCGCGCTGGGCGATTACTATTCGTCGGGTGTCGCGGTGGACGGTCGCATCTATTTTGGATCACAAGAGGGAACGGTGGTCGTCGTGGCCGCGGGGGATTCATTCAACGTTCTAGCCCGTAATGAAATCGGTGAATCAATCATGGCCACGCCGGCGATCGTGGATGGCAAGATGTATCTCCGCACCGCGGGGCACCTCGATGCCTTCGGACAGTGAGCGCGCTCGTCTGAACGGACTCCGGCGGAACTTGATCCGCGTCCTCGCGCTTGGTTCCTCGACACGAACGGTGGCGGGTCAAGCGCTGGCGTTGAGTCTCGTCGTCGGCTTCAACTTTGCATCCGCCTACGCGCAGACCAATGCGGCTCCGGCGCTCTTTGATGTTCATGCGCTGTTGCTGTCGCCGCGGTCGCCTGCCGTCCACACCGTAGCGCCCGTAGCGCCCAAATTGACCCTCAATGTTGTGCCCCCGACGGTCGTGGTCGCGCCGGCGACCAACGCCGTGGCGACCGACACGGACGGGGTCGGCCTCGGTTTTCCCACGGTTCTCTTGGTGATGTGCCGGGGATTTCGCTTTCGCCCGCCATGGACCGGCAGGCTCGGCGTTTGGCGGACTCGCTGGCCCTGCGTACGCTGAGCTATCCCCGCCTGATGTCGGAGTCGCTTCACCGCGTCCCGGACGATCTGCTCGATAAATTCAATTTCCTCGGCGCGCTGCCGAGTAATGTTCCGGGAGCGGGGCCGGCGCCGTCATCTCTCCCATTGGACGCCCAGGAACGGCCGCGCAGCCTCTCCGAGCCTCATCAGGCGCGGGGATTCTCAATCTTCTCGATCGGGCGATAACCGGGCGATTGTCGGGACGTCGGCGTAGCTGATCGCTTCAGCGGTTGCCGTCCGATTCGAATTCGACCTGTCGGCGCGCGGACGGGTGGAAACCAACGGCGAGTTTCTAAAGTCTTCTCACCCGGCGCCCAAAATTCACTCACATTTCGAGAAAAGGCCGGGTAAATCGCTTGACGCTACAACTGCTTGTGTGGTAGCTAAGTTTAAACCACATCCTAGGGTAGAATGGTTGCTTATGCGTTGTCCGAAGTGCGGTCGGCAAGATGATCGTGTGATTGATTCCCGGTCGTCCCGAGAGGGATCGACGATCCGGCGTCGGCGCGCCTGTTTGGGGTGTGGCCATCGCTACACCACTTACGAGGTGATCGAGCAGGAGGAAATCATGGTCATTAAGCGCGATGGCCGGCGGGAGCCATTTTCGCGGGAAAAACTCCTTTCGGGGAT
This sequence comes from uncultured Verrucomicrobiota bacterium, assembly GCA_964522665.1. Lineage (GTDB taxonomy): Bacteria > Verrucomicrobiota > Verrucomicrobiia > Limisphaerales > CAZFVY01 > CAZFVY01. Next base: position 128,880 of record CAZFVY010000002.1, on the reverse strand, counting down.
CAGCAAGGCGTGCCAGAAACGCCCCATCAGTCCCAAAGCGGTCGAAGAATTGGTGGAAAAAATCACGGACGAAATCGCCGGTCAATATGATCGCGAGGTTCCGTGCATGGCGATTGGCGAACGGGTGATGGATGGGTTGCGCGAGTTGGACGAGGTCGCTTACGTCCGCTTTGCCAGCGTTTATCGGCGGTTCCAGGAAGCGACCGATTTTGTGCAGGCGGTGAAAAAACTGGAGGTCAAAAATGATACAGCTACGATCCGATTGCCTGGTATTTGAGACGCCCGCCGGCGGGGCCATCCTTTGCTCCGCGGAACAGATCGCGTACGAATTGATGGGTGAATCCCTCGCGTTGCTTGACCCGGACTTGATCGATCACGCCACGGCGGCGGTTTTCCACTATTTCAAATTCGACCTGAATCGACAGTCCGTTTCGGTGGTTGAATTCTCGCAGGCCCTGGTCAAAGTGTTGCGCTGCCTGGGCGTCAAAGCGAAGGTCATCGGACCGCCGTCTCCTGTCCGCGTGGCCGAGGCCGACTTGCGTCTGTTGGCCTGCGAGTCGGGGAAGGGGTTCGAGTTGGCTTTCTTCCAGCGACTCCGCGAGGAACTTGTCCGGAAACTGGAGGATGATCCCCATGTCGTTCGCTTCAAAGGGTTGCGCGGTTGCGTCAAGCAACTGGTTGGCGCGCGGCGGTGGAGTGACCGTTGCCAGCAGTTAAGCGACCAGATTGTGGAATACTTGCGGCATTACTGGAGCGAGCGCTCGGCCGCCCCGCCCAGTTCCCTCGTCGTGACTTGAGCGGTTTCATGCCAGAGCCTATGGGACCGACCCTTTTTGAGAAGATCATCGCGCGCCAGATTCCCGCGAAAATCGCCTACGAGGATGAACTCGTCTTAGCGTTCCACGACATCAATCCCCAGGCGCCGACGCACATCTTGATCGTCCCGAAGAAGCCGATTCCTCGCGTTTCGGAAGCGTCGAGCGGGGACCAGCAGTTAATCGGACATCTCGTGCTCAAGGCGGCCGAAGTAGCCGCGAAGGTCGGTTTGGCCGAAGGTGGCTATCGCCTCGTTATCAATAGCGGCCCGAATGGCGGTGAGACGGTGCCCCACCTGCATTGTCACATTCTAGGCGGTCGTCAAATGACGTGGCCGCCGGGCTGATCCCCACCGAGCGTGAACGCGAACGTCGCCCGAGCTCATGCTCAAGGTGCGGCGCCACTCTTCAGGGCCGGATCAATCCGTTGAGAACTTCTCCGAGCCGTGCGATTCCGGTTTTAATATTATCGAGGGTTGCGCCGCCAAAACTGATGCGTAATTCCGAGTCCGGCTTTGGACGCGCGGGGTCGTCGGCGTAACAGAGCCAGCCGGGTACGTAGAGAATATCGTGCGCCAGGGCGAGTTTGAATACCTTTGATTTAGGACCGGATTTCAGGCGTCCGGGAAGCTTGGCCCATACATACAGACCTCCGTTCGGTTCCTGCCAGGCGACGGATTTCGGGAAATGCCGCCGGACGGCAGCGACCATCACCGCGGACTTTTCGTGGTACCGCCGTTGGAGCGCTTCGAGGTGGTGGGCGTAGCGCCCGGCTTCCAACGCGTGTCGAAGCAATTGCTGGACGAGGTTGGAGGTGCCGAAATCGTGATTGCCCTTCAGGCGCGCCACGACGGTAAATACCGGCTCCGGCAGGAGCGCAAATCCGACCCGCGCGCCGGTGGCGAACGGCTTGCTGTACGTGCCGGTATAGAGAACGCGGTTGGCAAATCCTTTGACCGCGAGCGCGGAGTGGGTATCGGGTCCTTGAAATCGCAATTCCCGGTACGCGGCGTCTTCCAGCAGGTAAAGCGGATGGCCGGCGGCTTTTTCGTATTTCTTCAAGAGCTTGAGCGCGCCCGCTTTCTTGGCAAAACTCGTCGTGACGCCGGTGGGATTTTGATAGTAGCTCACCAAATAAAGCATCTTCACCCGCGGCAGCTCGCCGTCGCGCCGCAGGGACTCCAAGGTCTCCTCCAGACACTGCAAATCAAGGCCGTCCTGGTCAAGGCGTATGCCGCGACAACGCAGCCCGTGGCTTTGCGCGATGCTCAGGTAAACGAAATAGGTTGGGTCCTCGACCAGCACGATGTCACCGGGATCACAGAGCGCTTCCGTCAATAGGTAGAGAGCTTGCTGCGAACCGTTCGAGATCAGCGTGTGTTTCGCGGAATAGCCGTCGGCGGCGATCGGGGCGCCATCGAGCGCCCGGAGTCGATCCGCCGTCAGTTCACGCAGGCGAAGGTCGCCCAACGTCGGTCCGTACTGCAGCGCCTTTTGGCCAATTGGGCCTGCGACCAACGCCCGTTCGAGGAGTGCACGCGTTTCCGTCACCGGCAGCGATTCGTTATCCGTGAAGCCCGCCGCGAGCGAGATCAGATGCGGATGCGCCAGCGTCAGATGCATCAACCACGAGATCGGCGGATCGGCGGTGCGTTGACCAAGTTGGGATAAGGCGGAACGTGTCATGCAATGGCTCAGCGTAATCAAACGGGCGGGAACGCCGCCAGTTTGAATTGCGGGCCTTCCCGATGCCACGCATTTTCTCTATGGCTTCGTCGTCGGCGTCGGTTCGGCCTCGAGCATTCTTAGGAACTGCTCGACCCCGCAGCGTATCTGCGGTGAATCAAACCCGGGTTGCTCGTTGTGGTCGCCGCTAATCTCCCAAAATAACTTCGGCGAGCGCGCGGCCGCGTAGTTCCGTTCGGCGTGCCGAAAACGGATCAAGCGATCGCCGCGACTGTGCATCACCATCATCGGCGGCTGAATCAGGGGTAACTTGGCAACGGTATCGTATTTGATGGTGTTCAACCAGCGAACCGGGAGCCACGGGAATAGCTCAACGCCCAAATCAGCCACGCTGGTGAACGTGCTTTGAAGGATGATTCCGCCCAGCGAAGGCTCACGAATCGCCAATTCAGCGGCGATCGCGCCGCCTAACGACTCGCCCAATGCGATGACCTGTCGAGGCGGACGTCGGTTTTGGCGCAACCAATCCAGCGCGGCGTCCGCGTCATGGTAGGTTCCGGCTTCACTGGGAGTTCCTTCGCTTCGCCCGTAACCGCGATAATCGAAAGCAAAAACGTTGAGGCCGAGATCCAGCAGAATCGAGTACCACTTCAGGCGATGACTCACGTTTCCAGCGTTGCCGTGGCAAATCAGAACCGTCCAGTTGGACCAACGAGAAGGGCCGAGGCAGGGAAAGAACCAGCCGTTGAGCCGAACCCCGTCAGCGGTTCCAAAACTAATGTCGTCAAACGGCCAGTTGAGATCGGCCGGTTTCAGCCCCAAGGTTTTGCTTGGGTGATAAACTTGTCGGCGCTCAAACCAACGGAACACGCGAATTTCCTTAGCTCGGTCGCGCCAATGGCGTGGTGAGTGGCCGACGCGCGCCCGGAATTAGGCTTCGGGACGGACGCGTTGTTGTCGGCAGCTTCATTCCGCACTAGGGTCCAAACTGGCGGCTAGCCTCAATTCGCCCCAGCCAACCTCGTGTGCGTCATAGCCCTCGGCTTGCAAGCGCCCGAGAACCTCGCCGAATCCAGGGAAGGCAAGCTCACGTCGCAGCGCCGCGTGTTGGAATTGTGGGATTGGGACGAATTTGCAGTCGGGATTCGGCGTGAAACCGGCTTCGCGCAATAGTTCAAGCAACTCCTCGGCCACGAAGTACGGCCAGAAGGCCTCCGCCGTAAGGCGCGCGAACAGGTCGCTCTCGGGCGAGTTGTCACGCAGGCAGGGGACGATCCCCACCAGGACGCCGCCCGGCGCGAGATGATCCGCAGCGGCCCGAAAAAGCTCCAGCGGATCAATGAGTTCCACGAGCGGACCGGCCAAAAGGACGACGTCCGGTTCATGTCCCTGCGCGAGCGCCGCGGGAACCAAGCCGGGCTGGAGGAGCGCCAACGCCGCGGTCTCGGTGGACCAATCCGCCCACCGCCGGCCGCACAGACGGTGATGCACAAACGCCTGCTGTTCCGCCCGATCCTCCCGCGTCCATCGCCGCCGTGCGTCCTGGGCGTACGAGGCGAGGAAATTCCCGGCGTGCCGAGGCAACTCGCGTTTCATTTCACGCTCATGCTAACCGAAAGCGCCGGTCCAGACCATGCCGGATTACGGACGGCTAAGGAAGCCTGCTGACGCGCATCGTTCGGTATGCTATCGATGACGCCATTCACGAGCTATGGCCGTTACGTTTAATCAAATCGTTCCGTGGGGCCGATCCCTGCGCGAGTACGAACTGATGTTCGGTCTCGAGGCCAGGCACTATGCCGGGGGAATCCTCGACTGCGGCGGCGGCCCGGCGAGTTTCAACGCCGAGGTGACGGTCAAGGGCGGGCGAGCCGTTTCGGTCGATCCCCTTTACGCGGTCCCGGCCGCGGAGATTGAGGCGCGTTTCGAGGCGATTGTCGAACCGATGCTGGCCCAGGTCAGGGCCACGCCGGAGGATTGGACGTGGGGGTTTCATCGCGATCCCGAAGACTTGCGAGCAAATCGGCGCGCCGCGCTTGACGCGTTTCTGGCCGACTACGAACGCGGCAAACGGGAACAACGTTATCTGATTGGTGAATTGCCTTTTCTCCCTTTTCGAGCCGCGTCTTTCGCGCTCGCGGTCTGTTCTCATCTTCTCTTCCTGTATTCAGACCTTCTGTCCGAAGAGTTTCACGTCCGTTCGGCGCTTGAATTGTGCCGCGTCGCGAAAGAAGTGCGGATTTTTCCGCTGCTTACGCTTCAGCGGGAATTGTCACCGCGCGTGGCGCCGTTGCGGGCCGCGATGGAGACCGCCGGATGGAAATCTGAGATCGTTGCGACGCCGTACGAGTTGCAACGCGGCGGGAACCAGATGCTGCGGCTTTTCCAGAGCCACGAATAAGTCGCGAATCTCGAAACGCGGGAGCGCCTCGAGTTCCAGCCGCAATCGCGCTGCCAATGCTGCGTCATTTCGAGATCATGCCGCCAATTGGAAATCGCGAATGGCGGGGGGCGTCAGACTCGGGTCTTCCAACAGCCGCAGCGCGGCTTCGATGACCTGCAGTTGAAGCTGCGAATTATGGGGTTCGCCGAGGGGGTAGCCGTGGTGATAGGGCACAAACAGCGCTCGCGGGGGATGCACTTTTTCGGCGACTTCGCGCAGGAGTTGAAGCACGACGCCGCTGACGCCTTGGCGTTCGAACTCGGCCGCCACCAGGCAGGCGGCTTGATTGCACATCGGGCAGACGGGGATCACCAGCGCGACGTCGGGGCCATCCGTGACCACCGCCCGGACCGCGGCGGGAACCGTGTCGCGGACGAACCGCCCGGGCGCCGTGATTGATCCCATGAAGGAAAGATGCCTTGGCGCGAGCGAACCGATGCGGCCGGATTTTACCAACTCGCGCAGTCGGTCAAGTGGGAAGCCTAAGTTTTGGTCCTGACGCAGGCCGGTGTGGTCGTAAGCTTCGCTCCGGTGGGTGTCGATCAGCGTGGAGACGTCCGCGTCACCGGGGATTTCGCGCAACGTTGGGTCGCCGCCGCGAACTTCGTGGTCGAACGGCTTCTGGCTCGGTAAGACGAACCCAGCGCTGGAGGCGAGGATCAGGCGGGATTGCGCCAGCGGCTTGCGCAAGGGAGTCCACGGGACCGGATCGATACGGCGCCAGCGATAGAGCTTCAGGAACGCGCGGATCGTGAACGAGAATTCGTCAATATTACCCATAGCCGACGCCAAGGTGCATCACGACTTCCGGGTTGGCGAGGGGTTTAGTCGGTTGCCGTGACGGCCACTTTCGGCAGCCTAGTGGGTGGCCTCGTCGAATCTGGTAGCGCGGCGCGCGTTTGGCGGCGGATTGAAGTCGCCCGCCCGGTTGCCTCAGGCCAGCAGCCTGCGCACGACTTCGCCTTTGACGTCCGTCAGGCGAAAATCACGGCCCTGGAAGCGATAGACCAACTTGGTGTGGTCCAAACCGAAGAGCTGGAGCATGGTCGCCTGGAAATCATTTACATGCACCGGTTCACTCACGATGTTCCAACCCAACTCGTCGGTGGCGCCAATAACCTGGCCCCCTTGCACGCCGCCGCCCGCCATCCAGGTCGTGAAGGCAAATGGGTGATGATCGCGACCAGTTACTTTCGTAAACCCGGCGCGATTCTCGCCCAGTGGCGTGCGGCCGAACTCGGATCCCCAGACTACCAGGGTGGAGTCGAGCAGGCCGCGTTGTTTGAGGTCCTTTAGCAGCGCGGCCACCGGTTGATCCACGACGCGGCAATTGAATTTGAGGTCCGAATCGAGATCATTGTGATGGTCCCACGAGGCGTGATGAATGCTCACGAATCGTACGCCTCGTTCGACCATGCGCCGGGCGAGGAGGCAGTTGCGGGCGAAGACTTTGAAGGCGTCGGGACCGCCGCCCCGAATAGTCTTGAGTCCACCCGCGTCCCGATCCACGCCGTAGGCCTCGAGCGTAGCGGGGTTTTCACCCGAAAAATCCATCAACTCGGGCGCGGAAACCTGCATCCGGGCGGCCATCTCATACGAGGCGATGCGACCGGCGATTTCCGGGTCGCCCACCACTTTCTGTCGCAGTTGGTTCAAATCGCGGAGCGCGTCGAACCCGTAATGACGCATTTCGGTGCTGAGGGGGCTGTTGAGGTCCTGTACCGGGTCACCGTGATTGTGGAACAGGACGCCCTGGTACGCGGAAGGCAGAAATCCGTTGGAGAACATCGTGTTGCCGCCACTGGGCGCCCGTCCAGCCGTGAGCACCACATAGCCCGGCAGATTCTGGCACGGACTGCCAAGAGCATACGTGACCCACGAACCGACGCTGGGACGACCGAGCGTCTGAACCCCGGTGTACATCAAGAGTTCACCGGGATGATGGTTGAAAGCCTCGGTGTGCATTGACCGGACGAACGCGATGTCGTCCGCGCAACTGCCGATATTGGGGAGTAGCTCCGACATCTCCGTGCCGCATTGGCCGCGCCGATGGAACTTATACGGGCTGCCGAGTAAAACGGCCGAGTCCTTTTGAATGAAGGCAAAACGAACCTTTTCGGTCATGGAATCGGGCAATTTCTGGCCGTTCAATTCGTTGAGCTTCGGCTTGGGATCGAACAGGTCGATCTGGCTCGTGCCGCCCTCCATGTAGAGAAATATGCACTGCTTGGCTTTCGGCGCGAAATGTGGCGCCCGCGGCGACAGGGGCTGGCGCGCGGCTCCCGGCTCCCCGGCGAGCAGGTTGTCCGCCTGAAACAGCGAGGCCAACGCCAGCCCGCCCAGGCCGCTGGCCGCGGTCGTCAGGAAATCGCGGCGCGTTAGATTCAGTATTTGATCAGCGTCCATATCGAGATTTCATTCGCGAGTCGTGAACTCATCCAGGTTCAGCATCGTCTGCGCCACGGCGACGTACGCGGCGGCGGCGGGGGTGGCGCTCTCGGGCATGAGACGAGCCGGCAGGTCGGGCGCCTGCTCGACCGCGCGGCGTTCATCTTCGAACAAACGCGCCAGCCGGTCGAGTTCGGCTTTTGTCGGAGGGCGGGAAAAGCAGAGCGCGAAGCCGCGCGCGATATTCTTCCGCGCGTCGCCGCCACCGGCGGACGCCATGCGTTGGCCGAGGCCTTGCGCGCACTCGAAAAAGACGGGGTTGTTCAACAGCGTCAACGCCTGCAGCGGTGTGTCCGAATGCTCCCTCCGCGGGCAGGCTTCGCTTGGATTTGCGGCGTCAAACGTGGCGGCGACGGGGTAGGGAACCGTGCGTTGGGAATAGACATACACTCCGCGCCGGTAACGTTCCGGTCCCGCGGAATCGACCCAGGTGAAGGCGCCCGCGCTGCCCAACGCCTTGAAGTCGGGCGTCGTTGGCGGCCGAAAGCTCGGTCCGCCGATCTCGTCGTTCAGGAGTCCGGCCGCCGATAGGCAGAGGTCACGCACGATCTCCGATTCGACGCGAAAGCGGCCCTGTCGCGCGAGCCAGAGGTTTTGGGGGTCGCGCTGTTCGAGGTCATTTCGCCAATGGGATGACTGCCGGTAGGTGGCTGAAGTCACGATCAATTTGATGAGCGCCTTGCGGCTCCAGCCACCGTCGCGGAATTGGACGGCCAGCCAATCCAGCAATTCGGGGTGAGTTGGAGCCTCGCCCCGCGCGCCGAAGTCTTCCGGGGTCGCGACCAGCCCGCGGCCAAAGAGATGCTGCCACGTTCGGTTCACTTCGACGCGGGCGGTCAGCGGGTTGGCCGGATCGACGAGCCATCGGGCCAAATCCAGGCGATCGGGCGCGGCGCCGCGCGGATGGAGCGGGGGAAGCGCCGCCAGTCCGCCGGGTTGAACCTCCTGGCCGAGCCGGTGAAAATCACCACGGATGTGAACGAAAGTCTGCACTGGCTGCTCGCGTTGGCGGATGGTTTGCGCCTGGCTCTCGGTGTAGGTCGGCGCCGCGGCTTGCAGTCCGGCCAACGCCTTCTTCAAGTCATCGACGCGGCTGGGCTTCGTTTGCCCTTCGGCTTGAATTTCGGCCTCGATCCGCCTGCGTTCCCCCTCCCACGAGAGTTTGAGCGCCTGGTAGCGGCTCACTTCGTCCGCCTGTGGCGCGGGGATATCCACTTCATCCGCCTGGTCGAAAAACGCGTACAATTGGTAATACTCAGTTTGCGCGATTGGGTCGTACTTATGGGAGTGGCACTGGGCGCAGCCGACCGTTAACCCGAGCCAAACCTCGCCAGTGGTATTGACGCGGTCCGCCTTCGCGAGGCAGCGAAACTCCTCCGGGTCGATGCCATCTTCGCGGTTCATCAGGGTGTTGCGATGGAACCCGGTCGCGATTTTCTGCGAGAGCGTGGCATTGGGGAGCAGGTCTCCCGCCAGTTGCTCAATGGTGAACTGATCGTAGGGCAGATCTCGATTCACGGCGTCGATGACCCAATTGCGGTAAACGTACGCGAAGGGGCGAGCGCGATCGACCTGGTAGCCGTCGCTGTCCGCGTAGCGCGCCAAATCGAGCCAGTGCCGGCCCCAGCGTTCACCGAAATGCGAGGAGGCGAGCAGGCGATCGACGAGATGTTCGTACGCGCTGGCGTCGCGATCCGCGATAAAGTCGGCCACCTGCTCCGGCGTTGGCGGCAGGCCGGTCAAGTCCAGTGACAAACGCCGGATCAACGTGGTCCGATCCGCTTCCGAGGATGGGGTTACTTGCTCGCGTTCCAACCGGGCCAAAACAAACTGATCCACCGGATTGCGAATCCACCGCCAGTTTTTCACGGTTGGCAGCGCGAGTTTTCGCGGTGGTCGGAATGACCAATGAGTCTCGCGGCGTTTCGAGGTCACGGTCGGGTTTTGCGCTGCCTGGTTCGCGTTGGCGTCAGCGGCCAGGCAGACGGGCGCGACCAGCGCCAGACCGGAGGTCGCAAGGGCCGCCAGAATCACTCGCCAAACCGGGCAATGTTTCGTCGCCAGCATCATGAATCGATTTTTTGACGAAACTGGCGGGGTTAAAATTTGACTTTTTTTCGACTGAATTGGCGAATGCCAGAGTGATCACTCGTAAGCAAGACAACGATCCGGCGCTGGTACCACCTTCTTTTGGTCGTGATTGGCGGGCCGTGCGTTACTGAAGTTCAATCGGCGTTGGCAGCCGCAGACTCCGACCATTTTGCCACGAGAACGGCGCACGCTTGAGCTTGCGTCCCAGCGGCCAGCGGGCTATTTATTGGGCAACGATTCAACCTTATGTCGCGCAAAATCGATATGCGCCCGTGGCGGGCGGCCCATGAGCGCAGCCCGGGTTCTGGGTTCACTCTCATCGAATTATTGGTTGTCATCGCGATCATCGCGATTCTCGCGGGCATGCTGCTGCCGGCGTTGGCGGGAGCCAAAGAGAGCGCGCGCCGTATCTCGTGCGTCAATAACCTGCGTCAACTCGGGCTCTCCTTGGTGATTTATGCCGATGACCACGAGGGCAAATTCACACCCCGCGCGTATAACCCGGCTTGGACCACCCGCCTTTGGGATGCCTACAAAGACGGGCGGATCCTGCGCTGCCCGAGCGATGTCCCCAAGCCGGCGACCTTCGGCACGGATCCGGTCAAATACCCGATCGATTCCACTCCGCGAAGCTATATAATAAACGCGTGGAATGATTATTTTCAGGCGACTCTCACAGCCGACGACTTTAATGGCTATATGGCGGGCAACGGCCAGTTCGCGATGGCCGAGAGCGCCGTGCCCCAACCGTCGATGACCGTGGTTTTGGGCGAGAAAATCTCTACCTCGGGACATTTTCACATGGATTTTCTGCAAGGGCAGGCGGGGAACGATGTCGAAGAAGTGGATCAGTCACGCCACGCCACGAAAGTGCGCGGCACCCGCTCGGGCGGTTCGAATTACGCGTTTGTGGACGGGAGCGCCCGTTTCCTGCGGTTTGGCTTGTCGCTGACGCCGGTCAATCTCTGGGCGGTGACCGATTTGTGGCGGACGAATTCCGCCATCTCGTTTTGACCGTTCCCGGCAGCGGGTCCTCCGCGTGGGCTCGACGCGTATTTGAATCCGTTTTTCCCGACTGATGAATCAAATCGATCTCCAGGGCAAGCACGCCATCGTGACGGGCGGCGCGCGGGGGATCGGTTTTGCGATCGCGCGGCGTTTGCTCGCCTCGGGCGCCTCCTGCAGTCTATGGGATATCGACAAGTCGGCGCTCAAGGCGGCCGTTAAGATCCTCGCTCCCGCTGACAAGGTTCACATGGTCGCGGTGGACGTCACGGACGCTGGAGCGGTCAGTCGCGCCGCGGAAGCCACGGCAAAGCATTTCGGCTCACTGGAAATTCTGGTTAACAACGCGGGAATCGCCGGAGTTTCGCGCAATCTCTGGGAATGCACGCCGGAGGAATGGCGCGCGGTCATTGACATTGATCTTTTCGCGGTTTTTCTTTGTTGCCACGCGGTGGTTCCCTTGATGCTGCCGCGAAAATACGGCCGGATCGTGAACATTGCGTCAATCGCCGGCAAGGAAGGCAATCCGAACGCCTCTCACTACAGCGCCGCCAAAGCCGGCGTCATCGGCCTGACGAAGTCCCTCGGCAAGGAACTCGCGCAAACCGGAGTCATCGTCAACTGTGTCACGCCCGCGGTGATTGAAACCGACATCCTCGAGCAAGTCTCGCCCGAACATTTGGAATACATGCTTTCGAAAATCCCCATGCGCCGAGCCGGCCAGACGGACGAAGTGGCCGCGCTGACGGCTTGGCTGGCGTCGGAAGAATGCTCGTTTTCGACCGGGGCGTCCTTCGATATTTCGGGCGGTCGCGCGACCTACTGACGGCTTCGAGTTGGGCCTCGGACGGGGTTGTATTCTTCGCCCGCCAGGAATTGCCGATCGGCTCCGCGCCGAGGCTGGGTGGCCCGATTGCTGGGGAGGGGGCCGCGCGCCGCGTTCCGATGCTCACGCGCCGGGCACAATCACGCTTTTGGCGGATTCCCAGTTAGCGGTCGCCGCCAGCGCTTCATTCGCCCGCTCGAGTGGGAAACGATGGGTCACCATCGAAGCGAAGGGAAACTCGTCCTGACGCTCGCGCAGAAACTGCAGCGCCGCGCGCAGGTGGCGCGGTTCGCTCGACCAGGAGCCAAAAACCTGGAGTTGCTTGCGGGTGATGACGTGCGGATTGAAGGAGATGGGGCCTGCGTCACAGTAGTGCCCTAAAACCAGATACTTTCCGCCGTCGCGACACATTTCCATTCCCTCCGGCACCGCGGTGGGGATCCCGACGCATTCCAAGACGACGTCACTTCCGTATCCGCGGGTGAGTCGCCGAACGGCTTCGATGCGTTCTTCGGCGGTCGCGACCTCCGCGAGGTCGATGACGTGATCGGCGCCAAAGCGGGTCGCCAGTTCGAGGCGCCGTCGCGGGCCGCCGATAACGATCACCTGAGCGGCGCCGGCGCTTTTCGCGACCGCCAGCGCGGCGATGCCGACCGGGCCCGCGCCCTGCACGACGACGGTGTCCTGCCATCCGATGCCGGTGCGTTCCACTCCATGAATCGCCGTGATGAGCGCGCACCCGGCGCCGATGACGGCCGCGGTTGGTAATTCATCCGGAATCTTGAAAATGTGGGTGCGGGGGCGCAGGTAATGAAATTCGGCATAACCGCCCAGGAGATGGGGCGGCAGATCGCAGCGGTGTCCGATGCCGTACGCGCGACGGTGTGGGCAGCGGGTCGGCTGTTTCTTTTCCGCGCAATAAAAGCACTGACCGCACGAAACGGTTGAATTCCAGGTAACGCGGTCTCCGATTTTCAAAGGTTGACCGGCCCAATCGTGCGTTAACCCCTCGCCGAGGCGGTCAATCCAACCGACCGTCTCGTGACCGAGAATGATCGGCAGCGCAATCGGCAATTGGCCCTTCCAAAGGTGGACGTCGGTTCCGCAAATCCCGGCCATTTCGGTCCGCACGAGCGCGGCGCCCGCCTCAAGGCTGGCGGGAAGCGGGTATTCTCGCAATTGCAGTTGCGTTTCGAATTGCTCCAGAACCGACGCTCTAATATTGGCCATGCGTCCGAAGTTTGAATTCCAATCGCGTCCCGCGCAATGCGGAATTCTCTCGCGGGAGCCGGCGCGGCTCGCTGGCTCAGGGAGCGACCGGCGCCGAGATCGCCGCCAGCGCGGAATCGCCGCGGGTCGCCGCGTAAGCTCGGACCACGACGTTCGACCACGGCAGGTTGGGCGGTACGGTGAGGGAGCAGGTGAAACCCGTTCCCATCGCCGTGGTCTCGCGCCCAGATAATATGAAGGTGTTTGCCCGTTTTGCGTTCGCCAAGGTCAGCCGTTCCCTTGCGCCCGGATCATCCGGCGCGGAAGGAGGCGGACTTTCGAGGTCGGCAGGCACGCTCGCGAGCGGGCGTTCGAGCGTAACGTGGACCTTCGCGTTCGCCAGCCGGGCAGGAAGTTCACCGTTGATCGTGAGCAATTGGCCGGCGCGAACCGAAGGCGGGGGCATGAGCATAAGATCGGTCGGTACGAGCGGCAGCCGCAGGGCGGGATCACCCAGCAGCATCCACATCTCGAGATGCTCGCGGCGCTGTTCCGCCAGGGAGGTTCGGCCCTGGCTGCCGTCAAATTGATCGTAAAGGCGAAACGTGAGATCGTCGATCGGTCCGCGGGCCAGGCCTGACTGGATGGCCAGCCAGTATTCACCGAGTCGAGCGGGAAACGGCCGCTTGGCGCATTGGTTCAAGAGGCCGTCCACCGCCAAGGTTCCCGCCGCGGTGTAACTTTCTCCGCTCGCTCCGATCACGGCGACGGGTCCATCGGGGTTGCGCAGCGCGGCGACGCCATACCCTTCGCCGCCCTCACCCCGCCATTGGCAAGCATAACAACCGCAGGTGAAAAACACTCCCGCCCCGTGGGGAATCTTCAACCCCGCCAACTCGTCGCCGGTCAAAAAGTTTGTGCCGGCAAGCCATAACGCCGGGGGCGCGGAATGCCCGAGGAAGAGCGCAAATACCTCACCCTCCTCGAAGGAGCGCAGGGCGGCGTCGTGGGCGCGGGTGGGCGGCAGGTAAAAGCGGGAACCGGAGTTATTGAAAATCGCGTCCAGGCGCCAGGCCGGGTCCAGACGCTGGAGTCGCGGCAGCGTGGCCGGCTCGATCATCATTTCGGCCAACGGGCCACCTCCGGGATTTCCGGCCAACAGGACGAGCCGGTTTTGCCATCGCCCCGGTTCGCGGTCGCGTTCAAATCGCAATGTTTTCCGCACTAATGCCCGAGCCTCGCCGGTCGTCCGGGCCGGCAAACGTCCAACCGCCAACGTCGGCGCCCCGCTCTCGTCGGGCAGCCCGTAAGCGTAATCTTGCGGTTGATCCCTCATGCGTCCCACGGTCCCTCGCAACGGCGGAACGACGGTCTGGGCGGCGGACGCTGAGTCCGGGGCGCTCACGGCGCCGAACAGGAGCAGGTAGGACGGTCCTCTGGCCGCGGCCCGTAACTCTCGGATGCGGGCCAGCAACGGGGTTGTTGCAGTTTGGGCGAGTTGCTCGGGCGCGCTGATAACGGCGACGTTGAAGCCGTCCGCCCGACGTTGGTCAATGAGCGGCCCGACTTCCTCCCGAAAGGCGGGGGCGGTGACCAGAATCCATTGAGGTTGCCCTGCGTCCCTGCCGCCGAACGTTTGGACCGGCAGGACGAGAAGCAGGGCGATTATGCCACCGACGCACGCAAGACGTGGAACGCGGTTGAACGACCTTACAGTATTCATGGAGGTTCGAGGCGTTTTGACGCGGCGCCTTTTAACGCGACTCGCGAACGACGCAGCGAGACGCTTGAGCTCAAGCCCTCGGCGCTTCCCGAGCGTTCTTGGTTTCCAAGCGGGACGGACGCCGCGCGCCGTTACGGGCGGGCGACAAAATGTCAGCGGTTCGAGGGAGAGCATTCGATAGTCGCAGGGTTAGACGAATCCACGTTCATCCTGTTCAACCTCAGCGTCGCGGATTCCGGTTGGCCGACGTGTACGGCGAGACGATCGCCGAATTGGACGAACGCGAGCGGCGAAAGCAGTTAACGATCGCCGAATCGATGTGGCGCGACTGGCTGCTTCTTTTCAAACGGGCTCGGCCCGCAATGCTTGGCTCTCCGGATGGGTTTTGACGTTGCCGCGCAGTCGGCGAGCATAGTCCTGCAACTGGCGGCGCGCGCTTCGAAATACGTCACGGATGACGACATTGAGGTCTTTGTGGTCCGGCTGGGTCTCGTCCTGCTTTTTCAACCGGCCGTCGAGGGAACGGGCGAGCGCGGCATGCAGGCTAGGCTCGTGGTCCACGACCAGTTCCGTACGGGGAACTTCAAGCTCGATTCGGACCCGAAACTTCGTGCCCGAGCGGTGAGGTCGGTGAGGGGTTTCCACCAAGACGTGGCAACTCGTAATGCGATCATAATACCGTTCCAGCTTGGCTGCCTCCGCTTCAATGTGGGCGGTAACCGCCGCGGACGGCTTCATGTTTCGAAAGGTAATGTTTACCGGATGATTCATAATGACAACCTATGCGTGGTCGCGCGGCCCCGCTTTTCCGAATTTGGCAAAGCTCGGACGTCGGTTGCCTGAAGGGGTGGATTCGGCTCTCTCCCGCGGATCGTTTTTTCGCGAGAAAGGAGCTCACGGATTGGGTGAGTACGGGCGATGACGCGATCGTGCTGGATGTCGTTTGGGGTTGACGTTAGACGTGGTCACGATTGCCAAAAAATGGTGCGGCAAACCCAAGGAGCGGTTGGGCGGTTTGGGGTAGGTGGTGCAGATTGCCGCCAGAGAACAATCAATCCATCATCAAATGAAAACCATTACCAACGATATAAAGAAGGCGGTTGCCAATGGCACGTCCTTGTTGGCCCGTCGCCGATCGCCCGCGCGGGCAGCCGTCGTCTCGACAACGACACCTTCCCGTCGCTTTAGCATCGAGTCCATACTCGTGTCGACGGACTTCTCCGCGGAGGCCGAGAAGGCCCTGTCGTACGCGGCGGCGTTCGCGGGCCAGTTTGGAGCGAAATTGACCGTGCTCTACGTCGTCGAGCCGGTGGCGGCTCCAGGCTTTGCCAAGACGATGCCATTGACCATGGAGAACGACCAAGTCATGGCGGAGTGCGAACGTCAATTGAAGCGGTTAGTCAAGCGTTTGAAGCTAGGCCCAAAACTGGTGGAGAAAACCTTGGTCCGGTATGGGCGGGCGTACTGTGAGATCGCCGATGCCGCGCGTTCACTCAAGGCCGATTTGATCATCATCTCGACGCACGGGTACACGGGCATCAAACATGCGTTGCTGGGGAGCACCACTGAGCGAGTCGTTCGCCATGCGCCCTGCCCGGTGCTGGTCGTGCGCGCGCTTGAGCATGAGTTCATCGGAGGCGCCCGCGGGGTCTGAGGCGCGGACGCAGCAAAGCGGGCGCTCTGGCTGGCGAATCGCAGCGTCCTGATCCGGTTCGTGGCGCGCGGCGCGCGGAAGTTTAGATTAGCTTTTCGCGCAACGCTTTGGCCACCGCCGCGCTGACGCTCTGGACGTGGAGCTTGGTGTAGATGCTGCGGACGTGCTTATCGACAGTATGGTAACTGATGGCCAGCTGGTCGGCGATCGCTTTTTTCGTGCTGCCTTTAACGAGGAGTTCGAGCACGCCGACCTCTCGCGAGGTGAGCTTGTAGTCGGTGTTTTGGGGAACCACCCGATTGAACAAATTGAGCACGGCGCGGGCGATTTGGGGACTCATCGGCGCGCCGCCGTTCACGACCTCCATGATCCCATTGATGATCACGTCGGCCGCGCTGGTCTTGAGCAGATAACCGGACGCGCCGGCGCATAGGGCCTGAAAAACGGTCCGATTATCGCTGAACATCGTCAGCATGATGATCTCAGTAGTGGGGGCGACGCGTTTGAACTCGGGCGCCGCGGTGACCCCGTCCATCCCGGGAAGATTGATGTCCAACAACAACACCTCCGGTGGAGACCCGCTTTTTAACTCCTCCAGCGCGTCTTCGCACGAGCCGAAGACACGTTCGCAACGCAGGTGTTGGTCGCCGTTGATTACCCGCAACAGCGTGCGTCTGTACCCTTCGTTATCTTCCACGATCCAGACGTTGGTCATGTCACCTTTTTGTTCGCGTCCAGTTTTTTGCTATCCGGGCTAAGCAAAGCACCTTACGCGCGCAGGGCGCGATTGGGTATGGCGTATTCACGCCATGCCTTTCGGCGAGCTTCTTCATTTTAGCCGGACGCGGAAATGGACGGTTGTGCCGCGCCCGAGTTTGCTTTCCATGTCGAGAGTTCCCTTCAATTCAGTCGCCCGCCGCCGCAAGCTCCCTAAACCATGCCCTTTCCGAATCGCGGCAGCGTCATAGCCGAAACCGTTGTCGCGAATCAACAGGTCAAAGTAGCTGCCCGCCTGATTGATCTGAATTTCGACTTTGCTTGCTTCCGAGTGTTTGACGATATTGTGCAGCACTTCCTTGTACAACAGGAATACGTTGCGGCAGAACAGGATGGAAAGTTTCTCGCCGCTGTTTTCAATCGTTGATTGGAAATTAACCTCGATATTGACCAGCAGGCGATCGGTCGCCGATTCCAGTTGGCTCACCAATTCTTGCAGGGTGTCGTAACCGGGCATGATGAACCAGACGACATCCCGTACGGCGTTCGCGGTTTGGATGGCAATCCGGTGGATTTCCGATAGTTCTGAGGAGCCGTGTCCGGGGCCGCTTGGCGCGTGAACTCCCAAGGAGGCAAGCAGGGCGATATTACTCAGGTTGGCGCCGACTTCGTCGTGCAGGTCGCTGGCGATGCGTGAGCGGAGTTGCTCGACCTCGTGGAGATGCCGCATCTTCAAGCGGTAGAAGAGGACACCCACACCGCCGACCACGGCAATCAGTAATCCCCTAAACCACCAACTTTCGGTGAGTCGGCCTTCCACCAAGAGCGCGACCGCCGCTTCCGGTCGGTGTTCGCTGGTCGTTTCACTCGCGACGGCGACCCGAAATCGGTAGGGCCCGGGCGGCAGGCGCGTGTACTGCACCGAGCGCCGCGGGCCGACATTCTGCCACTCGTCCTCGTAACCTTCGAGACGGCACCGGAAGAGGACACGATTCGGAGCTGAAAAATTTAGCGCGGTGTAATTGAACTCCAATCGGCGCGCGCCGGCGGCGACCCGGAAGACTGGTAATTCCGGCCCGATCCCCGCAATGGCCGGCCGGCCTCCCGGCGTGGCCGCGCCACCCGCTCGCTCGGCCTCTCGCGTTTGGTCGAAAACGTTTTCGCCATCCACAATCACGCTCTCGATGTAGAGCGGTGGGGGAGGCGAATCGGTTTTCAACTTTTTCGGATCGATCACGGTCACTCCGCCCGGGCCGCAGAACCAGAGCCGGCCGTCCGACGACTTCATGCAGGTCGGCTGAAAACCGCCCACGTAGCTGGGATGGCGCAACCCGTCGGCCTTCGTGTAGGTCACACAATCGACCGAGTTACGCCGATGGTCCAAAACGGCGTTGAGATCGCCCTTGCGGACGCGAAAGATACCCGACTGCGTTCCCAGCCACAGGACGCCGTCGTCATCCTCCAGAATTTGAGTAATGCGGTCATTCGACAATCCCTGGGCCGAGGTTACCGTCGCAAAACGGCCGTCCCGATAGCGGGTTAACCCGCCGCCCATCGTCCCGATCCAGAGGTCGCCCGCTTCATCGACGTAGAGGGCGTTCACCAGATTCACGCCGAGGCCATCACGTTTGAAATACCGCGTGACTCGTTCCCCGGAAACCCGGTTCAGTCCGTCTTCGGTGCCGATCCAAACATCGTTGGCGCGATCCTGGGCGATCGCGGTGACGAAATTGATGGATAACCCATTGGAGGCGTTAAACCATTTCACGCCCGATTCCTGAAAATACTCGACCCCCTCTTTGCTCGTGCCGATCCAGATTCCGCCGCGCCGATCTTCCAGAAGCGCACGCGCGATGCGCTCAACGTCATTGCCTTCGGCTTGGACCGGTCCGGCGTCTTGCCACCGAAACGCGCCGCGGCCGTACGTCCCGAACCACAGGGCGCCGTCACGGGTTCGACAAAGCGAAATTACGTGCTGCACACTTTCGGGCAAGCCAGGTGGCCGAACCGCCCGCCACTTGCCCGCCTCGAGAACGTTGAGACCTCCGTCAAATGTTCCGACCCAGACGCGGCCATCGGGATCGCCGAGCACGCTGATCGTATCGTCGCTCGTCAAGCCGTCCTCCGTCGAGTAAGTCTCGACGCGTTTTTCCCGCAGCCGCACCAAACCATCGTCGGCCGTTCCGACCCAAAGATTCCCTTCGACGTCCTCGAAGACCAATTCCAGCTTTTCGTTCGGAAGTCCATCTTGCGTGGTCAGACGGAGGATGGCTCCGGCCCGTTCGCGGACCAGCCCGTGGTCGGTTGAGATCCAAAAATCGCCATTCCTAGTCCTGGTCAGGCCACGGAGATTGCCCGCGTTCTCCAGAAGGTGCGGCTGAGCGACCCCTCGTACGACGTGAACGAGTCGAGTGTCATTCAGGATGCACCAAATTGTCCCATCAACGTCGGCGAGCATGAAGCTGACTTCGGCGTCGAGCCGAGTCTGCAACGTCAGCTGCCCCGCCTCCCACGTGTAGAGCGCCGCGCGCTGCGCGATCCACAACTGCCCGTGCGGATCCACCGCCACCCAACTACGGCGGGTTGGCCAGGCGGCGCCAGGGATCGGAAGCTCTTGAAAGGCGCCGTTGGTTCGACGAAAAATTCCTTGATCGGTGGCGACCACCAGGCTTTGGTCGGGCAATTCGCGAATATCCATCACGTGAGCGCTCGCAAACGCTTCCGCTTCCGGGCAGGGGGCCAGACGGCCCAATTCGTAGCGCAACAATCCATATTCGGTGCCGACCCAGAGGCGCGATCGGCTGTCCTCGAAAAGCGCCGCGATGTCCTCGGACCGCATCGCAGGAGTATTGGCGGTATTGAAGGTGGCAAACTTCAGTCCATCAAAGCGGGCCAGTCCGTTGTAGGTTCCTAACCAGAGGTAGCCGTCGCGCGTCTGGAGTATCTCTTTGACCGTATTTTGCGGCAGGCCATCTTCGACCTGCCAGTTGACGACGCCGTAGTCACCCTTCGCATTCGCGGAGGCGTTTCGGCTCGATGAGAGAAGAAGCCCGATAATGAGGTTCCAGCCCAAGTGGGTTGGCCAGGCGCGCTCCAGCCGTGACACGCGCGAGCGACCGACGCCAGTCGCCGAACAGGCCACGACGCGGCGCGGTTTACCCATCAAACGACCTAATCGCCCACCGGCGGATCGGTTAGGGCTTGCCTCACTACCCCAGCGATCACCGGCGAACCAACGTCCCCGCGAGATGAATCCGACGAACCGATATAGAATTGTCCAGAATACCGGGCGTGGAGCCAAGGCAGACGTAGGCGCGGAGCGCGGATAATCTAGCTCCAGCATCCCGGCTCTAGTGAATTGGTTGACATGATTCGGACCCAACGCCGGTGCTTCGCCCTTGGGGGTCGAACTCGCCGCCTCCACGGCTGCCGGCGCGATTAATTGGCTGCGGATTGGGTTGCCTGTCATTTGGACAGCGACCGGAGACTAACCTACCTCCCAAGGCAGCGCAAGATGAAGCAACGTCAATTCAGCGGGATGGACGCCGGGCGGGCGGCGCTTGATCGCCGGGTGTGGATGCGGTACTCTCTGGGTATGCCAATTTACGAATTCCACTGTTCCAAATGCGACCGCGACAGCGAAGTGTTGGTTCGTTCCACCCATTGGGAGGGCACGCCGTGTCCCCATTGCGGTACTGCCAAACTAACCAAGAAGCTTTCGGTATTTGCCTCGAGCGTCGCCGGTGGAGGCGGCGAGGCGCCGGCGTGTTCGGGAACGCCGAGTTCGTGCGGGCTTTGCGGCACCGGACGGCCTCATTCACATTAGTTTCGGCGCGGGCATCCTGGGCGGGCGGCGGCAACGACTCCTGGGTGGCCGAAGCCGGGAAGGGGAGGGTGGATACGTATGGTGTTCACGAGGGCTGCCTCGGCTTGCGCCGGCGCACCCGGCCAGCCTGACCACACGTCTCCGCGGCGGTGATCTCGCGGAGATTTTTTACCGCCCAAGTCGGCCGATGAGTCTCGAGGTCGCCCAAGGACGCCCCGCCGGTGGCAACCGCCAGCATCTGGGCGTCGATCGCCGCGGCGCACTCGATATCCCGCGGCGTGTCCCCGATCACCAAAATCTGTTCGCCCGAAAGCTCTTCCTTCAGCAACCGGCTGCCGCGCGCTTTGGCGATCACCGCCAATTGGTTTCGGTCTTCGTGATCGTCACCAAACGCGCCCATGGTGAAATACTCCCAGAGCTGGTAGCGCCGCAATTTGAGCTCCGCGCCGAGACGGATATTGCCCGTCAAGAGACCCAAGGTCGGCGGGTCGGGCAGGGCCGCGAGATCGCGAATGAATTCGTCCACCCCTTCGCACGTCTCGCCCGTGGCTTCGTGCAGAACATGATCGAGCCAAAAGGTGTAGCGATCAAAAAAGCGCGCGAAATTATCGGGACTTGGGTCGATTTCGTGCAGCGTGAAGAATTCGCGCACCAGCGACACGTCGGTGCGGCCGGCGAATTTCATTTTTTCGGTGCCCCGCGCGATCTTGAACTCGGTGGCAAAGGTTAGCTCGAAGGCTTTTACTCCCGCGCCTCCGGTGCGAATCAGCGTGCCGTCGATATCGAACAATACTAGTCGAACCACGCGCTGAGCCTACCGGGAGGTTGCGCCGATTGGCAATCGCGGGAATGCGTCATTTGCTTTGCCTTGGCGCCTGCTTTTGGTGTTCATTGAAGACGTTCCAGAAAACTCGGATTAACCGTCAAACGCATGAAATCCCCTCACTTCATCATCGCCAGCCTGGCCTGCGCCTTTGGACTCTTCCTTCGGGCGCGCGCGGAAAACCTGCCTCACACCGAGTCCCTCACGTTGTCGGGCGATCTGGCGGCCCAAATGGTGGACGGCATCGACCGGTTTTTGAGTAATGACCTCGTCGCCCGCGTGCAAAATCGGGCCGGTTTTTGGCGGCGGGATTTTTCGTCGATGACAAACTATTTGACGTCGGTCGAAACCAACCGACAACATTTCCGCGAAATCACCGGACTGATCGACCACCGGGATACGATTCGGCTGGAGGTGGAAACGCCGCTTTTGTCCGCCTCCGAGCCCGGTTTGGACAGGGGGCGTTCCTTCGTCGCCGAGACGGGCGAATATCGGGTCTATTCGGTTAGCTGGAATGTCTTTCGCGGCGTGCGGGGTGAGGGACTGCTCTTGGAGCCTAAAAGGCGGGCGGTTGCCAACGTCGTGGCCGCGCCCGACTGTGACATGTCGCCGGAAATGCTCGCTGGTCTGGCGTCCGGCTTGGCCCCCGAGGCCCAGTTCGCGCCCCGTCTGGCGGAAAACGGCTGCCGCGTGCTCATCCCGACTTTGGTTGATCGCGGCGACACTTACAGCGGGCTACCCGGCGTCCGGCACACGCGTCAATCGCAGCGGGAGTTCCTCTGGCGTGCGGCTTACGAGATGGGCCGCACCTTGGCCGGCTATGAAACGCAAAAAATATTGGCCGCCGTCGATTGGTTCAGTCAGGAAGCGCCGCATGCGCCGATCGGCGTCATTGGCTACGGCGAGGGGGGCCTGCTGGCGCTTTACGCCGGCGCCAGCGATACCCGGATCGACGCGACCGCGGTGTGCGGCTATTTCCAACCACGCGAGGCGACCTACCAGGAGCCGATTTATCGCAACGTATGGTCCCTGCTGGAGCAGTATGGTGACGCCGAGCTCGCCGGGCTGATCGCGCCGCGAGCGCTGGTCATCGAGGCGGGCAAGTACCCGACGGCCGAGTATCCCGCGCCAGGGCAGCCGCATGACGGCGCGGCGCCGGGCAAGCTCGTTCCGCCTGATCCGGTCCATGTCGAGCAGGAGGTCGCGCGTGCTCGCGAATGGATTCGGCCGATTCCGGCGACAACTCGTCTGACGTTTGTGAAGGCCGGGCCAGAGGCGATTGCTAACGACGAAACTTTACGGGCGTTTTTGGTTGGGCTGGGAGTGAAGCAAACGCCGAGGTTCTCGCTTGAGGCGCCTCGATTGGTCGAGGCGCCAACGACTCGGGTGGCTCAGGCCTACGCCGAAATACTGGAGGATACGCAATGGTTGATGCGCGAATCGGAATTCACGCGCGCCAAATTCTGGGGCAAAGCGGATCGGAAGAGCGCCGAGTCGTTCGTGGCGAGCGCGCAGGCGTACCGCGACTATTTTTGGGACGAGATCATTGGTCGATTACCGCGCGCCACGCTTCCGCCGCGACCACGGAGTCGGTTGATCATCGAGACGCCCGCGTTCAAGGGGTATGAGGTGACGCTGGACGTATTTCCAGACGTTTTTGCGTACGGGATATTACTCGTACCCGTGAACATCCCGGCTGGTGAGCGCCGGCCCGTGGTTGTCTGCCAGCATGGCTTGGAGGGGCGTCCCAGCGACGTGGCCGACCCGAAGGTGGACAGCCAGTATTATCATGCGTTCGCGTGCCGGTTGGCGGAACAGGGCTACGTCACCTTCGCGCCACAGAATCCGTACATCGGTCAAAACCGATTTCGTCAGGTCCTGCGCAAGGCCCAGCCGCTGAAACGGACGCTGTTTTCATTCATCGTTCGCCAACACGAGGTTATTCTGGATTGGTTGGCCAGTTTGGATTACGTCGATCCACAGCGGATGGCCTTCTATGGACTCAGCTACGGAGGTAAGACGGCCATGCGCGTTCCCTCCCTGTTGGATCGATATTGCCTGTCGATTTGCTCGGCGGACTATAACGAATGGATTTGGAAGAACGTCGCCGCTCGCAGCCCGTATTGTTACCTTTTTGGCGGCGAGTACGATATGCCGGAATTCAACCTCGGAAATACTTTCAACTACTCCGAAATGAGCTGGTTGATCCTGCCCCGGCCGTTCATGGTCGAACGCGGGCATGGCGATGGCGTCGCGCCGGACGAATGGGTGGCGTACGAATTCGCGAAAACCCGGCGCATGTATGATCAACTCGGCTTGGGTGATCGTACGACGATCGAGTTCTTCAACGGCCCGCACACCATCAATGGCAAAGGAACCTTCGCGTTTCTCCGGCAGAATTTGCATTGGCCCCAGGGGCCCTGAGGCGGGTTGGGTCGCCCCTCGATTTCCGAACGCGAAGCCGTCGTGACGACGCGGCGGCGCGGTCTCATCTGGCTGTCATCGGGCGGCCAAGACGGGCGCGCGCCGACGGGATTCTGCTTGCATTTATGCATGGCGCCGGGGATAACGACCGCGTTCCGTGCCTTAGCGAATTGACGCTGTGTGGCCGCAAAACACCTTACCCATTGATATTATGTTACGCCTGAATAATCGCGTTACCCGAAGAGTGCCCCAGCTCCTGATGGCCGCCGCCCTGGCGCTGGCTGGACTATTTTGTTCCGCTTCCGCGTCGGAAAGCGGCGCCTCGCTAAAGCTCTTCGCCAAGGGCTTTGTTTCTCCGACGGCGCTTGCCTCGCTGCGCGACGGTTCGGGTCGGTGTCTGGTGGCGGATCAAGCCGGCAAGATTTATTTGGTGGACGCGGAGGGAACGGTCGCCGAGACGCCCGTGCTGGACCTGACCGACCGCATGATTGAGTTGATCAAGGGTTTCGACGAGCGCGGGCTGCTCGGCTTGGCGTTGCATCCGAACTTCAAGGTGAATCGAAAGTTCTACGTGTTCTACAGTGTCCCGTTGCGGACCGCCGCCCCGACGAATTGGAACTGCACCAGCCGCATCTCTGAATTCCGATTCCCGCCAGGCGATTTCGCGGCCGCTGATCCGGCGTCCGAACGGGTCTTGCTGGAGTTCGATAAGCCCTATTACAACCACAATGGCGGCTCGATCGCGTTCGGACCGGACGGTTACCTTTACATCTCGGTGGGCGATGGAGGCAATGCGGATGACGTAGGCCTCCGCCTATCGCCGCTCGGCAACGGCCAAAGCAAGGAAACGCTGATGGGCAAAATCCTCCGGATCGACGTGGATAACGGAACGCCGTACGGCATTCCGAAGGATAATCCGTTCGCCGGCGGCGGAGGCAAGCCCGAGATTTACGCGTATGGAATGCGAAATCCGTGGCGCATGTCGTTCGATCAAGGCGGCGAACGACAGCTTTTTGCCGCGGACGTGGGCCAGACGATGTTTGAAGAGGTGGACATCATCGTAAAGGGTGGCAACTATGGCTGGAACGTGCGCGAAGGTTTTCACTGTTTCAACCCCAAGGATGAACGCAACCCGCCGACTGATTGCCCGAAGGTGGGCGCGGACGGGAAACCGTTCGTGGACCCGATCTTTGAATATAAGAACAAGGGCGGATTCCGCGGCGACCCCGAAGCGATGGGTATCAGCGTCACCGGCGGTTACGTCTATCGAGGCAAGGCGCTGCCGAAGCTGGTTGGCCGCTATATATTTGGCGATTGGTCGAGGAATTTCGTGGTCCCTGATGGCGTTGTGTTCGTCGCGACGCCGCCCGCCTCGGCGGGCGAGAAGTGGACGATGGGGCCGCTGGATTTGGGGTCTCATCCGAAGGGCGAGATCAAGGCCTGCATCGTCGCGTTCGCTCAAGACTCTGACGGCGAAGTGTACGTGCTCACCAATGGCAGCGCGCAAGTTACCGGGCACTCGGGCAAGGTCTGGAAACTCGTCCCGGAGTAAAGCCCGGGACGTTTGTCCGTCAGACCAGACGCTTGTACTTTGGATTGGCGGCCAATTTGGTGACGAGTTCCTTGATCTTTTGGGTCTGACTTTTGTGGGCGACGAGCAGGGCGTCGTCCGTTTGGACAATCACGGAGTCGCGCAGGCCGACCACGGCGATGGGCGTGCGGCCTCTTGTCCGCGCGTCAAAAATAAGATTGCGGGCGGCGTCCACGTGAATGAAATCGGCGACGGCGCAGTTGCCTTCGGCGTCCGCCTTGATGTGCCGCGCCAGGGCGTTCCATGACCCGAGGTCGTCCCAGCCAAAAGTCCCGTCCGCCACTACGACGTTGTGCGCGTGCTCCATGAGCGCGAAATCAATCGATACTTTTTTGATCTCTGGGTATTCCTTGGCGAGGACCTTGGCGAGGACCTTGGCGAGCTTGGGCGTGCTTGCGGCCTTGAACCAACGCTGGCAGGCCGCGAACATTTCAGGCTGATGCTTCTGGAGCCCTTCCGTAATTGTTACGAACGACCAGATGAACATCCCCGCGTTCCAGCGATAGTGGCCGCTGTTCAGGTATTCGACCGCCTTTTCGTGCTGCGGTTTTTCAACGAATTGTTCCGCCTTAAAGAACGTAGTCTTGTACGGCTTCACCCCGTGCGGCGGGGGCAACGGGTCGCCGACACGGATGTATCCGTACCCAGTCGCCGGCTCGGTCGGCTTGATTCCGATGGTAACGATGACTTGGCCGCGGCTAGCGAGGTCAAAGGCGTCCGCCAGCGCTTGCTGAAATTTCTTCTCGTCGGGAATGAGATGATCCGCCGGGAGGACGGCCATTACGCCGGTCGTTGACCGGGCGCCGACGAGCGCGGCTCCGAGCGTCACGGCGGCGCAGGTATCTCGACCGACGGGTTCGGCGATCACGTTTTCCTTTGGCAATTTGGGGAGCTGCTTGCGGACCGCCGCCGCCTGCGCGGCGTTGGTGATGATGAGCAGATTCTGCAGTGGGACGAGTGGGAGCACCCGATCCACGGCCTGTTGGAGCAGCGAGCGGTCTGAGAGCAGTTTGATCAACTGTTTCGGCGTCTTCTCGCGGCTGACTGGCCAGAATCGTTCGCCGCGGCCGCCGGCCATAATGATTACAAAACGGTCGCTGGAGGGGGATTTCTTCTTCATGAATCGTGCGGGTTTCAGCCGATTAATTGCAGTGGTTCCTGCTCAAATGTGGTTTGGCCTCGACGGCGTCGGTCGTCGCGAGGTTGCGCCGCCAGGGTGTTGCGCTCCCAGAAGACACCGTCCGCGTAGCCTTGGATGCTGGCGTTCCCGGCCGCGAGCTCGAAACGCTTTGCCGCCAGGCAGGCGTAACGTTTGTTTTGCTCGATGCCGATGACGTTGCGACCCAATTTTCTCGCGACCGCGGCGGTCGTGCCGGAGCCGAGGAACGGGTCCAGGATCAAGTCACCTTCCCGTGAGCTGGCCAGGATTAGTTTTGCGATGAGCTTTTCGGGCTTTTGGGTCGGGTGTTCGGTGTTTTCCGGCATCGACCAGAATGGAATCGTTAGGTCGGTCCAAAGGTTGGACGGGTGGGTCAGGCGAAAATCGCCCGCGTCGGTCCGCGCCCAATCTTTTGGCTGGCCATCGACTTTGTACGGCGCGATGACCCGGCGTTTCAATTTGACGGCTTCGACGTTGAAATAATAATCATTCGACATCGTGCAGAACCAGATGTCTTCGCTGGAGTTCTTCCAGTTGGCCCGCGCCCCGCGCCCCTTTTCTCGCTCCCAGGTGATACGGTTGCGTACGCGCGCGTGCCGTTCCAGGACCCGTTGCAGCGCGGTCGATGATTTCCAATCGCCACAGACGTAGAGGCTCGCCGTCGGTTTGAGACAAGGGAGCAGAGGCGTTAACCACGCCTCGAAGTGGCGCTCGTACTCCGCCGTCGATAGCTCGCGAAATTTCTCGTCCGCGAACGATTTATCGAGATTGTACGGGGGATCGAGGATGAGCAAATCGACCGACGCCGGCGCGAGCAAAGGGCAAACCGCGGACATCTCCGCGCATAAAATACGATTCACCCACTGCGC
This sequence comes from uncultured Verrucomicrobiota bacterium, assembly GCA_964522665.1. Lineage (GTDB taxonomy): Bacteria > Verrucomicrobiota > Verrucomicrobiia > Limisphaerales > CAZFVY01 > CAZFVY01. Next base: position 101,571 of record CAZFVY010000002.1, on the reverse strand, counting down.
CTGACGCGCCGGCAGTGGTGGCTGGAGGAGCTTCGCGGCGTAACGCGAGAGCTCGTCGCCGGTCAGGGTCAAGGTTCGGTTGCGCGGCGCGCGCGATTTGGGAGCGGCTTCCATCAAGCGGCCCGCGCCGCGGGTGGCTTCACGGCTTCGGCCAGCCGGCGGACGAATTCGGTCACTCGTTCGACCAGCTCCGGGCTTTGACCGTACTGGGCGATTTGATTGACAATGGCGCTGCCGACGACGATGGCGTCCGCCTGGGCGGCCACGTCGCGCGCCTGTTCCGGATTGGAGATTCCAAAGCCTACCGCGACCGGAAGTTTCGTGTGGCTTTTGATCTTCGCCGTCATGAGGGGCAGGCTCGATGCGATCTTCGACTGCATTCCGGTAACGCCTTCGCGGGAGACATAGTAGATGAAGCCGGAGCCGCGTTTCACAATCAGTTCGATCCGCTCATCCGGGGTCGTCGGCGCCACGAGGTAGATCACGCATAAACCCGCGTCCCGCATCAAGCTTTCGTAATTCTCGGATTCTTCCGGGGGCAAGTCCAGCGCCAGCAGGCCATCGACCCCCGCTTCGGCGGCCGCGCGGATGAATTTCTCCAATCCGAAACGATGCATCAGATTGAAATAGATATAGAGAACAATGGGGACGGACGAAGCCTCGCGGATCGCGCGGACGCATTCCAGCGCCTTCGGTGGGGTCGTCCCCGACTCCAACCCGCGTTGCGCGGCTAGCTGATTTACCAGACCGTCGGCCAGCGGGTCACTGAACGGGACGCCAAGCTCGAGCACGTCCACCCCGGCATGATCAAAGGCGATTCCCAGGCGCCGCGTGGTCTCAAGGTTTGGATCGCCGGCGCCGATGTAGGCGATGAGTCCCTTTTGCCGCTCACGCCCGAGCCGGGCAAAGCGTTCGATAATGCGATTCGATGACACCCGGCCACCTTGCCATTCCGGCAATCCAAGCTCAAGACCCCGTTTGGACGCGCGCCCGCCGCCGTGGCCGGGCCCCCGGCGCCGGTGAACCTACCGCTTGCCAGGTGAGTCGCAATCCCTCCAGCGTCAGCAGCGGTTCGACGGCGGTAATCTCGGGCATTCCCGCCGCGATAATTTCGGCGTAGCCGCCGGTCGCGACGATCGGTAGGCGGCGGGCCTTTAGCGTCTGTTTCAGTTCGCCCAGCAGTCCGCGGATCAATCCGCGGTACCCATGCACCGCTCCGATCAGCATCGCCTCTTCCGTATTCTTGCCAATCACCGCCGTGGTTTCCCGGATTTCAATCGCGGGCAGGAGGGCCGTCTTCTCGTGGAGGTAGCTGGTCATCGCCGATAATCCGGGCGCGATGATGCCGCCAACGTAATTTCGCTTGGCGTCAACCACGTCAAAGGTGACTGCCGTGCCAAAATCGACCACGACCGCCGGCGCCCCGAAATGGTGAGCGACGGCGACGGCGTTGGCGAGACGGTCCGGACCGATCGTTTCAGGCTTGGGATATTCAATCCCGATCCCGGCCAATGTCTCCGGGCCCAACTGAAGCGCCGCTAGGCCGTAACGTGCGGCGATGAGTCGCACGGCGGCCTTCGTTGCGCGCGGCACCACGCTGCAAATCACCGCTCCTTCCAAAACCAGCCCGTGGGATTGTTTCGCGAGCAACGGCCCGATGCGATTCTGAAACCAGGCCGGTGTCGGCAAATTGACGTGGCTCAGAACCCGGTCTCGGTCGCCGATGCCAACGTGCGTATGGGTATTGCCGATGTCTAAGAGCAGGATCATGGTTTTTCGAAAGTGACGTCGCCGCCGGTGATTCGTTCCAGGCGGCCATGCTCGGTCCGCAGTAGGAGCGCGCCGTCGGGGTCGAGTGACTCGGCTTGGCCGCGAATTTCACGCTCGCCGACGCGAAGTATGACGGGGCGGCCAAGCGTCGCGCATTGCGCTTCCCATTCGTCCGCGACCGCTTCGAAGTCACCAGCGCCTATTCGGGCGTAATCGCGATCCAATTCCTGAAGGATCGCGACAGCCAAATCCGCCCGCGCCAGGTGGCGGCCGGTCTCGATCTTGATTGAAGTGGCCAGTTTTCGCAGGTCAGCGGGCAGATCGCCGGCGTTCAAATTCACATCGACGCCAATCCCGAGAATAACGCTCTTTACGTGATCCAACTCCGCGCTCAATTCAGTAAGAATTCCCGCCGCCTTTTTCCCGTTCAGCAAAATGTCGTTGGGCCACTTGATTTCGGGTTCGATCCCGGCCGTTTGCCGGATGGCGCGGGCGAGGGCCGTGGCCGCCGCCACGGTTATTTGAGTCGCTGCTTGGAGGCGAATGTTGGGCCGGAGAAGGATCGAAAACCAGAGGCCCTTGCGCGCGGGTGATACCCATTTGCGGCCGAGGCGTCCACGCCCTTTGGTCTGCGCTTCCGCGAAGACCACGACCCCCTCGCGTACGCCATCGCGCGCCAGTTTCTCCACGACGTCATTGGTCGAGTTGGTTTCCTGGAAGACGCGGATATCGCGCCCGATGACCTGGGTGGAGCCTAGGCGGGAGAGCAGATCATCGCCGTGCAAGACATCGGGGACGCTGATGAGGCGGTAGCCGCGATGCGGGCTGGCTTCGATGTCGTAGCCGAGGGAGCGCAGTTCCTGGATTCGCGCCCAGACGGCCGCGCGGCTGAGGCCCAATTGTTGCGCGATTTCGGACCCGGAAACCGAGTCTCTTCCGGCGGTCCGCAGCGCCGTCAGGATTTGCGCGTCAATCGTCATGCGGGAAGAAAGTCCAATCCGATATCGACCGCCGGGGCGGAATGGGTGAGCGTGCCGACGGAGATGTAATCAACCCCCGTTTCGGCGATGGCGCGGACGGTCTTGAGATTGACCCCGCCACTCGCTTCGGTCTTCGCGCGCTTGCCCACCAGCGCGACCGCCGCGCGCAATTCGTCAATCGTCATATTGTCGAGCAAGATGATGTCCGCGCCGGCGGAAGTCGCCTGTTCCACTTGAGTCAAGGTGTCCGCCTCGACTTCGACCCGCAGTTGGGGGAAATGGGTACGGGCGCGCTGAACGGCCGCGGCGATCGCGTTGGGAGTCTCGTTGCGGAGCGCCGCCAAATGGTTGTCTTTGATTAGAATCAGGTCGTAAAGCCCGCAGCGATGGTTTTGTCCGCCACCGCATGTCACGGCGTACTTCTCCAATCGGCGCCAACCGGGAGTCGTCTTGCGGGTATCGAGGATTTGCGCGCCGGCGCCACGAACCGCTTCCACGAAGCGCGCGGTTAAGGTCGCGATTCCCGACAGGCGCTGGACAAAATTGAGCGCGACTCTCTCCGCCGTGAGGATCGCTTGGGCCGGTCCGCGGATTTCGAGCAGAGCTTGGCCGGCGGCGACCGTGTCACCGTCACGTGAATGGTACTGAACGACGACCTCACCGGAGAGCTCACGAAACGCCGCTTCGGCGAGGGCGATGCCAGCCACCACTAGAGCCTCCCGGGCCACCATTTGTGCCGCGGCCGACGCTGTTGCGGGAACGGTGGCCAGCGTCGTCGCGTCGCCGCTCCCAACGTCCTCCGCCAACGCCGCCTGAACCGTGCGACGAATTTCCTCGGGGGAAAGCTCTACCATGCCGCCAGCATGGAGGGTTTTGAAGGTATGAAGAAAGCAAAAAGCTGGGTTTGCCCGATGTCCTTCACTGATGGAGAATTCAGTTTTTCTATCGTCGGCTGACCCGCAGTTTGCGCGCCGCGAAGTCCTCAAGCAGGGCGGCGCGGTCCGCGTGGCGATAGACTTCGGGCAGAAAACGCCGGTCGGAACAGGCCAGCACCGCGGCCAGTTCCTGGAGCGCCAGAAGGTCGGCGTCGAGCGGGTCGATGAACGAATTGACCGCCTCTTCCGTGTCCTGCAATTGCACGTCGAGATCGCGGCCCGCCAGGACGGCGCGCTCCTTGGCGCGAATGAGGATCGATTCCACGTCGCTGCCGGTCAGCGGTCGAGTCCCCAGCGTGTCGCGGATAAAGGTTTTGACCGGTTCGCCCAGCGTGATTTTTTGCAGCTTGGCGATCGTCGTGAAAAGCGTGACGACGTCGTCCGGCCCCTGCGCCGGAAAGAGCGGGATGCAAAGACCGAAGCGTCCCTGCCGGCGCATATCGATGGCCAGGAGATCGGGACGCGAAGTCATGGCGATCCAAAGTTCGCGGCCCCGCAGCGAATTATCGCCGATATGCGCGGCGAATGCCGCGAAGACTCGTCCCGAGACCCCGCTGTCGCCGTCGGCCTCGCGGTTCCCAAAAACGGCATCGGCTTCATCCACCACCACAATGACCGGACCGAGCGCCCGAATCGTCATGAGTATTCGGGTTTGCTGGCGTTCGGTGTCGCCGACCCACTTGGACCGAAAATCGCCAATCTCCATGACCGGCAGTCCGCATTCGCTCGCGAAGCATTCCACCAGGAACGACTTGCCGACGCCGACGCGCCCGGGCAGCAGGACGCCACGCTCGAGCACGTCGCGTTTGTTATTCTTGATCAGCCACGCGAGTTCGCGGAGTTTTGCCTTGGCGGCGGTATGGGTGGCAACGACGTCGAGATTCAAGGCCGGTTTTGGTTCCTTGAACCGGACCAAACCTTGGCAGTATTCCTCAATCAGTTGTTTTTTGGCGGTCGCGACGTACTCGACGGTCAACCGGATGTCATTGCGGGCGGCTTCGGAAAGCAGGTGTTGAACCCGGAGCAAATTAAGCCCGGCCGTGCGATCGGCCAAATCCGCCGTGGCGAGGTCGCTCCACTGGCTCAAGGCCCGACCACCGGCCATTTTTTCCAACCAGCCGGATTCAAGGAAACGCCCACGCTCCTCCGCGTCGGGCAGGCCCACGCTGATTTGCGCGAGGTGCGGGTTTTGGAGCAGGTCGCTGTGCAGTTCCGCGGAAGACTCGGTGACGAGCAGCAGGCCAATATCCAGGCGGCGAAGCTCGGGTGAGGCCGCCCATTTCAGCAGCGTCACGAGCGCCATCCGTTCCTCCTGACTGGCGCCGGCTTCCTCCGAGGCGGGGACGATCTTTTCGGGATAATCGATGATCAGGGTGACGCCGCTCATCCCGCTGGGACTGTCGCCCGGTTGCAGGAAAAAACGCCGCAGCAATTGGGCCAACCGGATAAAATCGCGGGGTGGCCCTTCTTGATGGAGGTTGGTGTGCTCGACCTGATCGAAGACCTCCAACCACTGGAAGAACCGCGACTGCATGTCCGGCGAGCCAAAAGTGAGGCCGTCGCCGATGTCGTAGAAAAGCAAAAAGGAGCGCTGGGCGAACAGTCGGCGGGCAAGAAACGTCTTAAGCGGCGCGTATTGCACCGTCGGCCCATTCTGAATCGGAAAGAGGTCGAAAATATTTCCGTGCAGAATGAAGAGCGAGTAGGCGCCGCTGTTCCAGCGCCGGGCCAGTTCGACGGCCCAGCCGCGCAGCGGCAGGCGGTTGGATGGCGACGCGCCGATGGATGGGGAGGTCGGGACGACGGGGGCAGGGGAGTCGGGCATTAGTTATTCCTGGATGGCGAGACGCGAGCCTTGGCGCCGCGGCGCTCGCGAACCTCTCCGGGCAGCGGTGGGGGCTCGATGACTGCGGGCGCCGCGGCGCCAAATCCCACGCGGATTTCGCTTTCCGGCAGATCGCCAACGATGTCTTTGAACTGATCCATTTCCGCCAGCCATTTGTTGGTGTGATCGAGTTGTTCGACGGTCGCGTCGATGCGGGCGGTTAGGTTCGCGGCGTTGCGCGAGGCGACGGCGTCGGCGCGAATCAGCTTGATCTGTTGATCAAGACGCTCTTGCTCGGAGACCACCAGCGCCAAATTCTCCCGCGCCTGCTCGACCCGCTCCAGGCGCTTCCGGAGTACTTCCAGCCGTTCGCGGCGTGACTCGAACAGACGGCGGCGGTTCTCTCGGCCGGTACGGTTATCTTTCGGGTCCGCCGCGTTTACCTCGGCCGCGAGACTGGCGGCCTCCTGTTCGGCGCCTTGCGTCAGACGGGGCAGATCCTCTTGTTGTTCCGTCTCCAAAAAGCGTTCGAGCGATTCCTCGATGCTCAGCAATCGCAGAAAAGTCCACATTAACTCGTCAAGGCGGCGGAGGCGTGGATCGTGGATTGGCTCCGCGGCGGCCGCCAAGCCGTCGGCGCTGGCTTGTTCGATGCCGCGGCAGACTTCGGCCAGGAGATGATAACGTTCCTGCCGCGGGCCTGACAAGGTGGCGAGAATGGTTTGCCGGCGCGCGGCAAACTCGGCCACTCGCGCGAGCATGCCGGCCTGCCGTGACGCCTCGAGTCGGCGGTCCACCGCGGCGCGAAATGAGGCTAGGTCGGGCAGGTAAATCCAACCGATCACGTAGGCCGTGGCGCCAATGATCAGTCCCAGCGCGCTGGCGCTGACAAAGCCGGCGCCGAGCGTCAACAGCGCCAGCCAGACGTGTTGCGGGCTGCGGAAGAACTCGCGGCGATAGTTTGGCGGCGTCGGTTCCATGGGCCGGAAGCAATGCTAATTGGGCGATCTCGGATTGGCGATACATTCGTGGCGGCCGGCGGGTGATCGGAGCGTCGTTCGCGCGCGACCTTTAAAAAGCCCCAGCGGGCGGGCTGGCGGCCGGGGCATCCTGTTCCAGGCGATGCAACAGTTCACGAGTCAGTTCGATGAACCATTTTCGCTGCCGCAGGATTTCCGGAGGATCGTCCGGACGCGGCACTTGGATGGTTTCCACGAGGCGCCCCGGTTTCGCGGCCATGCGGAATACCCGGTCGCCGAGATAGACGGCTTCTTCAACCGAGTGGGTCACCAAGAATACGGTGCCTTGTTGTTCCCGCCAGAGTTGAATCAATAGCTCTTGCATCCGCAGACGGATCTTCGGGTCGAGCGCGCCAAACGGCTCGTCCATGAGCAGGATTTTGGGCTTCAGAATCAAAGTCGCCGCGATGGCGACGCGCTGTTGCATTCCGCCGGAGAGTTGGGAAGGGTATTTGCTTTCGTGGCCTTCGAGGCCGACTTTCTTAACCCATTCGCGCGCGGGCTCGGACCGATCCGTCGGGCGGACGCCGCGCAGCTTCAGCCCGAAGGCGATGTTTTCCAAGACGGTCAAGTGCGGCAAAAGCGAGTACTTCTGATCCACCAACCCGCGATCATCACCGGGACCTCTAATCGGACGATCGAACGCCATCAACTCGCCGCTCGTGGGCGGGAAATGCGGCGACAAGCCGGCGATCAGGCGTAAGAGCGTCGATTTTCCGCAGCCCGATGGGCCGACGATCGAGATCAACTCTCCCACGTTCGGGAGGTCGTGGACCGTGAAAGAAACGTCCTGAACCGCGACGGGGGCCGTCGGGCCTTTGCCAAACGCCTTGGTCACGCCGCGAAAGCGGACCAGCTCCGGCAAGTCGGACGTGTTCGCGGTGGCGCCTGGCGGCGCCGATGCGATTGGTGATTCCACGATCATCACTCCATTTGGCGGTAGGGAAACAGCCAGCGGCCGCCCATCCGCCAAGCTTGATCACAGGCGAACGCGATGACGACAATCACCGTCGTCACCGCGAAAACGCGATCGCTGTGACCGCGGCGGTTCGAGACGTCGAGCAGGTAGCCAAGACCTTGTTCGGCGTTGGCCCAGACTTCGGCGAGGATGATCCAAGTCCAGCCAACGCCATAGACTCCGCGAAGATGATCCCACAAGTCCGCCTGGGCGACCGGAAAGAGAACGTGCCGCACGAGCTGCCACTGATTGGCGCCTTTCGTAACCGCGACATCGAGATACGCCGCGGGCACGTCGGCGATCGTTTTAATCACCAACGGGAGCAACGCCACGAAGCAAACGATAAACAGAAAGCCGACCTTTTGCGGCTCGGTGGCGCCGAACCACGCGATCGTCAGCGGGATGAACACCACCACCGGCACGTACGAACCAACGAGCGCCAAGGGCCGAAAGAATGCGGCGACCGGCGGAAAACTCGCCATGTAGATTCCGAGTGGAACCGCGACCACGACTGCGAGCGTGAAGCCCGCGGTCACGCGCCAAAACGAGGTGAACGCGTTGCGCACGAGGGCCTGATCCACGTGCAACGGGTAGAACGCCCTCACGACCTCACTTGGGCTGGCCAGAATCGCCGCGTTGACGATCCGATCCTCGGGCCGCGCGCCGCTGGTCAGCCACCACCACGCGAAGATGGCCAACGCGACGAAGGTGGTCGTCAGGGCGAGCGTGACGCCGCGCGAGCTTTCCTGCCGCACCTTGAGTCCGGCGCCGCGGACGACCAGCGTCAACGCGGCGACGAACCCGACGGCCGATAGCGAAAACTTAAGCACTAGTCCTTCTCCAGCGGGAAGACCTTCACTTCCACGCGCCGATTCTTCTTGTTGTGGTCCGCGTTGCTGGGGTCGGTCATGCCCGGCAGCGGGTTATCCCAGCCATTGCCGATGACCTTGAACTTGTTCGGATCGAAGCGGTATTTCTGCGTGATGGATTTGCGGACGGAGTCCGCTCGATCATAGGAGAGTTGGCGCACGAGGTCGCCCGGCACCACGCCTTTTCGACTCGCGTCCGTGTTGCCCTCGATCACGATGTAGGCGTTGCCGAACGAGCCGGCCAGCTTGCCGATCTCGTCCAAGACTTGCGGGATCGCGGGATCATAAGAAGGGTTGAGGTTGGAATGATTCGGCTCGAACGAGATGATGACCGCCTTGGTCAAAATCTGCCCCGACTCAGCCTCGGCATGTTGAAAGAGTTGGCCGGGCCGGAAGATCGGCTGCGAAAGGTCCACCACGTTCTTGTATTCTTCCGCGAGCTTGGCGATGACGCCGGCGGCTTTGACCTTCGCCGCCGGGATTGGCTCGTTGATCGCGCCCAGTAGTTTGTAGATCGCCGAGGCGCGGTTCCAAACGATTTCAAAATTCGAGGGGTTCAGCGTGTCGAGGAAGAAGTTGGCGTTCTCCCGGTAATTGACCAGGTGCGCGTCGCCGTCGGCGACCCCGCCGTCCTTGCCGATCATCGTAGTGCAATCTTCGACCGGGATGTTGTAGGCCGCGGCCAGCAGTTTGGCTGCCGCGGGCACGTCCTTCCGCACGAGATCGACGCCTTCGAGGATGCCCCGCACCAGATTGGCGACGATCTCGGGATGATCGCGGTAGAAGTCGTTGCGCACGGCCCACACGTCCGCGATGAGGTGATTCGCGCTCTTGCTGCTGACGATCAACCGGGTGCCTGGCACTTTCTCGGAGACGGTGTAAATGTCGGGCGACCAGCCGACGAATGCGTCATAGCTGTTGTCGAGCACGAAGATTTTCGCGGCCGCCGGGGCGTCCGCCGCCCATTTGAAATCGACCTCCGCCGGGTCGATGCCGGCGTCGGTCAGGAGCGACATGATGAGATAGTGACTCGGCGAATTCTGCGCGAGCACGACTTTGCGGCGCTGTCCGCCCCGCATGTGAAAGTCGTTGATCGACCGCAGGTCGCCGCGCGTGACGATGCCGTCCCCGCCATCCGACCAGTCGATCTGCTGGCAAACGACGGGCAGCGTGCGGGAGTCGCGCGCCAGCTCGGGCGCGAACAGCGCGATCATGTCGAGCGTGCCCCAGAGGACGTGACTCTGCCCGCTGGCGAAGAGATCACGCGCTTTCACGGGGTCGTCCACCAGTGAAAGCTGCACGTAGAAGCCGTATTTCTTGTAAAACACGCTTTCGTCGCTGGGGGCCATGCCGTGGTTGGCGGTGATGATCGGCGCCCAACCCGGCCAGACGTTGATGGGGAACTGCACCACCAATTTTCCGTCCTTCGTCGGCTTGGCATAGTCGCTCACCCCCGTGACCGGCGGAATCGCGGAGCCGTCCACCAGCGACGCCGCATTGGTCCCCTTGAGGAGGCTGTTCGCGACGTCCGCGGCCGGCGCCGCCGGCGCGGCGGTCTCCTGCTTGAAGGCCTGCGGATTGATTGAGACGTTCGTGGGCTTCGCCGCCGGCGCGATTTTATCCCACCAACGCCAACTGCCGTACCCGGCCACTCCAAGAATGATAAGTGTTAATAGAATTTTTCCTCGAGTGGTCATAGGCTTTGGGGGTTAGGCTACTTTTCGGCGATTTTTTGCCGTTCCGGGGAAACCGGAGTCGCGGGCGTGGTTGAAGCAGTTTCACTTTGGACCATGCCCATTTTCTTTTTGTATTCCTGAAATAATTGCGAGCCGCGGGCCTTTTTCATGTCTTGCTGCCGTTGGATGTCGGAGCCCATTGCCCTGGCGAGGTCAAGGGTGGCCCGCATCTGGCCCTCGCCCGAGGCGGCGGATTGGCGTAGCTGCTGCATCGATTGGCCCATTTCTCCCCCCATCATGCCCTGCAGTTCGGTGATGGAACCCTTCATCATGGCGGATAGGTTTTCGAGCGAACGGCCAATCGCCACGCGGGTTTTGAGCGTCTCAAAATCGCGCTGGAATTTCTGAATCTCCCGCAGACTTTGCGCGATGATTTGGGTGTTTTGCTGATAAAGCTCTTCCAGGCTCTTGAGCTGGTTCTCGTTGTCCGCCAAGTCCTGCTCCACGGTCGCCAATTCCTCGGCGTAGTGCGCGCCGTTGGCCTCGTCGTTCGCGGCCGCGGCCACCTGCAACATTCCTTGCAGGTCGTCGCGCTGCCGCTGCTGGCGGCGGACCTGGTCCTTGAGCAGGGCGATTTGACCGGCCAACTGGCCGTTCGCGAAGTGGGCCTTGTCCGCCTTGGCTTTGGCGTCGCGGATGCCGCGTTCGACCATGGCTTGGTTGATGGCGTCGGTCTCCGTGGCCTTTTCCGCCATCAGGCCCATCCAAATAAATAAACGTTTAATGGCACGAAACATAGATGCTCTTTCTCTTAACTAGGTTGATGATGGTTTGGGTTCTAAGCTTGGGACGGCGCCCGCCCGGGTGATGTGATGGAGCCAGCGCCATCGCGCGAATCGCTTTTGGTTTGACGTATGGTGGTTTAACAGGCGTCGTTCGCGCTGTCAACGGGTTCGTGGTTTCAACCGAATTGTAATCGTGCCAATCATGTTTGCTGCCACGCTTTGATAGTCGTCCGGGCGCGCGAAAACGCCAATTACACAATCGTGCCCCGTTTGTAACGTCACCCGGGGGGTGTTTGAAATCTCGGCGCGTTGAGGGATGGCCGCTGAGTCCGCGATACCGTGGCGCGCCCGGAGGGTGGCGGCCAATTTGAGAGGCGAGACGGGCGCGCGGCGCGCGTTTTGCCAGCTATGGCGTCGGACGCGTAAGCCGGTAGGTTCCGTGATCGTACTTCGACTTATACGTCGAGTAGAAATTCGTCGCGGTAGCCTCGCCGGCGTATTCGTAAACTCCCCCCGCCAGCCAGCCGAGATTGGCCCGGCCGTTCAGGCGATAAAGGCCGTCGCCCGGAGCGACGTTGAGGATCACCGTTGAGTTGAAGTGCAGAACATTCTGATAGGTCGCGCGGTAACGCGCGCGGTATTCGTGGTCGTTGATTTTGGTGACGAGACAGAGGAGTTGGCCGTTATGTCCGTTAACCTCACTTATCCACGAGCCCCGCCAAGGCCCTTCAAAACTCGCGCTCGGGAGCGGTTGACGAGCGGCGGTCTGCCATTGCCGGTTATACGAGGAACAACCGCTAGTGAGGAGCAGGACCGCGGAAACGGCGATGGCGGCGATAAAGTGGCGGGCAAAACGGGAGATTGATCTCATGGTGAACCAGTGTTGGGTTGGTAAGCGTTAGAAAGCCGGGCGGGGCGTGAGTCTAGGCTGATGATTTCGGCGAGCCGGCGATGATTTTGCCAAAATTCTGGAAAAATTCCTCCGTGAGCTTTTTGGCGACCGCCTCGATAACGCGAGAGCCGACGGCCGCGATCAACCCACCGACCTGGACTTGCGCCCGCAAGGTAATCCGCGTGGCGGATCCTTGCTCGTCAAAGTTGAGATGCGCCGTCCCTTTGACAAAGCCGGGGGCTCCTTTGCCGTCCATGTGCAGTGTGAACTGCTTGTCTGGAAGTTTGTCGCTCAAGTGAACCTTGCCCACGTAGGAGCCTTTCAGGGCGGCGAGGCCGATCTTCAGATGGGCGTTGTATTGATCTGGACCGGTCAATTCGAGGCGTTCGCATCCGGGGATGACGCGTTCGAGGACGCGCGGGTCGATGAGGCCCTCGTAAACGCGCGTGGGCGGAGCGGAAACGAGGTATGTGCCGTGGATGTTCAACGGGCGCGTCTTCGCGTCTCTCGCGTCAATCGGTCATGCGCGCGAGCGCGTTTTCGAGCGCGCGCTGGGTGTTGACCCGGGCCAGATGGGCGCGGAACTCCGCGGACGCATGGATATCGTTGAGCGGATCAATGCCGTCCGCGGCATGGTGTGCCGCGGCGATCAGACGTGGCTTCGTGAGGCCGCCCGATAATCCGCTCTCAACGGCCGCCGCGCGAAAAGGCTTGGCGGCGACGCCGGTGATCCCGACCCGCGGCGCCTCCGCTCCGTCCAGGGCGACGGCGACGCCGGCGATGGCGAAGCCGCTCGCGCGCTGCGCGGTCTTGACGTACGCGACGGCTTGCGAGGTGGCGGGCACGCGAATTTCCCGCAGGATTTCGTTCGGTTGGAGGGCGGTTTGAAAGAGATCGATGAAGAATTCGCTGGCCGGAACCAGTCGCGATCCGTTCGGGCCAACGATCTCCAACGTCGCGTCGAGCGCGAGAATCGCGGCCGGCCAGTCGGCGGCGGGATCCGCGTGGGCGAGACTGCCGCCGATGGTGCCGCGGTTGCGAATCTGCACGTCACCGATTTGGGGGGCCAGTTCGGTAAGCAACGGACAGCGTTGGGCCAGGAGGGCGGACGACTCGATCGCGTAATGAGTCGTCATGGCGCCGAGCGCCAAATGGTCGGGCTGCTCGCGCACGTAATTCAGATCGGCGATTCGCCCGATGTCGATGATCGTCGCCGGCCGGGCGAGGCGAAGCTTCATGGCCGGGATCAGGCTCTGGCCGCCGCTCAGGAGCTTGGCGTCTTCGCCGTGTTGAGCCAGCAGGCTGAGAGCCTCGTCCACCGTCCGCGGCCGCAGGTATTTGAAAGCCGCGGGAATCATGGCGTTGGCGCGGCGCCCGGCGCGCCGTTCGAGTGGGCCGCGATGGCGCGCCAGATTTTCTCCGGTAAAAGGGGCAAATCGAGGTGCCGAATGCCGAGTGGAGAAAGCGCGTCGATGACGGCATTCGCGATGGCGGGCGTCGCGCCGATGGTGCCGGCTTCGCCCGCGCCTTTAAGACCGAGCGGATTGCTCGGTGACGGCGTGACGGTGCTGCCCATCGTGTACTCGGGAATGTCGCGCGCGCGGGGCAGGGGATAGTCGGTGAACTCGCCGGTCAGCAATTGCCCGTTCTCGTCGTAAACGGTCCGTTCAAAGAGAACCTGCCCCAATGATTGGGCGATCCCACCGTGCACCTGACCTTCGACCAGTAGTGGATTGATCTGATTCCCGCAATCGTCCACCGCGACATACTTGAGGATGCGGACTTCACCGGTTTCGCGCTCGACCTCGACGGCGGCGAGGTGGGTTCCAAAAGGAAACGTGTAGTTCTTCGGCTCGAAAAAGCTCGACGCTTCCAACCCTGGCTCAAAGTCGCGTGGAAGTTTCTTGGCGACGTACGCGGCCGCCGCGATTTCCTTCCAGCCAAGCGATTGCGACGGCTTCCCTTGGACGTGGAATCGTCCGGCGCGGAACATAATCCGCTTGGCCGGAACGTTCAGCAGATGGGCCGCGAGCCGCGTGGCTTTGGCGACGATCTTGTCCACGCACATGGTCAGGGCGGTTCCGCCCAACGCCGTGGCCCGGCTGCCATAGGTGTCGCGTCCGTAGTGGGCCACCGCAGTGTCGCCGCGAAGGACGACGATGTCTTCCATGGACACCCCGAGCTTATCGCCAACCAGTTGCGCAAAGCTGGTTTCCTGACCCTGGCCGTGAGGAGTCGTGCCGGTGATGACCGTGACTTTGCCGGAAATTTCCAGGCGAACGCAGCCCCACTCCCAGCCGCCCGAGGGCATGCCTTCCGACGGACCGAAGGCGCAAATCTCCACATAAGTTGAGACGCCGATCCCGAACAGCCGGCCGGCCTTCCGGGCTTGATCGCGTTGCTTGAGCCAGCGGTCCCACGGGGCGAGCGCCTGCGCTTTTTTCAACGCCCGTTGGTAGTTCCCACTGTCGTAGGTAAGCCCGGACGCGGTCGGAAAGGGAAACTCTTCCGGCTTCGGAAAATTCTTCAGCCTCACCTTGACCGGATCTAGGCCCAATTCATCGGCCACCAAATCCATCACTCGTTCAATGACGTACGTCGCCTCCGGCCGCCCGGCGCCGCGGTAGGCGTCGGTGGACATCTTATGAGTGTACACCCCGGTTACGTGCATGCTCATGCATTTGATCTTGTAACACCCGGTGAGCATGAGACCCGTGAGGGTTGGAATGGCCGGCGTGAGCAACTGAAGATAAGAGCCGATGTCCGCGATTGATTTTGAGCGGATGGCGAGCACCGTGCCGTCTTTTTTGACCGCTACCTCGTAATCACCTATCTGGTCGCGTCCATGGATGGTGACGGCGGCATTCTCGCGGCGCGACTCGATCCATTTGACGGGCGCGCCGAGGCGCATTGCCAGATGACTGCAGAGGGCTTCCTCGATGTAGAGGTTCAGTTTCGAGCCGAATCCGCCGCCGACCTCCGGCGCGACGATTCGGACCTTGTTCTCCGGCACGCCAATCATCCCAGGCAACAACATTCGCACCAAATGGGGAATCTGGGTCGAGGTCCACAGCGTCAGCGTCCCTTCGCCCGCGTGGAATGAAGCGACGCAGCCGCGCGGCTCAATCGCCATCGGCGTCAAACGCTGATGGATCATGCGTTGCCTAATCACGCGGTCGGCGTTCCGGAACGCGGCGTCAAGGTTGCCGCTGGCGACTGACCATGTGAAGGCCGCGTTCGTGCCTAATTCCGGGTGGGTGAGGGGCGAGTCTTTCGCCAACGCCTTTTCGGGATCAACGACAACGGGGAGCGGGTCGTAGTCAACTTCAATAAGCTCCAGCGCGTCGCGCGCGGAATAAGGGTCGGTGGCGACCACCACCGCGACGGGATGGCCGACGAAATAGACGCGTTCGCCGGCAAGCACGGTGTGCTTGGGCGCCTTGAGATCAGGCATTTCCGAGACGCAGGGAAGGAGGCCGCAGCGATCGTTAACGTCGCGTCCGGTGAAGACCCCGACGACGTTGGGTGAGACCTTGGCGGGTTCGACGTCGATGCGCAGAATTTTGGCGTGGGCGTGCGGGCTGCGCGCGATCACGGCATAGAGCAGGCCGGGCAGCTTAAGATCATCAACGTACGTCGCCAGCCCTTGAATCAACCGGGGATCTTCGACCCGTTTGATGGGGCGGCCGATATACGGCTTTGAGTCGCCGGCCTTCACGTTGATTGGCGTTTCGTCGCCATCTTTTTCGCCGCGAACTCGACGGCGTCGATGATATGCGCGTAGCCGGTGCAGCGGCAGAGGTTGCCCTCGATGGCGTGGGCGATTTCCACGCGGGACGGTTT
The DNA here is from genome assembly GCA_964522665.1 of uncultured Verrucomicrobiota bacterium. Classification (GTDB taxonomy): domain Bacteria; phylum Verrucomicrobiota; class Verrucomicrobiia; order Limisphaerales; family CAZFVY01; genus CAZFVY01. The sequence continues at coordinate 86,019 of CAZFVY010000002.1, read as the reverse complement.
TGGATTGCGTTCGAGTAATTGAACCGCGGTCAGGATCATGCCGGGCGTGCAATAGCCACATTGCAGTCCGTGGCATTCCCAGAATCCCTGTTGAACGGGATGGAGTTTCCCGTCCTTGCTGAGTCCTTCGATGGTCGTGACCTCGGCGCCATCCGCCTGGACCGCCAGCATCGTGCAAGACTTGACCGCTTGCCCGTCAACCAGCACCGTGCAGGCGCCGCAAAGGCTCGTTTCGCAGCCGACGTGGGTTCCGGTGAGTCCGCAGTGATCGCGCAGGAAATGGACCAGCAAAGTGCGCGTCTCGACCTCCCGCTGCTGCGGCACGCCATTGACGCGCAGGTTGACAACCGTTTTCATGGCTTCCGTGTTTCCACAGGAACGAGCGGCTTGAACGGCTCAACCTAGCGCCTTCTCGGCGGGCTTTTCAAATAGAAAAGCGCACAATTCAGAGCGTCGGGGCGCCCTAATCGGGAGCCGCTTGGCGGTGCGGTTTGGCTCCGGCGCGGCCTTCGAACGCCACGTAGAGAATCGGGAGCAAGAAGAGGGTCAACAACGTCGCTGAGATGAGGCCGCCGATGATGACGACGGCGAGCGGCTTCTGGGTTTCCGAGCCAATGCCGTGGCTAAGCGCCATCGGGAGCAAGCCGAGCATGGCCAGCATCGCCGTCATCATCACGGTACGAAGACGGACCAACGCGCCTTCCACGACCGCCGCGCGAGCCGCCGCGCCTTCGTCCACGCGCTGGTTAAAGTAACTGACCATGACGACGCCGTTAAGCACCGCCTGGCCAAACAGCGCGATAAAGCCGATGGCGGCGGAGACACTGAGAGGAATGCCGGTGAGGAGCAGGGCAAAGATGCCGCCAATCGAGGCGAAGGGCACGTTCATAAGAATCAGCAAAGCGCTCTTGACGGATTTAAACGCGTCGAACAAGAGCACAAAGATCAAGAAGACGCTGACCGGCACGATCACGGCCAGGCGCTTCATCGCGCGTTGTTGATTCTCAAATTCGCCGCCCCAAGTCACGTAGTAGCCCGTGGGCAGGGCGATGCCGTTTTTCACCTTTTCCTGCATCTCGCGAACGATGCTGCCCATATCCCGGCCCCGAATAAAGACCGAGACGGCCACCAGGCGCGCCCCGGCTTCGCGGCTGATGTTCATGGCGCCGCCGCGCACGGTGAAGGTGGCGAGTTGATCGAGCGGAATGTGGAAACCGTCCGGGGTATCCACCAGGATTTTCTTGATGTTGGGGATTCCGCGCTCCTGCTCGTTGAGGCGAACGACGACGCTAAAATGTTTCTCGCCCTCCCACAGCTCGGTGGCGGCCTTGCCGCCGAGAGCGGTCTCGATGACATCTTGAATATCCTGCACATTCAGGCCATAACGCGCGGCGCTTTGACGGTCGATTTCGATCTGCAATTGAGGAACCTCGCCGACGCGATCGATAAACGCCCGCGCGACGCCGGGGACGACCGAGATCGTGCGCAGGACCTTATCGGCTTGCTCGTGGAGGACGGTGATGTCCTCACCGAATACTTTGACGACGATTTGTCCATCGATTTGCGAGATGCTTTCGAGCACGTTGTCGCGAATCGGCTGGGAGAAGCTTGGTTCGATGCCCGGATAGGCGGAGAGGGCCTGGTCCATCTGTTCGATCAGTTGCTCCTTGGTAATCTTCCGGGTCCATTGCGCGGGTGGCTTGAGATCTACGAAAACCTCCGCCATGTTGACCAATTTGGGATCGGTCCCATCTTCGGGCCGACCGGTCTTGGAAATGACCGAGTTCACTTCGGGGAACTGATGGAGGAGTTTGCGAATGGTGGCCAATTCGCGCTCGGCCTCTTCGACCGAAATGCTGGGGGGAAGATTGATATTGACCCAGAGTGTGCCTTCATTGAGTTCCGGCAGGAATTCTGTTCCCAGGCGGGAGCTTAGCGCGAAACTTGTCACCAGGATAAGGACGGCGGCGGCGAGCACCAGCTTGCCGTGGTTGAGCGCCCATTCGAGGCAGGGCCGGTAGAGGCGTTTGCAGCCGGCCACCAGCAGATTCTCTTTTTCCGGCAGATTCTTCCGCAGCGTCAGGAGACAGAGCAACGGGACCAGCGTGAGCGAAAAGAGCAGCGAGCCGATCAGCGCCGAGGTAATGGTGTACGCCATCGGCGCGAAGATGCGGCCCTCGTGGCGTTGGAGCGTGAAGATCGGGATATTCGCGATGATGATGATCAACATCGAGAAAAAGGTCGGCCGGCCCACTTCGATGGTCGCTTCCTCGATGGTGCGCCGGGAATCGGCGAAGCGAGTTGGTTTGGTTTCTGATAGATGGCGGAAAACGTTTTCGACGACGATCACCGCGCCATCGACGATGATTCCGAAATCCATGGCGCCCAGCGAGAGGAGGTTCGCTGGAATCCCGCGCCAGGTCAGCCCGATGAAAGTGGCGAGCAGGGAGAGCGGGATCATCACGGCGACGATGCCCGCGGCGCGCAGGTTGCCGAGGAACAGGTAGAGCACGATGGTGACGAGCACGGCGCCTTCGAGCAGGTTTTTGAAGACCGTTTTCAATGTCGTTTCAATCAGCCAGGTTCGGTCGTAAAATGGGATCAACTTCACGCCCTTGGGCAGGATCGAATCGTTGAGTCGTTCAACGCGATCCTTCACCGCGGCCAGCACGGTCGAGGGATTCTCCCCCTTTCGCATCAAAACGATGCCGGTAACGACGTCGTCCTCGTCATCCTGTCCGACGATGCCTTGCCGCGGCACGGAGTTGATCGTTACATCCGCCAAATCCTTGACGAGGACCGGTGAGCCATTGTGCTCGGCAACGACTATGGCGCCGATGTCGTCTCGCGAGCGAAGCAAGCCGATGCCGCGAATCAGGAATTGCTGTGCTCCTTGGGCAACGTAGCCGCCGCCGGCGTTGGCGTTGCCCCGGCCGAGCGCGCCGAACAATTGCTGCATCGTGACGTTGTAGGCCTTCATTTTGGCCATGTTTAAGTTCACCTCGTACTGCTTGATCAGGCCGCCGAAGCTGACGACGTCCGCGACGCCAGGCGTCATCTTGAACTGGCGCACGACCGTCCAATCCTGAATGGTCCGCAGGTCGCGAGGACCAAGCCCGGCGCCTTTGAGCCGGTAGCGGAAGATTTCGCCGATCGCCGTTGAGAGCGGGGCGAGTTGGGGTTGAACATTGGGTGGCAGGTCCGCGCCCTGGAGGCGTTCGGCGGTCTGCTGGCGCGCGAAGTAGTCGTTGACCTGGTCGTCGAACGTCAGCATCAGGAAGGAGAGTCCGAATTGGGTATGGGAAAACATTCGGACGCAGTGGGGCAATCCGCTCAAAGCGATCTCCAGCGGGATCGTGACCTGTTTCTCGACTTCTTCGGGCGCGTGACCCGGAAACAGCGTAATGACCGCCACTTGAATATCCGAAACGTCCGGAAAGGCCTCGATGGGCAGGGTGCGAAACGCGATGACGCCTCCCGCGACGAACATGACGGCCATCAACGCCATGAACAGCGGTTGATGGAGCGCGAAGGAAACAACTCGTCTAATCATTTTGGCAGGACAGTTTGATTCGAGTCGAGCCTAACGATTAACAAAGTCAATTGCAATTAGGGCGGCGAAATTCGTTTTCAGTTTCAAAATATGGGTAAAGTAACGGAAGTATAAACAACGTTAAGAGTGTTCCAGTCACCAAGCCGCCGATGATCACGACCGCAAACGGACGCGAGGTCTCAGCTCCGACCCCATGCGACAAAGCCGCGGGCAGAAGTCCCAGCGCCGCCATCATCGCGGTCATTACGACCGGGCGAACCCGCGACACGGCTCCCTCCATCACCGCCGTAGCCATCACTTGGCCGGCGCGGCGGAGGTCTCGGATACGTTCGACCAGGAGGACGCCGTTTTGAACGGACACCCCGAAGAGCGCTATGAATCCGACCATGGCCGACACGGAAAGGTTAATTCCCGCGATCGGCAACGCAATGATACCTCCGACCGCGGCGAAGGGGACGTTCAGGAGAATCAGCGTAGCAAACCGTCCGGAGTCGAACGCGGTGAACAGGAGGAAATAGATCGCGAGCAAAGTAATCGGCACGATCACCTCGAGCCGCTTGACGGCGCGCTGCTGGTTCTCAAACGAGCCGGTCCAGTAGAGGTGATATCCCGTCGGCATCGGAACCGATTTGGCAACTTTGGTTTGCGCCTCGGCGACGAGCGACCCGAGGTCCCGCCCGCGGACGGACAGCTTGACCGCTATCCGCCGGGCGTTCCCTTCCCGATAAATCCGGGCGAACCCCGGGTGAACTTCGACGCTGGTGAGCATACCAAGCGTCAGGCGCTCCCCGGACGAGCCGAAAAGAGGGATATTGCGGATGGCGTTCAGGTCCGAGACGGTCTTGGGCGATAGCTTGACGACGAGATCAAAGGTGCGCTCGCCCTCCAGCAACTGCGTCGCGACGGCCCCGCCAAGCGCGGTCTCAACCACCGACTGCACGTCCGATACACTGACTCCGTAACGCGCGATCGCGGAACGATCCGCGGTAATTTGCACCTGCGGCTGCCCGAGCAGTTCTTCGGCGCCGACATCCGCCGTGCCGGGCACGGTTTTCAAAACGGAGGTTATGCGGTCCGCGAGCGCTTGAAGCCGGACCGGATCTTCGCCGAAAATCTTTATCCCGAGTTCCCCTTTAATGCCCGAAACCGCTTCGTTAACGTTGTCCTCAATGACCTGGCTGAATTGAAACTGAAGCCCGGGAATCTCGGAAAGTTTTTGATTCATGGCGTCGGACAGGTCTTCCCGGTTCGAAGCCGTCTTCCAAGTGGATCGTGGGCGCAAGTCCACAAAATACTCGGCCGTGTCGAAACCGTTTACGTCTGTTCCGTCGTCGGGCCTTCCTAATTGGCTTACCACCGTCTTGACCTCGGGAAAGGAGCCGAGAATTCCGCGGATTCGTCGAACGTATTCAGCCGCGCCAGTTGGCGAAATCGACCCGGGCATCAAGACGCGAACCCACAAGGCGCCTTCGTCCAATTTTGGCAGGAATTCTGATCCGACGCGGCTGAGGACGACTCCCGCGGACACCAACGCAAGGACGGCGGCCAAGACGATGCGAGCTCGCGCTTGGAGAGCCCACCGAAGGGCCGGCTGATAGACGCGCAGCAGAGTGGTGACGGTCCAAGACTGGTGGGTGGCGATTTTCTCTCCGACCGCGAAGCTCGCGAAGATCGGAACCACGACCAAGGCCAGAACCGTGCCCACGATGAGAGCGAACGTAAGGGTCAACGCCATCGGCCGAAAGATTTTGCCTTCGACGCGCTGGAGCGTGTAAAGCGGAATAAAGGCGGTCAGGAGAATCGCTTTGGAAAAAAGAATGGGCCGGCCCATCTGCGAAACCGCCTCGATAATCGTCGCGGGCAGGTTGCGCAGCCGTTCCTTTTTTTCTTCGATCAGTCGGAGCAGGTTCTCCATGACGACGACCGCGGAATCGACGATGATCCCAAAGTCGATCGCGCCCATCGAGATCAGGTTGGCCGGGATGCCGCGCAGGTCGAGCAACAGGAACGCGCCCAGCAAGGATAGCGGCACAACGACCGCGACCACCAGAGCTGAACGGTAGTTGCCGAGGCCAAGGAAGAGAATCAAAACCAGCAAGACCAGCGTGATCCCCTCAATCATGTTCTTGCGCACGGTTTCGAGCGTCCGCTGAATCAGGTCGGTGCGGTCGTAGTGCGGGATCATCCGAACTCCCGGCGGGAGATCGTGCGCGTTGATCTCCTCGACTTTGGCGCGCACCCGACGCAAGACCTCCAGGGCATTTTCGCCTTTTCGCAGGAGGACGATGCCCTGCACGACGTCGTCTTCATCACCCGAATCCGGGGCGAATTTGCCGACCCGCCCTAAGCGCAGCCGCTCGCCGATCGAGACGGAGCCCAAATTGGCGATCCGGATGGGAGTGCCGTTGCGGGTATCAACGGCGATTTCGGCGATGTCGTCCAGGTTCTTGATCAGGCCCAACCCGCGGACGATATACATTTCCGGGCCATGTTCGATGTAGGAACCTCCCGCGTTACGATTGCCGTTGGAGAGGGCGTCAAAGACTTGCTTGAGCGAAAGGCCGTACGATTTGAGTTTGTCGGGATCTATCAGTACCTGGTACTGTTTTGTTGGCCCGCCGAACCCCACGACATCGACCACGCCTTCGAGCGTTCGAAGCTGACGTTCGACCACCCAATCCTCCAGCGCCTTGAGTTCCACGGCGGGGTAGCCGGCCGGACCCTTGAGGGTGTAGCGGTAGATTTCGCCCACCGGGGTTGCGTCAGGGGAGAGGCTGGCTTGAGCGCCGGTCGGGAGATTGACCGCGGACAAGTGCTGAAATGCTTGGTCCCGAATGTAGGTAAGCTCGGCATCGTCCTCAAAAACGATGGTGACGACCGAGAGTCCGAACAAAGAGATCGACCTCATGGACGCCCGTTTCGGGATGCCGTTCATCTCGTTTTCCACGGGAATGGTGACCAGACGTTCCACCTCCTCGGCCGCGTGACCTGGGAAAAGGGTAATAATCTGCACTTGAACGTTGGTGACGTCCGGGTACGCCTCAACCGGGAGGCGAAGATAAGACGAGACGCCGGCGCAAACGAAAAGCGCGACCAAGGCAAGAACTATCGCGCGGTGCCTGAGCGAGTATTTAGTGATCGTCGCAATCATTTCAATCTGGCGGTGGGCCGTCTCTCCGTGTGGCTTGGGGATCGGTCGCTGGACGGCGACCGGTGCGCCAATTGTGGCGCGGACCGTTCATTCGCGCGGGCGACTGTTAGCTCCCGTGGGTCGTCGGCCGATGGCTGGCGGTCGTCTGGGTCGCGCCTAGGACGCGCCGCCCTCCAACAATTCTTCGAGCAGCAGGCAACCTTGAGTCACGACATTCTGGCCTATCCGAAGTCCAGTTGTAATGGTTATCCGTCCATCCTGTTCGCTGCCCGCCGTCACTTCCCGCCGGGAAAACTGGCCGCGGGTGTCCTCCGTGAAGACGTAGTACTTCTCGCCCCGAAGAAAGACCGATTTGGCGGGTACTTCGACTCCGGTCGTGTCCTTTTCCGGAATGTCCACGGTTACGTACATTTCGGATTTGAGGAGCCGCGCGCGGTTGTCCACGCTGCCGCGCACGCGGACCGTGCGAGTGGTGGGGTCTAAGGTGTCGGTGATCAGGTCGAGTTTTCCCTCAAAAACTTTGCCGGGGTACGCGCGCGCGTGAATTTGCAGGGCTTGCCCCCGCTTCAATTGGCCGAGCTCACCCTCGAAGACATCAATCCACACCCAGAGCCGCGAAGGATCGGTAATCACAAAGAGGGGCGCGAATAATTGGGGCGCGTTGGCCAACATTTGATCTGGTCGGACTTCCTGGCCCGGCGTGACGTTTTTTTCGACGACGACGCCGCTCAAAGGCGAATTGAGGTGGAAAAGTTGATCGACTGCTTGGACGCCGCCACCGTAGAGAACCAAGCGGGCGGCCGCGCGTTGTTGTTCCGATTGAGCCCGGGAATAATCGGCCTCCGCCCCGTCCAGGTCTTTTTTGGGGGCGGCCCCGTGTTCGAACAAATCCCGGATGCGATTGAGGGTTCGGTCGGCGAGGTGGAAATCGGCCTCGGCCCGATGCAGGTCCGCCTGCGCCTGGCCGAAGTCGGGTGAATCGATCAACGAAAGCAACGCTCCGGCCGCGACCGGCTCACCGACCTCCGCGGAAATCTTGCTCACCCGGCCCGCGAGCGGCGAAAAGACGCGGACGGTCGCGTCGTCGTTCCAGACGAGTCGCCCGTTGAACTGAATGACGTTGGATTTCCGTACTTCCACGGGCTCGACCGAAAGCGCGGAGAGTTGAGGCGCGTTGGTCGCCAGGGTGATCTGATCACCCTGAACTTGCGCGGCGGCGGGCTTGGCCGTTTCGGTCGGCGCATGGCAGCCGATGAGGCAGGCCGCCGAGAGCGCGGCGAGAATGAAACAATTCGTCTTCATGGGATGGTCGGGGAGGTTATGAGATTGAGCGCGGCCTGCAAGGCCGCGGCCGCGGTGGCGGTATCGGCCGCCGCCTGGGCGGTCGCCAGCCGAACGTCGTTGTCATTACGCTCGGCCGAAAGGAGGTCAAGAATCGAAGCCCCGCCTTTTTCGTAGGCGAACGTGATCGTGCTGAGGATTTGCGCTGACTTGGGCTGGATTTCATCGGTCTGGCGGCGCCAGCGCGCGGAGGCCTCGCGGAGAGCCACCTGGGCATTGGCGACATCGGCGGCGATTTGTCCTCTCACCTTCCGCACTTGAACTTCCGCCTGCTCGCGGGCGGCCTTGGCCGCCTCAATGGCGCCGCGATTGCGGTTCCAGAGAGGAAGTGGGAAGGAGAACCCGACGCCGATCGAGTTGGGCGCATCGGGTGGATTGCGCTCGTACTGCACTAGAAACGTCGGGTCAGGGACGCGCATGGCCTTCTGCAGCCGCAGTTCGGCCTCGGCCTTTTTTAGCGTGGCCTCGGCGGCGACCAAGTCGGGCCGGGGCGCGGTCGCCGGGAGAGAATCGCCGGGCGGCGGTTGCGATTGGGCCAGCTTGGCCATCGAATCCTCCGCCGTCCAACGCCCCGCCGGACGCTCGATGCCCATAAGGACCTCGACCGCGATTCTCGCGGCGGTGGCGGCGGACTCGGCGGCGTCAGCCTGAAGCTCCAAACGATCCGCGGTGATTTCGATTTGGCTTTTGTCGGCCAGGGAGATATCGCCCGCCTTCAACCGAACCTCGGCGATGCCGGCTTCTTTGCGAAGTGACGCGGCCGACTGACGGAGAATGCCAACGTTGGTTTGCGCCAGCAGGGCGGCGATGTAGGCTTGGGTGACCCCGACGTCGAGGACCCGCCACGCATCCTTAAACCGAGCCACGGCGGCGTCGTAGCCAGCCGCGGCGGAAACCTTGCGGCTCGCGCGTTTACCCCCAATCTCAAACAGCTGGTTGACCGCGGCAAAGGAGTCGTAGCTCCGGTGCCAGAGGCTATTGCCCAAGTCGGTGCTATTTGGCCGTCCGTCGGTATTGATCTTGGTGGTCGAGAGGGAAACCGTGGGGTTCGGGAACTCGTGGGCCACGATTCGTTGAGCGGTGGCCAGATCGACGTCTCCCCGGGCGGCCAACAAATCCCAATTATTCTCGAAGGCGATCCGCTTGGCCTCGGCCAGGGTAAGCCGCGCCGGCGCCGAAAGTAACGGGGTTTGATTCGTGGACACGGCGCCGGTGGCGGTTAGCCCGACTGAGGCGAGCGTCACGCTCAAGAAAAAGACGAGGGATTTCAACATGTGGCGGAGCGAACCTGCTAAGCGGACGGGTGGAGCTAAATCGGCCGCCGGGGCGTCCAATTGGGGGAGCGTAAGGCTCAATGGAATTCGGCCGGGCGTTGGCGTTCTCCCAATCTCCGTCCAGTCCGGGATGGCGGGACCAAGCGCGTTTCGCCCGGCCGAGACGGGGGTCGTCCCAGCGGCGGACCTTGGGATGTTCGTCACCAGCGCCCTGGCTCCGAAATGGCCATCGCCACGCGGTCGGAAACCTTCGGAGTGGGCGAGAACCGAAAGCTGACGCATTCTCGACACGGAAGATGTGAGGGCGAACGACAAAGGGCGACTCACAGGCTCTTTAACGATGGTTCAGCAGCGCCTGGCGCTGCCAGGCCTGGGCGTCGGCGGTAACCAGAATCGGACCGGTCGAACCGGAGCGCCGTCGGCGGGCTTCGGTCAACGGCGCGACGAGTCGGGTGACGGTCTCGACGAGCAGCTTGGGAGCGATGGGGCGTTCCAACGCGGCTGTCGCGCGGGCCATGGACGCCGGTTTCGCGTCGGGGGAACAAAGCGCCACGATCGGCAGGCAGGGATTGATCGCGATCATTTGGTCGATGACGTCCCAGCCTTCGCCGGCGGTCAGCCGCAGATCGACCAGCGCCGCGTCAATGAAGCCGGAGTAGAATCGTTCCAAAGCTTCCGAGAGGGTCGCGACGGAAACCGTTTCATATTCGGCGGCCTTTAATTGCCGGGCCAATTGGTTCCGAACGACGTCGTCCTGTTCGATGAGCAAGACGTGGGTCTTGGTTGGGGTCGCCAGATTCATGCGTGTCCCAAGAGTTTCCCGCGTGGACATTGAGCAATACCGGCGCCCGCGCTGTCCGATCCAATGAAATGGGCCGGCGCGCGGACGCTTTGAATCACCCGAAAACAGTCGTTCTGCTCTATCACTGACCACGCCTAAGCGGGTGGCGTGCCAACTGGATTAAGAAATGTTCAGGACACACGGCGACAATGAGTTACGCAAGTCTTGGCGACGGCGGGAAAGCCAGGGTGGTAAGTGAGCTCTCGACTATGGTAAGCTGGTAGCCACAACGATGACGACCGGCTTTAAATTCCGTTTATCCAGTTTCGCCCTGGCGATTGTGCTCATGGCGGTGATGATTGGCTGGGCGGCGCATACCACGTGGCGGCAGGTCGAGCAGTTGAGCGAACGGCTGACCCGGGTTCAGATCGAGAGTTTCCGAACGGCCGACCAATTTCGGGCGAACTTGCAGGAGCTGGATTACCGCCTTTTGCGTTACAAAATCCACGGCGAGACGAATGATTGGGTCCAGTTTCTGCAGGAAAGCAAGAAGCTTGACCATTGGATCGATGAGCAACGGCCGACCTTGACCACCCAGCAGGAAGGGCAGATTCTCGACCAAATCAATGAAGCCTACGATCACTATCTGGCGGCTGGCACAAATCTCCTGGCCAACGGCGAATCCCGTCAGGCGGCGCTTGATTCCCCTTTGGCCGGGTTTGAGAACGTTGAGCGCGAGTCCAAACGCCTGCTCGACCTGGGCTATCAACTGGTCCAGGCGCACAGTGAGTCATTAAGCCGCTTCCTGGCCGAAACCCGCCGTTCGCTGGTGCTCCTGCGGGCCTTGATTTTTAGCGCGCTGTCGCTCCTGCTCATTCTTGGGGCCGGACTGGCCGTCGCCGTGTATCGGGATATGATCACGCCGCTGCGGATCAAGCTGGTGGAGAGCCACGCGATCATCGAGCGCCAGGAGAAACTCGCCTCGTTGGGCGTGCTCGCGGCCGGGGTCGCCCACGAGATTCGCAATCCCTTGACCGCCATCAAGGCCCGCCTGTTCACCCTTCAAAAGGCGTTAAAGTCCGGTTCGGCCGCCCACGAGGACTCGACCGTCATCGGCGCGGAGATCAATCGCCTGGAGCGGATCGTGCGCGATGTCCTGCAATTTGCGCGCCCGGCCGATCCCAATCTGAGCCGCCTCTCGGCGGAGGCGCCCTTGCGCGAGGTTCACGATCTGCTGGCGCCCGAATTGGCGCGGAACCACATCGAACTGAAGCTGGAAGGCATGGCGCAGGCGTCGATTTTGGCGGATCCGGCGCAGCTCAAACAAGCGCTCATCAATCTCGTGCAGAACGCCGCGGATAGCATTGACCGGGCGGGAGTCATCGTGCTTCGCTCCCGCTCGGAAATGGAGCGGTTGCACGGCGTGTCCCAACCGGTGGTGTTGCTGGAAGTCGTCGATAATGGCAAGGGCATTCACCCCGACGTGCAGAAGCGTTTGTTCGACCCATTTTTTACCACCAAAGATGGCGGGACGGGCCTCGGCCTGGCGATCGCCGCGCGCATCGTTGAAAAACACGGGGGCGCGCTCGAGTTCCAGACGCAAGTGAATCACGGCACTACCTTTGGCATCGTTTTACCGCAGGCGATTTGACGATCATGGCCAACGGCAGAGTTCTCCTCATTGAAGATGACGTTGGCGCGGCCGCCGCGTTGAAGCGGGTCTTGGCGCAGGAAGGATTCGACATCACCACCGTCGGTCGCGGAGACGAAGGCTTGGCGCGGGCGACCGCCGGGGTTTTTGACGTGGTGGTGACCGACCTGAAACTGCCGGGCATGGACGGTTTGGAACTGGTGCAACGGCTTCACTCGGCCAAGCCGCGCCTGCCGATCATTCTGATGACCGCGCACGGCACGACCGAGACCGCGATCACCGCCACCAAACTCGGGGCGTTCGATTATCTGCTAAAACCGTTCGAAATGTCGGAGTTGATCGACTTGGTCGAAAAGGCCGCGGCCAGCAGCCGGTTAATGTCCGAACCGGTCGAACTGGGTCAAGTTCCGCTGACCGGCGACGCGATTATCGGCAACAGCCGCGTGATGCAGGGCATCTACAAGGAGATTGGCCGCATCGCGGCGACGCCGGTCACCGTGCTCATCCGCGGGGAGACGGGCGTGGGCAAGGAGTTGATCGCGCGGGCGATTTACCAGCACAGCGACCGTTCCGGACGTCCGTTTATCGCCGTGAACTGCGCGGCCATCCCCGAGACCCTGCTGGAGAGCGAGCTATTCGGGCATGAACGCGGCGCGTTCACCGGCGCCGAGGCTCGCCGCGTCGGGCGTTTCGAACAGGCCGACCAGGGGACGATTTTCCTGGATGAAGTGGGCGAGCTGAGCCTGAGCACGCAGGCTAAACTGCTACGGGTACTGCAAGAACGGACGATTCAACGCCTTGGTGGCAAGGAGTTGATCGCGGTCGATATCCGGGTCATCGCCGCGACCCATCGGGACCTGGAGCGCGCCCTGCATGAAAAGCAGTTTCGCGAGGACCTCTATTACCGGCTGAACGTCGTGGCGCTCAACCTGCCGCCGCTGCGTCAGCGAACCGCGGACATACCCGCGCTCGTCAATTACCTGCTGCATCGACACGGCGTCGAGCTCGGAACGGCCGCCCCGTCAATTCACCCGGACGCGGTGGCGCTGTTGCAGGAACAATCGTGGCCCGGCAACGTGCGCGAACTCGAGAACGTAGTGCGGCAACTTCTGCTCCTGGCCCGCGGCTACGCGATCACCCGCGAGCTCGTCCGGCAAGTGCTCGACCGCTCCGTGGCGCTCGGCCGCGATGAAACCCAGCAAATGTCGGCTTGGGTGACCGGGTTTCTGGCCCGCGCCGAGGCCGGGGAAACCGAGCGCGTTCACGGGCAGATCATTGGCGCCGTCGAGCGCGAGCTGTTCGCGCAGGCGATTCGTCTGGCCAAAGGCAATCAGGCGCAGGCGGCCCGCTGGCTGGGAGTCTCGCGCCTGACCATGCGCGAGAAATTGATCCAGTTTGGCTTGCACCCGGCGCAGGAGGAGTCGGACTCAGGATGATCTTTAAGCCGATGGATTGGCTGCGGCGGACCTGGCGTCGAATGCTGGTTCTGGAAGATACCCCGCGCGCCATCGCGCTCGGAGTCGGGATCGGCGTTTTTTTCTGTTTCAGTCCCGTGATCGGCCTGAAGACGGCGCTGGCCATCCTGCTCGCCTGGTTGGTGGGTGGGAACCAACTGGCCGCCGCGATCGCGGTAACGTTGCACGATTTGGTTCTCCCATTGATGCCGTTGGTTTACCGGTTCGAATATGACCTCGGCTACTGGATGCTCTCGTCTCCGCACAGCCTCCCCGCGAAGGTTCACCTGGGCGAATGGCATTTCCGGGAGCTTTTCGACTGGCACACGTTTGAACGATTCGATTGGCGAGCCTTCCAAAGAATCGAGGTACCTTGTCTGCTGGGATCGCTGGTCGTCGGTTTGCCGGGCGCCTTGATTGCGTTTTGGATTACCAAAGGAATTGTCGGGCGTTTTCAGGCCGCCCGACACGCAAAACGGACTCCGTTTATCGAGTAAGCGCTCCGGCGCCGAGCGAGGCCGGGATTCCCGGCGCCCGGCGCCGAAACGCGCCCGCGACCCGTATCAACCCGAACCGCGCTTCACCAAGCGGCGGCGCCGGGGGCCGCCCCCATCCACTCACGTTGGCGAACGGCTGATCGCAAGGATGGATGGCCATTTGGCGAGCGTCCGGCTAAGCTTCGCGCGTGGCAGTCGAAATATCGATCATCGTTCCGGTCTTTGACGAGGGCGGCAACATTTTGCCGCTGTCGCGCGAAGTGGCGGCGGCGCTCAACCCTGAGTTCAGCGCCTATGAGCTTGTGTTTGTGGACGACGCGAGTCGCGACGACACGTGGGAGCGGGTCCAGGAAGCGCATCGGCTGGATCCGCGGGTGCGCGGTTTGCGGCACGCGCGCAATAGCGGGCAAAGCGCAGCGCTTTGGACCGGCATCAAGGCCACCGCGGCTCCCGTGGTCGCCACCCTGGACGGCGACATGCAGAATGATCCAGCGGATTTGCCGGCGATGCTAAAGGCGTTGCCCCAAGCCGATTTCGTTTGCGGCGTTCGTCTCCAACGCCGCGATAATTGGTTGCGCCGTGTTTCCTCCACGATTGCGCGCCGCGCGCGCGCCTGGGCTTTGGGGGTTGATTTTCGCGACACGGGGTGTTCGCTGCGGGTGTTCAAGCGGTCGGCGATCAACGGGGTCTTGCCCTTCAACGGCTGGCATCGTTTTCTCCCCATCCTAGTGCATGGCGGCGGCGCGAAGGTTCAGGAGGCGCCCGCGAATCATCGGCCGCGCGGGGCAGGGACCTCGAAGTACGGCGTTTTCAATCGGCTCGGGCGGGGTATTTTTGACCTCATCGGGGTTGCCTGGTACCAAAAGCGGCGACTCCGTTCCACCCCCTTTACGCCGTTCCCCGAATGAAAAAACCCGAGAACCGCGCGGGCGGTTTTCGGGCTTGAAGGTTCGACCGTCGCCGGCTCCGAGAAGCCGGACGTCAGACTGCTTGGCGCGTTATTATTTCAGCGCCGCTTCCCAGAATTCCTTCCAGTCGTCCAGGTTGTTCAAATTAACGGCGTCGCGGGGAGCGTTGGCGTCGTCTGGAATGCCGTTCGCCGCAAGGATCGATTTGCGCGTGGCGTCGTCGTGGATGTAGCCGCGAATCGCGCCGTTGAGCTTGTCGATCGTACCGTGATCGAGCTTAACGCCCGGCTGCGCCTTCACCCAGGCCTCAAATTGAGGATAGGTCGGATGCGAAGCCTTGATGAAGTTGAGGGTCGCTTCGCGACTGAGGCCCAAGGCGTCGAGCACCATTTGATCGTAGCCTTTACCGCAGCCGGGATAGCCGGTGGCGAGTTTGCCTCGCGCTTCCAGCGATGACTTCTGCCAGAGGCGGGGCAGGTGAAGAACGCCGAGCGGGCCGGCCACGCCGGAACTAATCAGGGGGACGAATGTACTCATAGTTTGCCTAAGTGTGTTGATTGTGTTGACGAAGCTAAACTAGTGAAACGCCGCGCCCACGGTCAATGCCAATCTCCCGGCGGACGGCTCCGCGCGTTGAGTCAAATTAAATGACACCGGGGAGGATTGGCTGGGTGGGAGAAAAGAGGGGGCAGGGGATTCCCGCTTGTTTGCCAGGACTCCACCAATTAGCGTGGGTCGTGATGCCGCGGTGGTCCTCGGCGCCGCTGGGCGCCGCACTTGGGCCCGCGAAGCCGTCATTATTTGTGGACGCGGTCGAATCAATCACTCGAGGCTGGCACTACGTCGCGGCCGCGTTGACAATTTTCATCGCGGCGGTCGCGTCGGGCCACGCGGTCCTGAACAAGCGTGATTCCCGCGCGGCGGTCCTGTGGATCGGCGTAATCTGGCTGATGCCGGGGGTCGGCGCGATTCTATACCTCTTGCTCGGGGTCAACCGCATTTACCGAAAGGCCAGCACGCTGCGAGGTCGGATCGGACGATTCGATTCGGGAGCGACCGCGGGAGCCGACGCCGCCGATTTGACGTGCGGCTGCTTCAGTGGAGACCTTAGCGCTTATGATTCCCTGGCGGCGCTGATCGGACGGGTAGTCGCCAAACCGTTGTTAAGGGGCAATCGCGTGGAAATCCTCCGGGATGGCGATGAGGCGTTTCCGGTGATGCTAAAGGCGATCGCCGAAGCCCGAACCTCGATCTCGCTCGCGACCTATATTTTCGACAACGACGCGCTCGGGCGCCGCTTCGCGGAGGCGCTTCATGAGGCGCGTGCGCGGGGGGTCGAGGTCCGCGTCCTCATCGATGCCGCCGGCGCCCGTTATTCATTTCCGTCGATTTTTTGGCGCTTGCGGCGCTTGAAGGTTCGCGCGGCGAAGTTCATGCCGACCGTGATCCCATCCCGGATAATGGCGGTGAATTTGCGAAACCATCGTAAATTAATGATCGTCGATGGCCGGATCGGCTTCACGGGCGGCATGAACCTGCGCCAAGGCAATATTCTGAAAGAGAGTCCGGCGCACCCGGTGCAAGACGTCCACTTCCGGATGGAGGGCCCGATCGTGGCCCATTTGCAGGAAACGTTTGTCGATGACTGGTGTTTTTCGACGTTGGAAACATTGCGCGGGGAGGTCTGGTTTCCTCCGTTGGAGAGCAAGGGAACGGTGATCGCGCGGGGTATCGCGGACGGCCCGGACGAGGATCATGACAAACTGCAATGGACCATCTTGGGGGCGTTGGATTGCGCGCGGCGCTCGGTGCGAATCGTCACGCCTTATTTTCTACCCGACCAATCTATGATTTCGGCGCTCAATTTGGCGGCCATGCGGGGGATCGAAGTCGATATTATTCTGCCGGCGCAAAGCAATCTGCGCGTCGTCCAATGGGCGTCAACCGCCTTGCTGTGGCAGGTGCTTGAGCATGGCTGCCGGATTTGGCTGACGCCGCCGCCGTTCGACCACTCAAAAATCATGTTGGTGGACGGCTGTTGGTCATTCATCGGATCGAGCAATTGGGACGCTCGCAGCTTGCGGTTGAACTTTGAATTCAACGTCGAATGCTACGACTGCGAACTGGCCGCGAGCCTCGACCGGCTCGTTCGCGATAAGCTTACGGTTGCCCGGCAATTGAGCTTGGAAGAGGTTGACCGCCGTTCGCTGCCGGTGAAGCTCCGCGATAACGGAGCCCGCCTGTTCACCCCGTACCTTTGACCACCTCAGCCCGCCTTGGTTGGCGGCGCATTTCGCCAGGCGGTGGCTTCGCCGCGCGCGAACCGTGCCGCGGCTCGAGCAAAACAGTGGGCGGCGCTTGATTGCACCGCCCACCGTTCGGGAAGGCTCAAGCGACCTTGATGTCGATCGTCTTGGGTTTGGCTCGTTCGGTTTTGGCAAGGCGCACCCGCAGCACGCCGTCTTTGAACTCGGCGTTGACCTTTGCCGGATCGGCATCATCAGGCACCGTGAAGCTTCGGCTGAAACTTCCGTAAACGCGTTCCACCCGATGGAAGCGCTTGCCTTTCTCTTCCTTCTCGGTCTTGCGTTCACCCGAGATCGAGAGAATGCCGTCCTCAACCAGCACTTTCAGGTCTTCTTTGTTGACCTCCGGCAACTCGGCTTTGATGAGGTATTCCTTTTCGTCCTCGATGATGTCAACGAGGGGAGTCCACGCGCTGACCGTCATGGTCTCCTTTGAGTCCGGCTCGCGCCGCGCTAGACCGCGGCCAAATAACGTGCCGAGGCGATTGTTCAATTCGTCCAGTTCACGGAACGGATCCCAACGTGTAATAAGCGCCATAATAGTTCACCTTTCGCGGCGGATCTGTTTATTAGCACCGGCCAAGATGCGTCCGCCACTCCAGCTTGGCCTGTCCAATTCACTCGTCATCGGAAGCGGCTTCGTTTTGGCCACTCGGTGACGCTGTTTAAGTAAGATCATGAATCGTGCCAGCGGAATGGAATTTTAATGAATGTGATGTAACTTATTTATTTGAAACAGATTACGTGTTGACGTGAGTAGTGCATTCGACATCTTAAACTTGGCCACATGAGACAATTTGGCTCGGAATCGAAGTGTCGTTATGACTCTACCTCGTGCAGAGTTGGGCAGGGATCAAGCCGGGTAAGATGATCCGAAAGCGCGGGTGCGAGCGGATCTCGTGACGGCCGCGAGAGTCACCGGGCCGCCGAATTGGAGTGGCCGATAAGCTCCCGCGCCGCCTCAAGAGTGCGTTGGGTGACGGCGGCCAAGCCACCTTCGCCGTCCACTTCGGCAAGCAGCCCAAGAGTCCGGTAGTAGTTGACGATTGGCGCCCGCCGGCGGTGAAAGTTACGCAGGCGCGCCCGAATCGTTTCAGGGTTGTCGTCGTCGCGCCGGTACAGTTCGCCGCCGCAAAGGTCGCAGCGGCCCGCGACTTGCGGGGGCTTGAATTGAAGGTGATACGGCGACTGGCACGAACGGCAGGTCAGGCGGCCCGAGAGCCGATGGACAATCTCATCGTCTCCGACTCTTAAATAGATCGCTCCGGCCAACCTCCGTTGCATGTGGGTCAGCATGTCGGTCAACGCCTCCGACTGCGCCAGCGTGCGCGGAAAACCGTCTAGGATGAAGCCCTCGCTGGCACGCGGGCTGGCGAGACCTGATTGGACCATCGCCTCAGTCAAGTCGTCGGGAACCAAATCGCCGCGATCCATGTAGGATTTGGCGAGCCGCCCCAAATCCGTTTGCTGTTTCAAGTGCTCGCGAAACAGGTCGCCGGTGGCGATGTGCGGAATGTTGAGCGCGCGCGCGAGCGCCTCGGCCTGGGTGCCCTTGCCCGAGCCGGGGCCGCCGATGAAAACCAGATCCGCCGTTTTGGCGCGCGTTTGTTCCGGGGCCAGGGGCACGGGCGGCGCGCCGAGGGCGACGACCCGGGCGATCTCGGATTCGGGCGTCGCGACGCCAGCCCGTTGTTGGACGGCGGTGAGCGCGTCCTGGAGGGAGCGTCCGACCTCGGCCTCAGGGCGATGACCGTCGATCAGAATTGGGATTCGTCCGGAGGAGTAGTAGTACTCGACTAGATTGCCCGTCACCCGGTGGAACGCCCGCATCCGATTGCTGATCAGGGCGGGATTATCGTCATCGCGGTGGTAGAGGTGCTCGCCTTCGCAGCGGCCCTCAGGACATGATTTGAAGGGCGAGAGGTCGGAGTGGAACGGAGCCTGGCAGAGCTGACAGGTGAGGCGGCCGCTGAGGCGGCGGACGATTTCCGCGTCGGGAACCTCAAGATAGACGATCGCGTCGAGTTGGCGGCCAGCTTGAGCGAAAAACTCGTCGAGAAATTTCGCCTGTCGGACCGTGCGCGGAAAGCCGTCGAATATGACCCCGCGGTCGGGCGTGATCTTTCCCAGGCATTCTTCGATCATCGCGTCCACGACTTCATCCGGGACCAGCTCGCCCTGCGCGATGTAATTGCGGGCCAGGATTCCCAACGCGGAATTGCGTTGCAGATTTTCCCGAAAGAGGCTCCCCGTGCTGAGCGGAAACAGGCCGAATTCGGCGCTCAACCGCCGGATGTGGGTGCCCTTGCCGCCGCCCGACGGGCCAATCAGCGCGATATTCATAATGAAATTGTGAGCGGCCCCCTCGAATGCCCTGAGCTGCGGCGAGATTTGATAGTTTCGGGCGGTGACGCCTGGTTACGCGGGCGCGGGAGGTGCGGTTTCGGCTTCGGCGGGCACTTGGTCGGGGTCGGGTTGGTCGAACAATTCGCGGACAAATTTTCCGAGCGTCTCGTTCGTCGGTCCGTAGCCCTTGTGGTAGATGTTGTATTCGAGGTCGTGCAACAACGTCTTCGCGTCCGGGTAACGCTTGTCCAAGTCCCGCGCCAACGCGCGTTGCAGGATATTGTTGATATTGTCATCCACGTTCGGACTCAATTCGCGGAAATCGGGGATTTCCATGGACTTGATCCGTTCGCGCGAGTCTTCGATCGACGGGCAGCGGAAAATATTGTAGCCGAGCAGAAGTTCGGACAACACCACCGCGGTGGAGAAAATATCTGCCCGTTTGTCGGTGTCTTGAAAGTTCGCCTGCTCAGGGCTCATGTACTCACTGCGACCGGTGACGATAGTTTCCTGATCGTCAGCGAGATAACCGGCCGCCTTGGCGACCCCGAAATCGATCAGCTTGACATCGCCTTGGTAACTGACCATGACGTTCTTGGGGCTGATGTCGCGATGGACGATGCCAAGCGACTTGCCATCGCGCCCGCGCTTGGCGTGGGCGTAGGCCAAGCCGCGCGCGATCCGGCTGGCGATGAAGACCGCCAATTCCGGGGACAGCGGCTGGCCTTTGGCGGTCAATTGCGCGCTGAATTGCTGAAGGTTGGAGCCATGGATTAACTCCATCGCGATGTAGTAAACTTTTTGGCCCGGGCGCAGGCCATACGGATTGACGCCCATCTTCGCGTAGATGAGCCGGGTCGATTCGCCCAAGTGATACGTCTGGACGATATTGGTATGGATCAAATCGGAGACCAGCTTGGCCTCGCCGATAAAGTTATCGATGAATTGCTGCTGGGTGCAGAAGCTGGGCCGGATGATCTTAATGGCGACCTGCTTGACGAAGCCGTTGGCGCCAAGCTGGTCCGCGTCGTACACCGCTCCCATCGTGCCCTCGAATATCAATTCGAACAACTCGTAGTGAAGATCACTCTGGATGAGACATCGTTCCATGCCTGAAATTTGGTTAATTCTGGTTCTGCGTCAGGCCTTGCGCGGGAGCAGGGCCATCCACGGGCAACCTATGACAGAATGGCCGAACGCTTTCAAGCTGAATATCGGGCTGAATATCAGGCGGGCGACGTGGCGTTAACGAGCCAATCGCTGGACGCGCGGCGGGTCGGCGTAATCGTTCCAGAGGCGGTCCAATTCGCCGCGGTCGGGCGGTCCGTCTTGGACCACGCAACGGTAGCGAGCGACGAACGGCTTGGCGGGCTCAATCTCAAACTCTCCGAGTTGCGACGGGGCGTAGGCGAAGAATGGCTCGTTCGGATGGATGCGCATTGGTTGCGGCGCGGCAAAGTTGTCGGGATGACAGAGGATCGCGATACCCGCGCGGGAGCCGGCGACCTCGCCGCTGATGTGGCACCACCGCGCGCGGGTGGCGTTTCCCTTGACGCGGTCGGTCTCTCCTTCCGAGGTCAGAAAAAAGGCGTTGCCCTCGCCGTTCCAGGCGCCGTTCCCCCGAAATCCGATGCCGCCGTACAGGAATTTGGTGAGCGCCAACGCGCTGCTCTGCGCGCAGTTCTGGGTCGCGGTGAAATCAAAGAGCCAGCCGCGCGTGCCCCCGGCGCCGAGGCGATAAACCCGGATTTCCCAAGTCTCATTGAGCGCGGTCGTCGGTTGCGGCGCCGTCAGGTCCACGTAGCGGTGGCGCGCGCGAAAACCGCCCTGCACCGGGCCGCTCCAAAAAGCCTCTAAGCCCGCGAATTCGACCGTGCCGGTTCCTTCGCCCATGTTCCAGAAGTCGGGATGCCGCCCCTCAAATGTGGTGCGGCTCCACGCCGCCCAGATGCCATGATGGTGCAGGTGAATCGACGGATAATCATCGGTGATGGTCTTGCCCGCCAGGCTGATGATCGGATGGAGATAGCCGCCTCGGTGGTAGATTGACTTGATGTCGCCGCGCGGCAGCTCACCGGCGCCACCCTGGTAGCCGAGAACCAGTTGGCCATTGAGTTGGACGTCAAGCCGGTCACCGCGCGAGACCACGTGGACCGCGTGAACGCCATTGGTTGTCAACGGCCCGCGGCGCAAGGTGTAGATCTTGCGGGTGTTCTTTTTCAAGCTCGGCTCGAGAAACGTCGCGTGACCGTCCGCTTCGATTTGGAGCGGGAGACGGTGGCCTTCATGATCCTCAATTTCATGAAAGTCGCGGTCGGACGCGTTCAGGCTAAATGCCACCACGCAATCCCGCCGATCTTGCGCTCCGGCAGAGACCTCAATTTGAGGATTGTCGGCCGCCGCCGCCGCGACCGCGCTGGTGATGGCGGCAAGCGACGCCATGGCGCCGCTGAGTTGGCGGAAGAGGCTGAACATCGATCTTCTTTGCGCGTATCGGGCGGTCGAGTCAAGCCCGCGATGCCGGCCCGAGCGAAGCGCGCCAGGCCGGTGACCGCGCCAAACATTGGCTTGCGTTTTTGCGCGGGTAGGCTTGACTGTCGGCCATGAAAACTTTCCCCTTCCGAATTGGGATCGTGCTATTGGCGAGCGCGTTGCTGGTCAAACCGGCGACTTGCCGCGCGGATGCGCCGGGCCAGGAGATGGCTTCGGCCGCGCAGAGCTTTTTGGCTGCCCTCACCGCCGAGCAAAAGGAGAAGGCGACCTACACGGTTCAAGACGATGAGCGGCTTGATTGGCACTTCATTCCGAAACCGCGCAAGGGGCTGCCGATCAAAGAAATGACCTCGGCGCAGCGGGCGCTCGCGCACGCGTTGCTGGCGACTGGATTGAGCCAGCGCGGTTTCGTCAAAGCGGTCACGATCATGAGCCTGGACCAGGTCTTGAAGGACATGGAGCAGGGGAAAGGGCCAACCCGCGATCCCGAGTTGTATTTTTTCACGGTCTTTGGCCAGCCCGGAGCGCAAGGGGCGTGGGGATGGCGTGTCGAAGGCCACCATCTCTCGCTGAATTTTACCTTGTCGGATGAAAAAGTGGTCTCGATGACGCCTTCCTTTTTTGGATCGAATCCCGGTGAAGTGCGGGAAGGGCCGCGCAAAGGCCTGCGCGTGCTGGGCGCCGAGGAGGAACTGGGGCGCGAACTGGTCAAGTCGTTGACGGAGGAACAGCGCAAGCTTGCGGTGCTGCGGATTGAGGCGCCGCGTGAAATCATCACCGGCAACGCGCGCAAGGTGACCGTGGGCGCTCCGGAAGGGGTGCCAGCCGCTAAACTGAACGCCGCGCAATCGGAGTTGTTGACGAAATTGGTCAAAGAGTACCTCTTCCGGCATCGTGCCGACGTCGCGGAGCAGGATTTGAAGAAAATCCAGGCGAGCGGCTGGGAGAAACTCCATTTCGCCTGGGCCGGTGACTTCGAGCGCGGGCAGCCGCACTATTACAAGGTGCAAGGCCCGACGTTTTTACTCGAGTACGACAACACCCAGAACAACGCGAATCACGTCCACAGCGTTTGGCGCGACTTTGAAGGTGATTTTGGCGTGGACGTCCTGCGTCTGCACTACGACCAAACTCCCCACTCGAAGTGATTCACTCCTCGCGGCGAGTTCGTGGGAATAGCGGTCCCGGTCCCGCTCGGTCAAGCTCTCGCGGGGCCTCGGCTTCGCTCGCCTCCCCGGCAACCTTTGAGCTTGGCGGGGACACATCGGCGCGATCCGGCGCCTCGTGGTTTCGATCAAGCCTCGGGTTGTGCCGCCTTTTCGCGTGAACCCGCCGGAGGCAACCGTAGTGGCGCCCGTCAAGACCCCGCGCTTACGCGTGGGCGATCGCGTGATGCTTTCGATTGCGGACATCGCGTTTGGCGGCGAAGGGGTGGGCCGGCACGAAGACTTCGTTGTGTTCGTCCCATTCGTCGGGTTGGGCGAGCGAGTCGAGGCCGAGGTGACCGAGGTCAAGAGCAGTTTCGCCCGAGCCAAGCTGGCGCGAATCATCGAGGCGGCGCCCGAACGAGTGGTTCCGGCCTGCCGTTATTTTGGGGAATGCGGCGGATGTCAGTACCAGCATTTGGCGTACGCCGAACAACTCCGCCTCAAGCACAAGCAAATCTGCGACCTGTTCGAACGCGTCGGTGGTTTCCGGCGCGCGGTCGTGGCGCCCGTGATCCCGTGCCCGGAGCCGTACGGATACCGCAATCGGATCATGGTGCGCAGCCAATGGGACAAGACCAAGCAGGGCTTGAATATTGGATTCATTCGGGCCGACAACCGCCTGGTGGTTGATTTAGAGGAATGCCGGATCGCCGACCCGCGCCTTAACGAGGAATTACGGAAGGTTCGCGCCCACCCGCCGCCCAAGGGCGGCATTAAGGTGGTTCTGCGCGTCGAGCCACCGGGTTGGACGGTGCCGCGGGATTCGTTCTTTCAGAATAATTTTCATCTGCTGCCGGCGCTGGTGGAAACGCTTCGCGAGCGCCTGCGCGCCAGCGGCGTCTCTGTGCTGATCGACGCGTACTGCGGGGTCGGCTTTTTTGGGATCGAGTTGGCGGACGTCGTGGAACGCTTCGTCGGCGTCGAATTGGACCGGATGGCGGTCAAGGCCGCCGTGGCGAACGCCGCGGCTCGCGGGCGCGCCAATGGCGAATTCCTGTTCGGCCAAGTCGAGGAACTGCTGCCCGCCTTGCTCGAACGCTTCTCCGCGGCGAGCGCCGCGGTCATTTTGGACCCGCCGCGGGTCGGATGCCGGCCTTCGACGTTGGAGGCGCTCCGCCGTGACCGGCCCGCGCAGATACTTTACGTCTCCTGTCACCCCGCGACGCTGGCGCGCGATTTGAAGACCCTCTGCCGCGACGGAATATACGAGTTGGTTTCCCTGACGCCATTGGACATGTTTCCGCAAACGCAGCATGTGGAATGCGTCGCGGAGCTGCGTCGCTCCACCGCGGATAATCCTCTGAATTAATCCCGCTTATCGATGTTCGCGGCCTCCGCTACCAAGATAGCCTTGACCAGTGGGGAGGGGTTGGTTTCAACTGTCGGCGCCACACAATATGGAAACTGAGAACGATTCACGCTTCCGCTATGCCTCCGCGGTCCTGCCCTGGATTCTCGGCGGCGCGCTGGCGGTACTTTATGCGGTGACGCTGAACCACTGGATTACGGTGGCGAGCTTGCCGAGCGTATCCGGCATCACGGGCTGGGACACGTCCCCGCAATTGTCGGCCCCCCTCTATTATCTGGTGACCTACCCGCTGCGGTGGTTGCCGGCCGCCGCGCAACCGGTGGGGCTGAATTTCTTCGCCGCCATTTGCGCGGCGTTGACCGTGGGAATGCTCGTCCGCTCGGTCGCCTTGTTGCCGCACGACCGCACCCGGGAGCAGCGCCAGCGCGAACGGAGCGAGGACTCGCTGTTGTCGGGACCACTGGCGTGGCTGCCGCCGGTATTCGCCGGCCTGGTTTGCGGCCTGCAATTGACCTTCTGGGAAAATGCCACCGCGGCGACGGGGGAGATGTTCGACTTGCTGCTTTTCGCCTACCTGGCTCGTTGTTTGCTGGAATACCGGCTAACTCGGCGGCCCAGTTGGCTCTGGCGTCTGGCATTCATCTATGGCCTGGCGGTGCCGGAGAATCCGGCGATGATCGCCTATTTTCCGTGCTTTTTGGTCGCGTTGATTTGGATCCAAGGCCGCGGTTTCTTTCAGGCGAATTCGCTGCTCGGCATGCTCGGCCTCGGGCTGGCCGGTTTGCTGCTGTACCTGATGCTGCCAGCGTTATGTCACCTGACGCAGAGCTCCACGGCAAGTTTTGGTGAAATGTTACGTTTCGAGCTTTCCACCCAGAAGGCATTCATTTTGGGCTTCCCTAGGAGCCGGGTCTTGATCCTGGCGTTGACGTCGCTTTTGCCGGCGCTTTTGATCGGAATTCGCTGGCCAGGCTCGCTCGGCGACACGAGCGTCGCGGGCGCGTTGCTGGCCAATTTTATGTCGCGCGTGGTTCATGCGATGTTTCTCGGCGCCTGCCTGTACGTGGCGTTCGATCCCAAGTTCAGTCCCCGATCGCTCGGTTACGGGCTGGCGTTTCTCCCGCTCTATTACTTGGGCGCGCTGAGCATTGGTTATTTTAGCGGCTACTTTCTCCTGACCTGCAGCAAGCCCGCCGGCAAAATCTGGCGCCGGCCAAATCCCGCGGTGAAATTCGTCAACGGTCTCTTGCTGGCGGTAATCATCCTCGCGGGGTTTGGCTGTCCCGCGGCGCTGGCGTACAAGAATTATTCCGCGATTCGGGCGACGAACAGCTCCGTCCTGCGGGATTTCGCCGACCTGATGGTCCGGTCGCTGCCCCAGCGCCCCGCGGTGGTCTTGAGCGACAATCCGTACTTGAACCTGCTGCTCGAGGCGGGACAAGCCACGAACAGCGCGATGGCGCGCCACGTCGTCATCGATGTCCGGACGATGCCGTTTCACGCCTACCAGACTCAACTGTTGAAGCGGGCGCCCTCGCTTATGCCGACCGGTTGGGCTGAACTGCTGAAGCAACAAGGCGTCACCGATCCCATCAGCCAGGACTTAAACGGCGAGTTGGTGCGGCACTTCGCGCGGCAGATGGAGGTTTATTATCTTTCCCCCAGCTTCGGCGGTCTCTTCGAATACATGTATCTTCGCCCTCACGGACTGGTCTATCAACTGAGGGACTACGGAACCAACACGGCGCCGCCGGCGTTGACCGCGGAGGAAGTCGCGCAAAATGACAGATTCTGGACCGACGCCGAGCCGATAATGCGGGAAATACCGCGCCTCATTATGCGCAAAAACACGGAGGCGATTCTTACCGGCAGCTGGTATGGACGCGCTCTGAACTTTTGGGGCGTTGAACGGCAGCGGGCCGGCCGCTTGGAGGACGCGGGTAAATGGTTCAAGCTGGCCCAGGCGATCGACGCGGATAATTACACGGCCGTCATCAACGCCGGATTCAACGCGGACCTGCGCAATCATCGCGCCTCGACCATCGACCTGCGGGTGGTCGATGGGGTTTACGCCGCCAACCACACTTGGGAAGCGCGCTTGGCGACGTTCGGACCGGTGGATGAACCAAACCTTTGCTTCGAGGTGGGCCGCGCGTTCGCGAACGGAGCCCTTTATCGGCAGGCGATGCTGCAGTTTCGGCGAGTGGCGGAATTGGACCCGGAGAACCTGCAGGCCCGTCTCTGGCTGGCGAATATGTATCTGCTCGGGCGGATGCCCGACCAGGTTCTGACGATCGTCGATGAAATCCGCGGGCCCAACGCGGCGCGCGGTTTGCAACCGGCGACCGCGGTGGAGCTGACCCGCCTGGAGGCCCTGGCTCATTTCGGCAAGGCGGCGCCGGGCGTCGCCGCGGACCCGCAATTCATGCTCGCGGAGAAGATTCTCCTCGCGGCGGAGGCGAAATACCCGGGCGATGAGAACCTCCTGTCCACCCTGACCCAGATTTACCTGCTTTCCCATCATCTCACCAACGCGCTGGCGACTTTGGACAAACAATTGTCGATCGGGCCGGATAACGTCCGCGCGCTATTGAATCAAGGCGCCATTTACATCGAGTTGAAGGATTACGACAAGGCGATCGTTCCGCTGAATCGTGTCCTGAAGTTGCAACCCGAGAATCGCGCGGCGTTAATGAACCGGGCGATCAGCTACCTGCAAAGCAGAAAATTTAGCGAAGCGGAGCGCGATTATGCCGAGTTGGCGAAGGCGATGCCCGGGATGCACTCGATCTACTTTGGCTTGGCCGAGATCGCCGCGGAGCGGCACGACCGCGCCACCGCGATCAAAAACTACGAGTTATACATGCAGTATGCCCCGCCGGATCAGGTCGTCATCGATTTCGCGGCGAAAAAGGTCGCGTGGCGTTATCCCGCTGAAAAAGCGAACGTGGAAAAGGCGCTGCGGGAGCTGCAGGGCGGAACAAAGTAACGGCGCCCGCCGAAACCTTGTGGCCGTGAGCCCGACGCTGGCCGAGATGTCCGCACGGCGACCTCCGCGCGACCGAGGAGTGGACTTGCCCCGCCTACCGATCGGGAGCGCCGGCGTCCCTGGGGACGCCGTGCTCGCGCGGCGAGGAGCTTGGTGACCGGCTTGAGTTTTCCTTTCAACATCTACCTGGGAGCCCTGGCCGGGGCATTCCTTGCGACCCTGGTAAGCGTGCCCCTGTGGCGCGGGTGGTGCTTGCGCCACGGACTGGTGGACGACCCAGGCCAGCGGAAGATTCACGCCGAGCCGATGCCGCTCGCCGGTGGGTTGGCCGTGCTGACCGGCTTTCTGGCGCCGCTGATCCTGGGCGTCGTGGCGACCAAATTTCACTGGCTCGGCGCCGGCGCCGCCGCGCCAATTGGCCACGGCCTGAGCCGCAAAGCGGAGCCACTCGGGGCCATCATCGCGGGCGCGGTCGCCGTGACGGGCCTGGGTTATTGGGACGATCGACGGGAACTGCGGCCCTTGCCGAAATTCGCGGGCCAACTGCTGATTGCCCTGCTTTTGGCGGCCGCGGGCGTACGGGTTACGCTATTCGTGCATAATCTCGCCTTTAGCTATGCCGTGACCGCGCTCTGGATGCTGACCGTGATCAACGCTTTCAATTTCATGGACAACATGAACGGCCTGTGCGCCGGTTTGGGGCTGATCGCGGGATGGTGCTTCGCGGTCATCGCCGCGGCCTCGGGGCAGTACCTGGTCGCCGTGGTTGCGCTGCTGGCGTGCGGGGCGCTGCTGGGTTTTCTGCCGTATAATTTTCCGCGGGCGCGGACATTTCTTGGTGACGCGGGGAGCCACCTGGTCGGGTACCTGCTCGCCGTGCTCGCCATTCTGCCGCATTTCTATTCGCGGGAGAATCCATCGGTTCTCGCCGTGTTGAAACCTTTACTGATTCTCGCCGTGCCGCTGGGCGATCTGGTCTGGGTGGTCGCGCTGCGCTGGCGGTTGGGCCGGCCATTCTACGAAGGCGACACCAACCACCTGTCCCACCGGCTCGTGCGCGGCGGCCTGAGCCGCACCCGGGCGGTCGTCGTGATTTGGCTGCTGGGCGTGTTGGCTGGCGCGTTGGCGGTCGGGTGAAACTCCCGTTCGCGCGCCGGTCCGGCGCGCCGGCGCGGGTGAGCGGGTGATTGCCAACCAGGGGGATGTCCTCCACAGTAATCGCGCATGAGTAAGAGATTTTACGTGACGACCGCCATCGACTACGTCAACGGCGAGCCGCACCTGGGCCACGGATACGAAAAGGTCATCGCCGACGTCATCGCGCGCGCGCGGCGCAGCCTGGGGGAGGACGTTTTCTTTCTGACGGGCAGCGACGAGCATGGGCAGAAGGTTCAGCAGGCTGCAATCGCGAAGGGCAAAACGCCGCAGGCTTTTTGCGACGAACTGGCGCTCGTGTGGAAGCCGTTCACGGAGAAGCTGAATCTGACAATCAATGATTTTGTCCGGACGACGGAACCGCGGCATACGACCGCCGTGCAGGCGATCTTTCAACGTCTCTGGGACACGGGACACTGTTACAAGGCGACCTACGAAGGCTTCTATTCGGCCAAAGAGGAAACCTTTCTCACCGACAAGGATCGGCTCCCGGATGGAACCTTCGACCCCACGTACGGAGAGGTACTGCCGCTCGTCGAGGAGAACTATTACTTCCGGCTCAAGGAACAACAGGAATGGTTGATCGGCCATATTACGGCGAATCCAGAGTTCATCTATCCGCCCCAGCGCCGGAACGAAGTGCTCGGCTTCCTGAAGAACAACGCCCTCGCCGACCTCTGTGTGACCCGCCCGAGCGCGCGGTTGAACTGGGGGATTCCATTGCCGTTCGACCCGGCCTACGTGGCGTACGTGTGGTTCGACGCGCTGCTGAATTACATTACCGTCCCGGCCGCGCACGGTGACGCCGCGGTGGTGTCGGCGATCCACGGCGCGCCGTCCGCGGAGGCGCTGGAACTGTGGCCCGCGGACGTGCAGGTCATCGGCAAGGATATCGTGAAATTCCACGCCGTTTATTGGCCGATCATGCTCAAGGCGCTGGGCTTGCCGCTGCCCAAACAACTGGTCGTCCACGGTTGGTGGCAAAAGGACGGCCAACGGATGAGCAAATCCACCGGCAATGTCGTGGACCCGCTGGCGGTGATCAACGAGTGGGGCCTCGACGCCTTTCGCTATTACGTCGTGCGGGAACTGGACATCGGCGCCGACGGCAATTGGACCGACTCGGGGTTTCAGGCGCGTTACCATGCCGAACTGGCGAATGGCCTGGGCAACCTCGTGAACCGTTCCCTCTCGATGCTGCGCCGGTACCGTGACGGTCGGGCGCCGGCGCGGGCCGACGACCTTGCCGGCGCCGCCACGGAAGCCGCCCGCTCGGCGATCGCGCTGATCGGGGAGAACAGACTGCAAGCGGCGCTGCAAGCAATCTGGGCGCTGATTGACCGCGCCAATCAATACGTCGAGCAGACGGCGCCGTTCAAGCTGGCGAAAGACCCGGCCCAGGCGTCCCGCTTGGACGAGGTCCTCTACAATCTCGTGGAAACCTGCCGGGTCCTCGCCGTGTTGCTTTGGCCCTTTCTGCCGGGGACGGCAGCGCGGATTTTTGCGCAGCTCGGACTGACCACCCTGCCGGACCGTTTCGCCGCGGCGGCTTGGGGAGGGTTAACCCAGGGCCACGTCATCGGCGCGCCGGAACCGCTTTTTCCGCGGCGCGATGCCCCGGCCAAGTAGCCGATCGATAGGGGCACGGCAGGGGCCGAGTCGAGTGTGGCTCGCGGGCATACGCCTCGCTTGAGGCTTTGAGGGCGATGGAAGTCGGCACAAGTGGCTGAGAGTCGCGCCGGGCGGGGGAGACGATATTCTATTCAACCTGACCGGGGAGAGTCCGCCGGCCCCAGCGACTTGGAAGTCCAATTTGTTCGCCCGAGCAAGGAGAGCATCGGCGGCATAATTCCTGGTGCTGTTGCCTGGGATAAAATGATTCCGCACTGAATGCTTGACTTTTTGCGCCAATACAACACCCTCTAAGACCAAGCTGTATCAGAATGGATCCCGATTTCGGACGATCTCACATTTGAATCGCGGCGCATGAGTTCAGGTCGACCGTTGATGTTAACTTTTAGGTGGCTAGAGCAAAAATCAATAGGAGCACGTCCAAATGCATTGTGTAGATCGAGGAGCGCAGCGGCACTCTAATCCGGACATCTTCTTGAGTCACTCGTCAAAGGACAAGGGACTCGCGCTAAAACTTGCGACTGACCTCAACTTCTGCGCTACGGACGTGTGGTTAGACGAGTGGGAGATCGAGATTGGCCAGAGCCTTACCGACGTTCTGGCAACTGCCATGGAGAAAGCCCGCTTCGTGGCAATTCTCTTGAGCCAGAACTACAATAAATCTGTCTGGACGAAGCGGGAATACAAAAAGGCCCTTTCAAGGGAAGAACGGGAGAATCGCGTAGTCATGTTGCCCCTGATACTCGGTGAGATCGAAATCCCGGATTTCCTCGAAGACAAGAAATACGTGGATCTTCGTACGCAGTATTATTCAGGTCTCGCTCAAATCGCAGGCATGGTTCACGATCTTTCGCTGTTCCGAATCAATCGAGCTCTGCGCGAGCGCCCGCCAACAGATCTGAGGCAGATATGGGATCTCCTCGAGTCGATCGGTTTCGAGCCGTTTGTGGTGTTAGGGCGCGACGATTTCGCGGAAATCCTTAGTGTCGGAGGAGAGCGGGTCAGCGATGACTACGCACGCTTCTACCCTGACATGGTTCATGCAAGTGTCCGGGTGTCCGATCACATCAAGTCCCTGCTTCGCGAGGTTTTTCCACCGAACCGAGTCATCTCAGGGAGCGGACTTGGTCTGTCGGGAGTGTCGATGCATAGGGCCAAACGGGACGCTCAGATCTGAGGTTTGGTAGTTGCGGTTACGCTTTTAGCAATGCGTTTCCGGCTTGACTCGGCGGCGGTGAAGCGTTGCGATTGAGTCATGTCATTTTCCTCACCTCGTCGTTGCGCAAGGCGCCTCGTGAAACCTCTCTTCGCGGTCTGGTTGCTGGTCGCGTTGGTTCCGCGGAGCCGAGCTGGCGCGCTCGAAGATTACGTCAATAAACCGGACGCCTTCTTCAACTGGAAGCGAACGGAACAGAAAAAAGCCGAGTGGGGCACGGTGACCCGCTTGGAGATGGTCTCGCAGCATTGGCGCGACCAATTTTGGAGTCATTACGTCGTCGTGGTCCGACCGAAAGTAGTGCGCAACCCGGAGATTGCGTTTTTGTTCATCACGGGCGACGGCGATGGAGAGAAGTCGGTCGATATGCTGCGAACCATCGCTGATCGGGCTGGCGCGGTCGCGGCGGTGATCACGAAAATCCCGAATCAGCCGCTTTACGACGGTCGCAAAGAGGACGCCTTAATCGCCTACACTTTCGATCAATTCATGAAGACCGGCGACCCGACCTGGCCGCTGCATTTCCCCATGGTCAAGAGCGCGGCGCGGGGCATGGATACCGTGCAGCAGTTCGTGCGGCGTGAATTCGACCAAAAGATCGAAAAGTTCGTGGTCGGCGGGGCCTCCAAAAGAGGTTGGACGACTTGGTTGGTGGGCGCGGTTGATCCACGGATTGTCGCCATCGCTCCGATGGTCATCGACATGCTGAACATGAAAGCGCAGCTGCAGTGGGCCGGGCAAATGTATGGCAAGCAGAGCGAGGAGATTAAGGACTACACCGAATTGAACATGGAGAAACGGATGGACGAGCCGCGAATGGTAACGCTGCGGAGTTGGGTGGATCCGTACAACTACCGAAATCGCTATACAATGCCGAAGCTGCTGCTGCTTGGGACGAACGATCCGTATTGGGTCGTCGATTCGTTGCGGCACTACTGGAACGATTTGCCCGGGCCGAAATTGATTTTCCAGACGCCGAACGCGGGCCACGATCTGGGGGGTGGGAAAGAGGCGGTCGAGACGTTGGCGGCCTGGTTTCAAATTATCGCGGATCACGAAGAACTCCCGAAGATGGACTGGACGCTGCAGCCGACCGCCACCGGGGCGAGCATCAGCGTGAACGTCAACCAGACGGCCAAGCGCATTCGGCTCTGGACCGCGGAATCGACTGATCGTGATTTTCGCGACGACAAATGGAGCAGCCAGGACTTGACGATCCAACCGGGCAGCGCCCACGCGACCGCCGAGGTGCCTTCGCCGGCGAAAGGATACCGCGCCTACATGCTGGAAGTAACGCTGACCTCGCCCAAAGGCGAAGATTACCGCCTTTCGACCGAAGCGCGCGTGACTCCCGACGGAGTTCGTCCGGTGGCGCAATGAGGCTGGCTCTCGTCGGCTTGCTGGCGTTGGCGCTGGGCGGCGCCAGCGTCGCGGATGAGGCGCCGGACTACCGGAAGCCGGCTACCGACCGGGAGTTGCGGTTTTGGCTGGAGAACATGGTTTGGTATCACCATTTCTCGACCGCCGAGGTTACCGCCGCGACCGGGCTGGGGGACGCCGAGGTCACGGCGGCGCTCAAGCGTTTCGGCATTACCTCGCAGAATCGCCCGGCGCGGAACGCGCGGGGACCACTGGTGACGCTCCCTTATCCGGGCGGACGGCATCCGCGGATCGGATTTCTGGAGGGCGCGGTCCGACCCCAACGCGAGACGAAATTTAGCGTCTTTGCGCCGTGGGATCCCGACAGCTACGTCGTGGTGGACCTGCCGGAGGCCCTGTGGTCAAATCTCGGCTTGACCTATCTGGCGCACACGCACGTGCCGACGATTTGGACCAAGGAGGGGACGACGCTCCCGCGGCTCGAGTGGAATCGCCGCTCGAATGGCAGCCTTGATATCGAGCGCCAGCTTCCCAACGGGATCAGCTTCGGCGCCAAAGTTCTGCCGGCTCGGGACCGCGTGCGGATGGAACTGTGGCTGAAGAATGGTTCCGATGCCACGCTGAGCGACCTGCGCGTGCAGAACTGTGTCATGCTCAAAGGCGCCAAAGGGTTCGAAGCCCAGACCAACGAGAACAAGGTTTTCGCCAGTCCCTACGTCGCGTGCCGCTCGGAGGACGAGAAACGTTGGATCATCACGGCGTGGTGGCCGTGCCAACGCGCGTGGGCGAACGCTCCGGTGCCGTGCCTGCACTCCGACCCGCAGTTTCCCGATTGCGCTCCCGGCGAAACCAAGCGCCTTCAGGGTTGGCTCTCCTTTTACGAGGGGAACGACATCAAGGCCGAGTTCAGGCGCATCGACCAGACCGGGTGGCGAATGGGGAAACCGTGAGGCTCGACGCGCACCAGCATTTCTGGCATTACGATGCGCGGGAATATCCGTGGATTGGCGATGACGTTCTGCGGCGCGATTTCCTGCCGAGTGATCTGGAGCGCGAACTCGCGGCGAATGGGTTCAGCGGCTCAATCGCGGTCCAGGCGCGCCAAACGGTGGCCGAGTCGCGCTGGCTGTTGGAATTGGCGGCCGAGAGCGAGACGATCAAAGGCGTGGTCGGTTGGGTGGAATTGGCGGCGGCGGACGTGGCGGAAACGCTGGCCGATCTCGCGCGATATCCCAAGTTTGTCGGCGTCCGGCATGTCGTGCAGGACGAACCGGACGAGTGGTTTATGCTGCGCCCTGATTTTCTGCGTGGCCTGGCTTGGTTGGCCGAGTTTGACCTGACGTACGATCTGCTGGTATTTTCCCATCAACTGCGGGCCGCCGCCGAAGTGGCGGCGCGGTTTCCACGGCAGCGATTCGTGCTCGATCACGTCGCCAAACCGGCGATCAAAGACGGGATCATTTCTCCCTGGCGTGAAGACCTGCTCGAACTGGCCCGACACCCGAATGTCGCCTGCAAATTGTCGGGCATGGTGACGGAGGCACGGCGATCGGGTTGGCGAAAATCCGACTTCCGCGCGTACCTTGACGCGGCATGGGCGGCCTTCGGCGAGGATCGGCTGATGTTCGGATCAGACTGGCCGGTCTGTCTTCTGGCGGCGGATTACGGGCGGGTCACGGATCTGGTCGAGGACTACCTGGCCCAGTTTTCCGAGGCGACGCGGGCCAAAGTCCTGGGGGATAACGCGGCCCAATTTTACCGCCTGCCGGAGTTAACCTAGTCAATTCGGCGTACTCCGGGGCGTATATTTGACTCGCGTCCCCTCCCGAGGGAAGGGACGCGCGCGGCCCGACCGGTCGATCGTTATGCGGCCTCTTTAGTTTCGAGAAAACCCTGCAAGTGGCGGACGCGGGTCGGGTGCCGGAGCTTGCGCAACGCCTTCGCCTCAATCTGGCGGATGCGTTCCCGGGTCACTTTGTACTGCTTGCCCACTTCTTCGAGCGTGCGTTGATAGCCGTCGGTAAGCCCGAAACGGAGCTCAAGCACTTTCCGCTCGCGCTCATTGAGACTGGCGAGGACGTCGGCCAGCTTCTCTTTCAGGAAGCTGTAGCTGGTCATCTCGATCGGATTCTCCGCGGCTTGGTCTTCCAGGAAGTCGCCAAAGCTGGAATCGCCTTCGTCGCCCACGGGCGCTTGGAGCGAGATCGGCTGGCGCGCCATTTTGAGCAGGGCGTGCACCCGTTCGACCGGGATGTGCATTTCATCCGCGATTTCCTCGGGGGTGGCTTCGCGGCCGAACTCCTGCATGAGCTGCTTCTGGACGCGCCAAAGCTTGTTGATGATCTCGATCATGTGGACCGGGATACGGATGGTGCGGGCCTGATCGGCGATCGAACGGGTAATGGCCTGCCGAATCCACCAGGTGGCGTAGGTCGAGAATTTATAGCCGCGTTGGTATTCGAATTTTTCGACGCCCTTCATCAACCCCAGGTTGCCTTCCTGGATCAGGTCGAGAAACGACTGGCCGCGGTTCGTATATTTCTTCGCGATCGAGATGACGAGCCGGAGGTTGGCTTCCATCATCTCCGTCTTGGCCTGGTGGGCCATCGCCGCGAATTTCTTCATCTCGGTGTAGGCCGTGAAGTAGTCCTGGCGCGGCATCCGGACAAAGTCCTCGAGGGCTTTGAT
Source organism: uncultured Verrucomicrobiota bacterium (assembly GCA_964522665.1). Lineage (GTDB taxonomy): Bacteria > Verrucomicrobiota > Verrucomicrobiia > Limisphaerales > CAZFVY01 > CAZFVY01. Next base: position 50,687 of record CAZFVY010000002.1, on the reverse strand, counting down.
CTTGCTCTCCTCGGAGTGAATGATTGTCTGGGCGTGACTCGAACGGGCGGCCCGCTCGAGATCGTGAATCGCCCGCAGGCTGGCCTGCATCTTGTCGTAGATGTTCTCCGAGACCAACACCATCTCTTCGAGCACCTTTTGCTTGTAATAGAACTTCGGGAAGGTCGCTTGGAGCTTCTTGTCGTTCTGGCGCAGTTCGACCGCGAGGCGCTCCTTCCGGGTATGGTTGGAAGCGCCTTGCCATTCGGCGTATTTGTCATCGACCTTTTGATCGAGCGCCCGGACCTGTTTGACGAGGTGGCGCAGGGTCTTGAGGTGATCCTCGCGGCCTTCGATCTTCTTATCGACGATCACCCGGTCAAAGCGTTCCTTGGGCGGCTCCGAGATCAGTTTCTCCGCGAGCGCGATATGCTCCTTGGCGGTGAAACCAAAGCTGTAGATGATGCGGCGGAGTTCCGTTTCCGCTTCTTCGATTCGCTTGCAGATCGCGACCTCTTGTTCGCGAGTCAACAGGGGAACCTTGCCCATCTGCCGCATATACATGCGAACCGGGTCATCGAGACTGTCGAGACGCGACTTTTCCTCTTCTTCATCCACCTCTGACTGCTTGACGCGGTCCAATTCGGCCTGGTCAACAATCTCGATGTCGAGGTTGCTCAACTTGAAATGAATCTCTTCCCAATCTTCCGCGGTAAGATTGGCGTCCGACATGACGTCGGTGATATCGTCATAGGTTAATGAACCTTGCTCGCGCGCGAGAGCGATCAACTCCCGTACCTTCTCGGTCAAATCGATTCCGTTGTGGCTCTTGATCGATCCGAGCGATTCGACGCCCTTGGGGCCAGCCGGTTCGGGGCTCTGCGGCGCCGGTCCGGTTTTGGCAGGACGGGCGTCGCCATTGGCGCCGGGCGTGGCGGGGGCATGCGGTTTGGTTTCGGCGCCTTCGGAAGCGGCCAGCGATTTTGCCAATGGCCGGCGGCGGGCTTTGCCCAAAGAGACGGCGGTTTTCCGGCCGGCTTTTTTTCGTCCCAGTTTCGCGGCGGATTTGCTAAGTTTCAGTTTAACCATATTTAGCTTGCGGCATTTCGTCCTAAGTGAAAACGAATAGCCTTTCAGGATTTCACAGAGAATGGTATCAGTCAAGTACTGATATTAAGGCGTTTTTAATTCTCCTGCGGGCGCCGCGCCCATTGGACAGAGCCGAACCTGCCCGGGCGCCTTCAGATGGTCGCGGGCCGCGGGTCAAAGCTCACTCCGACTCTTCGAAGGGGACCCCGCCAAGCTCCCCGGCCAGGTCTTCAATCGTCCAATTCGCCCGTCCGCGGGCGAGCCGGTCGGCTGCGGCCCCATGCTGCCAGACGCCGAATCGCAACGCCGTCATCGGGTCCGAGCGCAATACAGGCTGGGCGAGCAGACCGCCCAGATAACCGGAAAGCAGATCACCGCTGCCGCCTTGGGCAAGGTGCGGATTGCCGGAGGGATTCACGAACACGTCCCCTTCGGCCTGTCCGACGAGCGTCTGCAGGCCCTTCAAGACCACAATACAGCCACCCCAGCGGGCGGAAAGTTCACGCAGCGCGGCGAGTCGGTCCGCTTGGACGTTCGCGCTCGGGGAGCGTAACATTCGCGCGGCTTCGCCCGGATGGGGCGTGATGACGCGAATCGCGCCGGGACGGGTCGGGCCTGCGGGCAGCCAGCCCAGCGCGCTGGCATCGACAATCAGCGGCAGGTTAGAGCTTTGCCAAAGCTCCCGGACCAGGCTTTTTATTTCATTCGGCACGTCGGGCGCCGCCAAGCCCGGGCCGACGAGAATCGCGCTGGTCGATTCGGGAAGCGCCAGCCGTGGCCGCCAAACGTGGACCATGGTCGAAGCCAGTTGCGCCGCGACGGGCGCGTAGATGGATTCCTGAACGAAGAGCGTCACCAGGCCGGGTTGCGCGCGCGAGGCCGCACGGGCCGCCAGGACCGACGCGCCGTGATAGCCCTGGCTGCCCGCGATGATTACCAGGTGCCCGTAGCTGCCCTTGTGCCCGGCGGCGTCGCGGCGGGGGGGATACCCGGCAAAATCCGATGGCAGCGTCCACTGCAGCTCGGTGGCCGCGACGGCCGGGACCAAGCCAATTTCCGGAGCGACCTCCAGGCGGCCGGTGTAGGGCCACGCGGTGGCTTGTAGAAGCCCGCCCTTCGGGGCGGCCAACGTCAAGGTGACGCTCGCGCGAACGGCGGCGCCCTCGGGTTGGCCGGTGTCCGCGTTCAACCCCGAGGGAAGGTCCACCGAGAGTACGGGAATGCCGGAGGAATTGATCGCTTCAATCAGATTGCACCAGTCCTCGTCCAGCGGCCGGTTCAAGCCAATGCCAAAGAGACCGTCGATGATGACCGCCGGGTGCAAATGGGCGAGGGACTGAAATTCGGCAAGTCCGGCCACGGGGTCTCGGACTGTGACCGAACGGACGTCGCGATCCGACAGATGGGGTACCGATGCCAGCGCGTCCGCCCCGTTGTTGCCTTTCCCGGCCAGGACCAGGACTATCTCCCCTGGGCGCGCTAGCTGCGCCGCGCGCCGGGCCACGAGACGACCGACCTGCCCGATGACTTCGGGCTGATGGCGGCCGGCCTCCCAGGAAGCCTGTTCCCACTCGCGCATTTGCGCGACGCTGACTACGGGCACGGGCATGGCATCAATCGCGCGTTAGAGGCTGGCGCGTCTTCGCGGACGTATGGCCCAGGGTTTGGAGGCTCGTCGCGGCCCCGGCGCGAGTAGGCGCCGCCGAGTAATCGCCGGTGTTCGGGTGAGGCGTCGGGTTCGAGGCCCCCACTGAGATGATCACACCTTGGGATAAAGATTGGCTACGTAGGCGCCGTAGCCGTTGAAGGGTTGGGTCCGAACGCGGTCGCCGGTGTCGATCATCCGTTCAGTCTCCTGAGACCAGCGCGGGTGCCGCTTGGCCGGATTGACGTTGGACTCAAACGGATACTCGATCGGCGCCAGGGTCTCCCAGAGGGTGGCTGGCTGCTTATCGGTGAATTCAATTTTAACGACCGATTTGATGCTCTTGTAGCCGTATTTCCATGGCACGACGATCCGCACCGGCGCGCCATGCTGTTTGGGCAACGGCTTGCCGTAGATCCCGGTGGCCACGAGGGTGAGCGGATTCATCGCTTCTTCGAGGCGCAAGCCTTCGGTGTACGGCCACGGATAATCGCTCAATTCGCGGAACCCGGGAGCCTGATCGGGGCGCATGAAGGTGACAAATCGGACGAATTTCGCCTCGGGCTTGGGGACCACCTTTGCAATCAGCTTTTGAAGCGGAAAACCAGTCCACGGTACGATCATCGCCCAAGCTTCGACGCAACGGAACCGGTACACCCGTTCCTCCAGTTCCATCTCGTTGACCAGCTCCTGGACATCCAGCGTCACCGGCTTCTCAACCAACCCGGTGATTTCGACGGGCCATGGACTCGTGATGAATTTGCCGGTCAGACGATAGACCAAATCCTTCGCGGTCGAGAACTCATAGAAGTTGTTGTAACGGCCGGCGACCTTCTCGTCGCTCAGCTGCCAGGCCGGGTTGAACCGCGGATTCCGCGGCGCGGGAAAGACCTTGCTCGTCGCCGTGGCCGCGGTATTCGTCTCGACCGGAACCGGGTTGCTCGGCGCGGGAACCGGCGGCGCCGCCGTAGCGGCCGTCGAATCACTCGCCTTGGAACAACCGGCCACCGAGAGGGCCAGCAGCCCGGCGCTCGAGAAACCCATCTGCTTGAGGAATTCCCGGCGTTTAAGGAAGCTCCGCTCCGGTGTCACGTGCCTTTCGGAGATTCGCCAACCGGGACGACGCAAAATATTTGCCATAACGCAAGTCTGCCTGTGATGACGATGTTCGACGCAGCGGGGACCCGATGAGCCTTAAATCGGGTCCACTTGGGTGACCGGCGCCGCGCTACCGTTGTCGCGGCGAGTTTCCCAATCTGGAAGTGGACCAGACGACCGCCGTTGCCATCGCGAGACAGAACGGTGTCAACCTACCCAAAACTCGCCGAAAACGCAGCATAATTCTTTAGAACTTTTGCACACCCGGCCAACGCGCGTGGGACCGCGGCCACGACCGGATGATAAGCGCGTCCGTGAAGCTTATCGTTCGGGGGGTGGTGGTTCGGAGAGGGTCGAGCTGAGCTCTGCTTGCCGAAACGACGCCGTGGCTGGCGGACGGCGGGTATTTGATGCCCTAAACGGAGCCGCCTTACGCCGCCTTCGCGCGCGGATACTGAAGCTCGTAGTTCAGCACGGCAAGGCAGTAAATGGCCGCCGTCTCGCTCCGCAACACCAACTGGCCTAACGAAATCGGCAAAGCGCCGGACGAGCGAACCGCGTTGATCTCCGCCGGGGTAAAGTCACCCTCGGGGCCAACCCAGACGCAGATCGAGTTCGGCAGGCGCCGTTTTTCATCGAGGAACGATTCGATGTACTCGCGGGGATGCCGGGCGTCCGATTGGAGCGTCGCGATCAGGCTGAGGTCGAATTTCTCACCGCCCGCAAGAAAACCCTGCGGTTTGATCGGTTGGTCCAAACGGGGCAGCCACGCGGAACCGCATTGTTTGATCGCGTCGATGGCAATCGCTTGCCATTTCTCGACCTTGGCCGAAGCGCGCTCGGCTTCGGTTTGAGCCACGGTCCGTTCGGACTGTATCGGGACGAGCCGGGCGGCGCCCAATTCGGCGGCTTTCTGCACGATCGTGTCCATCGATTTGCCCTTGGTGATTGCCTGCGCCAAGGTGAGTTGGCAGGGCAGGGGAGGAGAGGAATTGCGTTGGAGCACGCGCAGGCGGACTTGCTTGCCGGCGGGTTCCAAGACCTCGGCCAGGAACTCCTCGCCCGCGCCGTTTAACACGTTCACTCGCTCGCCGCGGCGGACGCGGAGCACATCGACGGCATGGTGCGATTCGCGCTCGGGCAACAAGAGGGTCGTATCCCGGCAGTCGGCCGGCGGCAGATAAAAGCGGTGCATGAATCAGCAGGTTCCGAAGACGCGGGGATGCGGGCCGCTAGCGGAAAAAGTTACGCGCTTTTTCGAAGAAGCGTTTGATGGACGGATTGACGTCCGAATCACACAACGCGGCGAATTCCTCGAGTTTGGCCTTCTGTGCGCTGTTCAAGTCGGTCGGCACTTCGACCATCACGCGGACATGGAGGTCGCCGGAGCCGTGTCCTTGCACGCTCTTGACCCCTTTGCCCCGCAAGCGGAAGACGGTTCCGGGTTGCGTGCCGCCGGGAACGCGGATTTGGGATTTGCCGCTGAGGGTCGGCACTTCAATCTCGGCGCCGAGGGCCGCGTGGACGAAGCTGATCGGGACTTCACAAATCAAATCGTCGCCGTCCCGTTGGAAAATGTCGTGCGCGCGAACATGCAGAACGACGTAAAGGTCGCCCGTCGGGCCGCCGCGGACGCCGGCTTCGCCGTTGCCGCTGGAACGTAATCGGGCGCCGGTATCGACGCCCGCGGGGATCTTCAGCTTGATCTTGGAGGTGCGCTCGCGTCGGCCGGCGCCACGGCAGGAACGGCACGGTTTGTCGATCATTCGACCTGCGCCTTCGCATCGGGGACAGGTTTGGGCGATGCTGAAAATCCCGCGCGAGGTCACGACTTGACCACGACCGCCGCAGGTGCTGCAAACCTTGGGCGAAGAGCCGGCCTCGGCGCCCGACCCGAGGCAAACCTCACAGGTATCCGGTTTGGTGACGGAAATCTCCTTTTCGCAGCCGAGCACCGCTTCCTCGAAGGTCAACTCCATGTCGTAGCGCAGGTCCGAGCCACGCTGGGCGCCATTTGGGTCGCGTTGCTCCTGGCCGAAAAGATCGAAGATGCTTCCGCCGCCACCGCCACCCCCGAATACCTCGCGAAAGATGTCGAAAGGGTCGTGAAAGCCACCGCCGCGCCCGGCGTTGGAACTGCGCGCGCGCGGGTCAAAGGCGGCGTGGCCAAACTGATCGTAGGCCGCGCGTTTTTGTGAATCGCTGAGCGCTTCGTAGGCTTCGCCGAGTTCCTTGAATTTCTCTTCGGCCGCTTTATCACCGGGATTCTTGTCGGGGTGAAATTTGATCGCCAGTTTGCGGTAGGACTTCTTGATCTCCTCCTCGGTCGCCGTGCGCTCGACGCCGAGCACCTCGTAATAGTCGCGTTTCGCCATGAGAATCAAGAGGCTGGCTTTTTGGCCACGATCACCGTGGCCGGCCGCAAGAGGCGGTCCCTCAGTTTATAACCCTTGCGCAGTTGCTGCAATACGTGGCCGTCAGGCGCCTCCGCCGATTCTTGCTCGGAGACCGCTTCATGAATGCTCGGGTTGAACGCTTGGTTGGTCGCGATAATCTCTTCCAAGCCGGCGTCCGTGAGCACGCCCTTCAATTGTTGGTAGATCATCGAGATGCCGGTCTTGATGGAATCGGCCCCGCTCTTCGGATTCTGCGCCGCAGCGACCGCCATGTCGAAATTATCGAGCGCCGGGACGAGTTTTTCCAGGAGCGCCTCATTGGCGAACTTGACCGCCTCCTGGCGCTCCCGGGCGGCGCGCTTCTTGAAATTATCGAGGTCCGCGGTGATCCGCAGCAACCGTTCCCAGTAGTCGTCGGCTTTCGCGGCCTTGTTTTTCCATTCCTCGATCTGCCGCGCGTCCGCGGGCGTCTGACCCGCCGTGGAAGGGGAGTCAGCCGGCGCGGAGGTCGGTTCCGTTTTGTTCACTTCGTTAGCCTCATCAGTCATGGTTTCATTCCCAAACATTGCGGCGGCAAAATACACAAAGCCTACGCGGACAGCAACTGCGCAGAGTCCAGAGCGCCGTCGGCGCGTGAACTCACGCGGGCTGGTCGCGGGTCGGCTGGCCACTTCCGCCGGCCGATTCCAGGCTCGGCGAGTGCAAACTAGGAGACCGCCTTGATTCCGTCAAATCGCGCACCATCCGCCATCGATCACAATATCCGTGCCCGTGACAAAGCCAGCGTCTTCCGAGCAGAGATAGACCGCCAATTGTCCGACCTCTTCGATTTTGCCCCAGCGGCCGAGCGGAATACGCGAGATAAACTGCTGGTTCGCGGCGGGGTTTTGGATGATCGCGGTATTCATTTCCGTGGCGAAAGGCCCGGGGCTGATCGCGTTGACCGTAATCGCCTCGCCCGCCAATTCCAACGCCAACACCCGGGTGAACCCCAAGAGGCCGGCCTTGCTCGCGCAGTAGGGCGACCGGTCCGGCAAGCCAACGTGGCTCATGATCGACGTCAGGTTGATGATTCGCCCGTAGCCGTGGCCCTTCATCCGCGGCACGAAGGAGCGACACATAAGAAAGACGGCGGTGAGGTTCGTATCGATAATCCGGTACCACTCGTCGAGGGTGAAGTCGGTCACCGGCTTGCGAATATTTATGCCCGCGTTGTTGATCAGGATGTGCAAATCGCCAAAGGCGTCGGCAAATCGCTTTTCCAAGTCGAGCACCTGCTGTTCGTCGGTCAAATCGGCCGCGAAAACCTCAGCTTCCGCTCCCGTGGCGCGTACGGCGGCGGCGGTTTCGTTTAATTGCTCGAGATTGCGGGACACGAGCGCCAGGCGGGCGCCGGCGGCGCCGAGAGCGACGGCCATGGCCCGGCCCAATCCTTTGCTGGCGCCCGTAATCAGCGCCACTTTGTTTTGCAATTTCTTGTCAGACATATATTTTATGCGCGGATTCTGTCCTTGCGCGGCCAATATATTCTCCGGCGCAATCCCCGCGGTCAATAACCGTCGAACGGACCCTTGATTGAAACGTGAATCAGATTTTAAGCTGGGCGTGCTTGGCTCGGGCAGAGGCTCGAACCTAAGCGCGATTGCCGACGCCTGTGAAAGTGGCGCCGCGCGCGCGCGGATCGCGATCGTGCTCAGCGACGTGCCGGACGCCGGCATCCTTAGCCGGGCGCAAGCCCGCGGGCTGCCCGCGCAATTCGTCCCGCCGGGGCCGTATCGCACGAAATTGGACGAGAACGCCGAACGCGCGTTTATCGACGCCTTGCGCCAGGCCGAAGTGGACTTGGTGGTGCTCGCCGGGTTCATGAGAATCCTGAAAGGCGATTTCCTGCGTGCATTTCCGCAAAAGGTCGTCAATATCCACCCCTCGCTGCTGCCGGCGTTCCCCGGGCTGGAGGCCTGGAAACAGGCGCTCGAGCATGGAGTGAAGGTGACCGGTTGCACCGTCCACTTGGTGGATCAGGGCGTCGATACCGGCGCAATTCTTGGTCAGGACACGGTGCCGGTCTTTGATTCAGACACGGCGGCGACGCTGCATGAGCGGATTCAGCGGGCGGAGCACAATCTCTATCCCGCGGTGATCGCGGCGTGGGCCGACGGCCGGATTCGGGTGGAAGGTCGCGTCAGCCGCTGGGCGCCGCGCCCGGCCGATCTCCTGGCCTAAGTTCTCGAGCATGAAGAAAAACGAAAAGTGTATTTTGCGCTTCGGGCTGCCGAAAGGCAGTTTGCAGGACGCGACGGTGGAAAAAATGGCGAAGGCCGGATTCAACATCCAGGTCAGCAGCCGTTCGTACGTCCCCTATGTGGACGACGAGGAGATGGAAATTCGTTTGATCCGGGCGCAGGAGATTGGTCGGTACGTCGAACATGGCTACCTGGACTGCGGCATCACCGGCCATGATTGGATTCAGGAGTGCGGTTCGTCGGTCCATGAGGTGGCCGAGTTGCTCTTTAGTAAGGCGACGCGTCAACCGGCCCGTTGGGTGTTGGCGGTTCCCGAACAGTCGCCGATCAAATCGGTCCGCGATTTGAAGGGCAAGCGCATCGCGACCGAGGTCGTGCATCTGACACGGCAATATTTGCGCCGGCATGGCGTGAAGGCGGAAGTCGAGTTTTCCTGGGGCGCGACCGAATTCAAGGCGCACGAGTTGGTGGACGCGATCGTCGAATTAACCGAGACCGGTTCCTCGCTGCGGGCCAATAAGCTGCGCATCGTGGACACGCTGCTGGCCTCGACGCCGCGACTGATCGCCAACCATGACGCGTGGAAAAACAAGTGGAAGCGCAAGAAGATGGAAACGCTCGCGTTGCTCTTGAAAGGCGCGTTGGAAGCCGAGGCCAAAGTCGGCCTCAAGATGAACATCGCTGAAAAGAATCTGGCAAATTTGTTGCAAAGTTTGCCGTCCTTGCGTAATCCAACGGTTTCCAGCTTGAGCTTGCCGGGTTGGGTTGCGGTGGAAACGATCATCGACGAACACATCGTCCGGGAGATTATCCCGCAGCTCAAGGCGGCGGGAGCTGAAGGAATTATTGAGTATCCGCTCAACAAAGTGGTATATTAGGACACGGTAAACGACAAATATGGGTTCACTAAAGAAGCGACGTAAGGCGAAGATTAACAAACATAAACGCCGCAAGCAGTTGCGCGCTAATCGCCATAAGAAGCGCACCTGGCAGAAGTAATCGCCCCCCGCGGGAAGCGAGGTTTCCGCGGGCGTTTGACGTGGCCGCGCGGCCACGCGAGAGTGGTTCCCATCAGTCCTCGAAAGCATGAGACGGAGCTTTTACTCTGGGACAATCGTTCTGGCTTTGGCGGGCCTCGTTCTGGCGGGTTGCGCGGTGGCGGATAAATCCGCCGACGGCGTAGCGCCAGGGGAATTGCGGGGTGCCACGAGGCTCGTCCGCGGCGCCGGCGGCCCCCGAGGTTCCTCCGTAGGGTCACCCGCTGACGCGGAGGCTTTCGCCCGCTCAAGAGGCGACGCCGATGACGATGACGCCGAGATGGAACGGCGCGTCCAGGCGTTTGCCCATTTCGGCGCCGGGATCAGTCAGGAGTTGAATGACCAGCCCGATAAGGCCCTGGATCATTTCGCTCAGTCCGCGCTGGCCGACCCGAGCAACGAGTCGCTCATCCTTCAGGTCGTCCGCCGCTACGTCGAGGAGAAGAAACCCGCCAAAGCCCTCGAGCTCCTCGTCGCCGGCACGGCGCTGCCGACCGCCTCCGGCGCGCTTTTTTCCTGGCTTGGTTACGTCAATTCCCAGTTGGGCAAGACCGAGGCGGCGGCGGCGGCGGATCGAATCGCGATCAAGAAATCGCCCGGTTCGTTGATGGCCTACCAGAATCTGGCTCAGATTTACCTGCAGAAGAAGCAGCCGAAGGAGGCGCTGACGGTACTCGATGACGCCGCGCGGCAGCCGGCGCCCGACGCCGGCTATCTCATTGAGTTGGCCGAAATCTACGCGAATTTCCGCCAGTTGCAGCCGGATCAAGCGGACGCGGTCAAACCGAGGTCCCTCGAACTCCTTGACCGGGCCGCCAAACTCCGCCCGCAAAATGTCTTGCTGCTTGAAAAAATGGCCGATGGCTATCGGGTCGCCGGTGAATTGGCGAAGTCTGAAGGCATCTATCTTCAATTGTTGGAACGATTCCCGAATATGCCGATGATTCGCGAGAAGTTGACCGAAGTCTATTTGCGGCGCGGCAAACAGGAACTCGCCGCCCAACAGATGCAGGCGATCGCCCGGGATAATCCCAATAATCCGCAGGCTTACTTCTTTCTTGGCAGCATCGCTTACGATCAAACCAACTACGTTGACGCGGCCGGGTACTTCGAGAAAGTCCTCGCTCTCAATCCCGCGTTCGAGCCGGTCTATTATGAACTCGCCGAACTGCGGGTCGCCCTGAACAAACCGGACGAGGCCCTGGACGTGCTGAAAAAGGCCCGGGAAAAGTTCAAGGAAAACTTCCTCCTCGAATTTCACACCGCTTTTGCCCTCGCCAAACTCAAGCGCTACGACGACGCCATCAAGGCGTACGCCGCCGCGGAGGCGGTGGCCAAGACGAACGAGCCGGAGCGTCTGAACCAGGTTTTCTATTTTCAACTCGGCGCCGCGTATGAACGCAAGGGCGACTTCGCGCAGGCGGAGAAGATTTTTCACAAATGCCTGGGGATCGCTCCGGACTTCGCGGACGCGCTCAATTACCTCGGATATATGTGGGCCGACCGCGGCGTAAATCTGCCGGAAGCGCGCAAACTGATCGAAAAGGCGAATAAACTCGAGCCAGGGAATGCCGCGTTTTTGGACAGCCTGGGTTGGGTGCTCTACAAGCTCAAACAACCGCGCGAGGCGTTGCCCTATCTATTGGAGGCGGTGAAAGTGGAGAAGGACCCTGACGCCACGCTTTACGATCACTTGGGAGACATCCAGGCGGCTTTGAAACAATTCGAGCAGGCCCATGACGCGTGGCAAAAATCGGTCGAGCTGGAGGCGAACGACGAGGTCAGCAAGAAACTGAAAGCCATGCCGGCGCCGAATAAGTCGGGCAAGTGACGCATGGGGTTCAAATTTCGCAAGCACTACACGCGGGACGAGGCCCGTGAGCTCCTGCCACAGATTCGCGAGTGGTTGGCCGAGCTTACCCGGTTGCGTGACGAGTTGGTTGAAGTGGACCAAAAGCTTACAACGCTCCTCTCGAACGGCGCCGACATTGGGGGCAAACAGGTCAACCGCTGGGTGCGCATTCTCGCCGAATTGAAGAGCGTGGCGGTCGAATTTCAGAAACGTGAGATCCAAATCAAGGACCTCGACCGCGGCCTGATCGATTTCCCCGCCGTCATCGGCGGCAAAGAGGTTTTTCTCTGCTGGGAGCACGGTGAGGATGACGTGGACCACTGGCACGACCTCACCTCCGGCTACTCCGGCCGCGAACGGCTCTGATTCCATTTCCGCGCACGACGCGGACTCTGCGGACCGGCGGATTCGCGAGGAATCCCAACGTGCGATTCCCCGACCATCTTAATCCGTGAAATCCGCGGTTAATTTCCGTCCGTGAAACACGAGGACGTGACCAAATCGATTATTGGCGCCGCGATGACCGTGCTAAACGCTCTGAGACTTGGCCTCGATGAAAAGCTATACGAAAACGCATTGGTCATCGAGTTGCGGGCGCGCGGACATACGATCGAACAACAGCGGGAATTCCCGGTCCATTACCGGACTCAGTTCATCGGCAAACTCGTGCCGGACTTGATCGTTGACGGCAAGGTCGTCGCCGACCCAAAAGTCGTCACGGGGTTTAATGATACGCACCTCGCCCAAATGCTTGGTTACCTGAGCATAACCGGCTTGGAAGTCGCGCTGCTGCTTAACTTCAAAAATGCCAAGCTCGAGTGGAAGAGGGTTGCGCGGGACGATCCTGGCTCCCAGACCCGGTGATCGGAATTTTGACCGCGGATTACGCGGATTTCACGGATAAAAACGGGAAGAAGGGTCTCGTTTTCGAATCCCCTTTGGCCGGTTCCTATCCGTGAAATCCGCGTAATCCGCGGTCAAAAGTTGGTCCCCAAAAACGACGCGGCGTGGACAACGAGAGTCCACGCCGCCTGTCATTCCTCCGGCCCAACTATGCCGAGGCAAATCCTGTAAAAAACCGGCCAGCCCTAAACCAAATGTGCCCGCGTGGCTTGATAAACCGTCAGCTTCAATCTGAACGCGACGCCGTGCCAAGTCCGGCTCACGACCGGAATTATTGGCACGGACGGCGCGCAATCATGGGTGTTCTCGACCGTGCCCGCTGTTCGAGAACCTCGTCGGATTCCGCAACCCGCAGATTGCTCCGACCGAAAAGCTTGCCTGAAAGTGGTTAAGCATCGGGTGTGCCAGAGAATAGGAGGCCGGGGCGGTTTTAGCGCGCACAGTCGTTCGACGTCGAAATTGGCGGCGGTTTTGCCCTAAAACGGCGCTGGTGACGGCCAACCCGGGCGAGACGCGACTGTTGCGTTTTGACCAGATCGGCTCGGTTTTTGCAGAGAATTCTGTTTTCGCCACGATACGAACAGAAATCGAGGGCGGGCGCGGCTTTTCTTGTCGGCGCCGCCGACCGCTGGCTCAACGCCCCGGGCGCGTCGTCGGGGCAACCCAGTTCTTGTGCCAATTCAGGTCCCAGAGGCGCTCCAGTCGGACGGTCTCGACGTGATTATCCGCGAAGGCGACGTTGACCGCGCCGGGGAGAAGATTCTTGGGGTCAAAATTCTTCGAGGCGGCGCTGAGCGAAGCGGCGTGGCGCGGAATCGCAATCCGGGAAAGACCGCCTCCGGTAAATTGATCGCCGTTCGACAGGTTTCGCGCGGGCCGATCAGCTGGGGTCGGCCAGGCATCCACCCAAATGGCGTCGGCAAAGAACGGCGTTTTCACGGGCACGGAAACGTCCGCTTCGGCGCGGAAAAAGTTTGTCGGATCACCATACGGGCTGAGCGTGTAAAGGTAGCCGTTGAGCGCATAGCCGCCCTGGTAGGCTCGCGTTCCGTCGGAAACCAGCCAACTGCGGTTGACCCAACCCTCCGGAGACGAATCGACGCGCAACTGCTGGGCGGAGCGTTCCGGCGCGGAGGGACAGGTGCGGACTTGTTCAATCGCGGAATACTTTTCGAGCAAACGGCGCATCCAAAGATCGGGCCAGGCGTCATAGTTCACTGGCTTGTTCTCGTCGCTGAAATACATCCAATTCGAGAGTCCGATTTGCTTGAGATTGCTCAGACATTTGAGCTGCCGCGCCTGCTCTTTGGCGCGCGATAAAGCCGGGAGCAACATGCTGGCGAGAATCGCGATGATGGCGATCACGACCAAAAGCTCAATCAACGTGAACGCCGCGCGGTAATGGCGATTGAGACTCGGTTCGTCGTGGACCGTTCCGAAATGGGGGCGACCACGCGGCGCCGAGGAGTCTTCCGAAACGTTCTCACGGACGGTCGATTCTGCCCCGCGACCGGCCCGGGTTGTGGTTACTCGTTTGTTGGTATTCCCAGAAGCAATAAATGGCATAGAATGCGCCTTGGTTGAGTGCGTCGTGGCTGTTGGTTCGGTACAAATCGGAGCCTTCCTTTAAATCATCGTTGGCGCAATCAAATTCCGTTGACATTGCGACCTTCGGGCCGTAAGCCACAAGACGTCTGGAACCTCTGGTGAGACGCGGCGCAGGGAGGCGCGACGCGCACCACTGCTGAGAGTCAGTTAGCCAAGGTTGGCCAACTTCCGATGGCGCACAGCGGCCGAGTGTGGAACTCCGCCGCGGGGCTTGGGCTGACGACGAAAACTGAAAAAGGTGTCAAATGAATAAATGGCGAAACTACTTTCTCGCGAGCTGTGTCTTGGCGTTCGTGCTGGCGCATGTCCCCACCACCCGAGCGGCCGTGACCGGCCAATGGGACTTCAAGAACGGTGATCTTTCCGCGACCATCGGCCAGCCACTGGCCTATCTCGACGCGGACACTCAAAGCGGCACCGTCTTCGGGACGACCGGCGTCGGCGGCTTTGCGAACCTCCCGGGCATTAATGGGCAGGCCGTCAAAGTCATGCAGTTTCCCAAGATCCTGACGCCGGGCGGCGGGTACGACGTGCTCACCAGCGCCTCGCCGAACGAGAACGGTTTTGGCATTAACCAATACACGATCATCATGGACGTGTTCTACCCGACCAATTCGTCGGGCAAGGTGCGCGGCCTGATCCAGACCGATGCGTTTGGGAACTCTGAATTCTATATTGACGCCAGCAACGCTCTCGGGGTGGACGGGGGAAGCTACGACGGTACGGTCACCCCGAACGCCTGGCACCGCATCGCGATTGCGGTCGATACCGGGGGAACGACTTCCCGCTTCATCGACGGCGTCAAAGTCGGAGAACAGGCGACCCCGGGAGGCATTGATGGACGTTTTTCCCTGGTCTCAGATTTTTACTTGTTCAATGACCAAAACACGGCGGGGACACAGGAAGAGATGGGTTACCTCGCGAGCCTGCAGTTCCGCGACGAGAAACTAACCGATGGATTAATCGCCGTCTTGGGCGCCCCGACGCCGTCCGGAATTCTCAGCGGCCCGCCGCCGAATCCCTACATCGTTTCGGTCGCGCCGTCGGCGGACTCGGTTCGGTTTCCCGGGCGCTCGACCATCAGCCCGTCGCCCACCATCACGGTCCAAATCGCCGACGGCCAGGCGAAAGTGGTGTCGAGCACGATTCAACTCAAGTTCAACAACGTCGCCGTGACGCCCACGATTACCAAAGCCGGCTCGACGACGACGGTTGCCTACACGATTACGAACTATCTCGCGTCGCAATCGTTCAACTCGGTTTCTCTGACGTATAAGGACGACGCCGTTCCGGCGGACTCGCTCGGCACGCAATGGCAGTTCGTCGTTGGCCCTTATACCGGGCTGCCGGCTGACGCCGCGGCGCCGCTGAATTCCGTGAGCGTTCCGGGTTTCACGGTGCGCACGGTCCAGGCCCCCGCGGCGCTCGTGCTGCCGAACGTGTTGAGCCGAGCGATCCAACAACTTGATGGCACGCTGGTGGACTCGAGCGGCGTGGTGATCGCCAACACCGCGACGCCTGGGCCGGGGGCGGACGGCAGTTATCCGATCGACGGAGTCATCGACTTCGCTTCGGATGGCAACTCGTTTGGAGCGTTCACCCAAACCACCTTCTTCCCGGGGATTCCCGGTTCGGCGGATCCGAATAACTTGAACAACTTTTCGGTGGAAGTGTTAACTTACCTGCAATTGACCGCGGGCGTTCACACTTTCGGCGCCAATGTGGGCATCGACCGGGTGGATGTCACGGACGACGACGGCTACGTCCTGTTCGCCGGAGCCAATCCTCGCGGCGCCTTTGCCGCCGATATTGGAGAATTTCAGCGGACAGGTGATAATTTCAACGACCGGCACAACGATAATTCGTTTACGTTCCTCGCGCCGAAGGACGGCGCCTATCCCTTCCGCTTGGTGTACTGGCAAACCGGCCACGGCGCCAACTTGGAATGGTATTCCGTTGACCCGACTACGGGCGACAAAATCCTGATCAACGACCTCAACGATCTCCGGTCCGTAAAGGCATTCCGGACCAGTTCGGTCGTGCGGCCCGCGTATATCGCCGAGCTAAGCCCGGCGCCGGGCACCGCCGGCAACCCTTCGACCGCGCCGATCAAGATCATCCTGGCCGACGACGGCACGCAGGTCGATGCAACCTCGATTCAGTTGACGGTTAATGGGACGTCCGTGACGCCCACCAAGAACAAAGTTGGCAAGCAGACGACGGTTACCTACGTCGCCGATCCGAATCGCAGCCAGGTCACCAACACGGTCCACCTCGTTTATCGGGACACGGGAACCCCGGTGAATTCGTTCACGAACGATTGGACCTTCGCGATCAAAGTGAGCGCGACTGGAATTCAAGCGCCGGTGACCGGTCAATGGGATTTTGAGCACGGCGACCTTTCGGCGACGGTCGGCAAGGATTTGCAATATTTTGACGGCCCGACCGGCCAAACGGCTACCAAGACCAAGTTTGGCACGACGACATCCTTTGGCATCCCCGACATCAACGGCAAGCCAGCCAACGTCATGTTTGTCCCGGGCGACATCAGCAATCAAATTGGGTACATCATGGACCACCAGATTCAGCCGAATGGCGGCGGAAAATTGGTCAATCAGTACACGCTGACAATGGACATTCTGATCGCGGCCTCAAGCGGCGCGGCCTCGTTTATCAACATTCAATCGACCAACAACACGACAGACGGCAGCCTATTCTGGCAGGGCAACAACATGGGCCAGGGGAGCGGGGGTTACAACGGCAAGGGCACGTTCACACCCAACGTCTGGCATCGCGCGACGTTTGCGGTGGACTTGGCCGCCAACCCGCCGCTGATCACCAAGTACGTGGACGGCGTCAAGCAGGATGATTGGGTCCAGACGGGACTTGACTTGCCGCGGCGTTCGCTCCAACCCACGGCGATACTTTTCGCCGACGGCGATAACGACGATCGCCTGCCGCTGTATGTCAAGAGCATCCAAATTCGCTCGGGCAAGCTCTCGGACGCGCAATTGGCGGAACTTGCCGGTCCGTCGGTTTTCGGCGTGCCGGCGAGCGTGCCGAACAGCAGCGTAACCGGCCAGTGGGACTTCGAGCGTGGCGACCTTTCGGCTACGATCGGCAAGGATTTGCAGTATTTTGATGGGGCGACCGGGCAGTCGGCGA
The DNA here is from genome assembly GCA_964522665.1 of uncultured Verrucomicrobiota bacterium. Taxonomy (GTDB): domain Bacteria; phylum Verrucomicrobiota; class Verrucomicrobiia; order Limisphaerales; family CAZFVY01; genus CAZFVY01. The sequence goes on along the minus strand of CAZFVY010000002.1, from coordinate 33,672 downwards.
CAAAAACAAAATTTGGCACGACTACCTCCTTTGGAATACCTGACATCAACGGCAAGTCTGCGAACGTGATGTTTGTCCCGGGCGATATCAGCAATCAAATCGGGTACATCATGGACCACCAGATTGCGCCGAACGGCGGCGGCAAGTTGGTTAATCAGTACACTTTGACCATGGACCTCTTCATCGCGGCGTCGAGCGGCGCCGCGTCGTTCATCAACATCCAATCGACCAATAACACCACCGACGGCAGCCTGTTTTGGCAAGGCAACAACATGGGCCAGGGAACCGGTGGCTATAATGGCAAAGGCACGTTTACGCCCAACGCCTGGCACCGCGCGACGTTCGCGGTGGACTTGGCGGCCAACCCGCCGGTCATCACGAAATACGTGGACGGCATCAAACAGGACGACTGGGTCCATACCGGGATCGATCTGCCGCGGCGTTCGCTCCAGCCGACCGCGATTTTATTCGCGGACGGTGACAACGATGATCGGCTGCCCCTGTATGTGAAGAGCATTCAGATTCGCTCGGGAAAACTGAGCGACGCACAGTTGGCAGAATTGGGCGGGCCGGCGGCGGCCGGCGTCCCGATCGATGTCCCGGCGAGCAATGTCACCGGCCAGTGGGACTTTCAAGGCGGCGACTTGAGCGCGACGATTGGGAAGGACCTGCAGTATTTTGACGGCGCCACCGGCCAATCCGCGACCAAAACAAAGTTTGGCACGACCAGCTCGTTCGGCATCGCCGGAATCAACGGCCAGTCCGCCAACGTGATGTTTGTGCCGGGTGATATTAGCAACCAGATCGGTTACATCATGGACCATCAGATCTCGCCGAATGGCGGCGGCAAACTCGTCAACCAGTACACGCTTACGATGGATATCCTGATCGCGGCGACGAGCGGGGCGGCGTCGCTGATCGACATTCAATCAACGAATAATACCACCGACGGCAGTCTGTTCTGGCAGGGCAACAATATGGGACAGGGAAGCGGCGGGTACAATGGCAAAGGCACGTTTACGCCCAACGTCTGGCACCGGGCGAGCTTCGCGGTGGACCTGGCGGCTAATCCGCCACTGATCGTGAAGTACGTCGATGGCGTTAAACAGGACGATTGGGTGCAGACCGGGTTGGATTTGCCGCGTCGCTCACTGCAACCCACCGCGATTCTCTTTGGCGACGGCGACAATGACGACCGCTTGCCGCTGTATGTCCGAAGCATCCAAATCCGCTCCGGCAAGCTCTCGGACGCTCAACTGGCGGAGCTGGGCGGGCCGTCGGTCAGTGGAATCCCGGTAAACTTGCCGACCAGCAACGTGACCGGACAATGGGATTTCGAGCGCGGCGATCTAACCGCCACGATCGGGAAGGACTTGCAGTATTTTGACGGAGCGACTGGCCAATCCGCGACCAAGACCAAGTTCGGGACGACGGCCTCGTTCGGCATCGCGAACGTCAACGGTCAGTCGGCCAATGTGATGCAGGTGCCGGGTGATATCAGCAACCAAATCGGTTACATTATGGATCACCAAATCGCGCCCAACGGCGGAGGCAAATTGGTGAATCAGTACACGTTGACCATGGACCTCTTGATTAGCGGGTCTGGCAGCGCGGCTTCGTTGATCAACATCCAGTCAACCAACAATACTACCGACGGCAGCTTGTTCTGGCAGGGCAACAACATGGGGCAAGGCTCGGGCGGCTACAACGGCACGGGAATCTTCACCAAAGAGACCTGGCACCGGGCGAGCTTCGCGGTGGACTTGGCGGCCAAAACCCCGATCATCGTTAAGTTCGTCGATGGCGTAAAGCAGGACGATTGGGTGCAGACCGGCCTTGATCTTCCGCGCCGGTCCCTTCAGCCGACCGCAATCCTTTTCGCCGACGGGGATAACGACGACCGCTCGCTCCTCTACGTGAAGAGTATTCAGATTCGATCCGGCAAGCTCTCCGACGCCGAGTTGATCGCTTTGGGCGCTCCGAGCGGCAGCGGTATCGACATCGTTCCAGGGCAATCGGCGGGCGGCACGCCGGTCACGACGCCGCTTCGGCTTGCGATTACCCGTTCCGGAGCGAATTTCGTGTTTACCTGGAATGGCGGACCGGGAATCAAACTCCAGACCAAAACAACGCTATCGGACGCGGCTTGGTCGGATATCGCGGCCTCCCTCGGCAATAGCAGCTACACCAACGCGAACAACGGCGCCTCGAGCTTCTATCGGCTGAGCAATTAGTTCTGGCGCCCGATCGAGCGGGCTGAGTATCTTGCCCCGTCAGCGGCGTAAAATCCCTGGCGGGGCAACTTTTATGCCCTGGGGCGGGTGAGGCCCGGATAATTCGCCGCGACCGGCGACTTTACGCCAGACGCGGACCGTGGGTTCGGCCGATGCGGATTAGTTTTCGCCGGACGCGGTCACCGTGGATTTACGTGGGCTCCCGGTGATATGTGCATACTCTCACCCGTCGAAAGCCTAGTGAATCGAGTGAATCGGGCGCTGAACATTGCGCGAAATCTTCGGCTGGCGCTGTTGTTTTGGGCTGGCCTCGCGCTGGTCGGGGGCGTCCGGGCGGACAATCCTTCAAACTGGCAGGTTTACAAAACTTCCGACGGTCTCCCGGATTCCTACACCACCTCGGTCACCGTCAGTCCCCGGACGAACGTTTGGACCCGGCACGGCGAGGGGACGAAGTGGGTCAGCGTTTTGGACGGGTATTCGGTCACCAATCTACCGGCTCCCGGCGGCAGCGGCATCCCGCGTGTTTACGAAAGTCATTCGGGGCAGATTTGGTCCGTTTCCGCCGAAGGCTTGCTCGAATACCGGGGCGGCCACTGGTCCGCGCGCGCCGTGGACGAAATCCGGCGCGAGAACGCGGTTACGCTGATGCGCCAAGTGCGTCCGATTCCGCTCCTGCCGGCCGAACGCGACCATGTGCTGGTGCTGTTATCGGACCGGCTCATTGAATTCGACGCCAATGCCAATGTCTCGACGGTGATTCACTCGGTGGCGGGAACCCGGCTGGAACGTTTCCTCGAGCTCTCCGAGGCGCGGGACGGCGGAGTTTGGGTCCTGGGCACGCGCGGATTGGCCAAGATCACTGGCCCGATCCGGCATCTCACGCCGCAATCCGAGTGGCAGGAATTCCCACTGGCGGAGAATTTGCGCGTGCCGCTGCCGGAGCGCCTGTTCGAGGATGACCTGGGCGGGCTGACCGTGGTCGTTGATTCACTCGCGGACACGAATGCCGTGGGCTTGGCGACGTTGCCCCGCCGCGCGGTGGTCTATTTCACGGGCAAAGCATGGAGCAAGCCGCAAGTCGTGCCCGATAACGTGCGCAATGCCTGGCGTGGCTCCGCTACGACCGTTTGGGCGCAAGCCAAGAACGCGATGCTGCGCTACGAGAACATCGCGGCGGCGGGCCGGACCGACGTGACGAGTTATCTCGGCCAGGTGAAAGAGACGAATTTTTTTACGCAGATCTTCGACGCGGCCCCGGAACCGAACGGCGCGTTTTGGCTCGCGACGGCGGAAGGTTTGGTGAGGTATGCCCCGCTGACCTGGCAGGCGCCACCGGAGGTCGCTGAGCGCGAAAGCCTGATCCACGCGATTGCGCAGGATCGCAACGGAACGCTCTGGTTCGCGGGGGCGACCGAGTTGCTGGAGTTCGATGGCGAGCGTTGGCGAGATTATGAGTGGCCCGCGGAATTCGAGGTGGCGTCCCTCTATTGTTTGGCGAATGGAACTCTAGTAATCGGCGCCTTGGACCGCGTGTTGACTTTCAACCCGAAGGCGGGAGTGTTCGCCGAGCTGGTTCACCCGGGCAAGGCCCAGGTCAAGCGGGCGCTCGGGCAGGCCAAGGATGGGAGTTGCTTCGTCGAAACCGTCGTGGCGGGCGGCGCGGAGAACCTTTACCGGGTCGAGTCGTACGACGGCGTCGCTTTCGTTTCACCGCCCGAGATTCCGCGGGAATGGGGCTTGGGCAAGGCGCCGCTCGTGCTCATGCAAGCGCAGAATGGCGACCTTTGGCTCAGCGGCAGCTCGGGCCTCGGGGTCCTGCGCGAACGAAAACTGCAGCGCTTCGGACGTGCCGACGGTTACGTGGCGGAGCGCGCGCAATGCCTGCTGGAGGTGACGCCGGGCAAGCTTTGGTGCGGCGCCGGTGGCGTCATCCAGGAATACGACGGGAAACGCTGGACGATCGTGCGCGCCGGCTTCGACCGCGTGAACTCCTTGCTCAAAGGGAGTGATGGAAGCATCTGGGTGGCCGCGGATAATGGGCTGTACCGCTACCTCGACGGTTCGTGGGTGGCGAACGCGGTGAACGAAGGGCTTCCCTCCGCGGCGGTGTATAAGGTCATCGAAGACCGGTTCGGTCGCATTTGGTGCGGCACTCGGCGTGGTCTGAGCCGCTATCACCCGGCGGCGGACGTGGACCCGCCGCGGACCGTCATCACGCCCGCCAATTTTTCCGTTGAGGAGACCTCCGGGGTCGATACCCGGGTGAGTTTGATTGGTCGCGACAAATGGAAATTCACCCCCGCGGACCGGCTGCTTTTCTCCTCGCGATTGGACGGTGGGCAATGGTCGCCACTCTCGCCCGCGACGACCCTTTCATTCGCCGATTTGGCCGCCGGCAAACACCGTTTGGAAGTCACCGCGACCGACCGCAATTGGAACAAGGAGGCCGCGCCGGCGGTTTATGAATTTGTCGCGGTTGTCCCTTGGTATAAGGAACCCCGCCTCATTTGGGTGGGCATCGCCGGACTGGTAGCCGCGATGTTTTTTGCGCTGCTGGCGGTCAATCGACATCGGCAACTGCTCAAGAGCTACGCCGAAGTTGGCCGCATCGTCGCGCAGCGAACCGCGGAACTCGAGCGGGCCAACGCCGAACTGTTGCATAGTCAGAAAATGAAGGCTCTCGGCACGCTCGCGGCCGGAGTGGCGCACGACTTCAATAGTATTCTTTCGATCATCAAAGGCTCCGCGCAAATCATTGAGACCAATTTGGAGAATCGAGAAAAGGTGAAGACCCGCGTTGATCGCATCAAGACCGCGGTCGAGCAAGGCTCAGGAATCGTCAAGGGCATGCTCGGTTTGGGTCGCCTGACGCAGTCAGGTCTGCAGTCGTGCGACGTCAACGCGGTCGTCAACGAAACAACCAAGCTGCTGGGCGATCGCTTTTTGGAAGAAGTCAAAGTCGTCTTCGAACCGACACCAGGGCTTCCGTCAGTGAAAGGCTCGCCTGATTTGATTCAACAGATGCTCTTGAACCTGGTGATCAACGCGGCTGACGCAATGTCCGGGCATGGGCGGGTCGTGCTCCGGACCGGGATCACCGCCCATTTGGCGGCTCTGCTGGCGTTGCCGCCGCGTCCAGCCACGCGTTTTGTTACGATCGCCGTCCAGGATCGGGGCGTCGGCGTCCCGACGGACCTGATACCCCGGATCTTCGAGCCATTTTTTACGACCAAGGCCCTCTCGACGCGGCGGGGAACCGGTCTCGGGCTGTCGATGGTTTATGAGTTTTGCAAGGAGATGGGGTACGGTCTGCAAGTTGAATCGGCCGTCGGGCAGGGGAGTACGTTCACCATCCTCATACCCGCGACGGAGATTCACGCGGTTCGCCCGGAGGCCGAGCTTCCCGGCGCTTGATCGCTCCGAGGCGATCGGCTAGTGTTCAATTGCCCATGAATCAACCACTCATCCTCGTGATTGAAGATGATGACCTTCAGTACGAGATCTATGAAGAGGCGCTATCCGCCTACCGCCTGGTCCGCGCGACGACGGCGACGGAGGCGCTCCAGGCCATCGCCCGGCAACAGCCCAATCTAATCGTCCTGGACCACATCCTGGGCGCGGGCGAGTTGGGTCTTGACGCTTTGAACGAATTTAAAGAGGTTTTGCCCCACGTGCCGGTGATCATCGTCTCCGGGGCGCTGGAGGTGCATGAGCAAATCGACGCCCTGCAAGGCCCGCGCCGCGCCCACTACTGCATCACCAAGCCAGTCGATGTCAACGTCCTGGTGGACAAGGTGGAGACCGCGCTCCGGGAATGTGGTGAAACTGAAGTGGTCCGCCAATTCGAGGCTCTGGAGCGTTCCAAACGCGCGGACGTGCAGGATTTATTAAGCCGTTCGACCGACCGGTTGAGCCGACAAAACCAAATCCGCCAGATGCTCGCGCGGTCGGAGGAGCGGCCGAACATTTCGGCGCTGGCCCGCCGTTTCCGCGTCGCGCGCCGCACCATCATTCGCGATCTGCAGGAGTTGATACGCCGCGGCGACCTTGAACCGGAAGTTTACCCCAAGTGGGAATCGGGTGACGATGACGCGGAAGCAGGCGACGCATGAAGATTCTCTGCGTTCACGCCCATTTTGACGATTACGAGTTCACCGCGGCCGGGACGTTTGAAATGTGGAAACGTCGCTTGGGCGATCAGTTGCAGGCCCGGGTGATCGTTTGCACCGACGGCCGCGCGGGGCACCATCTTCACTCGCGAGCGGAGACCGGTCGCATTCGATTGCGCGAGCAGATGGCTTCGGCGCGGGTGGGCGGATATGAATTCGCCCAATTGCGCTACCCCGACGGGCGCGTGCCGCGGGAGGCCTGCCTGCAGGTTGATGTGCGTTTGCTGGCGGCGTTGTGGCGCGCGATTCGCGACTTCGAGCCGGATTACCTTTTCTGCCCACCCTTGCCCGCCGACCCGCTCGCCGGCGTGCACGTGGATCACGTGGTGATCGCGGAAGCCGTTCGCAAAGTCGCCTACATGATTAATGTCCCCCACGCCTTCACCCCCGAATACCCGGCGCGCCGCGCGCCCGCGCGGCCGGTCAAGACGCCGGTCATATTGCACGTTTATGACGGATATATGTTCGGGGCGAACGGCTACGACCTGGCGGTCGATGTCGAACCGGCGTTTCCGGCGGTCGCCGCGATGTCCTGGTGTCATCAATCGCAGATTCGCGAATGGTTGCCGTGGGTCGGGCGGCATCGCCTCGAGGCTCCCGGATCACTGGAGGAATGGTCGGCGGTCTTGCGCGAGCGGTTTAGCCGCCGCAATCGCGAGTTTAAGTTGAAGACGTCCCGCGCGGTGGAGGTATTCGCGGTGACGGCCTGGGGTGAAATTCCCTCCTATGAACAACTTCTGAACGACTTCCCGAGCCTCGCCCGGGGAGCCTCCAAACTGTCGCAATTGAAGAAAAGGCTCGCTCGCTGGCGCTAAGCCGGGTAGCAATAGGGACGCCCCAAGCGCTCGACAACGGTGGGTGGGTGAATTTTTTTATTGAACGTTTTCACGGTATTTTGTCAAAAAAAGCGTACGACTTGACAGATGATGTAGAAAACAGGCACACGTTTGAAAAATGATACGCACAGGTATTGATAGGCTCGAACCGGAGTTGGCGGATGTGAGCGCCGCGCTCAAAGGCCGCCCGGCAGGATGGAGACGCAGCGATGATTAAAGTCCAAAAATTGAGTAAATCGTTTGGCCAAAAGCAGGCCGTGAACGAGGTCTCGTTCACGGTGGAGAAGGGCGAAGTGCTCGGTTTCCTGGGGCCAAACGGCGCCGGAAAATCGACCACCATGCGCATGATCACCGGCTTCATCCCGCCTTCCGCGGGATCGATCACCGTGGGCGGATTCGACATGGTGGAAAACCCGATTCCCGCGAAACGCCTGATGGGGTACTTGCCGGAGAATGCCCCCGCTTACATGGACATGACCGTCCGCGGCTTCCTCGGCTTCGCCGCGGAGGTGCGGGGCTTGCGCGGGATGGAAAAGCAGAAAGCGGTGCATCGCGCCGCGGAACTCTGTTTCCTCGAATCCGTGATCGAGCAAAGCATCGAAACGCTGTCCAAGGGCTATCGCCATCGGACTTGTTTCGCTCAGGCGCTCATCCACGACCCCGAGGTTCTCATCATGGACGAACCGACCGACGGCCTTGATCCCAATCAAAAGCGCGAGGTTCGCGCCCTCATCAAGCGGATGGGCGAGACCAAGGCGATTATTTTCTCAACCCACATTCTCGAAGAGGTCGAAGCGGCCTGCTCGCGCGTGATCATCATCGATTGCGGGCGCATCAAGGAAGACAGCACGCCGCAGGAGTTACTGAAACGCTATTCGGAAACGCGCTTTGATGAAGTATTTCGGCGCGTCACGCAGCCGGAAACAACCGGAAAGGAGGCCCGATGAGCCCGTCGAGTCCTATGGATAATGTCAAGGCCGTCGCGAAACGCGAATTGAGCGGTTATTTCGCGTCGCCGGTCGCCTACGTATTCATCGTCATCTTTTTGCTGCTAACCGGCTTTTTCACCTTCATGGTGGGCAAGTTTTTCGAGCGCGGCGAGGCCTCCCTCAAGGATGCGTTCTTCATCTGGCACCCGTGGCTTTACCTGTTTTTGGTGCCGGCCATCGGCATGCGTTTGTGGTCGGAGGAGCGGCGCTCGGGGACCATCGAATTGCTGCTGACCATGCCGATCACCGCGTGGCAGGCAATCGTCGGCAAGTTCGTCGCGTCGTGGTTGTTCCTCGCGTTGGCGCTCTTCTTGACTTTCCCGATGATCATCACGGTCAATTATCTCGGACGCCCCGATAACGGCGTCATCTTCGGCGGATACGTCGGCAGCGTGCTGCTGGGCGGCGGCTATTTGGCCGTCAGTTGCATGACTTCGGCGATCACCCGCAATCAGGTGGTGAGCTTCATTCTATCGGTCGTGATCTGCCTGTTCCTGATCCTGGCGGGCTGGCCGCCGGTCACGGACATGATGGTCCAATGGGCTCCCAATTGGCTGGTGGAAGTGGTGGCTTCATTTAGCGTCATGCCGCATTTTGAGAGCTTCCAGCGCGGCGTGCTCGATTCGCGCGACGTGTTGTTCTTCCTCTCCATCATCGGCTTCTCCTTGTTTACCACCGGAGTGATCCTGCGGGGTCATCGGGCCGGTTGATCTGGTCGCGAGTAATGAAGCGCAACGTTTTCTGGAAACAGAGCCATGAATAATAAGAAGCAATTCGAAGCCCTCCTTTACTCGGCCATCGGCTTGGCCGTGATGTTTATAGTCGTCGTCGGGTTCAATGTCGTTTGCGCGGCGTTCAAGCAACGCGTGGACATGACCGCCGAGAAACTCTACACGCTCTCGCCCGGCACCCGCGCGATCCTCAAGAAAATCGACACGCCGGTCAAAGTGCGGTTTTACTGCACTCAGGGCGAAAATCAGATGCCGGTCTTTGTGAAAACCTACGCGCGGCGGATCGAAGACCTGCTTGCCGAATACCGCCAGGCGTCGGGCGGAAAAATCGTCGTCGAGAAATATGATCCCCAGCCTGACTCTGACGCTGAGGACTCCGCGAACCTCGATGGCGTCGAAGGTCAAATGCTCAGCAACGGCGACAAGCTTTACCTCGGCTTGGCGATCAGTTGCCTGGACGCGAAGGCGTCCCTGCCTTTCATGTCGCCCGATCGCGAACGCCTGCTCGAGTATGACTTGTCGCGGGCGATTTCCCAGGTCATCACCCCCGAAAAGCCGGTCATCGGCGTCATGAGCGCTTTGCCCATTTTCGGGCAACCGATGAACCCAATGATGATGCGCATGGGCCAGCAGGGCCAGGAACCGTGGATCTTCATCACGGAGTTGAAGCGCGACTTCACGGTCAAGCAGGTGGAAATCACGGCGGACAAGATCGATGACGACATCAAGGTGCTGCTCGTCGTTTACCCGAAGGACATTTCGGAAGTGGCGCAGTACGCGATCGACCAATATGTCCTGCGCGGAGGCAAGGTGTTTGCGTTCCTCGACCCGCTTTCCATCGTGGACAGTCGCGGCAATCAGATGAATCCGATGCAACAAGCCGCGTCGAGCGGGGCGACGATGGACAAATTGCTGAAAGCCTGGGGCATCGAATTCGACATCAGCAAAGTCGTCGCCGATCGCAATTTCCTGAGCCACATCAATCGCGGTTCCGGCCGAGCGGAGGAAGCGCCGGCGGTATTGTCGATGACCAGCGACGGCGTGAATACGAACGACGTCGCCACCAGCCAGATCGACAGCCTCTTGATCCCGTTCGCGGGCGTTTTCACCGGGACGCCGGCGGCCGGCCTGACGCAGACGGTGCTCCTGCGGAGTAGCGTCAATTCCCAGTTGATCGAAAAAATGATCGCTCAGTTTGGCGGCGACCAGTCCACCAAAGACTTCACCCCATCGGGCAAAGAGTATCCGATCGCGATCCGATTGACGGGCAAGTTCAAGACGGCCTTCCCCGAAGGCAAACCGGCGGACAAGTCGCCCGACAAAAAGGAGGACGACAAGAAGGATGCCGCCAAGCCGGGCGATTCGCTCAAAGAGGGAACCAAGGAAGGCTACGTGGTTCTCGTGGGGGACGCCGACCTTTTGTATGACCAATTCTGCGCCCAAGTGCAGAACATCTTTGGCCAGCGGATCGTCATGCCGCAGAACGGCAACCTGAATTTCGTGCAGAACATCACGGAGCAATTGGCGGGGGACAGTGACCTGATCGGCGTGCGCAGCCGGGCGACGCTGAACCGGCCGTTCACCGTGGTCAAACGCATGCAGGCCGCCGCCGAGATCAGCTACAAGAATAAAATCAAAGAACTGGAAGACAGTCTGGCCGACGCGCAGCGACGGGTGAACGAGTTGCAGAAGTCGAAAGAGTCGGGGCAACGCTTCATTCTCTCGCCGGAGCAACAAACGGAATTGGCCAATTTCCGCAAGAAAGAGGCGGAGACCAAGAAAGAATTGAAGGTCGTGCGCAAGAACCTGCGCCGCGAGATCGATTCGCTCGAGAACCGGATCAAGTGGGTCAACATCGCTGGTATGCCGCTCTTGGTGACGGCGTCCGGGATCACGCTCGCCCTCCTCAAACGCAAACGAACCGCAGCAAAATGAACCGAAAACAACTCACAATCATCCTGATTCTGGGCGTCGTTGTCGGCGGCTTTGGCTGGTACCTCAACCACCGCAACGCCGAATCGTGGCAAGGCGCCGGAGCCCAAACCGGCCGGAAATTGCTCGCCAATTTTCCGTTGAATGACGTCGCGCAAATCACGATCAAGCAGGGCCAATCAGAACTGACGCTGGCCCAGAAAAACGATCTCTGGACCGTGCGGGAACGCTATGATTACCCGGCGAATTTCACCGAGATCGGCGACCTGTTGCGCAAGGTGTGGGAACTCAAAGTCGTCCAAAGCGAAATGGTCGGCCCTTCGCAGTTGCCGCGTTTGGAGCTGATTGCGCCAGGGAAGGGGACCAACTCTGGCACGCTCGTCGAGTTCAAGGATAAGGCCGGCAAGACGCTGAAATCGATGCTGCTGGGCAAAAAGCACATGCGCAAATCGGAGACGCCCTCGCCGTACGGGGGCGAGGATGGCTATCCCGACGGGCGCTACGTTTTGGCCGCGGACGAATCCAAAGACGTCGCGATTATTTCCGATCCGCTGACCACGCTCGATCCGAAGCCCGAGCCGTGGTTGAACAAGGATTTCTTTAAGGTTGAAAAACTGCGCTCAGTCTCGGTGACGTCCACCAACGCCGCCGGCGCCTGGAAGGTAAGCCGCGATACGGAGATCGGCGAGATGAAGCTCGCTGACGCGAAGGCGAATGAAAAACTGGACACCGCTAAGATTGGCGGAGTGTCGAGCGCGCTTTCGTATCCCAGCTTCAATGACATCGTGTCCCCCACGGCCAAACCCGAGGAGACCGGCCTAAACCAGCCGATCGTCGCGACGCTCGATACCTTTGACGAGTTTCACTACACCGTGAAGATCGGCAAAGCGAATGCGGCCGGCGATTATCCGATTCAAATGTCGGTCACCGCCGAAATCCCCAAGCAACGGACTCCCGGCAAGGACGAAAAACCAGCCGATAAGGAGAAGCTCGACAAAGAATTCAAAGATAAAAACGACAAGCTTGAGCAGAAGCTGAAACAGGAAAAAACGTACGAGAAATGGGCCTATCTGGCTTCCAAATGGACCATCGACCCCTTGCTCAAAGAGCGGAAGGATCTCTTGGCCGAGGAGAAAAAAGACGAGCCTAAGAAGGACGCGGCCGCTCCACCGTCTCTGTCTCCATTGCCCAGCGCGTTGGAAAACAGCGGATTGAAGGTCCCTCCGAAATAGTTGCTCGTCGCGCTGCTGGGTCCGCTTCGGACGCAAGGCGGGGCCGTTACTCCTGAAAACGGCAGCTCCGCGATAGGGCGTCTTCGAGGCGGTTCAGATAGGCGTCGCGGGGGATTTCCACGGCGCCTAATTGCTTCGTAATTGGCGTGAGCATTTGGATGTCGAAAAGCGTGAACCCGCGCTCGCGGAGCCGCGCGACCAAATGATAAATGGCCACCTTCGACGCGTCTGACTCGCGGTGGAACATCGATTCCCCGGCAAAAAGTCCTCCCTGCGCGACGCCATAGATTCCGCCCACAAGTTTTCCGCCGCGCCAGCATTCGACGCTGTGCGCGTGCCCGAGGTCGTGCAATCGCCCGTAAGCGGCAATGAACTCAGGGCTGATCCAGGTGCTCTCCCGGCCCGGAGCGGGTTCCGCGCACGCGCCCATGACCTGTCGAAAGGCGCGGTTGCACGTGACTTCAAATCGCCCGAGACGAATCGTCCGGGCCAGGCTACGGGAGACGTGCAATGCGCCAATTTCAAAGATCGCCCGCGGGTCGGGCGACCACCAAGAGATGGGTTCCACGGTCCAGGGAAAAATCCCGCGGCGGTACGCGAGCAACAACCGATTCGGCGAGAGATCGCCGCCCACGGCGACCAAACCGGCGCGCGATCCGGCGTTGGCCTCAAGTCGCGGGTCGGGAAACCAGAGACGATCATCGAGCAGGCACGGCATTGATCGATTCTCACCCGTCACCGCGAAAATTAAAACCCGATTTCTGAACCTATCCGTTTTCGGACGGGCACAATTCGCGCAGTGATTGAAGTCCGCGTGGCCCGGCTCGCGCGGCCCCACGGGTGAGCCAGGCGGCACGAAACCCGGCGGCGAGCGCCCCGTTGAAATCCTCTCGCTCGCTGTCGCCCACGTGGAGAATCGCTTTGGGGGCCAGTTCAAGCTGGGTCGCCGTGCTCATAAAGATTTGGGCGGACGGTTTCTGCGCCCCGGCAAAGTGTGACACCGTGATGACCTCGAAGAACGGCGCGAGCTGGAGCCGATCGAGCAACGGACCGAGGCGTTCATCCCAATTAGAAATGATCGCCAGTTTGAGGCCGCCCGCGCGCAATGACTCGAGCACGCTTCGGACATCATCATAGACGCGCCAGACGTCGGGGCGCTTGAAACGGTCGTAAATGGCGTCGAAAAACGACGCGCTGGGGAGGGGATCACAGAGGCCGGCAAAGGTGAGATCGACGAGCTCCGCCCACGCGCGACGGCTATAGTCGAACGTTCCTCGGCTTTTCCAAGCCGCGATGAAGCGTTCGTTCAAATTCGCCGGCGAAAGCCCTGGCCAACCGTGCTCAGCCGCGACATCAGAATAGACGTGGCCGACCGACGGCCACGGCTCGAACAACGTTCCGCCGGCGTCGAAGGTGACCGCGCGTATGTCGGTGAGCCAATTCATGGGCCAGCGCCCGCGACGTAGCGTCGCGAGCGGATGCGCGCGCGGGATCGCGGTCGTCAGTTCGCCGGGAACTTGGGCGCTTTGAGCTTCAATTCGTGCGCCAGGAACGCCCACTTGTCAGCCGCTTCGTCGATCAATTTCGTGGTCGGCTTGCCCGCGCCGTGGCCAGCTTTGGTTTCGATGCGGATCAGGATGGGGGCAGGCCCCACGCTGGCGGCCTGCAACGCCGCGGCGAACTTGAAGCTGTGCGCCGGGACGACGCGGTCGTCGTGGTCGGCCGTCGTGATGAGCGTGGCGGGATAGCGAACGCCGGGCTTGATGTTGTGATACGGCGAATAGGCGTAGAGGGCTTTGAATTCCTCGGCGTTGTCGGACGAGCCGTAGTCAGAAGTCCACGCCCAGCCGATGGTGAACTTGTGAAACCGCAGCATGTCCATGACGCCGACCGCCGGCAGGGCCGCTCCGAAGAGGTCCGGGCGTTGGGTCAGGCAGGCCCCGACCAAGAGGCCGCCATTGCTACCGCCGGCAATCGCCAGCTTTTTGGACGCCGTGTAGTGATTCGCGATCAGCCACTCCGCAGCCGAAATAAAATCGTTGAAGACGTTTTGCTTCTTGAGCTTGGTGCCGGCTTGGTGCCATTCCTCGCCGTACTCGCCGCCGCCCCGCAGGTTCGCCAGCGCATAGACCCCGCCCATTTCCATCCAGACCAGGAGGCTGGGAGAGAAGCTGGGCGTCAGGCTGATGTCAAAACCGCCGTAGCCATACAGGTAGGTGGGGTTGTTTCCGTTCAGCTTCAATCCCTTTTTGTGGGTGATGAACATCGGCACCTTCGTCCCGTCTTTGCTGGGGTAGAATACCTGCGTGGTGACGTAATCCTCGGGCTTGAAATCGACCTTGGACGCGCGGAAAACCGCACTGGTTCCGGTGGTCAAATCGTAGCGATAAATCGTACCGGGAACCGTGAAACTGGCAAATGAGTAGAACGTCTCCCGATCCTGTCGCTTGCCGCCAAAGCCGGTGACTGAGCCGATTCCCGGCAGGCCAACCTCGCGGACGAATTGACCGTCGGCGGCGAATACCTTGACCTGACTCCGCGCATCCTTGAGGTAGCTAATGACGATTTGATTGTTCACGACACTAACGCTCGTGATCGTGTCCGGCGCTTCTGGGATGACCGTTTGCCAGTTTGAGCGGTCCGGTTTCGCGGTATCAATAACGATAACGCGACCCTTTGGAGCGTCTAGGTCAGTGTGGAAAAGAAACTTGGCGCCATCGTTATCGATAAAATTGTATGAAGCGTCAAAGTCGTTCAAAAGCTCGACTACCGGACTATTGGGAGCCTGCAGGCTTTGATAGAAAACTCGGTTTTTCCGATCCGTCCCTTGGTTCACGGTAATGATAAGGAAGCGGCCATCGTCGGTGACCGTCCCGCCGAAACTCCAGTCTTTGTGATCGGGGCGGTTGTACACCAAACGATCCAACGCTTGAGACGTTCCCAAGCGATGAAAGTATAGCTTCTGGTAGTAGTTGACCGCCTGCATCATCGTGGCTTCGTTCGGCTCATCGTAACGGCTATAAAAGAAGCCGCTGCCGTCCTTCATCCATGAAACGCCGGAGAATTTGACCCACTTGAGGTGGTCGGCGGTGTCTTGCCCGGTATTGACGTCCCGGACCTTCCATTCCTGCCAGTCCGAGCCGGCGACGGCCAACCCGTACGCCATCCAGGCGCCATCCTCGCTGACGGTGAAGCTGGTCAACGCGACCGTCCCGTCGGCCGTAAGCGTGTTCGGGTCGAGCAACACCTTCGGCGGCGCGTCGAGCGAGGTCAGGGTGTAAATCACGCTTTGATTCTGCAACCCGTCGTTCTTGGTCAGAAAATAACGGTTGCCCTGCTTAAACGGCACCCCGAACCGCTCGTAGTTCCAGAGTTTGGTCAGGCGCTGCTTCAGCGCCGCGCGAGAGCGAATCTGTCCAAGGTAGGCAAACGTAAACTGATTCTGCGCCTCGACCCACTGTTTGGTCGCCTCGGAGTGATCGTCCTCGAGCCACCGGTAGGGGTCGCTAACCTTGGTGCCGTGATAATCATCCACCTGGTTCGTTTTGGCCGTGGCGGGATAGTCCCAGGGACTTTCCGCGGCGGCGGCGGAGAATGGCCTGGCGGCGTCTTGGGTAATCATAGACGCGGTCAGAAGCCAAAGCAGGCGCCGCGCGATCCGCGCGGTTGGGGCAGGAGCAGATTCATATGCGTTGGTAGGCGCGGGACGAACATCATTCATAGCACGAAGCTGGTGATGGGCGGGAATTGCCGCGGTGTGCCTCACTCAATCGAGGCTGGCGTCTCGTCGGAAATCGGCCCATTTTTCACGACGCATTCTGATGATGCCGAGGCAGATTGACAACTCTCAACTGACGTTCGCGCGCGCCGCGGTCTCAATTCTAGGGCTTGACAGACCACTCATTGAGATCGCGTTCGCCCGGACCGCCTCCGTTGCCGAAACGGAGCAGTTCCAAGGCTTCGCCAACGAGATAGAGCGAGCCGGTGACCAAGGAAAGGCCTGAAATTCCCGCGCGGTCGAGGGCAGCGCCTAGGCCCGCGCACTCGACGATCTCCGCGACGGGATTAGCCGCGCGGCAGCTGGCGCTAAGGTCGGGCGTTAACGCCGTGCGAGCGCTGTGTACCGGGACCAGGAAGATTCGCGGCGCCAGCGGAGCCAGGATGCGACAAATCGCATGGCAATCTTTGTCGATCAGGATTCCCAGAATCAGCGCCGTGATGCCGGCGGGAAAATAATGTTCCACCGCCGAGCGCAACGCTTCCGCCCCGGCGGGGTTGTGCGCGCCGTCGAGCAAAAGCTCGGCGCCATCCCCGCGGCGGATTAGCTGAAAGCGCCCGCTCCATTCGACGTTCGCGAGCGCCCAGTACGCTCGCGACGGAGTCACGGGAAACGTCGGGCGCAAAACCTCTACCGTCGCCAGGGCTAGGGCCGCGTTGCGTCGTTGATACTCACCGACCAACGACATCTCACCCAACGCTGGCGCTTTATGGCGCGCGTCTTCTTCTACCACGCGGGTCAACGGGGACCCCAATCGCTCAGCCGTCGCGCGGATGACTTCGAACGCCTCCGCGTCGTCGGTCGCGGTGACAACCGGGACGCCCGGTTTGATGATGCCCGCTTTTTCACTGGCGATTTCCGCCAGCGTGGCGCCCAGCCATTTTTGATGGTCAAACTGGATATTGGTAATCACGCTGGCCAGCGGCGTGACAATGTTCGTCGCGTCCAAGCGGCCGCCCAGCCCAGTCTCCCAGATCACCAGGTCGCATTTCTGCCGCGCGAAATATTCGAGGGCGATGACCGTCACGACCTCGAAGAACGTCGGCGGGGAATCCGCCGTGAATCCATGCAGCTTAGACTGCATGTCTGCCACCAGTTCGACCAGATCACGCTCGGCGATCGGTTGGCGGTTGACCTGGATTCGTTCGCCGAAATGCACCAAGTGCGGCGAGGTGTAGAGCCCGACGCGGAGTCCCGCCGCGCGGTAGATGCTTTCCAGCATCGCGCAGGTCGAGCCTTTGCCGTTGGTCCCGGCCACGTGGATAAAGCGAAGCCGCTCGTGGGGATTCCCCGCGAGCGCGGCCAGGCGAAGGGTCGTTTCCAGCCCGAAGCGAGCGCCAAACAACTGGAGATCGTAAAGGAACTGAATCGCTTCTCGGTAATTCATGACGGCGATTGAGTCAGACGCCAACCGCGAGGGATCGCTCAAGTCTCCTGCAACCGGGCGCCGGCCCGCGCGGCGGCGGACCGGCGAATCAGAGAGGCCGGCGCATTGATTGGGTCATGCAGGCCGCAATGAAGCCCTTGAACAGCGGCTGGGGCGCGTTCGGTTTGCTCTGAAACTCCGGATGAAATTGGCTCGCGATAAAAAACGGATGATCCTTCAATTCGATGACCTCCACCAATTTCCCGTCGGGCGAAGACCCGGAAATGACAAATCCCGCCGCCTCGAACTGCTGCCGATAGGCGTTGTTGAACTCGTAGCGATGACGGTGCCGTTCGTTGACCACGAAGGCTCCGTAGAGTTGCGACGCCCGGGTTCCGACCGCGAGCTGGCAGGCTTGCGAGCCGAGGCGCATCGTGCCCCCCTTTTTGGTGACGTTCTTTTGGGCGTCCAATAACGCGATGACGGGGTGCGGCGTCTCGGGATTGAATTCGGTTGAATGCGCGCCCTCAAGTCCCAGCACGTTGCGGGCAAACTCGATCGTCGCCACCTGCATGCCGAGACACAGGCCGAGATAGGGAAGTCTGTTTTCGCGGGCATAGCGCGCCGCCAGAATCTTCCCGTCGATCCCGCGCTCGCCGAATCCGCCCGGCACGAGAATGCCGCTGAGGCCCTTGAGAATTTTGTCGGCTCCGACCTTCTGGATTTCCTCCGCGTCGATTTTTTCGATCTCGACGCCGCAATCGTTGGCGATACCGCCGTGCATCACGGCCTCGTAAACCGATTTGTAGGCGTCGTTCAACTCGATGTATTTGCCGACCACGCCGATGCGGACGCGGTGCTGCGGGGCGATCAATTTGCGGATGATCTCCTGCCAGATCGACATATTGGCCGGCGGCGTGTCGAGACGCAGCAGACGGCAGACCAGCTCGTCCAGCCGCTCGCGCTGCAGCATGAGCGGCACTTCATAAATGGAGTGATCGACGTCCTTCTCCTCGATGACGGCCTCGTAGGGGACGTTGCAGAAAAGTGAAATCTTCTGGCGCAACTCCTTGTTCAAGGAGTATTCGCACCGGCAGACGAGGATGTGCGGGGCGATGCCGATTTCCCGCAATTTCGCGACCGATTGCTGGGTGGGCTTCGTCTTCAATTCACCCGCCGCCTTGATGAACGGAACGTAGGTGACGTGCAGGAAGACGGTATTGTTGTAGCCGACCTCCAACGCGAACTCGCGGATCGCCTCCAGGAAGGGCAATCCCTCGATGTCCCCGGTCGTGCCGCCGATCTCCGTAATGAGAACGTCCGCCTTGGATTGCTCGGCGATCTGGTGAATGCGATTCTGAATCTCATCCGTGACATGCGGAATGACCTGCACCGTCTTGCCGAGGTAGTCGCCGCGCCGTTCCTTGTCCAGGACGGTCTGGTAAACTTGCCCGCTGGTGAGATTGTTGAACCGGGTCAACTTCGTGTTCGTAAACCGTTCGTAGTGGCCGAGGTCGAGGTCGGTTTCGGCGCCGTCATCGAGCACGTAAACCTCCCCGTGCTGAAAGGGGTTCATGGTGCCGGGATCGACGTTCAGATAGGGATCGAACTTCTGAAGCGTGACCTTCAACCCGCGATTCTCCAGCAGCGCCCCGAGCGCCGCCGCCGTGAGGCCCTTGCCGAGCGAACTCACCACCCCGCCCGTGACGAAAATGTATTTCATGACCGTTTGCCTTTAATCTCGATTACTTTCCACCGCCGCACAACTGCTCATTCAACAAGGCCTCGACCCGCCGGACGTCGTCGGGCACGTCCACCCCGACGCTATCATAGTTGGTCCGAACCAGGGCGATGGCAATGCCATTCTCGAGGGCGCGCAGTTGTTCCAACCGTTCCGCCAATTCCAGGGGCGAAGGTGGGAGACTCACCAATCGCAACACCGTTTCGCGCCGATAGCCGTAAATGCCCAAATGCTTCAAAAAAGGAAACGCCGCCAACTGCTCGGCAACCGGGCGACTGGCGGCATCGCGCACGTAAGGGACCGTGCGCCGCGAGAAATATAAGGCCCGGCCGGCGGCATTGGCAACGACTTTCACGACGTTGGCATTCTCGTAGTCGGCCGCGTCGCGCAAGGGTGTGGCCGCGGTGGACATTTCGCATTCGGAGAGCGCCGCCGCGACGGCGTCGATGACGCCGGGATCGATCAGCGGTTCATCACCCTGCACGTTGACGATGCCATCGCAGGCGCGCCGTTGGGCGACTTCCGCCACGCGATCGGTGCCGCTCGGATGATCGGAGCGGGTCATTTCCACCTCGCAGAATTGCCGCGCGACTTCGGCGATGCGTTCGTCGTCGGTAGCGACGATGACCTCCGCGAGCGAGCGAGCCAATTTTACCCGTTCGACCACCCGTTCGAGCAATGATTTTCCGGCGATGAGCGCGAGCGGTTTGCCCGGGAAACGGGTCGAGGCGTAGCGCGCGGGAATGACGCCGATGATTCTCATACTTTAGGCAGGCTGGACCTAGGATGAGAACTGAGGATCCAGTCGGCCGCCGCGCCTAAATGGTCCACGACGATTGCGCGAGTGAGTTGTTCGCCAGCCGACTTCTCCAGTCCCGCGCCGTATCCGGTTCGCACGAGCAGCGATTGCCGCACCCCGGCATTCCAACCGCATTCCAGGTCGATCAACTTGTCTCCGATGACGAAACTCTCGGCCAACGCGACGCCGAATTCGTCGCGCGCGTCGAAGAGGAACTGCGGCGACGGTTTGCGTCCCCGGCTCGGCTGATCCGGAGCTTCCGGCGCCACGTAGATTTTGTCGAAGCGAACGTCGTCCGCGGCCAATTCCATCGCCAAACGCTGATGCACCCGTTCGACATCCGCCAGCGAAAAATAGCCGCGCCCGACGCCGGATTGGTTGGTGACGAGAAACAGGCGGTAGCCGGCGACCTGCAATCGTTTGAGCGCGATTCCGGCGCCCGGATAAACCTCGACGTCTTCCGGCCGCCGCAAGTAGTTCTTCTCGTGAATGATCGTTCCGTCCCGATCCAGGAAGACCGCGCGCTTCATCGGGTGCGGACAAAGCTGGCCAAGAGTTCTTCCGGCGTGACCGTCGCGGTGCCGAATTTTCCGACGACGACGCCCGCCGCGTGATTGGAAAACACGGCCGCTTCGACCGGCGACGCGCCGGCCGCGATGGCCAGCGTGAACGATGCGATCACGGTGTCGCCCGCCCCCGAAACATCGAAAACTTCCTGGGCCACCGTCGGAATGTGAAATGGCGTTTGGTTCCGTTGACAGAGAAGCATGCCCTGGTCGCCGAGCGTAATCAGCAGGAGCGCGGGACGAAGCTGATGCAGCAGTGAATCCGCCACGCGTATCAGATTCACATCTTCAAGCGGAGATTCAGCTCGAGTGTCATCCGGGATTCCGGCCATTTCGAACGCTTCTTTGCGGTTTGGCGTGATGAGCGAGATACCTGTCAAGTCAAGTCGTCGAACTGGCTTCGGGTCGAGGCTCAACCAAATCCCGCGCGTGCTGCAATGCTGTTTGAGTTCGTTTAGTAACGATTGTGAGACCACTCCTTTTCCATAGTGGGCGACAATCACGGCATCGGCCTCGGGAAGGCGGTTCACGAGGACGGAGACCAAGCTCCGACTCATGCGGGCATCCAATTCGGCCCGCGTTTCCCGATCAACGCGAACGACCTGCTGTTGGTGCGCAATGATCCGAGTCTTAATACTCGTCAGTCGGGTGGCGTCAACCAACAGACCTCCACACGCGATTTTCTGCTCCCCAAGCAATCTACTCAGGTTACGACCTGACTCATCGTCTCCAACAACGCCAAAAATCTCCGCTGGCACATTCAGTGCAGTTAGGTTCCGCGCGACGTTCGCCGCGCCTCCCGGCATGAAGCTTTCACGCTCAAAATCAACTACTGGGACCGGCGCTTCCGGTGAAATCCGAGCGACGTGACCCCAAATGAATTGGTCGAGCATGACGTCGCCCAACACCAAGACTCGAGTCTTGCGGATCGCCGTAAGTAATTGACGGACCCGCTTAACAGAGAGGGTCTTCATGGCGCGTCCAAAAAGCCGGTCAACGGACTCGTGGCGCTCGCCATCACGCTGGCCGCGCCCAGACCCGATTCGAACGCCATGCGGCCGGCTTCGACCGCGAGCCGGAAGGCCGCGCTCATGCGATTGGGATCATTAGCGACCGCGATCGCCGTGTTGACCAGCGCGGCGTCAGCGCCCATCTCCATCGCTTCCGCGGCATGGCTTGGCGCGCCCAGGCCGGCATCGACCACCACGGGCACGGTCGCCTGCTCGATGATGATCCGAATCTGGTCGCGCGTGAGCAGACCGCGGTTGGACCCGATCGGGGATCCGAGCGGCATGACGGTCGCAGTGCCGATTTCCTGCAAACGCTTCGCCAGGACCGGATCGGCGTTGATGTAGGGGAGCACGATGAAGCCCTCTTTGACGAGAATCTCCGCGGCCTTGAACGTCTCCACCGGATCGGGCAGCAAATAACGGGGGTCGGGATGGATTTCCAATTTGATCCAATTGGGCAATCCGGCCGCTACGGCCAAACGAGCCAGGCGCACGGCTTCGTTCGCGTTCATGGCGCCGCTCGTGTTGGGGAGGATCAAATAACGTTTGGGATCGATGAATTCGAGGATGTTGGCGAACGGGTCCTGTTTCCCGCTCAAATCGGCGCGCCGCAACGCCACCGTCACCAATTCCGCGCCGCTGGCGTCGAGCGCTTCCCGCATCGCCTCGGGAGAAGAGAATTTTCCGGTCCCCAGGATCAAGCGGGAGCGGAACTCACGACCGGCGATTTTCAGCGGACTATGCGCGTGCGACATCAAGGTCAATGTAGGCGCGGCCACGAAGCTTTGTCGAGTGAAACGGGTTCCGGAGGGATGGTCGCGAGGTGGGCGACCACAGCGGGTCCCGCGCAAGAACGTTTACGCTCCGAAATGCGAACCTTTGTTCTCCTTCCCCACCCAAACGACAATGGCGCCGAGGAGGAAAACCGTGAGCGCGGTCATCGACATCGCGGTGGCGTAGTTGCCCGTTTTTTTTGCCAGGTCGGCTTGCAGGAAGGGCAGGGCGCCAGCGATGAATACGCCGCATTGATACGCAAAACCCGGCAGAAACCCGCGCACAGAATCGGGCGCCAGTTCGGAGATGTGGGCCGGGACGACGCCCCACGCGCCCTGGACCATGAATTGAATGAGAAAAGCGCCGATCACCAAAAGCACGGTGGTTGGGGCGAAAGCCCAGAGGGGGATCATCACCGCGGCGCCCAGGAGCGCGGTCGCCATGCTGCGACGCCGACCGAAACGATCGGACATCAACCCGAAGAATATGCCGCCAGTTAGCGCCCCAATATTATAGATGACCGCGATCACCGCCACTTGCTCGGGGGCAAATCCGCGTTGGAGTTTGAGGAACGTCGGGTAGAGGTCCTGCGTTCCGTGGGAGACGCAATTCATCATCGTCATGAGCAGCGTGAGGTAGAGGAAAATCTTCCAGTTCGACCTCAGAGCCCGTCCGAGGCTGCCCCAGTTTGCGTGGCGGGTCTTTTCCCAAACCGCCGATTCCTTGACCTGAAAACGGACATAAACGGCCAGCAACGCCGGCAACCCGCCGATAAAGAACATCGGCCGCCAACCCCATTTCGGAAAAACCAAATAATAGCAGCAGGCGGCCAGCAAATAGCCGACGGCGTAGCCTTCCTGCAGGACCCCCGACAGGACACCGCGCCATTTAGGCGGAACCTTTTCCATCGCAAGTGAGGCGCCAATGCCCCACTCGCCGCCCATGCCGATGCCGAAGAGCGCGCGTAGAATAAGGAATGATTTAAAATCTGGCGCCAGGCCGGAAAGCACTTCGATCACGGAATAGAAAACGAGGTTGAGCATCAGTGGAATGCGACGCCCATAGCGGTCAGCCATTAACCCGAAGATGAACGCGCCCACCGGCCGGAAGGCCAGGGTCACCGAAATCGTCGCGGTCATGGCTTTGACGTCCGTGCCGAAATCCTTGGCGACCGCGGGCAAGGCCATTACGAGGACGAAAAAATCAAACGCGTCGAGGGTCCAGCCGAGAAAACTCGCGGTGAGCGCTTTGACGTAATCCGAAGAATTGGGTTGTCCGGCGGGCGCCGGGCCGAGGTCGCGCTGAATAGTCAAGTTGCCTTTCGTCTTGCCAACGGGTCTAAAATTGATTTCGTTCGGTGTGCGCCGATTATTACACCACTCCTTCAAAGATGCAGAGCAAAAAGCAGATCGAAATTTCGGCGCCGGCGCTTTGGCGGCGAGCGATCCAATTCGACGCGGCATCGGAGCGGATCCGAGGCGGCGAGCCATTGACGTGGTGAACGCCCATCTGAAGCGATGGTTTCCGGTCGTCGGCTTCGCCGCGGCGTTGGTTTTCACCGGCGATCATCTGGCGCTCAGTCGAAGCTCGCCGGAACGATTGCGCTTCGCGCATACGTTCACCGCCGATTCGGAACGGACGATCGTCAACGCCGCGATTGCGGAATTCGAACAGGAACATCCGCCGGTTAAGATTGAACAGGTTGTTTTCAACAGTGAAACGTATCAGACCATCGGCTGGCGGCTGCAATTCCACGGCCGACAGCAACCCGACGTCTTTTTCCACTGGCGCGGCTTCAAGGTGAATTATGCCGTCGAGCGCGGTTGGGCGATGGACATGACGCCGTACCTCTCGCCCGGATTCCTCGATCAACTCTTGCCTTCAACCGTCCAGCGGATCAAAGGGGGGATCTATCTGCTCCCGCAGTCGGTCGATATCAGCAATCTCGTTTGGTATAATCAGGACGTTTTCGCCCGTCTCGGGTTGGCGGAACCGGCGACCCTGGAGCAATGGCGGGAGGTATGTCTGCGCTTGCGCGCGGCCAAACTGCTGCCGCTCGCCCAGGGCAATCGGGACCTCTGGCCGATGGGTAATTTCGGGGAAGAACTTTTGGGGCAATCTTTGGGCGCCGCGCGCCTCGACCGGCTCTTTCAGTCTGGGACCGTCGTCGAGCCAACGGATTTGCGCGGTCTCGGAACGCTGGAGTTTTTCCGGACCAACGGTTGTCTCGACCTGCCCGGAGTTCTCGAGCCGGGCGGGATTGGGGCGATGAGTGACATCGACGCGAAGGTTGTTTTCCTGACGGGAAAATCGGCGCAGCACATTGTCGGGTCATGGTTTCTGGCGGACATCGCTGACGCGCGTGCGAAAAACGAACTCCGGTTTCCGGTTGGGTTATTCCCGGCGCCGTCGGGCGTCGGGGAACTCGACGCGATGACTTCGGTGACGACCGGTTTTTTGGTCAACCCAGCCACCAAGAACCCGCGAGCGGCGACGGCGTTTATCGAACTTTTGCTGTCGCGAAAATATCAGAGCCAATTCGCCGCCCTAGGCAATCTCTCCGCGCGCAAGGATGCCGCGAGTTTCACCTCGGAACCTTTGGGCCAGCGCATGCTCGAAATCCTCGCCAAGACGCCGGTGATCGTCCCGCCTCCCGATACCGGCTACCTGCCGGAGCACGCGAATATCTTCTACGAGGTGTGCGGCAAAATCCTGACCGGCAAACTCACCGTCGCGAGCGCGGCCGAGTATTGGAATGATCAAAAGCGGAATCTGGCGCGCAAGGGATTATGAGGCTCCGCGCTGGCGCTGTGGAAAGGGTTGGCGATGAGTAAACGGGGCCAGATGCTTTTCTTCGTGCCCAGTCTCTTGATCTTTCTGGTGTTTGTGCTGCTGCCGACGACGCAGACGCTCATCGACTCGTTTTATCCGCCGCGGGGCGCCGGCCGGGAATTCGTCGGCGGGCTCTATTACCGCTACGCGATGACGGATCCGAAGTTTCATCAGTCGTTGGCGAACAATTTGATTTATCTTTTTCTCACGCTTTTCTTCGAAGTGACGGTCGGGATGCTGTTGGCCCTCGGTCTGGAACGTGAAGGCCGCCTGAACAGTTTTCTGCGGGTCGTGTTTTTCTCGCCGTCGGTCCTCTCGCTGGTAGTGATCGGACTCGTCTTCGGTTTCATGTTTAAGGAAGGCGTCGGGGTCTGGCCGGCGATGTTGAACGAGGATCGCGCGCTCGTCACCGTCTCAGCGATCTCGGGCTGGGCTTACTGTGGCTTCTACATGGTGATCTTTCTCGCCGGTTTGGCGGCGATACCGGAGGAGTTGATCGAGGCGGGCCGATTGGATGGCGCCGGGCCGTGGCAACTTTTCTGGAAGATAAAGCTGCCCCAACTCAAAGAGGTCATCTTCGTGAGCTTGCTCATCTGCTTCACCGGGGCTTTCAAGGCCTTCGACCTCTTTTGGGTGCTGCTGCCAAACCAGGATCACGCCGCCATCGTCTCGACGGTATTGGTAAACGAATTCGTCAAGTTCGACGACCCCGGCTACGGGAGCACCCTGGCGGTTATTCTGACGCTGATGGTGCTTTTGACGGTGGCGATCATCTGGGCCGCCCGACGACTTTGGCCCGGGACCGTCAACGCGGCAGTGGCCGCCGCCAAATCATGAACCCGATGACCTTGGCTCCGACCGCTCCGGCCCATTCATTCGGGATGAACCGTCGCTTCCCGCGCTTCGCCCGAACGGCCGTTTGGGTCCTGCTGGCCAGCTTGATGCTTTACCCGCTCCTCTGGATGCTGCTGAACAGCCTGAAGGGGTCGAATCTTGAAATCTTCGGTCACCCGTTCGCCTGGCCGGAAAGCGCCCATTTCGCCAATTATGCGAAGGCGGTGCGGGAGGGAAACATGGGGCCTTATTTCATCAATTCGTTGTGGGTCACGGCGCTCAGCGCGGGTTTCGTCGTCTTGTTTGGAACTTGGGCCGGTTTCGCTTTGAGCAAGGATGAGTTCCCGCTGCGCCGAACTTGGCTCGGGCTTTTCTTTGTCGGCATGATCCTGCCGGTGCAGGCGTTCCTGATCCCATTGACGAGTCTGTTGGAAACGCTCGGCATCCATGACAGTCTGTGGGCGTTGATCTTTCCCTACACGGCGCAAACCCTGCCGGTGGCGGTATTGTTGCTGGCCGCGTTCTTTCGCGGGTTGCCGCCGGAATTGGAGGAAGCGGCGAAATTGGATGGCGTGGGAACGGCCCGTTTCTACCTGACGATTCTTGTGCCGGTGGCCAAACCGGCGATTGCGACCATCGTCGTGATCAGCTGCTTGAACACTTGGAACGAATTCCTCCTGGCGATGCTGTTCATCGTCAATCCCGCCATGCGCACGCTGCCGGCCGGCATGGTCGCGTTCGAGCAGGCGCACAACACCGATTATCCGGTGTTGCTGGCCGGGCTTTCCATTATCTCGCTACCAACGTTGATCGCGTACGCGGTTTTCAACCGTTACGTCATTCGCGGCGTGGTCGCGGGAACGGTCAAATAGTTTTCATGATGCAAGATTCGAACCGGTCGTTCATCGCTGGCGTTGTCGAGGGCTTCTACGGTTTGCCGTGGAACGCCCGCCAGCGCCATCAACTTTTTGGTTGGTTGAAAGAATGGGGTCTCAATACGTTTATGTATGCCCCGAAGGACGACCTAAAACACCGGTGGCGCTGGCGCGAGCTTTATGACGAAGGGCAGACCGCGGAACTGGCCGCGCTCATTCGGGATTGTCGTCGGCATGGGCTGAACTTCATTTACGCGATCGGCCCGGGACTTGATTTTCGTTACGCGGACCCGGCGGACTTGACGGCGCTCGTCTTGAAACTCGACCAAACGCGCGATCTGGGCGCGGTTGATTTCGCGCTCTTGTTCGACGATATCCCGCGGACGATGCGCCCCGAGGACGCGGCCCGCTTCCCGTCGTTCGCGAGCGCGCAAGCGTTCGTGGCCAACGAGGTCTGCGCCCGAATCAAAGCGGTCAACCCTGTGGCGCGAGTCTTGTTCTGCCCGACCGAATATTGCGGGCGGATGGCGCAGCCCACGGTCAAAGATTCGGCGTATCTAAATGAGTTGGGCGAATTGCTGGGGCCCGAGATTGGGGTCTTTTGGACTGGGCCAGAAATTATCTCTGAAACGATTTCGATGGCATCGATCCGCGAACTCCAAACGGTCCTGCGTCGCAAGCCGGTGATTTGGGACAATCTTCACGCGAACGACTACGACATGCGGCGCCTATACCTCGGGCCTTACGCCGGTCGGCCCGCCGAATTGCGCGCCGAGGTCGCGGGAATACTCTCGAATCCAAACTGTCAATTCGAAGCTAATTTCGTCCCGATTCGGACGTTCGCCCGATATTGCGCGGGCGACGCTTCCACTCCCCGCGAGGCGTTCCTCGACGCGGCCGCGGCCTGGCTGCCGTTATTTCGGGCCGACGAGCAATCTGCGATCACTCCGGGAGACCTCGAATTGATTGGTAATATGTTTTGTCTTCCCACCGAGTTCGGTCCGCTCGCGGAGCAATACCTGCGCGACGTCCGGTGGCTTTTTCGAGTCCCGCCGAGTGAATGGGGAGCGGTGTACCAGCGTTTCGGGCGCGCGACCAGCGTCATGATCGAGCTGTTGGACAGGCTGGCGCGGATCGGCAACCGGGAGCTTTTTCACGCGTTGTACCGTTACCTTTGGGAGTTGCGCGAGGAGGTCACCTTGACCCATGCCTATGTCGAGTGGCGGAGGGGCGGGGCGTCACCCAGCGCGGCGTTTTGCTCTCCCGGCCACCGCCCGAAAATCTACCGCGGTGGGTTCGTTGCCGCGCTCCAACATCTGCTGCCGATGGACGAGTTGGGGCAGTTCTCGAATGCGCCAACCGGCGCGCCTACGAAATGAACGCGAAACACTCTCCGCGGGCGATCGAGGCGGGATTCACGGTGCGACTGGCCGAGGCGCGCGACGACGCCGCGGCGTACGAGGTCTGCCTCAAGACCGGGGATTCGGGCGCCGACGCCACCGCGATCTACGAAGACCCCAGGGCGCTGGGCAACATTTACGTGGGGCCGTATCTTCACCTCGAACCGAATCTCGCTCACGTGCTTGAGGATTCGCAGGGGGTCTGCGGGTACGCGCTCGCCGCCCTGAATTCGGCGGATTTTTACCGGGCCTATCTGGAACGCTGGCTCCCCAATGTCCGCGCGAGCCACCCCGAGCCGACCGGAGATTCGGCGGGTTGGTCGCCGACCGAGCGGATTTACCACGAGTATTATCATCCGGAGATTTACTATCCCGAGAGTTTTCATGGTTTTCCGTCCCATTTGCACATCGATTTGCTGCCGCGCGCGCAAGGGAAGAGGCAAGGCAGGCGCATGATGGAAACGCTGCTCTACAAGCTGACCCGCCTCGGCTCGCCGGGCGTTCACCTGGCGATGAGCATCGTCAATCACCGAGCGGAACGATTCTACCAGCGCCTCGGCTTTCATGAGTTGGCGCGCGTGGAGCGAGGGTCCCCGGGAACGCTTTATTTGGGAAAACGTCTCTAAACTGAGCCACGGCGGTCGTCGAAAGGTAACAAAAGCGACATTGACAATCGTCGCCCGTTTTCCGATAAGGCTGGCCATGTTGAAGCGGTTTAATTTCGCGGCGGCGCTCCTCGGGTGCCTGATGGCGCTCGGAGCGTCTTTCGATTCACCAACGTCGCGCGCGGACACTCCCGAAACAAAGCCGGTCGAGTCCAAGGTTTCTCGTCCGGAGGTTACCGACTTCAGCTTGCTCGATTACGAGGGCAGGTTCTACGAATTGCGCCGGCGCACCGACCAACGCGTGATCGTGCTCTTTTTCACGGAAAACGGCTGCCCAATCGCGCGTTCAACGATTCCCAAGCTTAAAGCGTTGCGGAATGAGTTTAGTCGGCGCGGCGTTCTCTTCTGGATGGTCAATTCGAGCGCCCAGGACAACGCGGCCGCGATCGGCGCGGAGGCGCGGGAGTTCAACAACGACTTTCCGATCCTCAAAGATGACCTGCAGACCGTTGCCCGCGGCCTCGGCGTCAAGCGGACCGCGGAAGCCATCGCCATTAGCACGAAGGATTGGACGATTGTTTACCGAGGCGCGGTCGATGATCAGTTGCGGCTCGGTACCCAAACGCCTGCCCCGCGAGAGAATTATCTGGCCGACGCCCTCAACCAGTTTTTGAACGGCCAGGAAGTCGCCCGGTCGGTGACTTCCGTCGCGGGCTGCGCGATCACCATTGAAACAATCCGCGCCGCCGGCGCGGAAGCGATTTCCTACGCCAAGGAGATCGCGCCGATTTTGCAGGCCAAATGCGTCGGTTGCCACAGCCCGGGAAATATCGGGCCGTTTGCGATGTCGAGCTACGAAAAGGTCAAGGGCCGCGTCGATATGATCCGGGAGGTCATGCTGGCCAAGCGGATGCCGCCTTGGCACGCCGATCCTCATTTCGGCGTCTTCGAGAATGATCGCTCACTCAGCCCGGACCAGGCGAAGTTGCTGCACGCGTGGATCGAGGCGGGCGCGCCCCGCGGCGACGGCGAGGATCCGTTACTTAAATCACCGCCACCACCGGCGCGTTGGGCCTTGGGAACGCCCGATCGGGTCGTGCAAATCCCCGAAACGAACACGATCCCCGCGACCGGAGTGGTCGATTACGTCACGAACATCGTCGAGGCGCCCATCACCGAGGACTCGTGGTTGAGCGCGGCCGTGATCCGACCGGATAATCTGAAGGTCGTTCATCATATCATTGTCTATGTTCAAAGTCCGTCGGCGCAGCCTTCCCAACGCGGGCGCGATGATAAGTGGCTGGTCGGTTGGGCGCCCGGCGCCGTCGCGGCGGCTTTCCCCGCCGGGACGGGAAAATTCCTGCCCAAAGGCTCGAAGCTCAAGTTCCAACTCCACTACACGACCGACGGGAAGGAAGAGCTTGATCGCAGTGAATTGGGGCTTTATTTCCTCAAGGAGCGGCCGCGCGTGGAACTGGAGACGAAGGGGATTTTCAACTCCGACTTTGTGATTCCGCCTCGCGCGCGCGACGCCCGGACCCTGGCGATCTCGCCCTTTCCCGAGGATACGCTTCTTTATGATCTGTCGCCGCACATGCACAAGCGCGGCTCCTGGTTCCGCTACGAGGCGTTGTATCCCGACGGAAAGTACGAGGTACTGCTCTCGGTCCCGAACTACGATTTCAACTGGCAGACCGGCTACCGATTCGCGGAGCCAAAGTTGATTCCCGCGGGCACGCGAATCCTGTGCACCGGCGGCTTTGACAATTCACCGGAAAACCCATCCAACCCCGATCCGTCGAAACGGGTGCGCTGGGGTGAGCAATCCTTCGAGGAAATGTTCATCGGGTTTATGACCGTATCTGAGGTACCGCACCCCGGAACCGGGCCGGAGAAACAAGCTAGCGCCGGCCAACCGGCGAACGTCGCCACGCCCTGAATGGGCTTGCGCGCTGACGCGAGTTCACGTGGCTCATCGACGCGCCGCTCGGCGGCTTGAACCAAGCGCCCGAGCGGGGGCCGTAAGCGAATGAACGCAGCCTACCGTTGTTGGGCGGAAGTTAATCTGGACGCGCTGCGGGAGAATCTGCACTGGGTTCGCCACCACGTCGGCCGCCGGGTCAAGGTCCTGACGGTAGTCAAAGGGGACGCGTATGGGCACGGTCTGAAACAGATCGCCGCGCTCTTGATGCAAAGCGGCACAGATATCTTCGGCGTCGCCAATCTTACCGAGGCGCAACACATTCGGAGCGTCGGTCGTGGCTGGCCCATTCTCCTGCTCGGCGCCTGTCTGCCAGACGAGGTCGAGACCGCCGTGGTGGATGAGGTCATGCCGACGATTTCGTCTCTGTCGGAGGCGGAAGCGTTTTCCCGCGCGGCGGTGAAGGCTGGACGAATCGTGCAAGTCCACGTCAAGGTGGACACTGGGATGGGGCGTTTGGGCGTGGCGCCGGGACAAGCCCTGGAATTGATCCAGCAGGTTCGCAGTTTGCCGAGTCTGAAACTGGCCGGCCTCTATACTCACTACGCGGCCGCCGAAGATGACCCAGAGTTCACGATGGTGCAGCGCAAACGTTTTCAACGCCTGGTCGAGCAATTGGAATCCCGTCACGTGCACGTGCCGTTGATCCACGCCAACAACAGCGCCGGCTTGCTGCACGAGCCGGAATCGATGTTCAATTTGGTTCGTTGTGGTCTGATCGTTTACGGGGTATCGCCGCCCGGTTCGCGTCTTCCGCCCGCCGATTTCAACCGCCGGCTTCGTCCGGCGCTCAGTTGGAAAACCCGCGTCGGATTGGTGAAGGAAGTCAGTCAAGGGACTCCGTTGAGCTACGGGCATACCTTTACGACGCCGAGAAAAATGCGCATCGCGACTCTCACCGTCGGCTACGCGGATGGCTACTTGCGGTCGGGCAGCAACCGGGCGCGGGCGTTGATTGGCGGCCGCCGCTGCCCGATCGTGGGCCGGATCACGATGGATCAAATGTTGGCGGACGTTTCCGAAGTCGGAAGCTTGCAGGCCGGCGACGAGGCGGTCTTGATCGGCGCGTGGGGCCAGGAGGAAATCACGGCCAGCCAACTGGCCGATTGGTGTGGCACCGTTCCCTGGGAAATCCTAACCAATATCACCTACCGCGTGCCGCGGCTTTACCGCGGCGCGCAAGCCGCCTGATCGAATGAGCACATGAAAGCCGCCATACTTTACGGGCGCGAGGAGGTGCGAGTCGAAGAGATCACGCCGCCGCCGCTGGCCCCGGGCCAACTCCGCGTTGAGATTCAGGCCGCGCTGACCTGCGGCACCGATCTCAAGGTCTTTCGCCGCGGATACCATGCTAGAATGATCGTGCCACCGGCGGTTTTCGGTCACGAGTTGGCGGGCATTGTCAGCGAGGTCGCGCCCGACGTCGCGGACTGGAAAATCGGTGAACGGGTGGTGGTCGCCAATTCGGCGCCTTGCGGCGTCTGCGCGTACTGTCATCGCGGGCAGGAGAATTTGTGTGATGATCTGCTTTTCCTGAACGGCGCGTACGCGGAATCGATTGTCGTCCCGGCCCGGTTAGTGGCGAAGAATTTGTTGCGTCTGCGATCAGGGACTTCATTTCGCGACGCCGCCCTGACCGAGCCGCTGGCGTGTGTCGTGCTCGGCGTGAACGACGCCAAATTGCAGGCCGGCCAGCGGGTATTGGTGATCGGCTCGGGGCCAATTGGGCTGATGTTCGCGGTACTGGCCCGCCAGCGAGGTTGCGCGGTGACGGTGGCGGGGCGCGGCGAGAGTCGATTGCAAAAAGCCCGGGCGCTGGGCGCCGAAGCCGCGCTGGTGAGCGCCGATCAACGCGACGGCGCTCCGATCCTGACCGTCGCCGGCGCGCCGTTTGACGTCGTCATCGAGGCGGTCGGAAAACCAGAAACCTGGGAAGCGGCGACGCGGCTGGTTCGTAAGGGCGGCGTGGTGAATTTCTTCGGCGGCTGCCCGAGTGGAACGACGGTTTCGTTGGATACCGGGTTAATCCATTATTCCAATCTCACGTTGCTGGCGAGCTTCCATCACACGCCGACGACCGTGCGGCAGGCGCTCGAGTTCATCGAGGCGGGCGTAGTCCGCGCGGCCGATTTCGTCGATGGCGAATGTCCGCTGACGCGATTGCCCGAGCTATTTAAGTCGATGACCCAGGGCAATCAGGCGGTGAAATCGCTCATCCAGGTCCACGAGTAGAGGCGTCCTTCTTGGAATCGCCCGAGGCTCCTGCCATGTGACGATGCACGAAGAAGTAGTAGAGGGCGCCTAAGACCAAGCCGCCGCCGGCCGCCCAGAGGGAAATATGCCGCGCGCTGCCCGCCATCAGTTCCTTGTCCTGTCCGGCCTTGATCCCAACCCAGCAGAGAATCGCCGTCCAGAGGGCCGAACCGGCGAGCGTGTAAATGGAGAAGGCGCGGTAGTCCAACCGCACGATGCCTGCGGGAATACCGATCAGGTGCCGAACGACCGGCAGCAATCGGGATACGAAGATGCCGCCCGAACCGAATTGCGCCGCCCAGCGTTCCGCGCCCGCGACCTTCTCCGGGGTGATGAGAAAATAGGGGCCGAAGCGGAGCACGAGCGGTCGGCCGGCGGCCCGTGCGGCCCAGTACATCGCTGAGGCGCCGATCCACGATCCGAATGCGCCAGCGAGCACGATGCCGAGCACGCTCAGTTTGCCCTGGGTGTACGCCAGGTGAGCCGCGGGCGGGATGACGAGTTCGCTCGGCAACGGCACGATCGAACTCTCGACCGCCATAAGCAGCACGACCAACGGATAGCCACCGGTCTCGAGCGAGCGGAGATACCAATCGATTAATTCTTTGATCACAGTCCGCAAGTTATATCCGGCAAAGGGCCGCGCCCGCAAGCAAGCCGCGCCGACGCCACGCGATTTGGGGTGTGTGACGGCTAAGTAACCTAACTTGAAACAAGCGGTAATGGCGGTCT
>CAZFVY010000001.1:0-160678 GCA_964522665.1 uncultured Verrucomicrobiota bacterium | reverse complement strand
TACCAATGCCTTATACAGACTGTCGGTAGAAAAGGCGAAACTTTCCGGAAGAACCCTTTTTCGCCCGGCGAATGGACACTCCGGATGAGGCCGCGGATTATCTAAAGCCAAACGGCAATTTTGTCGTAAGCCGGTTCGGAACCAACTGTTGGGCAGTAAACCTTCACACGCTACTGCAGTGGATTGTCCCCGACCGGGAATCGGAGACGGGCGATGGAGACGCAATGCTTGCCGCGGAATATGGAAACCTTGTCCAAATGCTCGGTTTTGGGATACCGCTGGAGCCCGAGAGCGTGAGATGGCTCGATCAGAGCCGGTTTACCGCGACCCTTTTGCCAGCGGCCCCGGGCAAACCCAAATCTGCCATCGCCGCCGAGGTAACTTGGCGGCCCGATGGCCGTCCCGAGTCAATCCGAGAAGTAATCGGCGCTTCTACGAACCTCGCATTCGGGTGGACCTATAAATACGATCAGTCATTCTCGAACGAGATGTTTCCGTCTGCGATGGTTGGGCGAATGATTGTCCGCGGGCAATCCAATTTGATGGCGATACTACGGATTCATCAACTGGAACTTAGTTCAGTCCCGCTCGATTCAAGCTACTTCGTCACCAATCGTTACTTGGACTCGAAGACGGTCTTCGACGGCCCGATCACGTTCGTTCACGGCAAGCCATACTACGTGACCGCCGGAGGCAAGAGCATGTCCCGAGTGATGGAAAAAACTGGTTTCAATTTCAGTGGGGCGAGTGTGTTCTATTTTATCTCGAGCGTGGTAACGATTGGATTCCTGATCGCGTGGCGTGCCGAATCTCGGAAGAGGGCTAATCCCGATTTGCTTCCCCAGTAGTCGAACGCGTTGGGAGCGACAATTTGTGGAGATCGAGTGGTCTCGACATGAAAAAAACAACATTCAACCTAAAAACGATGAAAAACACTAAATCACATTCGATTGACGCTCATAACCGAGGCAGGATATACTCTCGTGCTCGGTCCTTCGCTGCAATCGCCACAATCGCGATCGGCGCATTTGGTTTAACCGCGGCCTTAGGGGATGACCCTATTTACCCATGTAACTCCCCTGGCAAGGCGGTCTGCCAGAACGCCGGCTATACCCTTTACGACGCGTTCTGCGACCCGGCTATCGGACCTCAGTATTCGGTAAACCGCTTAAGGCAAACCTTTCTGCAATATCGTAACCGTGTCAAACTCGCAAATATCGGTGACATCGGGACGACCACGGCTCAAACCAGCAGTTCCGACTGCATCTATTGGTTTCGCCTCCAGAATTGTGACGGCTCGTGGCAGTCCTCCCAGCAGGCCGACGGCGGCTCATTCGAGGACGATATTCCATTGCCCGTCGGCCAGGGTGGTATAACTTGCGCGGGGTATTATCATGGTACGTAAGGTCGGTTAGATTGATTCACCTTGCGCTTTCGCCTGGAATTGATGGCGGAGGGCGGCTCAGTTAGCGCCTCGTTCGTTGCGTGCAAGTAAGTGGAACCAAAGCCGCAGCCTGTTCATCGGAGGATGGGCTGCGCCTAAGCCTCGTAGCGGGCGCTTTGATCGTTCACGACGAGAGCCGTCCGCGTCGTGGTGGATGCATATCAGCAATTAGCGGGACGCTGGGGCTTGCCATCAGGCATTTGAAATGTTTCAATCACAAACTCCGATATGAGTTCAAATGAATACGCCGGCCGGTTTAACCGGCTATTTACCTGGTCGGCAATCGGAATTCTTATCGTCACTGGCATCGCAAAGCTAGTGAGCGCCTTTGGCTCAGTGGAGTTGCTTAAAAGTGTTGATCCGATTCTTGGGCTCTCCAATCGGACGCTCCTCTTGCTCGTCGGCACGGGAGAATTGATCGTGGCGGCGCTCATCGCGAGGCTAAGGGGCCCCCGAGTTAAGCTCGGCTTGCTGGCTTGGCTTTCGCTGCAATTTGTGGTTTATCACGCGGCGATGCAGCGCGTGGATGGCTTTCACACCTGTCCGTGCCTGGGCTACATTTACAATTGGACGGGCATAACCAATGAAGCTGTCAATACCATCACGCAGGCCCTGGCGTGGTACTTGCTGATCGGCGCGGCGTATTTTTGGCGGCAATCCAAGTCCAGTCCCGCCCACGAAGCGGACAAGACCTGGCCGGGGGCCGATAGCCCAGCGCCAGGCGGTTGATTATTTGGCGTCGGGTCGGCCTCTTCGCGCGACAAAACCAACGCGGCGTCTCTTTATTAGGCCTGAACTGAAGCCTCGACAAACTTGATCCGTACAACAAGAACGACCCGTTGGGCCGAGGCGCCAGCCAACTAGAGGCCGGATGTCCCTGCTTACTAATCAACCGCCTCAGGCGACCCGCCGCTCCGCGACCCCAAAGAGGCGAAGCCTCGTGGTTTCTGGTATCGGAGTTGCATCCGTCCTCGGACTCCTGATTCTCTGCGAATACCCGACCGTTTTGCTCGGCGCTCGGTCATTTGTGGCGCGCGATTACCTGCTTTTTGGGCTCCCGCTGGCCAATTTCGCGAAAGTCTGTATTTGGCAGGGAATCTTCCCGCATTGGAACCCGCTGAACGATTGCGGCATTCCGTTTTTCGCGCAATGGAACACGATGCTGTTGTACCCGGCTTCCGCGATTTATTACCTGCTTCCGTTGCCCTGGGGCCTGAACGTTTTTCTTTTGTGCCATCAAGGGCTAGCCGGCCTCGGAATGTGGTTGCTCCTGCGTGATCGTAATCTTGGCGGCCCGGCCGCGGGGTTGGGAGCATTTTCTTACGCTTTTAACGGTTTGGCCTCAAGTTTCCTCAGCTGGCCCAATATTATCGCCGGATACGCTCTTCTCCCATGGATCGTTTTTTATGTCACGCGGGCGCTTCGAAGCCCCGGGGCCTCGTGCACGCTCGCCATTCTCCTGAGCGCGTCGCAGCTATTTTGTGGCGCGCCTGAGGTCACCGCCTTCACCTGGCTAATTGTCTTGGTTTTTGCTCTCTACGAGCGACCGCTTTCCGGGGGGCCGGCGCCATTTCCGAAGCTGGTTCTCATCATCGCTCTCGCGCTGGGAATGGCGGCGGTGCAGCTCTTGCCTTTTATGCGCTTTGCGGAGCTCTCCGACCGGTCGGGGGATTTTAGAGGCGACCCGTCGCCCGTGCCAATTCTTGGTTTTTTGAACCTCATCTTCCCTAGTTTCCACATGGTTGCCGCCCCCTCCGGCGTCCTTTTCCAGCCTGGCCAGCGCTGGATAAATTCTTATTCCCTGCCGGCCTTGACTGGTTTTTTCGGATTCGTTTGGCTCTTTGGTCGGAAATCCCGGATTACCAAGGCGCTCATGGTCTTTGGCGGCGCCAGTATGCTGATGAGTTTTGGCGATCGCTGCTTTTTGTTTCCGTTTCTTCGCCTGTTTCTGCCGTTTCTGGGCAAGCTCAATTTCTTAGCCAAATTCACGATCCCAATGATATTCGCCGCCGCTTTTGTGGCCGCCCACGGTTTTCAAAAGTTCGATCGAGTAATCGTTCGCCGGCCGGCCTTAGCGCGCGGCCTGCTGGGGCTTCCCGCGGCGCTCTATTTGGGGTTGTTAGGCGCCGCCACCGCGCTCGCGTACCTTAAACCGATCGCGCCCGGAGAGTGGCCGCGGCTGGTAACCGAGAGCGCCGCGCGCCTCGTTCTGCTCTGGGTCTTAGTCGCCGCGCTTTTCCAGTTCGGGTTTGCCCTGACCAAGCAAAACATCCCGCTGGGCGTAATCTTGATTGCGGCGGGAGTCTTTGCCGACTTCAAGTTTATCATGCCGGAACAGAACCCGAGCGTCCCGACCGCCGAATTCAATCTCCGTGCGGCGCCCAAGTGGCCACTCCACGAGAGTGA
The DNA here is from genome assembly GCA_964522665.1 of uncultured Verrucomicrobiota bacterium. Taxonomy (GTDB): domain Bacteria; phylum Verrucomicrobiota; class Verrucomicrobiia; order Limisphaerales; family CAZFVY01; genus CAZFVY01. The sequence continues at coordinate 156,828 of CAZFVY010000001.1, read as the reverse complement.
TCGCGCGATGTTGACGGAAACCGCCGCCGGAAAGTTCCTGCACGCGTCGGACCCCGATTACGTGAGCTGGATGAGCAAGGCGAGACTCGGAGAGTTCTGTAATTGTAACCTCCTTGATGGCGCCGCCAAAGTCGGCGGTTTTTTTTCGCTGTACCCGAACTCTTACGTCAAGTTGATGGGGATCGTCAATTCGATCGCGCCCGCGAAATGCCCGGGTCTTCTGGACCTTTTTGGGGTCTCGCGAATTACCGAGGCCGACGACCTCACCCAATGGGTGTCCCGTCCCGTACGCCTCGCCTTGGTTAGCGGCGGTCAGGCGCCGGCTTTCCAGGCGGATTTCGCCGCGATGTCCCAAATGAGCCGAGCTGAATTCGACCCGCTGCAAGTCGTCTTTTTGAACCCGGCGGACGGCCAATCCATTCCCTCTGACAAATCCGATATTCGCGTTCTCGAAACGAAGGTTTACCCCAACCGGGTGGAGTTTCGCGCCTCCGTCAAGCATCCGGGCCTGATCCTCCTGCGGAACACCTATTACCCCGCGTGGCGCGCGACCGTCGATGGCGAGCCTGCGATGGTAGACCGAGCCAACGTGACTTTTCAGGCGCTATCGGTCCAAAAAAGCGGTGACGTCAACGTCGTTGTCGAGTTCATCGACGACTGGTTCAAGTGGGGAGCGGCGGTTTCGTTGGTTTCTCTGATTCTTTTGATCGTAACGCGCCAATTTCTGCGGAACCTGCGGATCCGGGAAGAAGCGGCGCCGGTCGGCCAATAAAACGGACGCGCCCGCTCATCCGACCACCCTGAGTTGGGGCCCGGAATCACGGGTTCCCCGGGTTTCCGGTTCCGTCAAACTGATTGAGGTTGGCCGACTTGAAAGGCCGGAACCAGTCCAGCTCGGAGCCTCAAATTGAGCGAGGGGGGAGCGTCCCACTTCGGCAGCGGTCGCCGCGGAATGGCGGCGAAGCGTCGCGTTTCTGCGCCAAGCGGCCCGACATCGATCCGCCTCATGCTTTGACTAGGTCGTCTCGGCCGGCGCGGCGCCCAAAATGATCCTTTCCCTCGGCGCGTGAAAGCCGTTAATTCATCCCGTGCATCTGGCCCACCTACGCCTCCGCGATTTCCGCAATTACGCCCGCCTCGACGCGGATTTTGGGCCGGGTTTTCACCTGTTGGTCGGTAATAACGCGCAAGGCAAGACGAACCTGCTCGAGGCCGTCTATCTGCTGGCGACGTTGCGTTCGTTTCGGGGCATCGGCGGGGCGCAATTGGTGCGTCACGACCAGAAAGGCTACTTCATCGGCGCGACCGTCGTTGGCCAGGGACAACGTGAAATCAAAATGTTCTGGTCGGCGGGCGAGCGAAAGTTGAGCCTCGACGGACAACCGGTTCGCAAGCTGACGGACTATTTTGGGGTCGCGCGGGTCGTCGTCTTCTGCACCGAAGACTTGCAACTTATCAAAGGCGCCTCCCTCCGCCGCCGCCGGTTCATGGACCTTTTGTTGGCGCAGACCCATCCCACCTATCTAGCGCTGCTCCAGCGCTACACCCAGGCGCTGCGGTCGCGCAACGCGCTTCTCAAACAACCAACGCCGGACGAGGCCGCGCTGGAGAGTTTCACCCAGGAATTGGTGACGCTCGGCAATCAAATCTTGCGCTTGCGGCGCGAAGCCGTTCCCCGCTGGTCCCCGCTGGTTCGGCTCGCGTATCGCCGCATCGCGCCCGACGCCGAGGAGGTGCGGATCGACTACCGATCGACGGTCACGACTGACTTCGCCGTCGAATTGGCGCAACAACGCCGCCGGGAACGGGTCTTTCGCTCGACGTTGATCGGCCCGCACCGGGACGACCTCAGTCTGCTGCTGGGTGAGCGCTCCGCCGCGCAATTCGCCAGCGAAGGCCAAAAACGGACCCTGGCGATCGCGCTCAAAATGGCGCAGGCCGAATACCTGACCGGACTCCACGGCGCGCCGCCGATCCTGTTGATCGACGACGTCATGGGCGAATTGGACGCGAAACGCCGGCGCGGCTTGATGCCGCTCCTCGAACGGTCGCATCAAGCGCAAGGCCAGGTGATGATGACCTGCACCGAGGAAAACTGGCCGCAGGAACTGGGCCGCCGCTTACACCGCTGGGAAGTGGCGGGCGGCGCCCTCAAGCAGATCAAGGCCGAAAGCCCAAGCTAGAATCCCTACGACACCCAGGCGCTCACCATTTCAATCGTCGCGAGGGCCGCCAGCAGGAGCGAAAGGTACCAGAGCGATTTCTTTTTCATCACGAGGCAAATCGAGCCCATGGCGATGGAGATTTGAAAAATGGAAGTCGCCAGGCCCATCCGGCCGCCGAGTTTGCTGGCCTGGGTCGCGGCGGCGCGGCTCACGTCCCGCTGCCGTTCCAACTCCTTCGCTTCGGCTTGGATGTCTTTCTCGTCCTGCTCGTATTTGGCGATTTTTCCCGTGATCGAAGCGAGGTTTTTGGCCTTGCGACCGTCGCCGGCGTCAGGCGCGAGTTCCGCCTGATCGCGGGCCAGTTCATAGAGATTGCGTTTGATCGACTTCGCCTGGTAGTAGCTCCACTGGTCGGACGCCTTGGTCTGATGGAAGGTGGAATCGTTCAGATTGACCAGCGTGCGACTGCCGTACTTGCCGGCCCACTGCGTCGCCACCGCGGCCAGCACGGCGATGCAGACGATCGAGAGCGAGGTGTATTTGGTCCACGACTCCCGCCGCTCTTTCTCTTTTTGCGCCTCGCGGTCCGCCTTCAGTTCGGCGATAAACCCCTTCAAATCCTTCAGTTCAGATTGCAAGCTATCCATAATAATTACCAGAGGAACGACCGTTGTTCGGCCATCATTTGCTCCCCATTCCACAAGCTGACCCGCCAGGCGACCACCTCGCCGGTCTTCTTGAAATCTTCGCCCGCGTAGGTGATGGCCGACCACGTGCTGAACCAGCGGCCGACCTTCACCGGTTGCTCGAAGCGCGACGCCTCGGTGGTCTCACCGCGGCTGATCCGCACTTCGAGGCGCAACTTTAACTCGGTCGCGGTGGGCGCCTTCGCCTTCCATTGCACGCTAAAGCGCAAGCCCGAACATTCCGCCGGGCGCTTGCGCAAAACGGCCTGATAGGCGTCCCGTTCGTAGAGACTCGGGGAGAGCGATTCCCGACCCTGCAGGTCCAAGTACAGGGGGAGCACCTTCATGATTTTGGCGGCGTCCGTCGCCGCGTCCAGCGGCGGACCGTTCAGAATCATGAAACCCAAGGCCAAGCTTAGCCAACGCATGGTCCAAGCGTAATAAGCCGATGGCCCGCTGGCCACTCATTTTCCGCGCTCCAACCGGGGTCGGGCGACAAGGGACGTCGCGTTTTCTTTGCGACTCCGTCCGCCCTCGTGGCGGCGCTGGATGGCGCCCCCGTAAAAAAGGTTTCAACCAGGACTTGTCGGCAGCCTGCCAAGCTGTCACAGTCACGTCCTCTAGCGAAATGAAAACCGCTGTGCTGATAGATGACGACCAAGTCTCTCGCTCGTTGCTCGCGGTGTGGTTAAAGGACGAGGGATGGACGGTCATTGAAGCATCCGACGGCGAGGCTGGCTTGGCCTTGGCGCAGGAGTATCGCCCGGCATTGGTGGTTTGCGACTTGCTGATGCCGCGCTGCAACGGATTTCAGGTTTGTCGCGCGCTGCGCTCCCACCGCGATCTTTTTGCCAAAACCCGCATCGTCGTGACCACCGGCAGCGCCTACGAAACCGATCGGCTGGCGGCCGCCGACGCCGGGGCGGATAGCTATCTGGTCAAACCGGTTCGGCGGGACGATCTGATTGGCGCGCTTGATGTCAGCGGCAACCACCATCCCGCCTCCGCTCCCGCGCCCGCCGCGACCGTGCCTCATCCGCCGTCGCCGGCTTTGCCGCCACCGGAGCCGAGCACCCCGCGCATCCGCTTTTGGGGCGTCCGCGGCTCGATCCCGACCCCGGGGCCAACGACCGTCTATTACGGCGGCAATACCTCGTGCGTGGAAGTTCGCGCGGATGGCGAGATCATCATTCTGGACGCGGGCACCGGCATTCGCCCGCTGGGGATGCAACTTGCGCGGGAATTCAAGGGCCGGTCCCTGCGCATGACCTTGCTCCTTAGTCACACGCACTGGGACCATATCCAGGGTTTTCCGTTTTTCGTGCCGGCGTACAACAAAGAAAGCGACCTCCGTATCCTCGGCTACGAGGGCGCCCGCAAAGGGTTGGAATCCACGCTTTCAAGCCAGATGGAAAGCCCCAATTTTCCGATTGGCATGCACCAAATGCCCGGCCACATCTCGATCCAGGAAATCAAGGACCTCCACTTCAAGATCGGCGAGATCAGTCTGCAGGCGGAGTTCATGAATCATCCAGGGGTTTGCGTCGGCTACCGTCTCACCACCAGCGGCGGCTCGGTCGCGTACGTGCCGGATAACGAGCCATTCCTGCGCTATCGCCCGAGCGATGAAGAAGCGGATGACCCGGAACCGGTCACCGAAGCCCTCACCTTTGCGCGCGAGCGCGACAAGAAATTGGTGGCTTTCCTGCGGCACGTGGACCACTTGATTATCGACTGTCAGTATGACGCCGCCGAATACGCCACCCATGTCGGTTGGGGCCACGGTTGCGTCGATGATGTCGTCGCGCTGGCCATTCGGGCTGAGGTCAAACAACTTTACCTGTTCCACCATGACCCGACGCACGATGACGAAAAGGTTTATCGGATGCTTTCCCGCGCCCGTGAACTGATCGCCCGTGAGGGCGGTAAAACCATCGTCGAAGCGGCCCGCGAGGGCGTCGAGGTCCCCTTGATCGCCACCGCCGCCGGCGCCGCGGTCCACGCCGCCCATCGGTGAGTTGAGCCGCGCCAGGGCGGGGCCACGGCGCGCCCGCCGGATGGGCCGAGCGCGTGGGAGTGACCGTCTGGCGACTTCCAGAACAAGGAACCTACTCCGTCGCCGCCTTCAGGACACTGACGATCACCGGCACTTCCATGCGCGACTGCGCGGCGACGGAAGTGTCGAAGGAGATGCTGCCTCCGATCGTGGCGTCGGGAACCTCCTTAAGCGTCGCGACCAACTCATACCCGCGGCCGTGTTCGCCGGGAGCCAAGGCCACTTGAATCTCTTTCAGGGAACTCTGGGGGTTTTTCAACTCGAACGGTTTGCCGTCCGCCGATTGGATCGCGATGCGCTTGGTCACGAAGCCCTCCGGCCGTTCGCTCCTGATCTTGGCGGGATCGGTCACGCTCCAATAAACCGACTCGGGGCTGGCGGCCAGCTCGCCCAACAAATGGCCATAGACAAAGATCGTCGAAACCGGCGTATTGGTCTGCTCGACGGAGAAGAGATCGATCGCCTCGTTGAAACGCCGGGGTGGACCATCCCGCCGGATCTCGACGCGTATCCGCGCCGTCGCGGCGTCGGCTTGCCCACCCGGCTCGACGGACGCCGTCAGCCACGGTTTGGACGGCGCCAGTTTGCCGACTCGCAAGGGCTTCCCGTCCGTGCGGGTGACGGTCGCGAATAGGTTGGTCGCGCTCACTCCCAGCGGCAGGTCCGCCATCAAGGCCATCGGCGTGAGGTCGTAGAGCGGCGTGTAATCGGCTTTGATCGCCAGCGTGATTTCGGGCTTCTCGGGGTCGTTTGAACGGACCGCGATGTGTTTCTCGACGGTCGCCCGGTAATGCCCCAGGTTCAGGGTGAACGATAATTCGCCGGACTCACCCGGGTTCAAGGTGTCCGGCTTCAGCCCCGCCACCGTACACCCGCAGGACGGTTTCGGCGGCTCGATCTTGAGCACGGCCGTGCCGGCGTTGGTGTAGCGGAAAACTCCTGAAACGGTCTCGACTTCCGAGGTTTTGCCGAAGTCATAGACCACGCGGTCGAACTCGATTCGCGGCGTGTCCGCCCCGCGGGCCGCGAACGGGCTGGCGCTGAGCAGTCCGAGGGCGCCGAGCAGCGCGGCGGACCATCGGCTGGTGAGGTTCTTACTCATTTGACCCAGGGTTATACTAATGCTTAGCGAGCGCGAGGTCTATCTCTTCACTGATGGCGCCATGCCCAACCAAGGTGGGGGGGTATCACTTGGGCAGACCTTGGTTGGGCAGTTCGGCGTGCCATGGCGACCTTGACCGCGCGACCTTGATGCGATTGATCCGCGGTTGTTCGGCCGACCGGGCTTCGGTTTTCCGCGTCGCGGCGCCGTTGGCGGGAACGTCGCCGGCCGCTTCAACCCAAGCCGAATCCGAAAAATTGTTATGGCTCAGCCAGCCGGGCTGGTTGTATCCCGAGGCGACGCCAGGCGCCTTTCGCATGAACGTAAATGTGCCGAAATAAAACCGCCTCGACGAGTAGGTGAACACCCCAATCCGAGCCGGGGAAAGACCCCGGCGCGAGGCCAGATTATTGGTCGAATCGAAGGCGGCGCGCTGCCGTGCGCGCTCGACGCGGGCGCGAGGCATCGGCGGAGCGGCCTTTAGGGCGCGGGCGCGGGGTCAGGCGCGGCGAGCGGACCGCCGATGGCGCGGCTCAGCGCGAATTGCGCCTGGCACGCCGCGGCCACGGCGGTGAGATAATCCTCCCGGGCGCGCGCCAGATCCTGAAGCGCCTGGATGTTTTCGAGCACGATGCCGACCGCGAACGCCTTTCGTTCGCGCGTCAGCCGCACGGTTTCCGTGGCCGCGCCGAGCGCCCGCTTGGCCGTTTCAACCTGCTCGGCGAACGATTGCGCCCGCGTCCGGGCCTCGACCACTTCGCGGACGATTTCATCCTTCCGTTTCTCTTCGTTCAACCGGGCGATTTCACTCCGGGAACGCGCCGCGTGGATCCGCCCCGAGTCAAACAGCCCGCCGGGTCCGACGCGCCACCCAACGAACGCCGCAAAATCCTCCGTTTCGCCCAGCGTGCCCCAGGCGCCATTCTTGCCGCCGCCCAGCCCGCCGCCGAACGCCTGGCCTCCAATGGTGGGGATCAATGGTCCATAAACGACGCCGTTTTCCGTCTGGCGCGAGGCGGCGGCCACCGCCTGGCTTTGCCGCAGTTCCGGCCGGGAGGCCAGGGCTTGGCGCACCAGCGCGTCGAGCGCGGCGTCCGGCGCCACGAGGGTCAGCGGGGCGAGGTCATCTTCCCGCGCGACCAGAAGGACGGCCGGATTGAGCCGCAGCGTTTGCGCCAGCCGCGCCGCGGCGACGCGCGCCCGCTCCTCGGCTTGGCGGGCCGTCAGCCGGTAACGCTCCGTTTGCGCGGTCACCCGATACTCGTCCCCTTTGAAAGTCAGCCCCGCCGTGATCGCCTCACGAACCTGCCGCTGATAATCCTCGGACACGGCCAGCGCCTCACGCGCGACGCCGATTTCACCTTGCGCCTTGGCCAGTTCAAAATACCCCTGCGCCGCCGCGAGCAACGTATCCTGGCGCTGGGCCGCGAGTCCCTCGTCCGCCGCCTTGACCAACTGGCGGGCCGCCAGCGTCTGGTAAATCGCGTCCCCCAGGTTCATTTGGACGTCGAGCGCCGCGCCCGCCGTGTACGATTGTTTGGTGACGTCCGCGATATTGCCGAACACGTCCTGCAGCAAGTGATCGTGCTGGCGATAACTCACGCCCGGCGAAATCCACGGGAAGAATTGCGCCACGGCGGATTCGTGGGCGGCCTTGGCCTCGGCCAGCCGCGCCCGGGCGAGCTGTACGTCGAGATTCCGCGCGCCCGCCAGACGCAGGGTGGTCGGCAGATCGATCGGCTGCGGTTTCGCGGCGTCAATGGCCGCGGAGGAATCCGCGGTTACGACCCCGCCGCCACTCGCTTGCGCGGCGGCGACGGCGACCGCGGCCAGCAGCGGGAGCAGGAGGTGGCGCCCGCGCCGCTGGCGCCGCGCGTCATCGAGCGCCGTGGCAATACGGGCGCCGTTCATGGGACTTCGGTCGGCGTGACCGGTTGCCCGTCCGTGAAGCTCTGTTTGCCGACCAGGATCAAGACGTCGGCGGCGCTGGCGCCGGACTGAATCTCGAAAAAAGCTCCGTCATTGAACCCGGTTTTCACAGGTACTTTTTTGGCCTTGTGATCGGCGACGGTGAACACAAACGCGTTGGCCTTCTCCATGACCAGCGCCTCCACGGGCGCCAGCAGCGCGTCGGTCCGCCGCTCGACGCCGATTTTAACGCTGGCGTACATGCCGGGCCGCAACTCGAGTTTGGGATTCGGAAGTTCCGCCTCGACCAGCATCGTCTTCGTCGCCGGATCGAGCGCGTACGCGAACCTTGTCACCGTCCCGCGGAATACCCGGCCGGGCAATTCCTCCATCGTGGCGCTCACCGGTTGGCCCTTGGCGACCCACGTCGCCTCCATTTCCGGCGCCGCCACCTGCAGCCGCACCGTCTGGAAATCCATCAACGTCAGCAACGCGGCGCCCGCGGTCGCCCCGCTGGCGGTGGCGGCGGGGATGAACGCGCCCGGGTCCACGAATCGGCGCGTGACGATGCCGGAAAACGGCGCCGTGATCCGGCCAAACCCGAGCAGCGTCTCCACCCGGTCCAGGTTCGCTTGCGCCACGCGCAGGCGTCCGCCGGCCTCATCGACCACTTGCGGGGTCACGAGGTCCGGCGCCTGCTTCTGCGATTCACTGACCCGTTTGAAATCGATCGCCGCGACTTCTTTTTCGGCCCGATACTTCGCCTGATCGGCCAACAATTCCGGCACTTCGACCTCGGCGAGCCGGTCGCCGGCTTTCACTTCGTCGCCTTTGTCCACCGAGATATTCTTGAGATAGCCGCTCACCTTGGCGCACAGCGTCGCCTGTTGATAAGGCTGCAGTTCTCCCGGCAGCGTGACAGAACGGGTGATTTCGCCCCGGTGAGGGTGGACCGTCTTGACGGCCGTGGGCGCGGCCGGGCCGGCGGGCGTTTGCGCGCGGGCGGGCGCCCACGGCAGCGCCCCGAGCGCGAGCGCCAGGCCCGCGCCAAACCGGATCGCGGAGAGTTTGTTTTTCATAGTTAATCGTCGCGCCGACCGCCGGCGCCGGCTTCCGCGGCTTGGAATTGCGGGCTTAGGGGATCGTCCGGGTCGAGCGAGGCCGACCGCCAGGCGCCGCGGCCGAGCACGATCGCGAAGATTGACGGCAGCGCGAACAGGGTCGCGCCCAGCGAGCCGGCGAGCGCGGCGATCACCGCCCGCGCCAGCGGCGCCGTTTGGGCCGAGCCTTCGCCCCAGCCCAGCGCCATCGGGATCATGCCGGCGATCATCGCGAGGCTGGTCATCAGGATGGCCCGCAGCCGGCCTTGCGCGCCGCTGATCGCGGCCTCCCCGCTGGCCGCGCCCGCGGACCGCTGCCGCTCGGCGAACGTCACCAGGAGGATGGCGTTCGCGACGGCGACGCCCACCGCCATGATCGCGCCCATAAACGACTCGATGTTCAACGTCGTGCCCGTCAGCCACAACGCCAGGGCCACGCCGCCCACCACCGCCGGAATCGTCGAAACCACCACCAGCGACAGCCGAAGCGATTGAAAGTTCGCCGCCAGCAGCAAAAAGACGACGGCCACCGCCAACAGCAGGCCGTTCTGCAACTCGCCCAGCATCTGATTCATCGGCGCGATTTGGCCGCGCAACGTCACCGTCGTTTTCGGCGGCGGCTGTCCGGCCCGGCTCAACGCGGACGCGACCGCCTTCGCCACGCTGCCCAGGTCCGCGCCCGAGAGGTTCGCGGTCAGCGTGATCAGCCGCTGCATGTTGTAACGGTCGTACTGACCGGCCGCGACGCCGGGCGTGACTGAGGCGACGTTGCGCAATAACACCGAATGGCCGTCCTGCGCGGTCAGCGGCAGATTCTTGATCGGGTCGAGGGAACTGATCGGAGTTTGGGGGATCTGGACCTGAATCTGATAACTCACCCCGCTGTTCGGATCGGCCCAATAATTCGGGACGGTGAACCGGCTCGAGGTGGTCGCGGCGACGAGCGATCGGGCCGCGTCCGCCACCCGCACGCCCAGCACGCCCGCGCGCTCGCGGTTCAGCGTCACGTCCACCGTCGGATAGTCCAGCGCCTGGCCGAATTGCACGTCGCGCAAGGACGGAATCTTTTCCAACTCCGCCCGAATCTTTTCCGCGTGCGCGAAATCCAGGGCGAGGTTCGGGCCGGCGACGGCGATCTCGACCGGCGTCGGCGAGCCGAAACTCATGACGCGGCTGACGATGTCGCTCGGCTCAAACGAAAGGCGGACCCCGGGCAGCTCGCGCGCGAGGCGCCGCCGCAACCGCTCCTTCAACGCCTCGATCGGCTGGTTGTAGCTTGGTTTCAACTGCGCTTGCACCACCCCTTCCTCCGGGCCGCTGTTCCAGAGGTAGATCAAGTTGATGGGATAACTCGGCGCGTGGACGCCGACGAACGCGAGCGTCAGCGCCACCTGGTCCTCGCCCGCCTCTTGTTTGATCGCGGCGATCACCTCGAGCGCGATCGCTTCCGTCTTGTCCACGCGCGTGCCGGTCGGCGCCCGCAGGCGCAACTGCAGTTGGCCGGCGTCCGCCGCCGGGAAAATCTCCGTCCCGAGGCGCCGTCCAACCACCACGATGACCGCCGCCGCCGCGCCCAGGTACGCCAGCAGCACGAGCCAGCGCAGCGGAGCCAGGCGGCGCAGGACGCCCCCGTAGCGGCCCTGCCAGCGGAGATGGGCCGTCTCCCCGTGCGCCTCATCGTGACCGCGCAACAGCCAGACCGAGAGCGCCGGCACGAGCGTGCTGGACAGGAGGTAGGACGCGATCATCGAGAAGCCCACCGCCAGCGCGAGCGGCGCGAACAGCGCCCGTCCCGCGCCGGTCATGAAAAACGCCGGGATGAACACCGCCAGGATGCAACCCATCGCCAGCAGCCGCGGCCGGACCGTTTCCTCCGTGGCGTCCAACGCCGCTCGCGCCACGCGCCGGCCGCGCGCCAGGTGGGCGTGAATGTTCTCGACCGACACCGTGGCCTCATCGACCAGGATGCCGACCGCCAGCGCCAGGCCGCCCAGCGTCATCAGGTTGACGCTCTGACCGCTCAATCCGAGCGCGCACAAGGCGGCCAACAGCGAGAGCGGGATATTGATCACGACGATGAAGGCGCTCCGCCAATCGCGTAAAAACACGAGTACCATCAGGCCGGTCAACGCCGCGCCGAGCAGTCCTTCGCGCGTCAGGCTGCGGATGGCGCCGGTCACGAAGGGGGATTGATCGAACTCGTAGCTCACCTTCACGTCGTCCGGCAGCACGCTCTGAAAACGGGGGAGGTTCTCCTTCACCAATTTCACCACGCTGAGCGTCGAGGCGTCAGCCCGCTTGGTCACCGGGATATAGACCGTCCGCCGGCCGTTCACCAACGCGTAGCAGGTGACGAGATCGGAGGCGTCCACGACTTCGCCGACGTCGCGCAAAAAGACGGCCGGATAGACGCCGGCGTGAATCGGGACGCTCTCCAGGTCCTTGATGTTTTTCACCACCGCGTTCATCGGCACCATCGGATAGAGATCGCCCATGATCGCGGCGCCGGACGGACTGACCACGTTGGCCGCGCTGACCGCGGCCACGATGTCGTCCGGCGAGAGGTGATAGGCGCGCAGGCGCTCGGGTTTCAGATTGACCACGATGCTGCGCGCGCTGCCGCCAAAGGGTGGGGGCGCCGAAACCCCCGGCAGCGTGGCGAAAAGGGGCCGCACCAGATTGAGCGCGGCGTCCTGCAATTGGCCCACGGTCCGCGTCTCGCTCGAAAAAACGAGATTCCCAACCGGCACACTCCCCGCGTCGAACCGCATGATGAACGGCGGCACCGTGCCCGGCGGCATGAAGGCCCGCGCCCGATTGGCGTAGTTGATCGTCTCCGCCATCGCCTGGGACATCTCGGTTCCCGGATGGAATTGCAATTTGAGCAGCGCCGCGCCTTGAATCGACCTCGATTCGACGTGCTCGATCCCAGTGATGTAAAGGAAGTGGTACTCGTAGTAGTACGTGAGGTAGCCCTCCATCTGGGCCGGGTCCATGCCGCCGTACGGCTGGGCGACGTAAATCGTCGGAATGCCCAGCGGCGGGAAAATGTCGCGCGGCAGCCGCCGCCAGGCGAGCCACGAGCCTAGCGCGACGGCCGTGATCAGGACCACCAGCGTCATCGGCCGGCGCAGGGCGAGGCGCGGCAGATTCATAGCGGCCGGTGGCGAACGCGGAGTTTCATGAGTTGAACGCGCTCAATCGTGGTGATCCGCCTCGCGGATGACTTCGTCGTAAAGTTCTTCCAATTGCTCCCGCACCAGCGCGAGCACCTTGCGGCCCTTCGCGGTCAACACATAGTCCTTGCGGCCGCGGAGGCCCGCGCGTGGATCGCGATTGACGCGCAGCCAGCCGCGCTGCGTCATCCGCTTGAGCAAGGGGTAAAGCGTGCCGGGGCTAAGCTCGTAGCCGTGCTCGCGCAGTTCGCCCAGAATCCAATGCCCGTGAATCGGCCCTGCGCTGGCGTGATGCAGGATATGCGTCTTCCAAAAGGCCAGCAAAATCTCACGGTCCACTTCTTTCATGCGCTCTCAAATTACGATAACCGATGTCGGTTTTCGATATATGGGAACGCGCCCACGACGTCAATCCGATTCAGTGGCGAATCGTCTCGACAGCCCTTTCTGGACCGGCAAAATTCCGTTCATGACGCCTGGACAAAGAGTTTGGCCATGAATCGCGAGCCGGAGCCGGTCTCAGAGAACCCGCGCTCGGCGTCGTTGATAAGCGGCGCCGCCTTTAATCGCCGCGCGGCGCGCCCCCGGTCGCTCCGCGTCGGCCAGCCCCCCATTTCCCGATGGCCCTAGCCCCGTTCACGCTGCTGGACCCGGAAACGATCGGTGGGTTGATTGAGGATTGGTCCGCCCGCCAGCCGGAGTTCGGGGCGCTGCTCCGCGCGGGCATCGCGCCCGCTCCGGCGCTCTCGCGCTGGGGGCTTCGCCTGCTGCGGGCGAATCGCTTCGACGAAGCCGGCGAGGCTTTTCGGGCGGTCGCCTCGTTGACCCCGGCGGACCCCGTGGCCTGGTTGAATTGCGGTCTGGCATTGGATCGGCATAACCGGTTCGCGGAAGCCGCCGCCTGCCTGGATCGGTCGGTCGCGCTCTCGCCGCGCCAGACCGAGACCTGGATTCTTCTGGGGACTGTCCGGATGAAGCTCAAGGACTTGACGGCGGCGGAGACGGCCTACCGGGTCGCCTTGGAGCAGGCGCCCAGCTCGCCGCTGGCGTGGCAGTGTCTCGGTCTGCTCCAGCAGGATCGGACCGACTGCGACGGCGCCATTGAATCGTTCAAGCGCTGCATCAAGTGTGGCGGTTCCAATCCGGCCCTGCTGGCAAACCTGGGGAAGATCTACTCCCAGAGCGGCCGTTTCGCGGAGGCGCTCGAGAGCCTGACGGCGGCGGTCAACGCGGAGCCGGATAATCATCGGTACCGGCAAATGATGCGGAAGGCTCGGTTCCTGACCGAAATCATCGCCGGCCGCGCCGTGGACGAAGCCATCGCCGGTTTTCAATCGGCGTCGGCCTCCGCCCCGGGCGCCTGGGAAAAGGAACTGCAACTTCTATTGCAGTCTGCTTTTGGCCTGTTGAGCCAGTTCGGCCACGTGGAAGCCGCCCGGCTGGTCGGTCGGAGACGCCGTGAGTTGTGGCCGGAGAGCGCCTGCGCGGAATACTTGCTCCGCGCGCTCGCCGCCGAACCGGGCCTGGCGCGTTCGCCCGACCGTTACCTAATCGAGCACTTCGATGAATTTGCCGGCGCGTTCGACCAGCAATTGGTCAACGTCCTGGGGTATGACGTGCCGGAGAAAATCGGCGCGGCGGTGCGCGCGGCGACGGCGCCCGGACAGCTTTACGACGCGCTGGACGCCGGCTGCGGCACCGGACTGTGCGGGCCGCATCTGCGCCCTTTGGCGCGCAAACTGGTGGGGGTTGACCTGGCGGCCAAAATGTTGGAACGGGCTGCGGAGCGGAAGCTTTACGACGCCTTGCATCGCGCGGAAATTATGGCGTACCTGGCGGGATCGCCGGGCGAATTCGATTTGATCACCGCGGCCGACGTGCTGATCTACATCGGCGATTTGGGGCCGCTTTTCGCCGCGGCGGCGGTCGCGTTGCGGCGTGACGGCCTGATCGCCGTGAGCACGGAACGTTGGGCGGGCGAAGGGTTTCACCTCAATCCGTCGGGCCGCTTCTCGCATTCGCCGGGCTACGTTCAGGCGGTCGCCACGCCGGACTTCGCCCCGGTCGCCGCCTCGGAAACCACCCTCCGTCTCGAGGCGAATCTCCGCGTCCCGGGAAACTTATTTGTGTTCCGCCGCCGCGCCTGAATCTGGGCGATGAAAAAAGTGGTGATCCACTCGGACGGCGCCTGTCAGGGCAATCCCGGACCGGGCAGCTGGGCCGCGACGCTGGAATACGGGCCTCACCGCCGGGAACTGAGCGGAGGCGAGCCCGCCACCACGAACAACCGCATGGAACTCCAGGCCGCGCTCGAGGCGTTGCGCGCGTTGACCGAGCCTTGCGAGGTCGAGTTTCACACCGACTCGCAATACCTCAAGAACGGAATCGTTTCCTGGCTGCCGCAATGGAAACGCAACGGTTGGAAGACGCAGGCGAAGGCGCCGGTCAAGAATGACGATCTTTGGCGCGCGCTCGACGCCGTGGCCGCCCAGCACCGCGTTCACTGGCATTGGGTCAAGGCGCACGCCGGCCATGCGCGCAATGAACGCTGCGATCAGCTGGCGACGACGGAGGTGGCGCGAATCAGGCAGCGGTTCACCGCCGCGCGGCTCAAGAGCATGGCGCTCGTCTTCCGCGCGAAGAATCGGACCCCGCCGGTCACGGGTTGAACGCGCGCGGCCCGGAGCGCTTGCGGATTGATTGACTCCCGGGGCCTGATCGGGAATTATAGTGGCTGTGAAAACCAAACCCGTCGTCAGTGGCCCGCGGCCATTCCGGGTGACGCAAAGAGGACACGCGAGGGCAATTGGGAGGCCGCGATTCTCATTCCGCGCCGGGGTAGCCTTCGAGTCGTCGGTTCACCCCGGAACGAACGGTCTCGGGCCCGCGCGAGGTCGGGGGCGGTCGCGCGCTCCGTCGGCGGCGCAAACTCGCGTGGTCGGCCGGTTTGGCGTGCCTTGGCGGACCTGCCGGGACGATTGAACCGGCGAGTTCGCGGGACGATTCTTATGAAAAAGCGCCGCCCTCGAACTTCGGCCCGTCCGGCTGCCCGCGGTCCAGGCCGCGGGGGGCGCGCGGACGGCGCGGCGAAGCCGCCGAGCGCGAAGCCGGCACCGCCGGAACCCGCGCCGCTCAATCTCGAAGAGGAACACCGGGAGCTGCGCCTCAAGCACGATCGGCTGGAGATTTCCCGTGACCACTATGCCAACCTTTACGACTACGCGCCGGTTGGTTACGTGACCCTGGACGACAAAGGGGTGATCCATCAGGTGAATCGGACCGCGGCCACGATGTTGGGGCTTGAGGCTTCCCACCTGATCGGCTGGCCGTTCACGTTATACGTCGTGAAGGACGATCAGCCGGCCTTCCGCAAACATCTGCGGGAACTGGCGGCGCCCGGCGACGTAAACACCGCCGAACTCGCTCTCAACGTCAAGGGTGGTGGCGAAACGCCGGTCGAGGTCCGCGGCGTCGTGGTGGTCGATGCTGAGCGCAAGACGCGTCAGGTTCGGCTGACGTTGATTGACATCGGCCGGCGCAAGGCGGCGGAGGGGCTGCTCCACTTCAGCCTCCAGCGTCTGGAACTGGCGCTGGCGGGCGCGGAACTGGCGATGTGGGAACGTGACCTGCGAGGCAACAAGGTGGTGGTTTGCCCGAATTGGGACCAATTGCTCGGTTACACGGTGGCCGAGGTTTCGGACGGCAGTTGCGCCTGGCAGACCTTGGTGCATCCCGAAGACCTGCCGCGAGTGAACGCCGCGGTCGCCGGTCATGCGGCGGGCAAGACGCCGATCTATGAGGCGGAGTACCGCCTGCGGGCCAAATCCGGCGCCTGGCGCTGGGTGCTCAGCCGCGGAAAAATCGTCGCGCGGGACGCCGCCGGCAAACCGTTGCGGATGGCCGGAACCTACCTGGACATCGACCCGCGCCGCCAGGCCGAGGAAGCCCTCCGCAACAACGAGGCCCGGCTCCGCGCCATCCTCGAAACCGCCGCCGAAGGCATCATCACGATTGACGAACGGGGCGTCATCGAGCTTTTCAACGCGGCGGCCGAGCGCATTTTCGGTTACTCGTCGGCCGAGACCATCGGGCAGAACCTCGATTTTCTCATGCCGGAGCCGTTCAGCGGCGAGGACCAGGGCTATCTGTCCCGCTACCTTCAGACCGGCGTGCGCAAAATCATCGGCATCGGCCGCGAAGTCGTCGGGCGGCGCAAAAACGGCGAGGTATTTCCCCTGGACCTTTCGGTCAGCGAGGTTGCGCTGGCTGACCGTCGCATCTTCACCGGCTTCGTGCGCGACATCACCGAACGCAAGCGATCCGAGCGGGCGCTCGAGGAAAACCGCGCGCTCCTCCAAGCGGTGATCGACAGCGCTTCCGACCTCATTTACGTCAAAGACATGGCGGGCCGGTACCGCCTGATCAATCGCAGCGCCGAAAGGTTCGTTGGCAAAAGCGCCGTCGAATCCCTCGGCAAGGATGACGTGCTCCTCTTTCCGGGCGCGGAGGCGGCGCGTCTGCAAGCCTTCGATCGCCAGGTAATCGCCGACGGCAATGTGATTACCATCGAGGAAGTCTTAACCGGCGCCGCGGGCAAGTTGACCACGCTGTTGACGACCAAGGGACCGCTGCTTGACGCCCAGGGTCAGGCGTTCGGACTTTTTGGCATTTCGCGTGACATTACCGAGCGCAAGCGGGCCGAGCAGGCGCTCCAGGAAAGCCGCGCGCTGCTGCAAGCGGTCATCGACGGCACCTCGGATTCGGTGTTCGTCAAGGATCTGGAAGGCCGTTACCGGCTGTTGAATCGCAGCGCCGAACAGTTCCTTGGGCGAAGCGCCGCGGAAGTCCTTGGCCAGGATGATCGCTGCCTTTTCCCGACCGCGGAGGCGGCGCTCATGATGGAGAGCGACCGGCGCATCATCCGCGACGGCAAGGTCAGGACCTACGAAGACGTGGCGACCGGGGCCGGGGGCGACGTCAATACGTTCCTGACCACCAAGGGACCGTTGCTGGACCCCGAAGGGCGCGCGTTCGGGGTGTTCGGGATTTCCCGGGACATCACTGAGCGCACGCGGGCGGAACAGGCCTTGCACGCGGCGCACGAGGGCCTGCAATTCCTTTCCCGCAAGCTGATCGAAACCCAGGAGACGGACCGCCGAACGCTCGCCCGCAATTTGCACGACGGGTTGGGTCAAACCCTGACCGCCACCAAAATCCGCCTGCAGTCGTTGATTCATTTTCCCGACGTGAAGGGTTTCAAGGCCGGGCTGGAGGAGTGCGTGGACGTGCTCGACCAGGTACTGCAGCAAGTCCGACAATTCTCGCTGGAGCTGCGCCCGCCCCTCCTGGACGACATGGGCCTGGGCGTCGCGCTGCGCTGGATGGGCGGCCAGCAGGCGGCCTGCGGTTTCGCGCTCGAGTTGGCCGTTCCCGACGACCTGCCGCGGTATTCTCCCGAGGTCGAGATTACGTTGTTTCGCATCGCCCAGGAGGCGCTGACCAACGTCGTGCGCCACGCGCGCGCGGGCCTCGTGACCGTTAGCCTCCGCGTCAAGCCGGGGGCCTTGGAAATGATCGTCGCGGACGACGGCGCCGGCTACGATGTCGCCGCCGCGCGGGCGCGCGCGTCCCAGGGGGGCAGCCTGGGCGTTTTGGGCATGGAAGAACGCGCTCAATTGATGGGCGGTTGGTTGACGATTGAATCGCGGCCCGGCCAGGGCACGCGGGTGCAAGCCTGGCTCCCCGCGGCCCCGCGGCCCGACGCCTCCGCCGGCTTCGCGTGATCCCGCGATGAACGAACCACCGCCACACCCAGTCCGCACGATATGAACCGCATTCGCATTATCCTCGCCGATGACCACGCGCTGGTGCGCGCCGGGATTCGGTCATTATTGGAGAAACTGCCCTCGGTCGAGGTCTTGGGCGAAGCCAGCGACGGTCACGAAGCCCTGGCCCTGGTCGAGAAACTGCGCCCCAGCCTCGTGCTGCTCGACATCACGATGTCCGGCCTCAACGGGCTGGAAGTGGTGGATCGTCTGCATAAATCGCACCCCGCCATCAAGGTGTTGATCCTTTCCATGCATGCGAATGAAGAGTACGCTGTGCGCGCGTTGCGCAGCGGCGCCTCCGGTTACATGCTCAAGGACGCCGCCACCGTCGAGCTGGGTCTGGCGATTGACGCGGTCATGCGGGATGGCTCCTACCTCAGCCCCGCCATCTCGCGCGGGCTGGTCGAGAAGCTGCTTGCCCAGACGCAATCGAACGCCGAACCCGCCCCGCTCCTCACGCCGCGGCAGCGTGAAATCCTGCAATTGCTGGCCGAAGGCAAATCCGCCAAGGAAATCGCCTTCCAATTCGGCCTCAGCGTCAAGACCGTCGAAACCCACCGCGCCCAACTGATGGACCGCCTGAACATTCATGATCTGCCGGGCCTGGTCCGTTACGCCATCCGCACGGGCTTGATTCAGTCGAGCTGATCCCGGCGGCCGCGCGGGAGCGCGCCGTGTATAGCAGTATAACCTGCACTTACGGCGGCGCCGGTCAGGCGGCCCATCGCCGTCCGGTCAACGGCCGGGCGTTCGTCGTCCTCCGGCGGGAGTATCTCGCAATGCTCCAAAACCCTACCTGGTCCTACGCTGACCGCGCCCGGTCCCCCTTCCGAGTTGGGCGCGGGTAACAGCCGGCCCGCGCGATAGTTTTCGCAACAGATTTCAATTAAGTCACTTACGACTAAAAATGAGAGTGGTTGAGCCGCTGAATCTTCGCCCGGCGCGCGGACCTGCCGCGCCGCGCTGGCGCGCGAGTCGCCCGCTTTCGTCTAAGGTTTAAACGCAGTCATCTCATCCATATTCCGGTTCTGTCTCAGGCTTCGCCCGATAGCGGCGCGCTTCGCTCCCGCCTAAGGTCAGGGCCAGCGGGTTATCCGGCGACGGGGCAAGGCTCCGAATCACCAGACGACCCGCAGAGATTCAAAATGAAACCGGCAAATGAAAACGCGGCCCGCCCGATTCGACTCGTGATCGTCGATAACGACGCGAGCTTTTTGGAGAGCGCCGTGCATTTTCTCTCGCACTTTGTGGAGGTCTGCATCGTAGGCCGGGCGCATTCGGCCGTCGAGGCTCTGGCTCGCCTCGACGACTGGCGGCCCGAAATCGTGCTGATGGACCTCTCGATGCCCGGCATCGGCGGCCTGGAGGCGACCCGCCGCATCAAAGCCCGTCCCCACGCGCCGCAAGTGGTGGTGCTGACGGTGTTTGTCGAGCAAGAGTTCCGCGTCCTGGCGCAATTCGCCGGCGCGGACGCCTTGTTGGCGAAAGAGGAGCTGGTGACGACGCTGGTCCCGGCGCTCCGCCGCCTCCGCGACTCGGCTAAGTCCGTGCGTTCCGAATCAACCCCATCGGCATGAGCTATCCCGGCCCCCATTACAACGACAGTGAACAGCGCTACCGCTCGGTAGTGGAGAATTTGTCCGAGGGCTTTGGCATCCTGGACGCTGACGAGCGGTTCCTTTTTGCCAATCCGGCCGCCGACCAAATCTTCGGCCTTGAGGCGGGCCGGCTGTCCGGGCGCAACCTGAAAGAATTCCTCTCCCCGGAGCAGCGGCCCTTGATCCGGTTGTCCTGCCGAACGGATGCCCTCGGCAGGCGGGCCGCCTTCGAACTCGCCATCACGCGCCGGGACGGCTCCGAGCGGAACCTGTCGGTCACCGCGGCGCCGCACCCGGACACTGACGCCGCCGCGACGTTCTTCTTCTTTCGTGATCTTACCTCGGAGGTCGCCCTGCAAGCCCAGTTGCGCCAGCTCCAGCGGCTGGAGGCGATCGGCCTGTTGACCGGAGGAGTGGCCCACGATTTCAACAATCTGATCACCGTCATGCTCGGCGAATGCGCCGCGTTGCGGCGGAGCGGCGCGCTGACCGGCCAGGCGCTCGCCTCGGTCCAGGCGATCGACCGCGCCGCCGAGCGCGCCGCCGGCCTGACCCAGCAGTTGCTGACCTACGTCCGCCGACAACCCCTCCAGAGAAAACCGCTTAACCTCAATGAGACCATCGCCAACGTCAGCGACATGCTCCGGCGGTTGATCGGTGATTCCATCGAGTTGGAGCGTCAGTTGGCGCCCAATCTGCCGCCGATCGAGGCCTCCGCCGGGATGGTGGAACAAGTCCTCATGAATCTGGTGGTCAACGCGCGCGACGCCATGCCGGCCGGCGGCCGGATCACGATCGTCACCCAGCGAAGGATCATCGAGGACAGGGAACTCTCGGCTCACCCGCTGGGGCGCCGCGGCGATTTTTCCCTCTTGCGGGTGGAAGACACCGGGCACGGGATCCCAGCGCACCTCTTGCCGTTGATCTTCGAGCCGCTGTTCACCACCAAGGGCGGAGACCGCGGCACCGGCCTGGGCCTGGCCACCGTTCAAGCGATCCTGCAGCAGCATCAAGGCTGGGCCGAAGTTGAAAGTCGGTTGAATCACGGCACGAAATTCTCCGTTTATTTCCCCACGGCTGGACGGCCGGCGGCTACCGCGGCGATCACAACGTTGAGCGCGCCCGCCGAAAAGCTTCGCGTCCTGCTCGTCGAAGACGAGCCTACCCTCCAGTACTTGACCCGTCAGATCCTGTTGAGCCAAGGCTACCTGGTTGAGGTCGCCACCTCCGGCGACGGCGCGCTGGCGGTTTGGCGGAACTTCGCCGGTCGGATTGACCTCCTGATGACCGACCTCAACCTGCCCGGCAAGTTGGGCGGTGACGAACTCGCCCGCGAGCTTTTGGGCCGCAGCCCCAATCTGCGCGTGATCTTCGCCAGCGGACATTTTCCGGCCAGTTTGCGCCGGGGATGGGCTGACAACCTCGACGATTTCCTCCAGGCGAAACCATTCGACACCCGTACGTTGCTCCAAACGATTCGGCGCGTCCTGGACCTTCCGCCCTTGCGCGCGAAGGACGGCGCCGCTCCCGGCGCGCCGGCGCCGGATACCGGCCCCGCTTCTTCCGGCGACAGCCCGCGGAACCGCGGTCAGGCGCCGATCCACGCGAACTCCGCGTCCTTCACTCCCTCCGGCGCCGGTGACACTTTCAACTCAACCAATTCTCAACGAACCCTGGTCAACCGATGAATACCACCACCACTGATGCCCCCGCGCGAGATTTGGGCCATTCTCTCGCCGGTAAATACCTCACGTTCCGGCTCGGGCATGAATCCTATGGCATCGCCGTGCTCAAAATTCGCGAGATCATCCGGCTCACTCCGATTACGACCGTGCCGCAAATGCCGGCCTTTGTTAAAGGGGTCATCAATCTGCGAGGGAAGGTCGTTCCCGTCGTGGATTTGCGGTTGAAGTTCAGCCTCGCCGAAGCGGAATCCCACGAGCGGACCTGCATCGTCGTCGTGCAGGTGGAATTGGCCAGCCACGCCAAAGCGCTCATGGGCTTGATCGTGGACGCCGTCGAGGAAGTGGCCTCGGTGACCGCGGCCGATATCGAGCAAACCCCCAATTTTGGGACCAGCATCGACACCGCCTACATCCTCGGGATGGCCAAGGTCAAGGGCGCGGTTAAAGCGCTCCTGGACATCGATAAGGTGGTCACCGCGGAGCCTTGAGTGAATTATCCCGTTTCCCACTTTGAACCCTCCGATCCTATGAAACCTCTGCCGTTTGAAAAGCTATGAAGAACCAGTCCCAGCTCTCCCGCCGGCCCGCGCGCCGCGCCTTTTCGTCACTGTTCGCGGCCCTCGCCCTCGCCAGCCTCAGTGTTCCGGCCTTCGGCCAGACGGGCGCGGAACGGACGCCGCCTCCCATCGCGGCCGGCCCCGCCAAGGCGTCCCCGCTGACCGCCGAGGAGGCGTTGCGGCGATTGATCGAAGGCAATCAAAGGTACGTGGCCGGCACGCCGAGTCATCCCGACCAGACGAACCAACGTCGGGCCGAATTGGCGGGCGGTCAGACGCCGTTCGCCGTCGTCCTGACCTGTTCCGATTCGCGCGTCGCGCCGGAATTGTTCTTCGATCAAGGCTTGGGTGACCTTTTTGTGATTCGCAACGCCGGGAACGTCCTCGACGACCATGTCCTCGGGACGATGGAGTACGCCGTCGAGCATCTGCACGTCGGGTTGATCGTCGTCGTCGGCCACGCCAAATGCGGCGCGGTTTCCGCCGCGGTCGCCGGCGGCGAGGTTCCCGGCCACATTCGGAGTCTCGTCGAATCGATCGAGCCGGCTCTCGAAGAGGCCAAGAACGAGCCGGGCGACAAGGTGGACAATGGCGTCCGCGCCAACGCGCTGCGAACCGCGGGAATACTTCCGCGCGTCGAGCCGATTCTTAAAGCGGCGGCGCAAGCCGGGAAATTGACCGTGGTCGCCGCCCGCTATGATCTGGCCTCCGGTCAGGTCGAGATTCTGAAACCAGCCAGTCAACCCCCTGCCAAATAGAGTACCGCCCCCGATCACGCCCGCGCTCCCAGCGCCAATCACCGCCATCTCAATTAATACTATGACTACCCTGACACTCGGCAAGAAAATCGCCCTCGGTTTCGCCGCCTTGATCCTCATTTCCGCCTCGATCGGCGCGCTGGCGCTGACGAATATGAAGGCGGTCCAAGCGCAGGCCCAGAAACTCGCCCTCGAGTTCGTCCCCGAATCACGCATTGCCGGCGAGCTGGACGCCGCGCTGGCCGAAACCCAACTCGCGCTGCGCAGCTATGGGTTGACCGCGGAAAACAGCTACCTTGAGGCGACCCGCAAAGGGCTGGACGCGGTGCATGCCCAACAACAGGCCGCCCAGAAGCTCGCGGACGAACACCCCGAGTTGGTCAAACTCCATGAGGATCTCAGGGAACTGGACCCGGCGCTCAAGAATTTTGAGGACCTCATCAACCAGACTGAAATCAAGAACAAGGATATCGTGACGAGCCGCGAGCGGCTCAATAAGACGGCGGCCGATTTCATCGCCAACATTGAGAAGCTCATTGCCTCCCAGCGGGAGCGCATGGAGCAGGAGATCAAAGCGTTCGCGGAGGTTTCCAAGACCCAGGAGCGCCTCAGCAAGCTTACGCTGGCCAACGAGATTCGCGCCGAGGGCAACGCGGCGCGCATCGCCGTCTTCAAGTCCCAGGCGCTGCGGGACCCCGCGCTGATCGAGGCCGGCTTGAAGAATTTCGACGTGATGGACAAGAATTTCGATCAACTGCTGGCGATGCTGCACGTCCCGGGCGACATCGCCGAGTTGAACCAGGTGGTCACCGACGCGCACGGCTACCGGGAGACAATGAAGGAGATCATGGCTGACAATTTGACGTTGGCCGAACTGGCCAAAAAGCGACTCGAGGCCGCGGAAAAGGTCAGGTCACTCGCCACGGGGATCCAGACGGTGGGCATGAAACGCACCGTGGACGCCGCCAATTCCTCCAATCAGAGCCTCGCGTCCGCCTCGCAAGCGCTGATCATCGGGCTCAGCTCCGCGCTGGTGATCGGCGTCCTGGTCGCGTTTTTCATCATCCGCGGCACGAACCGGGTCTTGACGAACGTCACCGAAACCTTGAGCGCCGGAGCGGATCAAACCGCCGACGCCGCGGGTCAGGTGGCCGCCGCCAGCCAAAGCCTGGCCGAAGGCGCCAGCGAGCAGGCCGCCAGCCTCGAGGAGACCAGCGCGTCGCTCGAGGAAATGTCCAGCATGACCAAGCGCAACGCCGACAACGCGCAGGACGCGAAATCGACCGCCGTGCAGACGCGCCAGTCCGCCGACGCCGGCGCCGAGCAGATGCAATCGCTGCTGACGGCGATGGACTCCATTAAGACCGCCAGCGAGGACATCACCAAGATTCTCCGCAGCATCGATGAGATCGCCTTTCAGACGAACATCCTGGCGCTCAACGCCGCGGTCGAAGCCGCCCGCGCCGGCGAAGCCGGGGCCGGTTTCGCCGTGGTGGCCGACGAGGTGCGCAACCTCGCCCAACGCTGCGCCGCCGCGGCCAAGGAAACGGCCGTCAAGATCGAGGACAGCGTCAAGAAGAGCCAGGAGGGCGCCAAGATCAGCGCCGACGTCGCCCGAAGTTTCACCGACATCCAAACCAAGGTCCGCCAATTGGATCAATTGGTGGCGGAGATCGCCAGCGCCTCCCAGGAGCAGAGCCAGGGCATCAGCCAGGTGAACATCGCCGTCACCCAGATGGACAAGGTGACCCAAAGCAACGCCGCCAGCGCCGAGGAAAGCGCCAGCGCCAGCGCCGAGCTGAGCGCGCAAGCCGAATCGCTCAAAGACGCGATTGGCAGCCTGCAAAAGATGGTCGGCGGCTCCGCTCTCAGTCAAAACGCGGCCCACGCGCGCGCGCCGCGCAGCCGCGCGTCCCGCTCGTCCGCCGGCACGGCCCCGCGCGCCCCGCGTCCCGCCCACCATGCCGGACTCGGCAATGGACATCCGACTCGTGACGCCGGCAAGGCCCTCGTGGCCGCCGGGCGCTCCTCGAATCGCGACGCGGAAATCCCGATGGACGGCGACTTCAAAAACTTTTGAACCACGCTCAACGAGAACCGAGCTATGAATAACGCCACTTTCGAAAAGCCGGCCCAGTCCCTTGGTCAAACTCTGGCCGGCAAGTATCTCACGTTCCGATTAGGCGACGAGTCCTACGGGATCGGCGTGCTGAAGATTCGCGAGATCATCCAACTTGCCGCCGTCACCGCGGTCCCGCAATTGCCCGACTATATCAAAGGCGTCATCAATTTGCGCGGCAAGGTCATCCCGGTCGTGGACTTGCGGACCAAGTTCGGCTTGGCCGCCGCCGTGCCGGCCGACCGGGCGTGTACCGTCGTGGTGCAGGTCGAGCTGGCCGCGGGCCGCCCCGCCCTCATGGGGCTGATCGTCGATGGCGTCGAGGAGGTGGCGTCCGTCTCCGCGTCGGAGATCGAGGCTACGCCTGATTTCGGGACGAGCCTGGATACCACCTACATTCTCGGCATGGCCAAGGTGAAAGGCGCCGTCAAATCGCTCCTCGACATCGACCGCGTCGTCTCGGCCGAAACCATCGAATTACTCCACGCCAAAGCCGCGATCAATTGAAGCAAAACCGGCTTGAAGCGGCGTTCACCAACCGCCTTCCGGCCGACCTCCACCAGCCAAACCCAAACCGCAGCGAAACACCGATCCGTATGAAAATAGGAACAAAAATAACCGCCTCCGCCATTGGCGCGGTGACCCTCAGCGTCATCGCGGGATTATTCATCCAGCGCAACGTCATTCGCAGTCAAGGCATCGAACTGACCCGCAACACCATGCGCGCGGCGATGGTCGAGGCGGAGAACGTCCGCGACTCGATTGGCAAGCTCAATAAGCAGGGCGCCTTCGACGTGGACAAACTCCTGGCGGCTTACAAGAAGAACGGCGACCTGCGCAACTCGACGGTCTATCAGACGATACCTGTGGTCGCGGCCTGGAACGCGATCGAGCAGGTGGCGAAACAGGAAGGCTTTGATTTCCGCGTGCCCAAGAATCAGGCGCGCAATCCGAAGAACACGCCGACCGCGGACGAAGCGGCGATTCTCCGCGTCCTCGAGGACGGCGGCGCCGAGGAGTACTTCAAGGTGGATTCCGCCAAGAATGAAATCGTTTACGCCCGGCCCATCAAGCTGTCATCGGATTGCATGCTTTGCCACGGCGATCCCAAAAACAGCCCCACGGGCGACGGCAAGGACGTGGTCGGATTCCCAATGGAGGGCTGGAGCGTCGGCCAAACCCACGGCGCGTTTGTCCTCAAATGCTCGCTCGAGCGCGTGGACAAGGTGGTCCACGCCGGCGTTAACACGACCCTCTCGTGGATCGTGCCGCTCGCCGTCCTGATCGGGGTCGGATTCTATTTTCTTAATCGCTACCTGATCGTTCGCCCGTTGAACGGCGTCGCCGCGACGCTTGACGCCAACAGCAATGAAACCGCCGCCGCCGCCCAGGAGGTTTCGTCCGCCAGCCAGACGCTGGCCGAAGGCGCCAGCGAGCAGGCCGCCAGCCTCGAGGAGACCAGCGCGTCGCTCGAGGAAATGTCCAGCATGACCAAGCGCAACGCCGACAACGCGCAGGACGCGAAATCGACCGCCGTGCAGACGCGCCAGTCCGCCGACGCCGGCGCCGAGCAGATGCAATCGCTGCTGACGGCGATGGACTCCATTAAGACCGCCAGCGAGGACATCACCAAGATTCTCCGCAGCATCGATGAGATCGCCTTTCAGACGAACATCCTGGCGCTCAACGCCGCGGTCGAAGCCGCCCGCGCCGGCGAAGCCGGGGCCGGTTTCGCCGTGGTGGCCGACGAGGTGCGCAACCTCGCCCAACGCTGCGCCGCCGCGGCCAAGGAAACGGCCGTCAAGATCGAGGACAGCGTCAAGAAGAGCCAGGAGGGCGCCAAGATCAGCGCCGACGTCGCCCGAAGTTTCACCGACATCCAAACCAAGGTCCGCCAATTGGATCAATTGGTGGCGGAGATCGCCAGCGCCTCCCAGGAGCAGAGCCAGGGCATCAGCCAGGTGAACATCGCCGTCACCCAGATGGACAAGGTGACCCAAAGCAACGCCGCCAGCGCCGAGGAAAGCGCCAGCGCCAGCGAGGAACTCAACGCTCAGGCCGAATCGCTCAAAGACGCGGTTTCGACGCTGCAACAATTGTTGGACGGGACGACCACCTCTCAAGCCCGGGAGCGCGTTTCGTTGCCCCCCGGCCGATCGGTTCATCCCAAAGGCTCACGGTCCGGCGCGAGCGCGCGTCTGACCTTGCCCAACCATGGCGGGCAGCATTCGGAAAGCGCCCGCTCCGCTCCGACTCGCGATTCCGGCGCCGCGGTTTTGACGAGCGCCAAATCGACCGGTCGCGGTGGGGAAATCCCCATGGACGGAGATTTCAAGAACTTCTGATGGGCCACGGGTATGAGCGACTCTTCAACGGCAGTCTCGGCCAACGCCGGGATTAACCAGACTCATGAAATCGACAAACACAACCGCTCCGGGCGTCGGCGGGCGATGCGTGTCGCCCGCCCGGACGACCGGGCGGGCGCTGGGGCGAAGCGCCGTCGCCAAGCCCGGGCGGCCCGCGGGCGCCGCCCTGCCGTTCCTATTCTGCCCTGACCGGTAATGATCACCATGAACGCCACCAACCGCGAAACCGAAGCCTACGGTTACATCATCGACCTCGTCTATGAACGCTGCCGGATCAAGCTCCATGATGGCAAAGAGCAGTTGATCAAGGCGCGCCTGGGCAAACGGATGCGCCATCATGGGATCGCGAGCTTCGTCGAGTACGTCAACTTTCTGCGCGCCGGCGCGGACGAGGACGAGTTCACGCAGGTCGTCAACGCGCTGACGACTAATTTCACCAACTTTCTGCGCGAGGAGGATCATTTCCAGTTCATGGTGCGGCACGCCTTGGCGCCGGTCCTGTCCCGCGGCCAGCGCCGTTTTCAAGTTTGGAGCGCGGCCAGTTCCTCCGGCGAGGAGCCATACACCATTGCGATGTATCTCGCGGAACATTTCCCCTTGGCGCAGAACTGGGATTGGCGGGTCACCGGCTCGGATATTTCCACCAAAGTCCTGGCGATGGCGGAACGGGCGGTCTATTCGGACGAACGGGTCAGCACGATTCCGCCCGACTGGCTGCGCAAATACTTTCAGATCGGCGTCGGCAAATGGGCCGGGCACTACCGCGTGAAGTCCACTTTGGGCGAGCGCGTCCACTTTCGCCAAATCAACCTGATCGAGAGCTACCAGCACCGGGAGCCGTTTGAGCTGATCTTTTGCCGGAACGTCATGATTTATTTCGATCGGCCGACCCAGGAGCAGTTGGTCAACCGGCTCTGCCAGTTTCTCCTTCCAGGCGGGCATTTGCTCATTGGGCATTCCGAGAGCCTCAGCGGCTTGAACGTGCCGCTCCGCTGCGTTCGCCCCAGCGTCTATCAGCGCGTTTAACGAATCAACCGGTATGGCATCACCCAGTCTGGCCGCGCTGGCCGGCTTTCAGCAAAATGTGGTGGTTGGGGTCGGGGACCTGGCGGTCTCCAACAACCAGGCGGCCGCGCTGGCGACGTATTCGCTGGGTTCCTGCCTGGGCGTCACGATCTTTGACCCGGTGACGCGGGTGGGGGGATTGCTGCATTTGATGCTGCCCGATTCTTCGCTCAACGCCGCCAAGGCGGCGCAGCAGCCGGCGATGTTCGCGGACACCGGCGTGGCCGCGCTCTTCCGCGCCGCCTACCAGATGAAAGCCGACAAATACCGCGTGCAAATCTGCGTTGCCGGTGGCGCCCAGGTCATGGACGCCAGCGGTTTCTTCAACATTGGCAAGCGCAACTTCGAGAGCGTGTCGGCGTTGCTCGAGCGCCACGGTTTGAGGATTCTCGCCGCCGAGGTCGGCGGTCTGGTCAGCCGGACGATTTCTCTGAACGTTGGCACCGGTGAAGTCCGCCTCAAAGTCGCCGGGCGCAAAGACAGTTTCACACTCTTCTCGGGAGGCTAATCATGGATAAACTCGACGCCATCATCGACCGGGTCACGTCGCTTCCCCCGGCGCCGCGCATTCTGCCCGATCTGCTGACGGCGCTGCATAAAGAGGAGGTGGACGCGGCCGAAGTGGTGCGCCTCATCAAATTCGACCCGGTTTTGACGGCGCAGGTTCTGCGCCGCTGCAACAGCGTTCACTTCGGCTTCGCGGAGCCGGCGCAGGACTTGTCACAAGCCGTCACTCGAATCGGCATGAACGAGATTTATCGGCTCGTCGCCGGCGTGATCGGCGAGCGGACGCTGGGCGCGGCGCAGCGCGGTTACGGTATCGAGCAAGGTGAACTCTGGAAGCATAGCGCCGTCACGGCCGTGGTGGCCCAGACCATCGTCCGTGAATTGGGCGGTGACGAGTCCCTCGTCTTCACCGCGGCCCTCCTCCACGATATCGGCAAGCTGGTCCTCAGCTCCGCGCTGGAAGCCGCGTACGCGGAGGTCATTGCCAAGACGGAAACCGGCGAGTGTTCCTTCCTCGAGGCCGAGCGGGCAATCCTGGGAGTCGATCACGCCGCGATCGGCGGGCGTCTGCTTTCCCGGTGGAATTTTCCCGAACAGATCGTCCGGGCGGTTTGGCATCACCACGATCCGGCCCAGGCGCGCCCCGCCGAGCAATTGGCGGCCTACGTCCACTTGGGTGATCTGCTCGCGCACCTCCTCGGTCACGGGTACGGCATCCAAGCCTACGCCGTCCGCTCGCGGCCCGAAGCTCTCGCGATTCTGGGACTCCGCCCCGGCGACGTTGAACCGCTGCTCCTCAAGGCCGCTGAGCGCGTCGAAGAAACCCTCGCCTTATCCTCACCCTGATTTATGAATCCCAAACCCATCACCGTGGTCATCGTCGATGACGACGCGCTGGTCCGTAAAGTGGTCGCTGGCGACCTGCGCCGGCATCCCGATATCAAGGTGGTCGGCGCGGCCGCCGACCCTTATGCGGCGCGCGACCTCATTCTTGAGGTCCAGCCCGACGTGGTCACGCTCGACCTCTCCATGCCGCGCATGGATGGCCTTACTTTTCTCAAAATCCTCATGAAACACCGGCCCATGCCGGTCATCATCATGAGTTCTTACACGGAAGCGAATTCCGTGCTCGCCCTGGAAGCGCTCGAGGCGGGCGCCGTGAGCGTCATCAGCAAAGGCGAGATGACCGGCGCCGTGCTTGTGGAGGCGATCCGCGCCGCCGCCCAGTCACGGGTCGTTTTGCCCGCGCTCGCGCCCGCGACGACGCCCCAAGCCCACGCGCCACGCGCCGCCGAATCAAGGAACGGACATTCCCTGCCCGAACGGGAGATCATCCTCCTCGGCGCCTCGACGGGTGGAACCGAGGCGTTGAAGACGGTCTTGACGTCCTTGGGCGACGACCTGCCCGGCATTTGCATCGTGCAGCACATCCCGGCCCGTTTCTCGACCGCCTTTGCGAACCGGCTGAACCAACTCTGCGCGTTCGAAGTCCGCGAGGCTCAGGATGGCGACCTCATCGAGCGGGGGTTGGCGCTGGTTGCGCCGGGCGGTTACCATCTTACGCTCAAATGGAATGGAAACCGCTACCTCGCGGCGCTGGGGCAAGGTCCGAAGGTCCACCATCAGCGCCCGGCGGTCGATCTCCTGTTTCAGTCCGCGGTGCGTTGTGGGGCCGCGCCGTACGCCACCGCGGCCCTGCTGACCGGCATGGGCGCCGACGGCGCGGCGGGTTTGCTCCAGCTCCGACAAGACGGCGCGCGAACCATCGCGCAGGATGAAGCCACCTGCGTCGTATTTGGGATGCCCCGCGAGGCGATCCGCCTCGACGCTGCGCAACACATTCTCCCGCTTCGAAAAATTGCTCCCCTGCTGGCGCGCCCGGTCCTGGCGGCCGCCGCGCGACTATGACTTCCAAGCGCATACGCGTCTTGATCGTCGATGACTCGGCGTTGGTCCGCAAGATCGTGGCCGCCAGCCTCGCCCCGTTTGCGGATCTCGAGGTCGTCGGCACGGCGCCGGATCCCTACGTCGCCCGCGACCGCATTCTCGAGCTTCAGCCCGACGTTCTCACCCTGGACCTGGAAATGCCTCGGATGGACGGCATCAGTTTCGTGAAGGTCCTCATGAAACATCATCCGATGCCGATCATTATCATGAGTTCGCTGACCCAGGCCGGCTCGGAAAAAGCGCTGGAAGCCCTGCAGGCCGGAGCGGTGGACGTCCTGTGCAAGCCGAATGGCTCGTCTTCCGCCCCGACCGACGGCTGGCAGCTCGCGGAGAAAATCCGCGCCGCCGCCGGCGCCCGCGTCGGTGTTCCCCGCCTCAACCCGCCGCCGCCCAGCCGTCCCGCCCCCAAACTGGCGCCGCCGGCGTTCAACTCCGAAAGCCGCTATTTTCCGGCGCGCAAGATCATCCTGCTGGGCGCCTCCACCGGCGGCACGGAGGCGCTCAAGACCGTCCTGACCGACTTGAGCGGCGATCTGCCCGGCATTTGCGTCGTGCAACATATTCCGGCCCAGTTCTCGAAGGCGTTCGCCGACCGACTGAATCAACTTTGCGCGATGGAAGTGCGGGAAGCGCAGCACGGCGACGTCCTCCGGCGCGGCCTGGCGCTCGTCGCCCCCGGTGGGTTCCACCTCGTCCTCAAATGGAATAGCGCGAGCTACACCGTGGACTTGAGCCAGGGACCCCAAATCCACCATCAACGACCGGCGGTGGACATCCTGTTCGATTCGGCGGTCCGCTGTGGCGCCGGCCCGCATGCGGTCGCGGCTCTGCTCACCGGCATGGGAGCCGACGGCGCCGCCGGCCTGCTCCGCTTGCGCCAGGCAGGAGCGAAGACGATCGCCCAGGACGAGGCCACGTGCGTGGTTTTCGGCATGCCGCGCGAGGCGATTCGGCTGGGCGCGGCGCAACAGGTCGTTCCCCTCCCGCAAATCGCCGGACGGCTGGAGCAATTGATCAGCGCGGTCGCCGTTCCCGGCGCGCGCGCCAATTCAGACGTTTCGCCACGGTCCACCCCATCCCCCTAAGCCCATGACCTCGACTCTTCCCGTTACCGCCGTAAACGTTCCGACCGCCGCGACGCTCCTCTCCGCCGTCGAGGAATTGACCCGCGCCTCGGTTCGTGAGGTGTTCCGGACCATGCTCGAAATCGAAGTAGCCGACGCCGCCGATGCGCCGCTGGCCCCGGGTGACGCCGGGCAAATCTTCGCCTCCGTCGGATTCGTCGGGGACGTTACCGGGGTCGTCCATCTCTGCGCCGGCGTGCCACTGGCCAAGGTCATTACCGGCCACATGCTCGGCCTGAGTGAATCCGACGTCGTCAGTGATGAAATGCTGAACGACGGCTTCGCTGAGTTGGGAAACATGGTGGTCGGCTGGGTCAAGTCTCGCCTCTCCAACCGCGGCTGGCCCTGCGTTTTGACCCTTCCGTCGGTTGTTCGCGGGAACAACCTCAGCATTCAAAGCATTCCGAACACCTGCGGAAGGATCCTGGGATTTCACGCGGGTCTCCATCCGTTCGTGATCGAACTGCTGATTGGCGATCCCCGAGGCGAGACGCCGCCACCCGCCACGGTCCCCAACCCGGCGCCGAGCCCCGCCGTGTCGAGCTTCCCCGCGCTGACTGACTCAGACGCGAAAACCCCGTTGAACACCGACTTTTGAAATCACTTAAACATTTATGAACGAGACCACGATCACAACGTTGAAGAGCGCCCTGGACAAACTCGCCGCCGAAATTGTTTTCCTGGAGGTTGGCAAAGCGGACGGACTGGCCGCCATGATCGATTTCCTCAAGGAAATCGACGGACTGCTGGGCGCCAACGCCGCTCCCGCGCCTCTGGCGGAGGCGACGCGGGCCGCGCGCGGCTGGCTCGCGGGCGCCCTTCAGGCGGCGGCCGGGTTTAAATCGCAGGATATCCAACAGTTGAATGACTGGGCCGCGTGGATGCAGGCCGCCGTGCGAGCCATTGAGCAGAAGTCCGCGTTGCCGGCGGCGCTGGTCTCCTGGGCGCCCCCCGCGTCGCCCCCGACTCCGGCCCCGCTGGTGAAACCAAGCTTGCCCGCTCTGCCCGCGGAGGAACAGACCATGACCCTCAACTTGGAATCCGACGCCGACCTGCTGCGCGAATTCATCAGCGAATCCGGCGAGCATCTCCAGAACGTCGAGCAGGGCATTCTCGTGCTCGAGGACAACCCGACCGACGCGGACACGTTGAACACCATTTTCCGCGCCTTTCATACCTTCAAAGGCGGCTCCGGCTTCCTCCAACTGCTCGCGATCCAGACGCTCGCGCATCAACTGGAATCGTTGCTCGACCAGATGCGCACGCACAAGCTCGCGATCACGCCCCAGCTCATCAATTTGATTCTCGAGGGGAGCGATACGCTCAAACAATTCATCACCGAGATCGACGCCCAGGTCTCGGGCGCGAAACCGCCGGGCCCCATTCTGGTGCCGACGCTTCCGCTGCTCGCGCGCATCCGCGCCATTCTGCAAGGTGATGCCACGCCGCCCGTAACGGCGCCGAACCCCGTCGCCCCGGCCCCCAGCGTGGCGCCAGCGGTAGCCGCGCCCCCGTCGCCGGCGCCCGGGGCGGCCCGTCCGGCACCGCCCGCGCCGACCGTCGCGGCTCCGCCGAGCGTGACCGTGACCGTGGCCGCGCCCCCGCTCGTCCCGGTCGTCGCGAACTCCCCTATCGCGACCGCCCCTCTCGAGCCCGCGCCGATCGTCGTGCTGGCGTCACCGGCCGGCCCGCCGGCCGCGGCCAAGGTGGACCATCCCGCCGCCCCTGGCAAAAGTTCGGTGTCCGGCAGTTTCGTGAAGGTGGACACGTTCAAACTCGACTCGCTGGTGGATTTGGTCGGAGAACTGGTCATTGGCCAGTCGCTCGTCGTGCAGAATCGCGCATTGGTTACCGTGCAAGACCAGCAGTTGACCCGCGATCTCGCCCAGCTTGGTCGCATCACCAAGGAACTGCAGCGCACCGCCATGTCATTGCGCATGGTGCCGATCCGCGCCACGTTTCAGAAAATGCACCGGCTGGTGCGCGACACCGCCGCGCGCATCGGCAAACAGGTCGAGCTGGTCATGGAAGGCGAAGAAACGGAACTGGACCGCACCATCATCGAGGAAATCAGCGACCCGCTCATCCACATGATTCGCAACGCGATCGATCACGGAATCGAAATGCCCAAGGTGCGCCAGGACCGCGGCAAACCTGCGCAGGGCACCGTCTGGCTGAAGGCCTTCTACCAGGGCGGCAACATCATCATCGAAATCCGCGACGACGGCAACGGCCTGGACAAGGCGCGCCTCCTGGCCAAAGCGATCGAGAAGGGCCTGGTCCGCCCGGACGCCTCACTGACCGAGAGTGAAATCTTCGGTTTGATTTTCGCGCCTGGCTTTTCCACCGCCGAGAAAGTGACCGATCTCTCCGGTCGCGGCGTCGGCATGGACGTGGTCCGCCGAAACCTCGAGAAACTCCGCGGCAAGGTGGACATCCAATCCACCCTTGGCCAAGGTTCGACCTTCAGCATTTCGCTGCCGCTGACCCTGGCGATCATTGATGGCCTGATCGTTGGCGTCGGTGAGCATCGCTATATTTTACCGACCCTCTCCGTCTGCGAATCTTTCCGCCCCACGCCCGGCATGATCAGTTCGGTTTACGGTCGCGGGGAGATGATTAATGTGCGGGGACGCCTCCAACCGATGCTGCGCCTCTATGAGCACCTGGGTATCAAGCCGGCCTCGACCGATCCGACGCAATCCATCGCGGTCGTGGTGGAAGCGGGTAAGAACGCCCGCTGCGTGATCGTCGATCAACTGCTGGGCAAACAAGAGGTGGTCATCAAAAGCCTGGGAGAAACGTTCAAGCAAAGCAAGGCGATGACCGGGGCCGCCATCCTCGGCGACGGCCGGGTCGGCCTGATTCTCGATCCCCACGCGCTGGTCGAGCTGACTTCTGAGGTTGTCCAGCGCGCGGCCTAAAACCTGATCAGAAAGCGACCCGGCGAAGCCGTTCGTTGCGGAACTCGGGCTGGAGCCGAGGACGCCGCGGTGGTCTGCCGGGGGAATCGCGACGCGAGCCGTTTTCGATCGCTGACGCCTCGGGCTTGACGCCTTAGGCGCCGGCCCGTCTAAAGGCGACGCGGCGACGCCTTAAATCCACCGGCGTGGGGTACGCTTGCCGGCGAATCGCGGGCCAAACGCACGACCGATTGGGGCGGCGACGGGGCGACGTTTGTCAGGTCCGCTGGCCCGCGGGGCCGCCGCCGGCGCGGCGTGAGAAAGTAAGCGCAAAGTCTTGGCATCGCCCGGAGGCCACATTACGTTCCTGTCCTACGCGGATGCCGCTCCCGTCAATGAGCCAGGGAATCAAACCGCGCCGGACTCGAAGGGAAATGAAATTCTTATGACCGCGAACGACATTCAGCGCCCAGGCCGGTTGGCCGTGGTCGTGAATGACGACCCGGTCCAACTGATGGTCGTCTCCGAGTTCCTGCGAGGCGCGGGCCTCGAACCGCGCGCCTTCGGGGGAGCGGAAGCGGCCTTGGCGGCGATGCTCAGTTGGTCCACGCCGACAGCCGGCGATCCGGTGGCGCCGCCCGATTTGATCGTGACGGATTTGCATATGCCTGGCCTCGACGGCTGGCGCTTTTGCCGCCTGCTCCGCTCGCCGGAATACGCCGCGTTTAACGGCACGCCCATCCTGGTCGTCTCCGCGACTTTCGCGGGCGAGGAGCCGTCCCGCATTACATCCGACCTCGGCGCCAACGCTTTTCTGCCCGTGCCGGTGAGCATGGAACGTTTTCAAGAGACCGTCCACGCGCTGCTGGACGGTGGGCCGAGCCGGGAACGCGTTCGCGCCCTCATCGTTGAAGACAGCAAGGCGCTGGCGGGCCTGCTGAAGCGAGATTTCGACGCGGAAGGCTACGAAACGGATACCGTCACCACCGTCGCCGCGGCGACCGCGGCGTTCTCCTCGGTCGCGTATGACGTCGCCGTGCTGGACTATCACCTGCCCGACGGCGTCGGCGACACGTTGCTCAGCCTCTTTCACGCCCGACGGCCTGATTGCGTCTGCGTCATGATGACCGCCGATCCCAGCCCGGAACTGGCGCTCGATTGGATGAAAAAGGGCGCGGTCGCCTACGCGCGCAAGCCCTTCAAACCGGCCTTCCTGCTGGAACTCTGCGCCCGGGCGCGCCGCGAGCGTTCGTTATTGCGCGTGGAGGATATGCTGGAGGCGCGCACCCGCCAACTTAAGGAGAACGAGGAACGGTATCGGACCATTCTCCAGACCGCGATGGATGGATTTTGGCGGGTGGATTCGCACGGGCGCCTGCTGGAAGTTAATGAGGCCTATTGTCGGATGAGCGGTTACAGCGCCGTGGAATTGCTCGCGATGAACGTGGCGGAGCTTGAGGCCAATGATCCCGCGGCCGACGCGGTCGTTGGTTTTCAGACGGCCAGAGCCGAACGCCGCCAACGTTCCGAATCCCGCCATCGCCGGAAGGACGGCGCCGTTTTTGACGTCGAGATCAGCCTCCAATTCCAGCCGTTGGACGCCGGCTCGTCCGTGGTTTTTCTGCGCGACATCACGGAACAGAAGCGCGCGGACGCCGAACGCCACAAGCTCGAGGCCCAACTGCGCCAGTCCCACAAGTTGCAAGCCATCGGCACCCTGGCGGGCGGCATCGCCCACGATTTTAACAACATCCTGGCGTCGATCGTTGGGCACACGGAATTGCTCGCGCAGGATTTGCAGGCCGACCACCGGAGCATCGGCTTTCTCGCGGAGATCCAAAAAGCGAGCCGGCGAGCGACCGATTTGGTCCGTCAGATCCTGGCCTTCAGCCGGCCCAGCGTCCGGCGCCAGCGGATTCTGGATTTGCGCGGCACGGTTCAGGAGGCCGGGCAATTGCTCCGCGCCACTCTGCCGGCCGGCGTGGAATTGGTCACCCGTTCCGCGAGCCGGCCGGCGCTGATTCTGGCCGATGCCGTGGAAATCCATCGCATCCTCGTAAACCTCGTCACCAACGGCTGGCAGGCGATGGCGGGTCAGCCCGGGCGCATCACCCTGAGCCTCGAAGCGGTTACGATCGATGAAGCCTTCGCGCGAACTCACGCGGACTTGCGGGCGGGAGGCTACGTCCGGCTGACCGTCAGTGACACCGGTCAGGGAATTGACCCGGCGGCTTTGGAGCGGATTTTCGATCCATTCTTCACCACCAAGGACGTGGGCGAGGGGACCGGCCTGGGGCTTTCGGTCGTCCACGGCATCGTCAAGAATTGCCGCGGAGCCATTCTGGTGAACAGCCGGCCTGGGCAGGGCACGGACTTTGAAATCTATTTTCCCGCCGCCTCGGAAGAAGTCCCGTCGGAGGCGCTCCCGAGCGTTCCCGGTGGAATCGCGGCCACGCCCAACCTGCGCATCCTCCTCCTTGACGACGAGACGGCGGTGGCGGCGGTGGCCAAGCGCCTCTTGGAGCGCCACGGCTACCGGATAAGCGCCTTTACCGAAGTGGCCGACGCGCTGGCCGGCTTTCGGTGTGAGCCGGACGCTTTCGACCTGATCATCACGGACTATAACATGCCCGGTTGTTCCGGCCTGCAGGTGGCGCGCGAAATCCGGGAACTGCGACCGCAACTCCCGGTCCTGATGACTTCCGGGTTTTTGACCGATGAGCTTCGGATCGAGGCGCAAGCCGCCGGCGTTGCGAGTCTATGTGGCAAGCCATTTCAGACGCAGGAGCTGCTCGAAGCGATTAACCGCTGCGTCGGCGTCGCGGGCCAGGTTACTAACCAACCACCTGCCGAACGCGCGGGCGGGGCGGACGCGCCATCCGATTGGCGCTCACCACCGCCGTAATGATCGACTGGCGTGCTTCGGGTCGCCTTGGCAACGATGCAACGACCGCAGACTGCGGGCGTCCGCGCCGTCGGTTTTCTTGAGATATTACCGCCACGCGACAACATCAGGAAGTGATCACCGGCTTTGCGTGCGGCGAGACCGAGCGGGTCTTTCGGGGCGAACGTTCCCGCAAGCTGCGGCTGGGAAATCAGAATACCGCCCGGCGCAAACTCGAGTATCTCCACCGAGCGCGGTCGTTGCGCGATTTAGCGGCGCCGCCTGGCAACCGCCTCGACGCGCTCAAAGGGGCGCGTACCGGGCAGCATAGCATTCGCGTGAATGACCAGTGGCGAATTTGCTTCGTCTGGCACGGCGCCGACGCCGAACAAATGGAAATCGTGGGCCATCATTGAAGATTGTATGCGCAAACGCAAAAACCGACTTGACCCCGTGCATCCCGGCGACGTGCTTCGTGAGGATTTCATGAAGCCTTTGGGCTTGTCCGCATACGCCGTGGCCAAGGCCCTCGGCGCGACACCGATTGCGATCAGCGAAATCGTCCGACATAAGCGCGCCGTAAGCGCGGAGATGGCGATTAAGTTGGGACGCCTATTCAATGTCTCGCCCGAACTTTGGATGGGCATTCAGGGTGACTACGATCTTGAACTCGCTCGCCAACGCTGCGAATCCGAGATTTTCCGCCGCGTCCGCCCCCTCGATCGGCTCAACGCGGTTTCACCTTAGCCGAAACCGGTGTTGTTTCGGACCGACGCAGCGAGCGATCCGCGCGACGAACTCGACCTGTCGGATTATAATCGCTGCGTCGCTATTTCAGCGCCACGCCTTCGTCAAAAACCGCGTGGCGCACGACCGTGCGTTCGTCGGAGGTGAAGACCACGTGGATCAGGCCGTCGCGCGTCTGCGCGGCGGTGGGGTAGCCGAAGTCGCCCGGACCGGCGATCACGTCGCGATGATGCGGAAAAGTCTGCCCTTGATCGGTGGAAATCGCCACGGTGAGCGGCGTGCGGTCATTCATGCTGTCGTTGTAAACGAGGAGCAGGTGGCCGTTTTTGAGTTTGATGAAATCGACCGCCGCGTTGGGATTCGGGAATCGGGTCTCCTCGCCCTCGCTCCAGGTGCGCCCGCCGTCGTGGGATTCGGAGCGCACCAGAAAGCCGTCTTTGCGCGGCTCATAGTCGCCGCCCCGCCGGCAGTAGGCGATGAGGCGCCGGTCGTCAATCGCGGCGACGGCGGGTTGCAGGTTGCCCAGCCGCGAATGGATCCGATTCGACTCCGTCCAAACCTTCAGCTTCCGGTCAAAGCGGAGAAAGAACGAACAGGTGGTGGGCGCGGTGAATTCCGTGTTGTGGCCGGTTTCCGCGTAGATCGGCAGCAAGAAATCGCCGCCGCTTAGCGCAATCGGATGCGCCCGCACCATCGTGCCCTCTTCGAACGTGACCGGAAAGGAGTCGGACCAAGTGGCCGCGCCGTCCCGCGAAATCTTGGCGGCGATTCGCGACGTGGACCAGGTGGCGCCATTTCGCGTGACGTAGAAAAGCCAGACCATGCCGTCGGGCGCCTGCCAGATCACCGCGTTGCCGAGGGACCGCAGCGGGTGGTCCGCGATTTTCACCGGCGCCGACCATTGCGTTTCGCCGTGCTTCAAACGCGAGCCGAACACCGCCGTGCCGTCCGCGTACTCGCCGTCGCCGCCGTAATAAACCAAATAGAGATCGCCATTCTGAAGCTCGTCGAAGCACGCCGGATGCTTGTATTTGCCCGTGGGAACCTCGGGGCCGAACAGGCGGTCGATCTGAATATCCGCGGCCCGCGATTCGCCGCCGCGAACCAGGAGCAGAACGAGCGCGGCGAGGCGCAGCCACCGCTGGCCGCGAATAAATGGGATGAGATGCATCGGTTCAGTAAGCGCGAAGCCGGGCCGGGCGGAAAGTGATAAATCGCCCGTCCTCGACGGCGCGGGCGATACCTTCTCAACCCGCCACGAAGTGAAAGATCGGCGGCCCGTACTCGGGCGCCAGCCGCGCCCCGCGGCTCGCCGCCGCTCGATCGACGAAGCGGGCCGCCCGTGGGAGCCTTTACGGCGTGTCGAGCAGCAGATCGCCTTTGCCGGCGGCCGTCGCACCGAATGGCTGGCCGCCGTCGTCGATGCCGTCGGGACCGACGCTGTAGAGCAACCAGTTCGTGCCCTGCGGACGGTAGATAAGCGGTTGACCGGTGAATGGATCAGGCAGAGTTTTCCGCAAATATCCCGGCGTCAATTCTTCCAAGCGGGACGCGGCGTGACGTCGGTCGGCTCGGTACGATCGCAACGCCAATTCGACCTCGAGCAGGCGCAGGCGCGCGACCGCCGAGTTGTGCTTGGTTTCGCCGTTCCGCCTCACCGTTTCAAGCTGCTTCCACATGAACAGCTTGAGGAATGGGCGGAAAAGCGCCTTGGTCGAGAATCGCGCAAAGCGGGTCTCGCCTGCCCAGACCTCTTCCCACGTCACGCGGGTGGCCTCGATTTGTTCCAGTTCTTTCAGGATCGCGCCGTTTTCGTCGCGATTAAGCTTCGGGAGCAGTTGAACCAACGGGCGCAAGCCGATCGCTTCGAGCGCGACGCCAACCAGCCGGTGAATGAGGAACCCGCCCCGGCTCATCTCGTTCCCAAAGCGGATGGCGTCAAGGTAGCATTGGGCCGCCGCGTAGGGTTGGCCGTTCAGCTCATGGAGGCGGCCGTCCGCGGCCAGAAGCAGCGCAAGGGATTTCATTCGCGCGAATTGAGACAGCAGCGCGTCAAAGTTGGTGATCCCGGAAACGGTCGGAAACACGGCCCGCTTCGTCAGGCCGGCCCGAAGCAAGCGCAACGCTTCGCCATTCGTGGCAACAAGCGCGCTGAGTTCATCACGGCTCGGAGTTTGAGGATTCCCGAATTGGCCGGCCACCGCGCCAGCCGCCTTGATAAAATCGTCATAGCCATTTGGGTTCGGTAAGGGCGGGAGCGACGGTGGCTTTGCCGTCCAAAGGCCGAGCGTGGCCAACCCGAGCGCTACGACCATCGCCAATATGGCAATCCAGCGGAGAGTCCTGCGTGGCATCGTTGAGCTTAAAGTCGTCATGAACGTCCGGTAAGTCAACCGGAGCATTTGCTGGACACCGGTCCGTTATTCGCGCGCCGAAGAAACGAGAAGCGGCCCTGGGCGCGTCTCATTTTTTTGTCGGTCTGCTGCGGATTTGGCGCAACCGACGCTGATTTCCCCTCCTCCCGCTTCCCTCCCAAATTATCGACCTGTCAAAATAATGAGATGCGCCCAGCGGCCCTGCCCATTGCATGGCTGGGTTGACTCGGGAGAAGTGGGTCGTTATCGTAGCAGCACATCGTATGGATCAGCTTACGCTAAGAGTGGAACGCGACCTCGATAGCGGTTGGTATGTCGCCTCGTGGGACGCGCCGCTCGGCGGCGGCATTACGACGCAAGGCGAGAATCTGCGGGATCTGCAGGACAACGTGCGAGACGCGGTCCGTTGCCATTTCGAGCCGGAACAGATGCCGCGCGAGATCCGACTTCATTTCGTTGACGATCCGGTCTTGGACCCTGCTTGAAACTACCGCGGGACATTTCCGCAGCGGACGCTGTAAAGGCGCTGCGGCGCCTGGCCCGCTCAGAACCCCGGCCGGTTCTTGTTGAAGGCGATTTTGACCTCGAGGCCGGCCTCCCGGTATAGCTCGACCGTGCCGCCGATTTGGGTGGCCAGGATGCGGACCAATTTCCAGCCGAAGCTCTTGGCCTTGTCGATTTGCCAATCCCGCGGCAAACCGACGCCGTTGTCGGAAACCAGAAGGGCATATTGCCGTTCGTTCTCGGGGCGGAGTTCGATCCGTAGTTCGCCTTCCCGGTTCGCCGGAAAGGCATATTTGAGCGAATTCGAAACCAGCTCGTTGACGATCAGGCCGCACGGGACGGCGCGGTTGATGTCGAGGACGATGCCGTGCGCGTTGACCATCCAGGTCACGTTGGCGGCGCGCGGGCCGAAGGAGCGGAAA
Source organism: uncultured Verrucomicrobiota bacterium (assembly GCA_964522665.1). Classification (GTDB taxonomy): domain Bacteria; phylum Verrucomicrobiota; class Verrucomicrobiia; order Limisphaerales; family CAZFVY01; genus CAZFVY01. Next base: position 115,246 of record CAZFVY010000001.1, on the reverse strand, counting down.
AGGTGGCCGGCCACCTTTTTCAGGTAGGCGTCGAAATCGATCTTGGCCAGGTTCTTGGATTGGTACAAGGCTTCGTGAATCAGCGCCATCGACTTGATTCGATCCTGACTCTCCAGAAACAGCTCCTTGACCTTGGGATCGGGCACGGTATCGGACTGGAGTTGGAGCAGGCCGGAAACGACCTGCAGGTTATTCTTCACGCGGTGGTGGATTTCCTTGAGCATAACCTCCTTTTCGTTGAGGGAGGTAAGGAGCGCCTCGCGGGCGCGCTTGCGCTCGGTGACATCCTCGGCGAGCGCGAGAATCCCACTGACCTGGCCCTGACCGTCGCGCAGGAGCGCGGTCGAGATCCGAACGTCCACCCACGCGCCGTCTTTGCGCGTCCGTTGCCGCTCGAATTCGGTTTCGCCCCGGCCGGCCAGCAGGCGGCTGATCTCCGCCTGATAACCGCCGGCGCCTTCTTCGGGAACCAGCGGAGTGAGCCGGCCCAGGACTTCGCCCTCGCTCCACCCGAGCAGGCGCTCGGCGGCGGCGTTCCAGGAGGTGACTTTGCCCGCGGTGTCCAGCGTCATGATGGCCAAGGGCGAAGCCTTGACGAGCGCGCGGAGGCGCTCGTTGGTCAAACGCAACTCCTCCTCGACCCGCAGGCGGCCGAGCGCGCCGGCGCAATGATCGGCGAGCGACTGCAAGAGGTTGAGGGCTTCCCGGTCGTAAGCTTCGAACCGGTAGCTCTGGATCGAGAGAAAACCGATGGCTTCGGTTCCTTTTCGGACGACGACGAAGAGCAGGGAGGCTGATTTCCGCGCCGTGTTGCCGGCCGGAATGAGGTCTGGAACCGCCTCGTCGGCGGACCGGCGCAGGATCAATTGCCCGCCCTCGGCCATCGCCCGCAAGGCCATCGGGCTGGGCGGCTGATCCGGCGTCGCGGGCGGAATGTCCACGGACTGGCCCGCCACTTGGTCGAGGCTCAGAATCGGGCGAACACGATGCGAAAGCGCGTCATACCAGTCGAGGAAGAACGAGTCCCAGCCCAGCAAATCCTGCGCGATGCCGGCGATGACGCGGGCCGCCTCGGGCGGAGTCGTGGCGGCGCTGAGGGCGTTGCCAAGGTTGGCAAAGGCCGCCTCGCGTTCCAACTGCCGCCGGATGATCCGGGTCTGCCGCGTGACGCTGCGCCGCAGCGCGATGACCCAGCCGGCGACGGCGCCCGCGCTGATTCCCGCGAGCGCGACCATGGCCAGTCCGCTGTGCCGCACCCACCAGGGTGGTTGCCGGCGTACGACGACGTCCGCGGGCGAGCGCAACAGCAGTTCGAAGCCGGCCGGCCGGCGGTCTTTCGAGGCCGGTTGAACCGAGCAAACCCCCGTCAATCGCAGCAGGCTTCCTTTCTCGATCCGCCAGGCTTCCGCGCCGCTCTCGGCGTCCGCGAGCCGCGCCTGGAACGTCACGTTCTGGGAGCCGAGCACGAACACCGCTTCGCCTGCGTCGCGGCGCTGATCGAGCAGATAGGCTTCCGTCTCGACCAATTCGCCATCGGCCGCGCTGGCGACCAGCCGACCCATCGGCACCACGCGCGCGGCCGGCGCTGGACCGCGGCTGATCCGGCGGACGACGGCGTCTTCGAACTTGAACGCGTGATCCTCGTCTCCCGGAAAACCGGCCACTTCGACGACGTCGCCGACCGCCAGCGTTGCGGCGTCGGTCGTCTCGACCCAGAGGCTGCCCGTCGGATCGGTGATGCAAATCGACCGGCCCGGACGTTGAAAGGTGACGGTTCCCAGCGCCCGCGCGCGGTGGCCGGTCCAGTCTTCGCCGGGAATCGCGCGCAGGTTTTGGATGGAGCTGGCGGCTCCGGCAAACGCGTTGTCCGGCGCCGGCTCGACGATTTCAACCAGGTCCAGCCGCGGACAGAACAATTGGAATCCGGCCAACTCTCGCCGCTCGTTTAAGACCGCCGCGCAAACCGCTTGGAGCTTGACCCGGGCATCGACCCAATTGGTCGGCTGCGTCGCGTTGAGAGAACGGGGAAAATTGATTTTGAATCGCCCCGAACCGGCGGCGGCTTCCGCCGAAATCCAGCCCGTGCGGTTCGTCACGGAGCGAATCACGCCGGTCGTTTCGACCCAGCGGCTGTCCTCGGATCCCCGCGCGAGCGTGTCGAAGGTGGCGGTGTGGGGCGCCGGCAACGGCGCTGTGCCGAGCACCCGGAGAACCGGCGCCCGCACCACCCGCGTGTAAGCGCCGGCGGCGCTTTGCCCCTCCAACTCGACCAGTTGGCCGGTTTGCAGCGGCTGCGTGCCCGTATTGGCCGTCGTGTATATCCCGCCGGTTTCGTCCTGAACAAAGACGGCGCTCCAATCCGAGTCGAAAAAAGTGATGACGCCCCGCACCTGTACCGGGTAGCCGCGCTCGGACTCCGCGCGGCTCAGCTTTCGCACTTGCTCTGAGGTGGTCAGCGTCGGCAAATCCGCGGCCGCGGCGCGCGCCGGCCCTTCCGGCGGGAACAAGCCAGCCACCAGGCCGAGCGCCACCCAGAGGTGCCGCCGGCTCGCGAAGACCCACGCTTGGAAACGCCGATCCATCCATTTGTCCGTCGCGCCTGCTCCCGTCGCGCCTCCCGCCAGCCGCAACGAGACTCAACGGCGCGGTCCAATGCGCCAATGCGGCGGGCCCCTGCGCGAGCGCTCCGAAAACCCTTCCGGCGACGGTTGAACTTACAACCAAAATCCTGCCTCCCGGAGGCCAATTAGCCAAGCGATTTCGACCGCCGGAGTGAGCCGGCTCTGCCCTTCGAGCCGTCGCGCCGTCGCTTGCGAAAACGCGCCGACGCGCAGGCGAAAACTGGCCTTTCACCTGCTCTTCCCTGGCAAGTTTAGCCGGCCGCTCGGTCTTCACGCGCGTCGAACCGCTTCATTCTTGGGCTGGATTTTGGCGGCCGATTGCCCGATGCTCCCGGGCTTGATGAAAACGTATCGCCTGAATCGACTTTTCAACGCCAAATCAAACCGCTGCTTTGACGTCGCGGTGGATCACGGCTTCTTCAACGAGCGCGGCTTCCTTCACGGGATCGAGAATTTGGAAAAATGCGTCCGGACGCTCGTCAACGCCGCGCCCGACGCGATCCAATTGACCATCGGGCAAGCCCACTACCTGCAGTCGCTGCCCGGCAAAGCGAAGCCCGCCCTGGTTCTGCGCACGGACGTAGCCAATGTCTATGGCTCAGCCCTGCCGCGCGCCCTGTTCAGTCGGATGATCGAGAATCCCGTCGAGCAGGCGCTGCGCTTGGACGCCACCTGCGTCGTCGTCAATTTGTTCCGCATTCCCGATCAACCGGAAGTGACCGACCAATGCCTGCAGAATATTCTGCGAATTAAACCGGAATGCGAGCGCTTCGCCATGCCGTTGATGATCGAGCCGCTCGTGTTCCAGCCGAATCAAAAAGCGGGCGGTTACATGGTGGACGGGGACGTGGATAAAATCCTGCCGCTCACCCGTCAAGCGGTCGAGTTGGGCGCCGACATCATCAAGGCCGATCCGACCGACGACGTGAGCCTCTATCACGCCGTCGTCGAAATCGCCGGTCGGATTCCGGTCCTGGTGCGCGGCGGCGGCAAGGCGCCGGACAAAGAGATTCTCGAACGCACGGAAAAGCTGATCCAACAGGGCGCCGCCGGCATCGTTTATGGTCGCAATATCATCCAGCACGCCAATCCCGCCGGCATGACGCGGGCGTTGATGGCGATTGTCCACGACGGCGCCACCGCCGCCCAGGCCGCCGCGCTGGTCACGGCATAGTTCGGGCCCGGATCGATGGCGTGGACTTTCAACACGCGTCAGTACGAAGGCCCGCTTGAGCGTGGCGAAAACGGCGCGACCGTCCGCGGCGGGACCGCGAGCGTGGCGGGCTTGGCGCGCGGAGCGAATTGTCCTAAGCTGTCCCGAACGCTGACATTATGAGCCATCAAGAGACCTACCGCGAAAACGAGGCGTACGCGCAATTCCTGGCGAATTGGGACGCGAATTTCTACGCCAAGTACGCCGATACCCTGCGGCCTGCCCGCCCGGGCGCGCGGGCGCTGGACGTCGGCTGTGGCGTCGGTCAGGTCGTGGGCCGGTTGACCACCGATGGCTTCGAGGCCTACGGCGTGGATGTCTCCGAGCCGAACATCAAACGCGCCCGCGAATTCAGCGCGCGCTGCCAGATGTACGACGGCAAGCATCTGCCCTTTCCCGACGCCCACTTCGCCAGCGTCGGCGCGCTCAACGTCCTTGAGCACGTCGAAGAGCCGGAGGCGTTTGTCCAGGAGTTGGCGCGCGTCACCGAACCGGGTGGGCGGGTCGTCATCTCCAGCCCGAATTTCCGGCGCGTCTTTGGTTACCGTGACTACCATCCCCAAATGCGGGGCGTGGGCAATAAATGGCGGAACTGGCGGCGTCTCCAGGAAAAGCGCCGGCAAATGAAGACCGATCCCGCCGCGGTCCGCTTTGACCGCATGACGCCCATCGTCAAGGAACCGTTCACCCCCGACGATGACGCCATCGTGGCCACGAACGCCCTCGAGATCGCCTTCTTTCTCGAGCGATCAGGCTGCGTGGTTGAGTCGGTCGCATGCACCGATCGTTACGTGGCCAAGCCGATCGATTTCCTGCTCAACCTGACCCCGACGCGCTACCTGATGTTTAACGCGTTCGTCGTGGCGCGTCGGCGGGCGGCCTGAGTCGAGCCGGCGCCTAAGGCAATCCACTCGACACGGGATGAGCCGACGCTTGCCGCGCGCGTCGCTCGGAGCGCCGCGCGACGGGATTTAGAGGCGCGTGGCCCCTTGAACTTCCAGTTGCCGGATCGCCGGGCGTAAGGCATCCTTGTCAGGTAGTGGAACTGTTTGGTTCAGTCAGCGCGCGCACCCGCCGGACGATGCCCCCGATCGCCTGGGCCTTTCTCCTTTCCCTTTTGTTCCACCTGCTCCTTTTTAGCGTTTTGGAAATCGGGATTCGCTGGCATTGGTGGCGGCCCGATCAGGTTCCCGCCTGGTTGCAATTGGTCAAACGTCCGACGCCGAACCAATTGGCCGAGAAGAAAAAGCCGAATCCCGAGCAAGAACTCACGCGCGAGGTTCCGATGCTTTTCGTCGATGTCGATCCCGACCAGGCGTCGCCCGCGCCGCCGAAGGAATCGCGGTTTTATTCCGATCGCAGCACGCTCGCGGCGAATCCGAACCCACTCCAGGATTCCAAGGTTCCCAAGCTTGATGGCAAGCAGACGCAGGTGCCGAAAAACGAGGACGTCGCCCGGACCAAACCGCAGCCATTGCAACCCGCGCCGCCGGTCGCTCCCGTCGCGGTGAAACCCGCTCCGAAACCCGAGCCGCAGCCGCCGCCCAAGCAGGAAGTCGCCGCGGCCAAGCCGGACCCGGCGCCGAAATCGGAGAGCCATCCGGCGCCTGGCGATATGCTGATGGCCAAGCCGGCCATCAAGCCCGAGCCGAAAGAATTGGCCGCCGTCAAACCGCCGGAGGACACCAAGGTGACCGCGCCGGCGCCCGTCACCGAACCGACGCCAACTCCCGTGAAGGAGCGCCCGCGCACGCTGGCCGAGGTGAAAAACCGGCTGGCCGGCCAGGCCATGAAACAGGAAGGCGGCGTGCGCCGCGTCGCCGCGGTGCCGCAATTTGACGTCACGGCGACGCCATTTGGCGCCTACGACCGCGCCATTGTGGCCGCCATCGAGGCGCGTTGGTACGATTTGTTGGACGAGTACAGCTACGCGCGCAATCGCACCGGAAAAGTAGTCCTCGCCTTCCATCTCAATTACAATGGCACCGTCTCGAATTTGAAGCTGGAAGAATACGACGTGGGGGACGTGCTGGCCTTGATCTGCCAAAAGGCGGTCTCGGACCCGGCGCCCTACGCGGTGTGGCCGAGCGACCTGCGGCGGTTGATCGGCGCGGATTTTCGCGAGGTTAAATTTACCTTTTACTATAACTGAAAAACTATGTGGGAATTCCTTAGGGCCGGTGGCCCGTTCATGTATCTGTTGTTGCTGACCTCGGTCGTCGGCCTGACGTTTATTATCGAGCGCGGGCTGGCCTTGCGCTGGTCCAAAGTAATTCCGTCGGCGGTCGAGTCGGCGATTGAGAATTGCCGGACGCCGCAGGACTTGCCGATGCTCAATCGGACCTGCCAGCAAATGCCCTCGGCCGCGAGCCGGCTCCTGCTGCTGGCGTCGGACAATCTCCATTGGCCGCGGGCCGAAAATGTGGACGTGATTCAAACGCGCGCGCGGCACGAGGTCGCCCAATTGGAACGCGGGTTGGTGGTGCTTGAGATCGTCGTTGGCATCGCGCCGCTCCTGGGGTTGGTCGGCACCGTTCACGGTCTGATTACCCTGTTCGGCGATTTGGGCCGCGCGGGCATGAGTGACAATACCGTCATGGCCAAGGGCATCGCGATTGCGCTCAACACGACGTTGACCGGCTTGTTGATCGCCATCCCCTCGCTCGTCGCCTGGAGCTATTACAATAAGAAAGTCGAGTTGTATGCGATCGAGATGGCGACGCTCTGCGATGAATTTCTGCGCCGGTTCTATCCGCACCCGCCGAAATAGCGCCGAGTCACCCGCTCCGCGAGAAACTTACCGCCCATGGAATTTGCCACTCGAAAACGGCGCCAGCCGCCGGCGATCATCATCGTCTCGCTCATCGACATTATGATCGTGTTGTTGATCTTCATGATGGTCACCACGACCTTCAAGCAGCAGCCCGCCCTCAAGCTCGCGCTGCCGGAAACCCGCCAGAAGCTGCAACCGGGCGCGACCGATTCCCGCGTCATCGTGACCGTCGCCAAACAGGCCCCGTTTTTCTACCTGGGCGACCGTCCGCTCACGCTGGACAAGCTCCAGGAGGAACTGGCCGCCCGCGCCGCGCAGGACCCGAAAACGAGCCTCTCAATCCGCGCCGACACCGACTCTCCCTGGGGTCAGATCGTGAAATTAATGGACGTCGCCAAAGCCGCGAAAATCACCGTCGCCAACGCCTACATCAAGAGCGCTCCGGCGCAGTGACCGGAATTGTTTATCGGCAACTGAGCTGGGACTCGGACGCGAGCGGGTCAGCTCGAATTGAGCGAGCGTTACGTGTCTGGCGAATCCGGAGTTGCGGCCCGGCAAGACGAGCATCAGCCATGACGGTCTCCTTGACTGACGATCAAGCATCGGGGCGAAAAGGCCAGGAATTCTGGGCGGCGCAACTTCCCTGGGTCGGGTCGGCGCCGCCCACTGGAGCAGCTACCCCCAAAGCGCCAGCGGAAAATCGTTCGCGAGGCTGCGCTCGCGTTGGGCCGAGCGTCGTCCGAACGCCCCCATGTCGCCCATTCTTCCCATCGCTCCTATTCTCGCCGAGGAGCCAGCCTCAAGTCTCTGCCGATGCCGCCGCCCGCGAAACGCCTCACACCGCAAACCGCGTCCGAAAAGGGCGCCGCAGCCGCCCAACCAACCGGAAAGCTCCGATGGCGAGCAATAGCAGAATCGCCGGAGCGAATTGGACCCACGGACTCTCGAGCGCGCTCGGGATGTAGCGGAACCAGGGCAACTGCACCAACGGTTGGTTCAGGAAGCCAATCCCCGGGTGATAGTTCATGAACTCGGAGGCATAGATTTGAGCGACGAAGGCAAACCAGACCAGGGCGAGCAGAACCGTCGCCACCGCGGGGCAAGATCGGAACCCCGACGGGCGACGCGTACGTGGACTTCGCGTTGCCGGTCGGAGCGCCCCCAATAAAGCAGTGATTGAGTGGCGTCGGGGTGGCTGCGACGGGCCAGTCGAAGGGGCCAGTTGCTTCCACGCAACAGCTCACCCCGACGACAGCGGCTTCTGAACGCCGAGCAATTCGAAGAACTCCGCTTCCATCCTTTGTAGTTCTTCAGGATGTCCGTGTTTAAGATCTCGGAACGGCTCGCAGAACCGAAAGACACGCGAAACTCTGAATGGGCGGAACACGACGCCAAGCGGGTTAAATTGCCGGGAGCCTCCGAAATGACGAAACGCGATCCGAGCCAGCGAAAACCGCCACTCTTTCCGCTTCGACCAGTTGAGGACAATGGCGCGGCCTCCAACGTACGGCAGAATATACTGCTCAATGTAGTCGTGCCAGATTGGGCTGTCGGAATACACAAAAAGTACATCCCGCCCGCGAACGCACCACCATAACCAGATGACGATGTTGAGGCCGACGCTGGTTGCGACGTTGATCGAAAACGCCAGTAGAAGTAAGATTGCGAGTAACGGCAGACTCAGGCAAAGAAGTGGGACTAAGATGGTGACTTCCAGCCATTTAAACCGGCTCTCTCGTCTGAGAAAAGTCATGTCTCCGAGGAGTTCAAAACGTCGCCACGTTTCGTTCGCCGCGTTGACGATCGAAGGGCGTCCTCATGCTCCGAACGTGTTCCTAGAATCCGCCAGGCTTCTCAAACAAATGGGCAAGTGAAGGGTACTTCACCCCGCAAACCGCGTCCGAAAAGCGCGCCGCAGCCGCCCGACCAACCGGAAAGCTCCGATGGCGAGCAGGAGCAAGATCGCCGGCGCGATTTGCACCCACGGACTCTCCAGCGCGCTCGGGATGTAGCGGAACCAGGGCAACTGCACCAACGGTTGGTTCAGGAAGCCAATCCCCGGGTGATAGTTCATGAACTCGGAGGCATAGATTTGAGCGACGAAGGCAAACCAGACCAGGGCGAGCAGAACCGTCGCCACCGCCCGGCCGGCGCGGGAACCCGCCCAGGCGACCATCCGCACAAAGACATGGCGCACTGGTTGCGGTTTAATCTGCAATAAATCGAGGCGGTGCAGCGCTTCCCATTCCGCTTCCCCGAGTTCGTCCTCGGTGACGGCGCCGCGTTGCGTCGCGGAGAGCAGCGCGGAGGCGTAGATGCGCGCGGCGACCAGACGCAAAATGACGAACGCCGGGAATACCACGAGAGCCACCCAAAAATGATAACGATTGAGCAACCGGAGAACCTCGGCGGCGGGGGCGTCGGAGAGGGCCGGTTTCATGTGACTGAAGTAGGCCGGCAGGACTTTGAAGACCACCAAGGGGAGCGACGCGGCGGCGTAGAGCACGCCGAGGCCGACGCTGGCAAACCACCGGCGCCGGACCAACCGCCAAACCAATCCAAACTGATAAAAACTCCGCCAAGCGCCGGTCGAGGCCTGGCGCGCCTGGGCCATCGGCACGTAAAACATCGCCGCGATGAAGACCGCCACGCCCAGCAGTCCAGTCAACGGGCCTACCACGGCCTGCTCGTAGCCCTTGTTGAATGAATTGTTCCAGCCGTCGTACCAGGAAAACAACCAAAGTACGCAGCCGGGCAGCGTCAACACCCAGGTATTGAAGATCGCGGCGACGCCGGTCCGGAAGTTGAGCCGCAACGAATGAACCAGCGCCGGCGCCAGTTGGACGCCATTGCGCCATGTCACTTTTTCCCGCGCCAGTCGGACGGCTTCGCGATTGCTTTGCACGATCCAATTTGGCCACTGACGCAAACCGCGCGTCCGCTCGCTGCCGAGCATGAAGTTGTCGAACGTCATACCCTGCGTCCGGGCCGCGCTCCGTTTCCACCAGAACTCGAGCGCGGTTCGCTGCATCAGCCGGTAGGTCCAACCGACGACGACGACGCTGCCGAGCAGGCTTTGGCAGAGCCACATGCCGCCCAGGTATTTCCAGAGGAATACCAGCGCGCGGAACCAGCGCGCGGGCCGCGGCGTTTCGGCGAGGGTGGCGGGCGAGTGAACCGCGAGTTCGACGCCTTTAAAAGCTTCGGGCAAGTTCACGCGACGCTCTCCTGCAAAACGGGACCTTCCGCGAACTCCGCTTTGAAATTCATCACTCGGCCGACCGTCGCGGCGATGCTCGATTGATCAACCTTTTTCTCCACGACCACCCCTTTCGCGATCCCCGGGCCGACCAGCAGCGCGAAAATCTCGTGCGACGAACGGGAGCCAAAATGATGCTGGCAAGGAACGGACGAGCACGGATTGCTGTCGCGGCCACAATCGGGCACGACGACGAAAACCGTGTTGTCGCGGTATTCCGGGTCGGCTTCGACCGCGCTGACGATCTGACGCAAACCTTCGTCCATGATCGCCACGCCCCGCGTGTAATGGGTCATATTCCCCCAGTGGACGTAGTCGCAGTCGTTGTAATTGACCATGAGCAGTTTCGGGCGCAGGTCGCGCAAGGCGCGGATGCTCAACTCGGTCAGCAAGCGGTCGCCGCGCGGGTTGACGAAACCGCTTTCGCCGTAATATTGGCGCCAGCGATCCCAGAAGCGCTCGATCTCCGGCCCCTGGCGGTCGTCGCCCTTCGTCCGGTAATCGCGGGACTCAAGCTTCGCCAGTTGTTGCTGTTTCTCGGCCAATTCCTTATCCGACCAACGGCCGTTTTGCAGTTGGCGGCGGAGCAGATAGGTTTTGAAACGGTAAAGGCTCAGGACGTTCGAGCGAAAGTGCGCGCCGAACAGATGATGATTGCTGAAACTGTAAAACTCTTCGTCGGTGCGGTCTTCGCCGTTGATAATCAAAGTTTCATGCGGCGGCACGTCATACGATTTGCGCAGATACTCAAAGACGGTCGGAACCTTCGACTCGAAGCGCTGCCCGAGGAACTTGCCGCCGATGTCCTTGTACTTGTCGTACTTGCCGGTCATGATGTAGAGCGTGCCTTGACCGTGGCTCGTCTCAACCCCCTCGAGCGAGGCGATCTCCATGTTATTGAAGAGCGTGCCTCGTTTCGCGAATTCGTGGCAAAGGAACGGGCTGTAGGTGTGCTCGGAATTGATCGTTTCCAAACGGCGCGCGCCACCGCCGAAACGGACGATGATCACGTTGGGGCCACGGTACGGCGGCTTCGGGTCCACCGCGGCGTCGGCCAAGGCGCTTGGCCCGAACCCTTCGCCCAACGCCACCGCGCCCGCGCCGGCGAGCATGCCCCGTAAAAAGCGGCGCCGCGGCAGCTCGAGCGACGCGGCCGCGCCGTGGTTCAAGGCGGATTCAATCGACATAACGGGTTCCTTTCACGGTTCAAAAAACAAGCCAATCCGATGCATCATCAGACTCTCATACCTCCAAGACCCTTGGGAAGGCCAAAAAGTTTCAATTAAACCGTTAACCGATCGACGGCGGGGGCAGCGAGCATCACCCTCGTTTGCTCATCTTCTCAATGATCGCCCGAAACTCATCCAGGGAGAACGGCTTCGAGAGGCAATGAATCCGGCGTTCCTCGAAAAATTTCAGCGTCTTGTCGCTCAAAATGTCGCCGGTCATGAAAACCAGTCTCGCGGCGGCGGCGGGTTGGGTGGCGTGGAGCCGCTCATAAACCTGGCGTCCGCTCAACCCCGGCATTTTCCAGTCGCAAATGGTGACATCGTAGCTCCCGGCGCCGAGCCGGCTAAGCGCGGTCTCGCCGTCGCAGACGGTTTCCACTTTGTAGCCCCGTCCCGCGAGGACTTCGTGGGTCAGTTCCAGGATCGATTCCTCGTCATCGATCACCAGCACCCGTTTGCCCGCTCCCTCGCGGGGATCGGCTTTGGGACCGGCCCCGGACGCCCTGTCCGTCGGCGTTTCGCCGGCATGATCGGTGATCGGCAATTCGATGACGAACGTCACGCCTTTGCCCGGCGGACTGATCGCCCGGATCGAGCCATGGTGCTCTTGTATAATCCCGTACGATAGGCTTAACCCGAGCCCGGTCCCTTTCCCGACGGCTTTGGTCGTAAAGAACGGATCGAATATCTTGGGCAGATTCTCCGGCAGGATGCCCGGCCCATTATCTTCGATCTCGATCCGCGCGCGTTCGCCGACCACCGAGGTCGCGACGCGCAACGCCCCATCCGGCCGATGGGCCTCGATGGCTTGGCGGGCATTGTTGACGATATTGAGGAAGACCTGCTGGAGTTGATGCTGGTCGGCCATGACCTTGGGCAATCTGGCGGCCAACTGCCGGGTGACCTTGATGTTGCTTGTATGCAGTTCGTACTGCACAAAGGCCAGCGTCGCGTCGAGGAGTTCGTTCAGCTCGACCGCCTTGCGCTCGGGCGGGTGCTGGCGGGCGAAGCTGAGCAGGCTTTGGACGATCTTGTGGCAGCGCTGGGCCCCGGTAAAAATGATGTCGAAATAACGCCGGTGCCGTTCATCGGTGTCGCTTTGCTTGAGCAACTCGGCGAACCCGATCACCGAGCTGAGCGGGTTGTTGAGTTCATGCGCGACGCCGGCCACGAATTCTCCGACCGCGGAGAGCTTTTCGCTTTGGATCAATTGGGCGCGGGTCGTCTTGAGCGTGTCCACGGTTTTCTCCAATTGCTCGCGCGAGCCGTTGAGGTTCGCGGTCATTTGGTTAAAGGCCACCGCCAATTCGCCACACTCGTCGTTCGAGGTGATCGCGGCGCGATGCGAGAAATCGCCGCGGCCGACGGCCTCCGCCGCGTCGCGCAACTCGCGCAACGGGCGCGTGACCTTGCGGACGAGCGCCCAGACGGTGGCGGCTCCCAACAGAATCGCGATCAGGCTGACGCCGAAAAGCATGCGTTGCGTCGAGCGCAGTTCCGCCAGCGGCGGCGCGTAGGAGGAGAGGAGCAGGTAACCCGCCTGGCTGGTGTTGCGCAAGGACGGGAACTCGCCGGCGAGGTACATGAACTGTTCGCCCGCGAGCGTCAGGTCGCGCGGCGGGCCGGCGCGCGGACCGCCACCGGTCGGGCGCCCGTCGCGGTATTGACCGAACGCCTCGATGAACGATCTATAAAAATCCGCATTCGTAATCGTCGAGGCAACCACCCCATCGCTCGACAGCAGCACGATCTCGGTGTGGGTCACCTCCTTGAGCTCACGGGCCACTCGTTCGCTGATCGGACGGGCGAAGGTCAGGGCCCCGATCAGTTGGTCTCCGGCGTCGTCCGGGATGAACACGGGCACCGACACAATATCGTAAAGACCCGCCCCCAATTTCACGCTGTCCGCGGCCGGCTCGCCCGTCTTGAGCGACTTTTGAATGGCGAGGCGCCCGTCTTGGGCGAACTTGACGGCGTCGAGACCGGAGTTACCGACGCTATTGGTGATCGTCGCTCCCGTCCAGCGACTATAGTACGCCCATTCCGGGCCGTCGTCCCCATCGGAATCGCCTTTCAATTCCATCAGCAAATCGTTGAGAAACCTCTGCATCGTCCGGGTGTCGTCGGCCTGGCAGACGCTAAAGACGCGGGGTTCCTTGGCGACGTTCTGGCACAGGCTGCGGAAATTGCGCGCGCGCAATCCCTGCGACTTAAGGAAGACGGTGTCGGCGACGTTGAGCGATTTCAGCAGTTCCTTGCTCAAATGCGCCGTGAACCGCTCGTTGACGATCCACATGGTGACCGCCAGCAGAGTCGCCATGACGGCGATCACGGGGACCAGCACTTTGGCGTGGAATCTCCAGCGAGTTCGCGGCGCGGCCATGGCGGCTCAATGCTTGGGCAGGCCCGTGATGCCGAGCGTGAAATCGACTTTGATCTCGCCCTGCTCGGGCACGACGACTTCCTGGTCCTTGTCGGGCAACCGCTCGTGCCAAGCCTTCAGATGGTACGTCCCTGCGGGCACATGCTCGATCACGTAGTCTCCATGAGCGTCGGTGCGCGCGAACCACGGGTTTTCCAAAACCAGCACGATGCAGTGCATCCGGGAATGAATCGAACAAAAGACATCGACCTGCCCCGGGTAATTGAACGGGACTTCCTTGACTACGGGCGCCTTGTAAAGGTCCAAGTCGAAGGCGTTCCGGCCCGACTTCGAAAACACGTTGTGGTAAATCGTGTCCTCGTTCGGCCATTTCACCCGCGTGCCGACCACCACCGGCAGAACGTGCGGCGCGAACGTCGCGTCCTTTTGGGTCACGATGCCAATCGCTTCGGCGGGCGGCTTCGGCTTTTCCGGGGGCGTGAAATCAACGTAAACGACAAACTCGTGGAGCTCCTCGTAATTGATGCGTTCGACATGCTTGAACCGCCGGCTCTCGTATTGGCCCGTGGACGCGTCGGCCTCCGCGCCGGCTTTGCCCTCGGCCCGAACGTGGCCCTTGATCGTGCCACCAATCGCCGACGCCATCGCGCAAAGGGCGATGATTGCGCCTGTCATCGGTTTTAAACCGGCTCTCATGATCGGAATGTTCACCCGCCCGCGAGCTTGGGTCCGCGCGCGGGTCAAAACCTGACCGCCACTTCGGCTCCCAAGAGATTTTCGTGGTCTCGCTTGCTGCCGTCCATCAGACGGCCGTTTTCAAAACTATATTCGGTCTTAAAGATGAGGTCACGGCTCCAGCGATAGCTCAGGCCCAGACTCAACCGCCAAAGGCTCTTCGTCATGCTGGAGTTGTCCAGGAAATACTCCCCGTAATCGCCAAGGCCGGTCAAGGGATAGCCCTGCGGCGCTACGACTTCACTGAATCGGGCGGCGCCAAATATCTTGTCCGTGAGACCTTGAACGGCTTCGGCGTAATAGTAGTAAAGATTGCGGCTATTGCTTGCCGGTTGGTCGTTGTCACCATAGCGAGCGTAGCCGCCGGCGGCCTTGAGGACGGTTTGCCGCCAGTGGGCCTGCGCGTCCGCTTCCGCCAAATCCGCGTGAAACGTAGTGACCTGGCTGGACCCGATCGGGCGGAAAAAACCATTGGCGAACCAGACGCCGGAAAGTTTGTCATTGGCCGCGCTCAAGTCTCCGGTTCGCATCCCGCTGGCGCTCAAGTTAAGCCACGCCGTCGGCGCATAGCTCAGCCGTCCGGCCACTGATTTGTCCGAATTGTAGTCGCGTAGCAGCGGGTGGCCGCCGTTCTGGACCGCGACCGCGTAACGAAACGGTCCCTTCGAGCCGTAGAGTTCGACCCCTTCATCCACGCCCCAAATGTCACTCACTGAATGGGTGATCAGCGGGTTGTCGATGGCATAGCGGGTCTGATACTCCTCACCGAATGGGATGTACATCCGGCCGGCGCGGATGTTCAACAGTCGCTCCTCGTGCCAAAGCGCGGAGACGTTTTCAAAATCCACATACAGTTCGCCGAGGTGAAGATTCTCGTCGCTCGCCTCGCGGGTGATGAGATTGATTTCCGAGTAGAAATAGACATCCTGCCAGACGTTGGCATCGACGAATAATTTCGCTTCATCGACCCGCAGGTCCGCGTGGTTGAATTCCCCCTCCGAAGCTTGATGAAAAATCGCCACTCCGGCTTCACCGCTGAGCGTGACGGCGCCAAACTTTAACGGGGACCCCAGCGCCGCCCCGCTCGCGGAGGGAGCCGGCGCCAGGCTCGCTTTCAAGGCGTCCAGCTGATTCGAACTGCCCTGTTGGGCGGCTTCGACGCGCGCCAGCTTCTGGTTCAACTGCTCGATCAGATCCTGCTGCTGGCGCAGTTGTTGTTGCAACTGCTCATTCTGCTGGCGCAACCGCTGCAGTTGATCGGCCACGCCGGTCAAATCGTCCGCCGCCCGGCAGGCTTCCCCGGCGCCGAGGCAGAGCGCGGCGCAGGCCCAGATGAGCGGCGGGATTTTCATCGTTGAACTGAACTTGGGGCCGGTCGGCCACCGGTCACGTGACCGTTAACGGCCCGTCAAATACCGTCAGGCTAATGACTTCCGTCTTGGCGTGGTGCGGGCCGTGTCGTTCCCCTTTGGGCGCAAAAAAATAGGCTCCGGTTGTGTAGGTCACCCCCGCCTCTTCCCACTCGCCGGAAAGCACAAACACGGACTCGTTCGCCTGCGTATGAATATGCGCGGGAATGATAGCGCCGGCCGCGAACTTGCGCAACACCGTGACGCCGCCCGTGGCGTCATTCTGATGCAAAACCATTAATTGGACCCCCGGATACGGCCCAGGTTTCCAAGTTTTCTCACGAGCCAAGGCAACGTACTGAAACATGCCCCTATCCAACCGCGTCCCGCGCGATTTGCAAGGAAAACAGGCCGACCGGCGGGGCCTTCGGGACATATGCGGGCCCTGGTGATCTTCCAGCGCTCATCGAGGATCGATGAGACTATGCCTGCCGACCGAAGGTGGTATCCAGCGACTTGAGGTTGCGGACGGTTTGCACCGCCTTGGGATTGAGGCGGGAACGCCGCAAGATCCAACGACGGGCGACCAAGCGCTCTTCCTCCGAGCGGTCCATGATGAACGCCGCGCAAAGTATTTGCGCCTTAAACCACCAGACGCTGAACTGCTTTTCATAAATGTTGCCGCGATAAACCACTTCGTCATACCCGGTCGCATCGCCCCAGAACTCGTAGGAAAGGTCAAAAGCGTCCGAGAAAAAATAGGGAACATGAATAAATGGCTGCAAGTTGCTCATCATGTTGCGCATTGCCACCCGGCCTTGTTCCACCGCGTTATCCCAGTGTTCGACCCGCATACGGCGGTGGAAGAGTTGATCGGGATAATTGGCGATATCTCCGGCTGCCCAGACGTTTGGCGCCGTGGTCTCGAGGTATTCGTTGACCTTGATCCCGTTGGTCGAGTCCAGGGGCGTATGGCGAAATGCCTCCATCGATGGGACCGCGCCGATTCCCGCCACGACAAAATCGGTTCGGGCCTGGTTGCCGGACGCCAGCAGGACCTGGCACTCGTCGTTTTTATGGGCGAGGGCCACGACGCTTTCGTTCTTCAAAAAGGTAATCCCGTGGGTCGAAAACTGCCGCTCAAAAAACGTGGACATGGGCGGCGTGAACAAACGTTTCCACACCCGATCATCAGGAAAAACCATCGCGGTGCGGACACCGCGGCTGGCCAGAACGGAGGCCACTTCCATCCCGATAAAACCGGCGCCGATAACCACGGCCCGTCGCCCTTTTTTGATTTGCCCCCGAATGGCCCGCGAATCTCTCAAGCTCCGGAGATAAAAGACCTCAGGGAGGTTGGCTCCGGGCGTCTTCAACTGGCGAGACGTGGAACCGGTGGCGATCAGCAGACGGTCAAACGCGATGACCTTGCCCTTCGCGCCATGGAGGCGGCGGCGGTGAAAGTCCACTCTCACGACGGGAAAGTTGCGTTGAACCGTGATGCCGTGTTGCCGATAAAACGCGGCGTGTGAAATCTGAATGTCGCCGGCCGTTTCCTCGCTGGCGAGGAAATCCTTTGAAAGCGGAGGCCGCTCATACGGCAGCGAGTTTTCCGCCGTGACGATCAACAATTCTCCTTTCTTGCCACCCTGCGCGACGAATTCCTTGGCCGCGTATCCGGCCACGACGCCCCCGCCGAGAATGACGATAGGAAAGGGCTTCATGGACTAGGTCTCGACGCTGCTTCGTTCACGAGATGGCGCTCCTGCCGAGCGCCCGCTGCCTTGGCGCGCGAGGCCAGACATGTTGTGACTTGAAGTCGCGGGGGGCGGTCGATTATTCGGGGTGAGCGGCGGTCGGCTCGGCTTGCCACGGAGATTCGTTCTTCTGCTCAAAGTCGTCGAAGGCTTTGACCAGACCGGTAATCACCTCCGCGGACGTTTCGAAGAGCGCTCTGGCTTTCGCGTCGGAGACTTTTTCGATGTCTGCGCGGAGATGATCGATGAGTTCACGCATCTGGGTTTTGAGCTTCTGCGTGTGGTGAATCGGGTTGTTGGCGGCGTAGAGTTTCATGGAAATGGCCTTTTGGGTTGGGATAAGTCGGCTGTTTATGCGGTGTGGACGGTCCTGGTTTCGATCGGCGTTTTCGCGGGTGGAACCTCGATATTCAAGGCCGCGCTCAGGTCAATCTCGTGCTCCTGCTCTTGCACGATGATGGCGCGCAAGGTTTCGCTCAACGCGAACTCTCCCATCGCTTCGGCCTGGCGAATGCGATCGCGATAGCGGCCGACGGTCGTCCGCTCGTTCTCGAGGTCGGCGCGGAGCATTTCGACGGGGTCGTTCGAGACTTTTACCGGTTTGGGCGTCACCCCGGGTTGGCCACCCAAATAATCGATCTGTTTGGCGATCTTGATCGCATGCTGCAATTCCTCGCCCGCGTGCAATTCCAGTTCGCGCGCGATGTCCGTGTATTGCGCGCCTTTGATCACCTGGCTGTACACGGTGTAGGCGATGATCGCCTGATATTCGCCCGCGAGATCCTCGTTCAAGAGTTGGATCATCTGCTCCCGCGTGATGGGCGATTCGATGGGCGTGTTTTGTTTTGTCATAGCAGTCCTGGGATAAATGTATTGAGTCTCTCCTCCTGGCCATCCCGACCGGGTTGCCAATCGTCAGCCGACTAACGTTTAGTCTTCCACGATGAAGCCGACCTTGATCGTCACCTGCCAATGGTGGACTTTTCCTTTTTCGATGCTGCCGCGGGTCTCGATCAACTGAAACCACAATAGGTTCTTGATCGTTTTGTGCGCGCGTTTTATCGCCTTCTCGACGGCGTCCTCGATGGAGATGGCGGAGGATCCGGTGAGTTCGATCAATTTATAGACGTGCTCTTTCATGGTTGGCGCTTTCAATTGCCGGGAATTATTCCTCTGCTCGATTCAACCTTAAAACGGCAGTAGGAACCCGTCATCTTGCGTAATCATTTGGGCATAAACGTTTCGGAAAAAGCTCACCAGACCGCTGCGGGTATGGCTTCGCTTTTTCCAAACCGTTTCTGCTCCAAAGCATTACTCAATCTGCCGCGTCCCTACCGCCGTTTTAAGGTTCAAGGACGTCTGGCCTACATACCATCGTGGAACCGCGCAGCTTAGCAATAGCCTAACATGGGCGAAGGATGGAAAAACTCCAATAGGGTGATCCCCCACCGGCGCCGCGTGGCGCGGCGCCATGCTGAGTCGGCCGCCGGGTCCGCGCCGAGCGGCAGTTGTCCTTAGAGCCTGTTTTAAGAGTCCGTGGGGTCCTGCGGCGAGGGATTTTGGCTGCGGCCAAGGCGGCGCGGGCCGAGCATCCCCGCAGTGGGCTGTAAGGTCCGAGCCAACGCAGGCCGCAGCCAAAAGGCCCGCCGCCCGGAGGGTTTTCGCGCCAAGGGCTGACTGGCTTCGTTGCTCCTCAGTCGAAGATCCGCCTGGGATATTCTCCTTCGTCGCGCCTCCATCCTCCGTAGCAGGGCTACTGCGGAGGACGGGTCGCCATTCAGCCCTTTGCGCGAAAACAGAACCCCACGGAATTTTAAAACAGGCTCCTAGTAAAGCCGATCCGGCTCGGACCGCGATTGAGGAATCACGTGAGCGAGTCTGACGCGGAAGCCCGGGTCAGCCGGTCACTGATCGCGGCCCACTCGGGGGTCTCGGGCGGCGCTTCCACGATGATCGACTCGGCGCCAGCCTCGTCGCACAGGTGAAGCTCAGCGTAGAGCGCCCGCGCGTAGGCTTCGGGATCGTGCGGGATCACGCTTACCCGGCCGAACTGTCCGCCCATCGGGATGTGGGTGTGCGCAATGATGTGCGCTCGGGCTGGCGTCAAATGAGCGGCCGCGGCTTTGCCGCTGAGTTCAACCTCGTCTCGCCACGGCCAAATGAAGAGTTTGGCGCGCGGCGAGTAATGTTTCGGCAACATACCCGGGCTGCGCAGTGAACCAACGGATGCGGCGGACGTTTCCGTTGCCGCCCCCCCGCTCTCTCCCAGCGCGGCCCGAAGCGAAGCTTCGTGGATCATCCCAGGACGGAGGACGCGCGGTCGCGCTTCGGTCAGGTCAAG
This sequence comes from uncultured Verrucomicrobiota bacterium, assembly GCA_964522665.1. Taxonomy (GTDB): domain Bacteria; phylum Verrucomicrobiota; class Verrucomicrobiia; order Limisphaerales; family CAZFVY01; genus CAZFVY01. Next base: position 95,586 of record CAZFVY010000001.1, on the reverse strand, counting down.
CACGGTCGATTCGATGCCGACCTGCGACTGACCGCCATCGACGATCAGGCGAACCGAATGCCCCAAGCTCTTGCGCACGTGCTCGGCGTTCGTCGGTGAAAGTTGTCCCGAGAGGTTGGCGCTCGGCGCCGCCAGTGGGAAACCGCACGCCCGGATCACGGCTTGGATGAACGGGTGGCTCGGCCAGCGAAGCGCGACGGTGGGGCCGGCCGCGGTCACGATATCGGGAATCTCCGGCGCGCGCGCCAGGACCAGCGTGAGCGGACCAGGCCAAAACGCCGCCGCCAGTTGCTCCGCCACGCGTGGCCATTCGTTCGCGCAGGCTTGCGCCATTTCCAAACTGGCCACATGGACGATCAGCGGATTGTTGGCTGGGCGACCCTTGACGGCGAAAATCTTGGCGACCGCGCGGGCGTCCAGCGCATTCGCGGCCAAGCCATAGACGGTCTCGGTCGGCAGCGCCACCAATTCTCCGCTCCGGAGCCATTCCGTCGCCCGCGTGACGGCGCGCGCGAACGCCGCTGTGTTATCGGTGGGCAGGACTTCCGCGACGATTGGTTCCGTCGGGCGGCCCGCCGGTCCGTCCGCGGAGACTCCCAACCCGTCACCCAAGCCATCTTCGGAGTGAATCATGCGGTTCGCGGGTCAATGCAACATCGGCAAGGGATTCGGCTCCCGCATCAATTGGGCGTCGAGGTCGAGATAGAAATCGAGGCGCCGGTCCGTCTCTTCGTGGTCGATGGCGCGCGCCATGAGCAGATAGGTGGCATAGTGATTCCCTTCGGATTCCACCAGGCTCGCATAAAAGACGGCCAATTCTAGGTCGTGGGGTTTCAACGCCTCGCCAAGGATTTGGAATTTCTCGCAACTCCGCCCCTCGATCAGCGCGCAACAGATCAAATGATCGATGGCTTGGTGACGCTGGCCGTTGCGGATCGAGCGCATCAATCCCGTAATCCAGGGACTCGGATGCGGTTGGCTGAAAGGAATGCCCCGCCGCTTCAGCAGCGCCAATACGAGTTGAAAATGCTGGAGCTCTTCGATGGCAATCGCGTTGAGGTCCTCGACCCGACCGTAGAGGTCACGGTATTTCTCGAGGTTGAGCGCGGTCGTGGCGGCTTTGCGTTCGAGATGCGCGTGGTCCACCAACACCGCCGGCAGATTGGCCAGAATCTTGGGCAGCCAGTCGGCGGGCGGCTTTTGCCGAAATAACAACATCGTTGCCTCTTTAATCTCAAATCCCCGTTGGCTCGCAAGGGGGAAAAACCCAAGCTTCGTCCCATTTTTGGGACGACGCGATCCCGCAAATGTCTGAACCTGACAAAAACAGGGTTGACCGAAAGGCCTCGCCAAATGGTGTGGTTCTTGTTCAAGTATTTTCAGTTGAATAGGATGCGATATTTCTTGGCGCTCGATACCCGGCCTCTTCCTTGGCTGGCATCATCCTTGCGATAGCGGTTTGGGCGCGGTTTTCGATTGAAGCCGCGCCGACCCAACAATCGTATGAGCAGCACGGAAACGCCGGACGAACGGGGGCGAAATTGCATCGCGCCCCGCCTCGGCCCCCTACTATAATACCAGCCAAGATGAAGACCTTTCCCGGCCACGCCGCGCGTATTTTGATCGCAGACGACCAACCCGACGTCCTGGAGGCGCTTCGGTTGCTCGTCAAAGCGGAAGGCTACCAATCGGAATCCGTTCGTTCGCCCAAAGCGGTCTTGGAGGCTTTGACCGAACGCGACTTCGACCTGTTGTTGATGGATTTGAACTACGCCCGCGATACGACTTCCGGGCAGGAAGGTCTGGAGTTGCTCGGGCGGGCGCTGGCGATCGATGGCGATTTGCCGATCGTCGTGATGACCGCTTGGGGCGGCGTCGAGATCGCGGTCGAGGCGATGCGGCGGGGCGCGCGCGATTTCATCCAAAAACCGTGGGACAACGCCCGCCTGGTCGCCATCCTGCGCAACCAGATTGAGTTGGGCAAAGCCCTGCGCAAGGAGCAACGGCTCGAGGCCGAAAACCAATTGCTGCGCGGCGACAGCGGGCCGAAAATCATCGCGGAGTCGCCCGCGATGCAGCCGGTGCTCGAACTCATCGCGCGCGTCGGGCCGTCCGACGCCAACGTGCTCGTCACCGGTGAGAATGGTTGCGGCAAGGGGCTGATCGCCCGGGCGTTGCACGCGCTCTCCGACCGCGCCGCGAAGGCGCTGGTGACGGTCAACATGGGCGGACTGTCAGAGGGCGTTTTTGAAAGCGAGTTGTTCGGCCACGTCAAGGGCGCGTTCACCGACGCGAAGAGCGACCGCGTAGGCCGGTTCGAGTTGGCGGAGGGCGGCACGCTTTTCATGGACGAAATCGCAAACGTTCCGCTCAACCAGCAAACCAAGCTTTTGCGCGTGCTCGAAATGGGCGAATTCGAGCGCGTCGGCTCCTCGAAGACGCGCCGGGTGGACGCGCGGATCATCTCGGCCACGAACGCCGATTTGCGCGCCGAAGTCGCGGGCGGACGATTTCGGCAGGATTTATTGTTCCGCTTAAACACGATCGAGATCCACCTGCCGCCGTTGCGGGAACGCCGCGAGGACATCAAGCCGCTGGCGTTGCATTACCTGCGGCAGCACGTCGAGCGCTATCGCAAACCGGCGCAGGATTTCGAGCCGGCGGCGATCCAGGCGTTGCAGAACCATTCGTGGCCCGGCAACGTGCGCGAGTTGGACCACGTGATTGAGCGCGCGGTTCTGATGGCCAGCGGCGCCGCGATTCGCGCGGGCGATCTCGGCCTGATGGCGGGCCGCGAAACGACCGAGCGAATCGACGAGATGAGCCTTGAGGAAGTTGAGGCGTTGTTAATCAAGAAAACGCTGGCTCGCTTTGATGGCAATGCCAAGATGGCGGCCCAGACGCTTGGCTTGAGCCGGAGCGCTTTTTACCGGCGCCTCCAGCGATACGGATTGTGAGGGCGCGATGGCCGTTCAAGCGAAGCGGGGTAGGGACGGCGCGCTGCGCCGTCAGCGCCGCGTAGCGGCGCCAGCGAACCCCCGTTGGGAACGTCGTCGGCAATTCATTCCGCCGGCCGTCGCTCCGCTCCGGGCCAGCGGTGACATCGCGGCGCGATGTCCCTACCCGCGCGTTGCCTTGGCGCCGCGCTCGCGAATCGGCGGGCCGTTGCGACCGGTCGCCGGTCCACTTCGGGAAGCCGCGTGGTTCCGCGTCACGGGCCGCCCGGCCGCTTGCCGGCCGCGTCGGCCATCCGCATGATTACCGGGCCGCAAAAACCCAAACCGAAGCGCTTCGAATTAGGTTACGACCACCGCGTGCTGGCGCTGGCGTTCCTGACGGGATTTCCGGGCGCCTTGATCGCGGAGATTCTGATGTGGCAAGGCGACTACTCCGCGAAACTGCAGTGGACGCTGACCATTCTGATCCTGATCTTTTGGTCGGGGTTCGCGTTCACGCTGCGGGAACGGGTGATTCGCCCGCTCCAGACGATCTCGAACCTGTTGGCGGCGTTGCAGGAAGGGGACTATTCGATCCGTGCGCGTGGCGCCACGAGCCGACATTCCCTCGGCGAGGTCATGCTCGAAGTCAACTCGCTCGGCAAAACCTTGCGCGAGCAGCGGCTCGGAGCCCGCGAGGCGACCGCGTTGCTGCGCGCCGTCATGGAGGAGATCGAAGTCGCCGTTTTCACCTTCGACCAGGAAGGCCGGTTGCGGCTGGTCAACCGCTCGGGCGAGCGCCTGCTCGCGCAGCCCATCGAACGGCTGCTGGGCCGGACCGCGGCGGAACTCGGCCTGGCCGATTGCCTCAACGGCGAGGCCGCGCGGACCGTGGCGATGACTTTTCCCGGCGGGGTCGGCCGTTGGGGCGTGCGCCGCAGCTCGTTTCGTCAGGGTGGGCTGCCGCATCAATTGCTCGTGCTGACCGATTTGAGCCGCGCGTTGCGCGAGGAAGAGCGGCAAGCCTGGCAGCGGCTCCTGCGCGTCCTCGGGCATGAGTTGAACAACTCGCTGGCGCCGATCAAATCAATCGCGGGCAGCCTGCGGCATTTGTTCACGCGACCCGAAAAACCGTTCGATTGGCAGGAAGATATGCAGAACGGCCTCGGCATCATCGCGGCCCGCGCCGAATCGCTGAGCCGCTTCATGGAGGCCTACGCCCGGATGGCCCGTCTGCCGCAGCCGAAACTCCAGCCGCTGGCGGTGGGGCCGTGGCTCCATCGCCTCGTCGGGCTGGAAACCCGCCTGCGGGTCGAAATCGCCGCCGGGCCGGAAGTCACCTTGCAGGCGGACGGAGATCAATTGGACCAACTGTTGATTAATCTGCTGCGCAACGCGGTCGATGCCGCGCTCGAGACGGGCGGCGGCGTGCGCGCGGGCTGGGCCAAAACCGCGAATCAACTGGAGGTGTGGGTCGAAGACGAAGGCCCGGGGCTTTCGAGCACGGCGAACCTTTTCGTGCCGCTCTTTACCACCAAACCGGGCGGTTCCGGCATCGGCCTGGTGCTCAGCCGGCAAATCGCCGAGGCGCACGGCGGAGCCCTCACGCTGGAAAACCGCGCTGACCGTGGCGGCTGCGTCGCCCGCTTGCGCCTGCCGTTGGCGTGACGGGTTTCGTCGCCTCGGCGCCAACGGAGCGTTGGGCGCGCGCTCCGAGCGGGCGCTTCCCACTAGTGGGACGTAAACGTCCCATGAGCGAACAGCGCGGGCCGCGCGTCAGCGTATTCGATCCTGTTAACGTTTTGACTGTTAATAACTTGTGCCGAATGTAAATGTTGGCATACGCCTTGCGTTCAGGGATCGGTCGATATGATGAACGAGCTTCGCTACGCGGTCCGGACGTTGCTGAAAAGCCCTGGCTTCACCACGGTCGCCGTGCTGACGCTGGCGCTGGGTATCGGAGCCAACACGGCGATTTTCGGCGTCGTCAACGCCTTCGTCTTCCACTTTGCGCCCTTCCCGCAGCCGGAGCGGATCGTCCAAATTTCAGAAGGCAGCTCGGTGACGCGAGAAAAGCGGGACTTGGTGACGGCGGGCGACTTCATCGATATCCAGAGTCAGACGAACATCTTTGAGCGCGCCGCGGTGACGCAACCCCGCGATTTTGTCGATCTGAGCGGCAGCGAACCGATCAAGTTTCCTGGCGCGAATGTCTCGGCGGACTGGTTTGCCGTCTTGGGCGTGCGCCCGCAATTGGGCCGGGTTTTTCTCCCGGAGGAGGAAACGCCGGGACGCGACCAGGTGATGGTATTGAGCCACAACCTTTGGCAGCGGCGCTTCGGCGGCGATCCGAAGGTCATCGGGCGGACGCTTCCGTTCAAAGACCGCAGTTATACGGTCGTCGGCGTTTTGCCACCGGGCGCGGGATTTCCACTGGAGGCCGAGGCCTGGGCGCCATGCGCGTTGACCCCGGAGCAACGGCTGCAACGGGACGTGTTCAGCCTGCGGGCGATGGCGCGCCTCAAGCCGGGCGTCAGCGTCGCCCAGGCGCAGGGGGCAATGGACGCGTTGGCGCATCGGCTGGCGGAGGCCTTTCCGGCGACGAATGGCGGGCGAAACGTCGATTTGGTTCCGCTGCCCGAACGGCTGGTCGGCGCGGTCCGGCCGGGGCTGGTGAGATTGTTGGGCGCGGTGACCTTCGTGCTGCTCATCGCCCTCGTGAACGTGGCCAGCCTCTCGCTGGCGCGCGCGTCGAGCCGGCGAAAGGAAATCGCTTTGCGGGTGGCGCTGGGGGCCAGCCGCGGCAGGATTGTCCGCCAGTTTTTGACGGAGAGCATCGTGCTCTCGTTGCTCGGCGGCGCCGCGGGATTATGCCTGGCGGCGTGGGGGACGCGGGCGTTGGCCGCGTTGATGCCCGGCGAACTGCCGCGGGTCGCGGAGCTGGGGTTGGGCGGCTGGGTTTTCGGCTACGCCCTTTTGAGTTCGGTGGCGACGGGCGTGGCGGTGGGGTTGGCGCCGGCGCTGCAATTCGCCAAGGCGCCGCTCAATGAAGCGCTCAAGGCCGGCGCGCGAACGGTGGCGGGGGGACGATCCCGTCAACGGCTGCACCGGGCGCTGCTGGCGACGGAGGTCGCGCTGGCGCTGGCGCTCTTGGTTGGCTCGGGCCTGCTCCTCAAGAGCTTTTGGGTGGTTCTGCGCGCCGATCCCGGATTCAACCCCCATCAAGTTCTCATCACCAACGTGGCCGCCAGCGAGTCGGACGACCAGGAGTCGCGCGACGCCGCATTCTTCAAAGACCTGATCCAACGCTTGGAACGACTGCCGGGAGTTGGCGCGGTAGGGATGGTCAACGCTCTGCCGTTGAGCCAGGTCAACGCGATCACCGGCTTTGAAATTGAGGGCCGCCCCGCGCAACCGGGCGAAACCCGCTGGGCCGATATTCGGCCGGTCTTCGGCGCCTATTTTCAGGCTTTGGGAATTCCGGTCTTAAGAGGGCGGTCCTTGATCGCCGCGGATCAAACGGATTCTCCCACCGCGGCCGTCATCAATCAAGAACTGGCCGGGCGCCTCTGGCCGCGCGGGGACGCGATCGGCCAGCGTTTGATCGTGAACGAGAAGTCCCTGGAGATTGTTGGCGTGGTCGCGAACGTCCGGCATCAGGGGCTCGAGAACGGCAGTCGCCCGGAAATCTATGTGCCCTATCTGGTCAACCCGTGGCCGGGCATGTTTCTCGCCGTGCGGACGACGGGCGACGCCCGACCGTTGATCGGCGCCATCCATCGCGAGATCCTGGCGAGCCTGCCGACGCGGCCGGTCGAATCCATTGTGCCGCTTGAGCAGATTCTTGCGCAGTCGCTCGCCGCGCGCCGTTTCAACGCGCTCCTGCTCGGCGGCTTCGCCGTCGTGGCCCTGGCGCTGGCGGGCGTGGGGATTTACGGCGTGATGTCGTACCTCGTCAGCCAACGGACGCACGAGATTGGCGTGCGGATGGCGTTGGGCGCGCGGCGCGTCGAGGTGCTGCGGATGGTGATCGGGCAGGGGATGGCGCTGACGCTGGCGGGGATGGCGGTTGGGCTGCTCGGCTCGCTCTGGCTCACGCGGATTCTCGGCGTCTTGCTGTTCGCGATCAGCCCGACCGACCCAACCGCTTTCGCGGCCGCGATGCTGGCGCTCGGGATCGTGGCGTTGGCGGCGTGCTACCTGCCGGCCCGCCGGGCGACGCGGGTCGATCCGCTGGTGGCGCTGCGAAACGAATAAGGCCCCGCTTATGCTGAATAATCTGCGCTACGGGTTGCGTTCGTTGTGGAAAAGTCCGGGGTTCGTGGTGGCGGCCGTGCTCACTTTGACATTAGGCAGCGGCGTCCGTTCGCCTGCCGGTTCGAGGGAGGCCTCGCGCCATGAATGAGCTGAAGCAACCGAAGCTTGGCCGCGGCGGCTGGGCGGGACTTCGCTGGTTGGAGAACGTGGCGCAGGACTTGCGCTTCGGCGTCCGGCAGTTGCGCAAACACCCTGGATTTACGGCGGTGGCCGTCGTGACGCTGGCGTTCGGCATCGGGGCGAACACGGTCATCTTTGCGCTGATTAACGCGGCGCTGTTCAAGCCCGTCATGGCGCGGAATCCCGGCCAACTGGTCAGCCTCTATCAACACGATCGCGGAGAGGCCGGCGCTGGCCAATGGCGGCATTTTTCCTATCCTGATTTCGCGGACCTGCGCGCGAGCCGGAGCGTGTTCGGCGATCTCGCGGCCGTGGAGGATCAGTTCGTGGGCGTTCAGAATGGCGACCTCAACGAAATTCTACCCGTGTGCCTGGTCAGCGCGAACTATTTTGCCTTGCTCGGCGTGCCGCCGGTTTTGGGCCGCGGTTTTCTGCCCGACGAAGACAGCTCGCCCGCCGTAGCGGCGGTCTTGACGCACGCCTTTTGGGAGCGACTTGGAGCCGACCCCGCGATCATTGGCCGCACTTTGAAACTGACGCGCGGGTACGCGACGATCGTCGGCGTCATGCCTCGCGGGTTCACCGGATCAAGGCTCCTGGCGCCGGCGGCGTTCCTGTCGCTCGGCGCGGAGGACCAGTTGAACGCTCAGCCCGGGCAAGCGGCAGGACGAGTCTTGAGCGAGCGAGAACAACGGCGTTTTTGCGTCGTCGGCCGACTGCTGGATGGCTTGAACGTGAAGAGCGCGAGCGGCGGCCTGGCGGTTTTGAACGGGCAATTCCCGACCTCCGATCCGAACGACCCGCAGGCGCGGACGCTCGTCTGCACGGCGCCGGATCGGTTCGACTATCACGAGATGCCCGAGCGCGTGGACTTGCAAGCGCTGCCGATCGCGGCGCTGGCCCAGGCTTTGACGATCCTCATTCTCTTCATCGCCTGTCTGAATCTGGCGAACATGATGCTGGCGCGCGGCGCGTCCCGGCAGAAGGAAATCGCCGTGCGCCTGTCGCTGGGCGCGGGCCGGGGCCGGATTCTCAGGCAGCTGCTGACGGAAGGACTTTTGTTGGCGTCGCTGGGAGGAGGAGCGGGCGTGTTGGTCGCCAGTTGGGCGGCCAGTCTGCTCGGGACGATTGTCGCGGGCAGGCTGGGGGTCGAACTCCCGTCGCGCGATTCACTCGTTGACGGGCGCCTGTTCGCCGCGCTCGCCGCCTTCAGTCTGCTGGCGACGCTGTTCGTCGCGTTTGGTCCGGCGTGGCGGCTTTCCCGGCTCGACTTCAACGCCGACCTCAAGGGTGAAGCCGATGCCGCGACGAACGGCCGCGGCTCTGGCCTCTTGCGCATGAAATACCTGCTGGCGACGGGGCAGATGGCGTTGATCATGACGATGCTTATCGCGGCCGCGCTCTTTGCCCGGAGCGCGATGAAGGCGGTCGGCGCCAATCCTGGGTTCGATTTCGGCGAGAACTTTTTCGTGATCTTCGACCTGCGCGTGACCTCCGCTTCCGAGGCGCAAGTGGCGGAATTGATCCATGACGCGACCGAGCGGCTTAGTCGCCTGCCGGGAGTCGCGTCGGTCAGCCCGGCCTTGCTGGTTCCGTTTGGTCCCGCGCGTTCCGGTAGTGTCGTATGGCCCGGACTCACGGCGCCGGGACGGGAAGACCGGCTGGCGCAGGTGACCTACAACCAGGCAGGCGCGAATTATTTCCGAACTCTGGGCGTGGCCTTGCTCCGTGGCCGGGAATTCAACCGCGCTGAAACCGAGTCCACGGCCGCGCCGGCCGCGGTCATCATCAATCAGAAGCTGGCGGATCAATTGTGGCCGGGCCGCGATCCGATCGGGCAGACGCTCCAAGTTCCGAACCGGACGGCGCTCGGGGCGTGGCACGCCGCGACGGTGGTCGGCGTCGTAGCGAACGTTGATTGGAACCTCTTCGATCAACAGGCGCCGGCCGAAGTCTATGAACCGCCCGCCGGGCATTTCTCCGGCGCCCGCTGGAACTTGCATGTGCGCGTCGCTCCGGGCGCCTCGGCGGTCGCGCTGATGGCCGCGTGCCGGGAGGCCTTAAGTGGCTTGGACAGCCGATCGCCGACGCCGGAGATTCGGACGCTCACGACCATGCAACGAACCAACCCACAGGCGCTCCTGATGGAGGTTGGCGGCCTGCTCTTTGGCGTGTTCGGGGCGGTAGCCGCGTTCCTAAGTTTTGTGGGCATCTACGGGCTGAAGGCGTTTGAAGTGACGCGCCGCACCCGGGAAATCGGCATTCGCGTGGCCCTGGGGGCCAGCCGCGGCGGAGTGACACGGATGGTCTTGCGCGAGAGCGCCGGACTCGCGTGCTGGGGCTTGGGACTCGGCTTGCTGCTTTCGGTGGCGGTCAGTTGCGGTACCCGGCGCTTTCTCTACCAAGTCCAACCTTTCGATCCGGCCACTTATCTGGCGGTTCCGTTGCTCCTGCTGACGGTCGCCTTGCTCGCCGCCTGGCTGCCGGCGCGGCGGGCCGCCGCGGTCGAGCCGATGGAGGCGTTGCGTCATGAATGACCTGAAATTCGCGCTTCGCCAACTGCGGAACAATCCGGGGTTCGCGGCGGTCGCCATCTTGACGCTGGCCCTGGGCATCGGCGCGAACACCGCGATTTTCAGCGTGGTCGATGCCGTGTTGCTCAAAAACTTGCCGGTCAAGCGCCCGGAAGAATTGGTGGCGCTGGAGCACGCCGGTGGCGGTCAGAGCGGCAACGGTTTCTCTTATCCGGTCTTTGAGCGGTTGCGCGCTCGCAATTCGGCGTTTGCCGACCTTTTCGCGTTCGCGAGCTTGCCGGAGCTGACGTTGTCGCGGAACGGCCAGGACGAGCCGGTCCCAGGCGGCGTCTTGATGGTTTCTGACAGCTACTACGCGACGCTCGGAGTCTCTCCCGTGCTGGGGCGGCTGATCGGGCCGGAGGACAATCGAGCGATCGACGGGCCGCCGGTCGCCGTGCTGAGTTACGGCTATTGGCAGCGCAAGTTCGGGGGGGACGCTGCGGTTATTGGGCAGACCGTCTCGTTCAATGGCGTCGCGTTCACGATCATCGGGGTGACGCCGCCCGAGTTTTTTGGCGTCCGCGTCGGACGGACCGACGCGGTTACGATCCCGAGCGTGATGCTGCCGCGTCTGGAGCCGGGCGCGCCGGCTTTGCGAGACCCGGCGAATTGGTATGTCGAGGTGGTCGGCCGGTTGAAACCGACGGTTTCGCTGGCGCCGGCCGTGGCGAGTTTACGCGTCTTGTTCCCGCAAATCGAAGCCGAACAGTTGGGCGCCGCGGCGTCCGAGGAGACGCGGCGCTTGACGCTTGACCGTCGGATTGAACTGGTCCCCATCAGCAAGGGCCTTTCGGAATTGCGTCGGCAGTTCTCCGAGCCGTTGCGCATTTTGATGGCGGTGGTCGGCGTCGTGCTGCTCATCGCCGGCGCGAACGTGGCGAATCTGTTGTTGGCGCGGGCCGCGGCGCGGCGCCAGGAAATCGCGATTCGCCTGGCGCTCGGCGCCAGCCGGTGGCGGCTCATTCGTCAACTGCTCACCGAGAGTTTACTGCTGGCCGTGCTGGCGGGGACGGCGGGGCTTTTTCTGGCGAATTGGTTGAGCGCTTTTTGCGTCGCCTTGATTCCCGGCCAATCGGAGGCGACAGCGTTGAATCTGACACTTGACCGCCGCCTGCTCGCCTTCACGGCGGGCGCGTCGATTCTAACCGGGATCGCCTTTGGGCTGGCGCCGGCGCTGCGGGCCACGAGCGTGAACCTTGCGACTCCGCTCAAAAGCGGCGGCGGGAACATCGGTGGGCGCGGCCCGCGCGCGTGGCTCGGCGACGGCTTGGTCGCGGGTCAGGTGGCGCTTTCGCTCGTGCTATTGGTGACGGCGGGGTTGTTCGTGCGGACGTTTCAAAACCTGCAATCGCAGGCGCCCGGATTTAACCCGAAAAACGTGCTGCTGTTCTCGTTCGACAGCCGGATGCGGGGTGGCTCGACCGCGCCCGACTTCGAGATATTTAGACGTTTGCTCAAGCTCCTCAACGAGTCGCCGGGTGTCAGCGCGGCCACGGTTTCGCGCGACGGCAATTTTGGCGGCGGCAGCCGCACGCGGACCACCATCAGGGTCGAGGGTTATGTCGCCCAAGGTGACGGGGACGCGGACGTTTTCGATGTGCTTACCGGTCCGCGGTTTTTTCAGACGCTGGGAATGGCCGTGACGCGCGGGCGCGACTTTACCCTCGCCGACGACGAGCGGGCGCCGAAAGTGGCCGTGCTCAACGAGACCGCGGCCCGCCACTTTTTCGGGGGCGAGAATCCGATCGGACGCCGGATCGGGGCCGACACCACGATCGTCGGCGTCGTGGCCGACGCCAAGTTGAACAGCCTGCGCGAGACGCCGCAGCGCGTGATGTTTCGTTCCTTCTTCCAAGCCGGCGCGCCACGAACGATGACGTTTGCCGTCCGCGCGGCGGTTCCGCCGCTGACGTTGGTGGCCGGGTTGCGGCGGGAGATCGAGCGGACGGAACCAAATCTGCCGCTGTTCAACTTTCGCGTCCTGGATGCCGTCGTCGCCCAATCTCTCGCGCAGGAACGCTGGTTCGCGGCGCTCTCGGGCGCGTTTGGTTTGCTGGCGTTCGCGCTGGCGACGGTGGGTCTTTACGGCGTGATGGCGTACTCGGTGGGCCGGCGGGAAAAAGAGATTGGGTTGCGGATGGCGCTCGGCGCCCGGCGAATCAACGTGGTCGAACTGATCGTCCGAAAAGCGATGTCGGTCGTCGTCGGCGGCTTGGCCGCGGGCTTTTTGTTTGCGTTCGCGGCCTTGAAATTAATCGCCAGCCATCTCTACGGCGTCAGCGCCGGCGATCCCGCGGTCGCGTTGGGCGCCGCGGCGGCGTTGGTGGGGGCCGCGGCGCTCGCTTCTTTTCTTCCGGCGCGGCGCGCCAGCCGGGTTGATCCACTGGTGGCGTTAAGACAGGACTAGCTCCCATGATGAACGATCTGCGTTATACGTTTCGGACTTTGATCAAGACCCCTGGCTTTACCGCGGTCGCCATCTTGACGCTGGCGCTGGGGATTGGCGCGAACACGGCGATCTTCAGCGTCGTGAACGCGGTCCTGCTGCGTCCGCTGCCGTATCAGGAGCCGGGCCAATTGATCCGGCTGTGGCAGAGCCGGCGGCTGCCGCCGGCGCCGCACGGCCCGGTTTCCCCGCCGGCCTTCGCTGATTGGCGGCGAGAAAATCATTCATTCGAGCGCCTGGCCGCGTTTTGCGGCGGACACGCCAATCTGACCGGCGACGCGGAACCGGCGCGCCTCGAAAGCCTGCGGGTCTCGGCCGACTTTTTCGCGGCGCTGCGGGTAACGCCGCAGTTCGGGCGCGCCTTTCTTCCCGGCGAAGACCGGGCTGGCGCCGGTCGCGTCGCGGTTTTGAGCGACGCGCTCTGGCGCCGCCGCTTCGCCGCGGACCCGAAAGCCGTCGGTCGAACGCTTACGCTCGACAATGAAAGCTACGCGGTCGTCGGCGTTCTCCCCGCCCAATTTCGGTTCGCGGGCGACGCGCAGGTGTTCCTGCCGTTGACGTTCAACGGGGACGAAGGGGCGAATCGCGGCGCGCATTTTCTCAGCGTCGTTGGACGCTTGAAGCCGGGCGTTAGTCTCGCCCAGGCGTCCACGGAGCTGACCGCGCTCGCGGGCCGTCTCGGCCAGGAATACGCGGAAGACAAGGACTGGAGCGTCGCGTTGCTCCCGATGCAGGAGGAGGTCGTGGGCGCCATGCGGACGCCGCTTTTCATCCTCCTTGGCGCCGTGGCCTTCGTGCTGTTGATCGCGTGCGCCAACGTGGCCAATCTTTTGCTCACGAAGGCCAGCGCGCGCCAGAAGGAAATCGCGATTCGCGCGGCCCTGGGCGCGAATCGGACGCGGATCATTCGGCAATTGCTGGTCGAAAGCGTCACGCTGTCACTCGGTGGCGGCGTCCTGGGTTGGTTGTTCGCGTATTGGGGGCTCGATTTGTTGCGTTACGTCGCCGCCGATCACCTGCCGCGCGCGCAAGAGGTCGGCCTCGACGCCCGCGTGCTGGGATTTACGCTGCTCGTCTCCGCCCTGACGGGGATCGTGTTCGGCCTGGCGCCAGCCTGGCAGGCGGCGCGCCTGGACATGAACGAGCGCTTGAAGGAAGGGGGCCGCGGCGCGGCCTCCGAGCGCCGGAACCACACGCGCGGCCTGCTCGTGATTTCCGAAGTGGCGCTGTCGCTCGTATTGCTGATCGGCGCCGGCTTGCTGCTCAAGAGCCTGGCGTCGCTCCGCGCGGTCGATCCCGGATTCCGGCCGGGGAACGTGCTGACATTGCAGTTGTCTCTGCCGGAAACCAGGTACGCCCGGAATGAGCAGCGGGGGGCGTTCGTCGCGGAGGCCGTGCGGCGGCTGGAAGCTCTGCCGGGCGTGCGCGCCGCCGGAGCCGCCTCGTCGCTGCCGTTGAGCGGCGGCATGAACTCCTACAGCTTCGAGATTGAAGGCGGGGGAGCGCCGGCCGGCGAGCATCTCTCCGCGGAGCAGGACTCTGTCACGCCGAATTATTTCGCGGCCCTCGGCATGACCCTCGTTCGAGGCCGGCTCTTCACGGCGCAGGATCGCGCGTCCGCCCAGCCGGTCGTCGTCATCAATGAAACCGTGGCCCGCCGGTTTTTCCCGAATCAGGATCCGTTGGGACGACGGATCACGATCGCCGGACCGGACCCGGGAGCGATCGTCGGCATCGTGCGGGATGTCAAACAGTACGCTCTGGACCGCGAGTCACCGCCGCACATATACTCGCCGCAAAGCCAGAAACCGGACACCGACGTGACCCTGTTTGTCCGCGCGGACGGGCCGCCGATGAATCTCGCCTCCGCGGCGCGCGCCGCGATTCTCGGGGTTGATCACGATCAACCGGTTTCCGAAGTTCAACCGCTGGAGCGGGTGCTGAACGATTCCGTCGCGCAACGCCGTTTGACCTTGTGGTTGCTCGGCGCCTTCGCGCTGGTCGCATTGCTGCTGGCGGCGGTGGGGATTTACGGCGTCGTGGCCTACTCGGTGGCCCGGCGAACGCCGGAGATCGGCATCCGGCTCGCGCTCGGGGCGCAGCGGAGCGACGTGCTGGCGATGGTTTTCAAGCAGGGGATGGCGTTGACGCTGATTGGAATCGCGCTCGGCTTGGCCGGCGCGTTCGCGTTGACCCGCTTTCTTTCCACGTTGCTCTTCGGCGTGGCGGCGGCGGATCCCGCCACCTTCGCCTTGGTGTCGCTCGCGCTGGCCGTGGTCGCGTCGCTCGCCTGCCTGATTCCCGCGCGCCGCGCGACGAAAGTCGATCCGCTGGCGGCCTTGCGGCGCGAGTAAGCGGCGTCCCATCTTTGGCGACACGCCTCAGCGTTGGCCGGCCGACGCCCATTGCCGCGCTACGCGGTAACTTGGGCGCCAGGAAGGCGTTTGATACTCTTTCTCCCTCCGCCTAGGCACGCCGTGGTTGTCGATCCAGCGGCGGCGCTCTACCGTTAGTTTTAGCGCGCGAGCCGATTACTTCACCTCCGCCCGATCATGCCCAAAAACTTCTCCCTAACCACCGGCCGAAGCCGGCGTCTAATTGTATGATGGACGACGGCGATGCCGCGATGGTAGCGCGGGTGCGGGGAGGCGATACGGACGCCTATCGCACGCTCGTGGAGCGTTATAGCGCCAATTTGTTCCATCTGGCATATCGTATGATGGGCAACGAACAGGACGCGGAAGACGTGGTGCAGGAATCGTTCCTGCGGGCGTTCCGCCAACTCAAGCAGTTCGAGTCGCGCGCGAATTTCGGCACCTGGATTCATCGCATCGCGGTCAATTGCTCGCTCGATCTCCTGCGCAAACGCCAGCGGCAGGCCGGCCGGACCGAGAGTCTCTCGGCCCAGCCCGACGACGAAATCCACGCGCTCCCTTCCGAGGGGCCCTCGCCCGAGCGATTGTTGGTGAACGCGGAAACGCGGGAACAGGTTAATCTGGCGCTCAATCAGTTGACGGCGCTCGAGCGGGCGGCGTTCGTGCTCCGGCATTTCGAGGAGAAATCGATCGCGGAAATCAGCGCCTCACTCGGAGTCAGCGGCAATGCGGCCAAGCAAAGCATTTTTCGCGCGGTCGCCAAACTGCGCGTCGTGCTGGAACCGATGGTCAATTCGACCCCATGAATCACCTCACGGAAGAACAACTGATCCTGCACCACTATGGCGAGGCGGAAAACGCGCCGGCGGTGGCGGAACATCTGCGGGGCTGCGCCGTCTGCCGCGGCCAGTACGAGGCGCTGCACCGGACGCTCTCCCTGGTCACTGCCGCGCCCGCGCCGGAGCGATCCGTCGATTACGGCGGCGAGGTCTGGCGGCGGCTGCGGCCTGAGTTGCGGGAGGAACCGCGCTTCCAATGGCGGCGTTATCTGCGGTTCCCGCCGCTGGCGGATTGGCCGCGCTGGGCCTGGGTTCCGCTCGCGGCGATGGCGCTCTGCGTCGCCTTTTTGGCGGGGCGGCTCTGGCCGGCGCCGAGCCTGGCCGCGCGCGGCCTTTCCGCCGAGGTGCGCCGGCAGATTTTGCTGCGCGAAATCGGCGAGCATTTGGAGCGCTCGCAGGTCGCGTTGATCGAGTTGCTCAATACCAAGACGAACGGAATGGTGGATCTTTCGATGGAACAGGATTTGGCGCGGCAATTGGTGGCGGCCAATCGGCTTTATCGGCAGACCGCCGCCAAAGCGGGCGATGCTCGGATGGTCGCGGTCCTCGAAGACCTCGAACGCGCCCTGATCGAGATCGCGCACGCCGCGTCGCCGATTTCCTCGACCGAGCTGGCCAACCTGCGGCAACGCGTGGACACGGACGGCCTGCTTTTCAAAGTCAAAGCCGTCGATGCCCAACTGCGACTGAAGGAGCGCGATGAGGCGCGCGCCCGGGCGGCGAAGCCATCGTAACGAGGCGCAGAGCGCCGGCGTTGGACGCTGGTGGGTAATCCTTAACTAAAATCCGAATTAAGCCGCGCCATCGCAGATGGCCAACAATCCCGGCGAGCGGCGGCCGGACGAGACGCATAAAATACATGAAAACATTAAGCACTGACCAATGGAACCGATTCCTGCCACTGCTCTTGACGCTCGCGCTGGCCGCGGCGCCGGCCCGCATGCGGGCCGCTGACCAAACCGAGACTGAGGCGGCCAAGGCCGCGGCGGATCAAGCGCACGCGGAAGCGGATCAAGCGCGCGAAAAGAGAGATCAAGCGCACGAAAAGGAGAGACAGGAACGGGACCAGTCACGCCGGGAGCACGATCGTGAGATGGCCTATAAACACGCGTTGCAACTGATGGAGCATCACCAACTCAGCGAGGCGGCGCGCGCGTTTGATGAATTGGCCAAGGCCGGCGGTGAACGTGGGGACGGAGCGTTTTATTGGAAGGCGTACATCGAGAACAAGCTCGGAAAACGCGAGCAGGCGGTGAAGACCTTGGCGGAACTGAGCAAGACTTATCCCGAGAGCCGCTGGTCGGACGACGCGAAAGCCCTGGAAGCCGAGGCGCGCCAGGCCGGCGGCCAGCCCGGCAATCCCGACGCTGAGTCGGACGAAGACCTGAAGTTGATGGCCTTAAACGGGCTGATGGAATCGGACGCCGAGCGGGCCTTGCCGATGCTCGAAAAACTGTTGAAAGGCAATCAATCGCCGAAAATCAAGGAACGGGCGTTGTTTGTCCTGAGCCAGAGCGACTCGCCGAAGGCGCGGGAGATCGTAGGCAATTTCGCCCGCGGCAAGTCCAACCCGGACGTGCAGCTGAAGGCGCTGGAGTATCTCGCGCTGTTTGGCGGCAAGGAGAGCCGGCAAACGCTGGCCGAAGTCTATGCCTCCTCCTCGGACGCGAAGGTCAAGCGGGCGATCCTCGGCTACTTCATGGTCGGGGGCGACCGGGAGCACCTCTTCGCCATGGCCAAGGGTGAAAAGGACGAGAAACTGCGCCGCGACGCGATCGAGCAACTCGGCGTGCTGAACGCTTCCGACGAGCTTTCGCAGTTGTATCAAACCGAGACCGCCCTCGACGCGAAAAAGAAAATCATAGACGCGATGTTTACGAGCGGCAACCCGGAGAAACTGATCGAGCTGGCCCGCAACGAGAAAGACCCGGAGCTGCGCCGGCACGCGGTCCGGGCGCTGGGACCGATGGAGGGAGCCAAGGCCGCCGCGGGTTTGGTCGAGATTTATCGATCGGACAAGGACAAGACCATCCGCAAGGTGGTGATTGAATCGCTCTTCATGCAGGGCAACGCCAAGGCGCTGGTCGAGCTGGCCCGCAAGGAGACCGACCCGGACTTGAAGAAGAAGTTCGTCGAACAAATCTCGATCATGCAGTCGAAAGAGGGCGCCGATTATCTGCTGGAAATCCTCAATAAATAATCGGCTCGAGCACTCGCAAACGTCTATGCGAAACAACCTGTTTCATCGAATCCTCCGCGTCGTGAGCGGCGCCGTCACCGGACTCGTCGCTGCCTCCGCTCTCGCGCAAGAACCGAAGCTCACCAACGCCAAGTTGCAGTCTCACGCCATCACCGGCGGGCTGGAGAGGACCCTGCATAGTTTGGTCGAAGCCGAGGCTGGCCCCGCCTGGATCGGCTACTCCGTTCCGGCGGTCGCCGGCAACCACCATATCTGCTGTTACTCGGGCGAGGAGCGACGGGTTCCGGCGAATGTCCGCCACGGGCGCTGCCTCCTCGAAGGCCGCGACGACGGTCTGAACTTCCAAAATGATGATGAGCACGACCACTCCGGCTCGGCGCGCGTCGTGGTAGTGTTTCGCGTCGCGGATCATCGCGTCGGCAAACTTCGCGTATTTTCTGAGGACTGTGAATTGGACGTGGGCGGACTGCCGTTCAACTGGCTGACGGGCGTGGAGCCGAAGGAGAGCGTCGAATGGCTGGCCGGGTTGGTCAAGAGTGGCGCTGACGAGCGTGGCCCCGAGCGCCGGCTCCGGGAGAACGCGGTCACCGCGATTGCGCTGCACGGCGACGCGGCCGCCGATCGCGCGCTGGCGCATTTCGTCGAGCCGAGCCAGCCGGAGCAGTTGCGGAAAGACACGGCCTTCTGGCTCGGGAACGTGCGCGGCCAAGCCGGCTACGAGGTTCTGCGCCGGCTGGTTCACGACGACCCGAGCGACAACGTTCGCGACCAGTGCGTCTTCGCGCTTTCGATCAGCAAGGTTCCCGAGGCGCTCGCGACGATGATCGACGTCGCCCGGCACGACCGCAGCCGGCACATTCGCGGCCAGGCTTTGTTCTGGCTTTCGCAGAAGGGGGGCCGTGAGGCGGCGGACGCAATTGGCGAAGCAGTTAATAATGATCCCGACGCGGAAGTGAGGAAAAAGGCGATCTTTGCGCTGAGCCAATTGAAGCAGGACGAAGGGGTTCCCAAACTCATCGAAGCCGCGAAATCGAACTCCAATCGCGAGGCGCGCAAGGAGGCTCTTTTCTGGCTGTCACAAAAGGCGGGCAAGAAAGCCACCGAAGCGATCGCGGACGCCGCCGAAAACGATCCGGACGTGGAGATCAAAAAGAAGGCCATCTTTGGCCTCAGCCAATTGCCGCAGGATGAAGGGGTGCCCAAGCTGATTCAAGTGGCGAAAACCAACCGCAGCCGCGAGGCGCGCAAAGAGGCGATTTTTTGGCTTGGTCAATCGCATGACGACCGGGCGCTGGCCTTTTTTGAAGAGGTTCTGACGCGTTAGCGCGCCCGTCGGGATTACTGCAACCATCTCAGTATTAGATGATTGCCATAACGTTACGATTCACCGCCCCGGGGTTGCTCTGGCCCCGGGGCGGGCGACTAATAAGAGGCGCCGCGCGTTGTCCGAAAGTTTCTTGAAACCTTTTGGACGCTTTATGGGTATTGGTAGATGAACGGGTGACCAACGCTACCGGCGTCTATTTGTCGCCCCGACTGAAACGATACCACGCGAAATCAATTCTCTGACTCCTATGAAACTATTTCCCCTCGTCCGTCCGCCGCAATATCCGTTGCCCTGCGCGCTCCTCCTTTTGGCCCTCGGGGGCGTCGGAGCCTTCGCCGCGACGGTGGAAGGCAACGCGCTCAAAACGTTTACGGTGACCCCGGGCGGCCGTTTGGTCGTCGATTCCGATCGGGGCTCGATCGAAGTGACCTCGGGGAAGGGAACGGAGGTGCGGGTTGAAGTGTTCCGCAAATCAACCGCGCTGACCGAGTCTCGCGCGCAGGAGGCGTTGGACGAGCACACGTTGACGCTCGACCAGGATGGCAACACCGTGACCGTCCGCGGCCGCGGGAAACGGCAGGGCTTCAACTGGAGCCTCTGGAGCAGTGATCATCGGCGCTTCGAGGTTCGTTATGTGATTTCGGTTCCCGAAAAGTTCGATGTTGATTTGAAGACGGGTGGGGGTGGTATCACGGTCTCGGATTTGACCGGCGACGTCCGGCTCCGGACCTCTGGCGGCGGGTTGCGCATCGGCCGAATTCGCGGCCCGGTGGACGCCCACACTTCGGGCGGCAGCATTCACCTGGCCGGCTGCCAGGGACGCGCCCGAATTGAAACCTCGGGCGGCGGCATCGAAATCGGCGAAGGCGAGGGGACCGTTTCTGCCGACACCTCCGGGGGATCGATCCATATCAAAGCATATAAAGGCGACGTGACTGCCCACACCAGCGGCGGCGGCATTACCGTGGAGCAGGCGCTGGGCAATATCGACGCCTCGACCTCCGGCGGCTCCATTTCCGCCGTCCTGGCCGCGCAACCGACGGGCGATTGCCGCCTGGCGACTTCCGGCGGCGGCATCACGGTCAAGGTGCTCGAGTCCGCCGCCCTTAACATCGACGCCGAAACCAGCGGCGGGGGCGTTCACACGGACCTGCCGGTCACCACGACGATCATCGGCCAGCAACGGCACAATGTCCTGAAGGGAAAGCTTAACAGCGGCGGCAAAGAATTGGTCCTGCGCACCAGCGGTGGCAGCATTCATTTGGAACGGTTGTAAGAGCCAGCCCTGCTCCCGGCCCCGCCAGAACATTTCCCACCGGCTTCGCGACCGCCCTCACCGAAAGGTGGGGGCGGTTGCGTTTCAGGCGGCGCTGCGCGGGAGTGTTCTCGGAACCAAGCCTGAACCCGTGACAGGGGCGTGGGGTAACCGGGTTCTGTTCGAGGGACGCGAGCAGAATGAGAGAGTGAGAAGAAAATGGTCGGGGCGGTGAGATTTGAACTCACGACCTCGTGGACCCGAACCACGCGCGCTAGCCAGGCTACGCTACGCCCCGAACCAGGGATAAAACTTGCCGACACCCGGGGACAATTGCAACGATCAATTTACAACGATGATTTTCTCGCGCGCAAAAAAGGCTGGCTCCTGCCCGGGTCATGCTGGGTTTGGTTGGCGGGGGGTGGTCGCCGAGCGGGGAACTTATGCGAGGAATGGGACTGTCGGGAAGAATGGGAAGTATGCGCGGCGCGGGGCCGAGAAGCCCCGAGCTGTCCCGCGGCGCGGGACGGCCTCGGGCTTTCGCGGCTCGCCAGACCTGCTTCCTGAGCCATAACCGATGATCGGCACACTGCTTAATGCGTTGGGGATTCTCGCGGGTGGCGCGGCGGGCTTGACGGTCAGTCGCAGCATTCCGACCACCGTTCAGTCGCGGATTAAGATTTGCCTGGGGGCCTTGACGGTTTGGGTCGGCTTGAGCTTGACCTGGAAATCGGTCAACGGACCCTGCCTGCACTTGCTCAAACAAATGACGATTGTGGTCGTGGCGCTCGGGTTGGGTAATGTGATCGGAAAGTTGCTGCGCATTCAACGCGGGTTGAACCAACTGGGCCGTTACGCCAAACGCGTGATGGCGCGGAGCGCGCCCGGCGTTTCGGAGTCGGCGGGGGACGGTTTTGTGACCTGCACGCTGCTCTTTTGCGTGGGGCCGATGGCGATCCTGGGGGCATTGCAAGATGGGTTGAATAATGACTATCGGACGCTGGCGCTTAAGGGGTTGATGGATGGGCTGGCGACGATGGCGTTCATCAACACGTTTGGCTGGACGGTAATGCTCTCGGTGATTCCCGTCGTGGCGTATCAGGGAAGCATCACCTTGCTGGCGGCGCGACTGGAGCCTTATTTGCACGACGGGCCAATGCTCGATTCGCTGAACGCGACCGGCGGGCTTTTGATTTTTTGCCTGGCGATGCTTATTTTGGAATTGAAAAAGATCGAAGTGGCCGACTACTTGCCGAGCCTGGCGTTGGCGCCGTTGTTGACTTGGTTGTGGCGTTGACGGTCGTGAATTCAATCTTGCGCGGGACTTTGACAGACCGGACCGCGCGCACTACTTTACCGGCGCATGCGAACGGCTGAACCGATTGCTCACATATACCGGGACGAGTCTGGGGTCCTCTGGGTCGATAACACGCGGGTCAAGGTGCTCGACCTGGCGCTCGACCACGTCGCCTACGGTTGGAGCGCCGACGAAATGCACCGCCAACACCCGGACTTGACCCTGGCCCAGATTTACGCCGCCCTGGGTTATTACTACGACCATAAGGGCACGATTGATCCGCAACTCAAGCACCAACGCGCGGAAGCCGAAAAGCAGGCGGCGACCACGGCGGATTCGCCCTTGCGCCAGCGCGTGCGGCCAGCGCGACGCCCTTGAGCCTCCCGCTTTACCTCGACATCCATGTGCCGCGAGGCATCACGGATGGATTGCGCGCCCGAAAGGTGGCGATTCTCACCGCGCAAGATGACGATCACCCGCGGGCCGACTATTTCACGATTCTCACCCGCGCCACGGCGTTGGGCCGAGTCCTCTTTACGCGGGATCAGGAGTTTCTGAGAATTGGCGCCGCCTGGCAGCGTAAATCGACGCCGTTTGCCGGAATCATATTTGCGAATCAATTGCGGGTCTCGGTTCCGCAATGCGTGCTCGACCTCGCCCTGATCGCGGAACAGGCGCAGCCCGAGGACCTGGCCAACCACGTCGAACATCTGCCGCTCTGAGGCGGCATTTTGAAACCGCCATTGTCCGGCCCGCTGGCTCAGCCGCGCGGGTGGAATGCAACCGCGGGCGGCCTGGTCCGTTTTTGGTTAACAACTCGCTCATTGTTTGCGTTTGAATTTCTGCGCGGCAGACCCCACCTTTGGCACAGCGACTAAATCCAAAAGCTGCCTTATGAAAACTCGCCACTTTCTCTTCGCCACTATGCTTGCCTCTATGTTGATCGGGTCCGCCGCCGACGTCCGCGGGGACGAAGGGATGTGGCTCTTTAATTCTCCGCCCCGTGAGCGGCTCAAGGAGCGCTACGGGTTTGACGTCACGGATCAATGGTTGGAGCACGTCCAAAAGTCCTCCGTGCGGTTCAATAGCGGTGGCTCCGGCTCGTTTGTCTCGCCGGATGGTCTGGTGATGTCCAACCATCACGTCGGGGCGGACGCGCTGCAAAAGTTCGGCGACAAAGATCATAACTATCTGCACGACGGGTTTTACGCTCGCGCCCACGACCAGGAGAAGCGGTGCCTCGACCTGGAGTTGAACGTCCTGATGAGCATTCAGGACGTCACTGAACGGGTGAACGCGGCCGTGAAGCCGGAGCTGAGCCCGGGGGAGGCCTTTGCCGCGCGGCGCGGGGTCATGGCCGCCATCGAAAAGGAATCGCTCGATCAAACCGGCCTGCGCAGCGACGTCGTCACGCTTTATCAGGGCGGCGAGTATCAACTTTACCGTTTCAAGAAGTACACCGACGTCCGGCTGGTTTTCGCGCCGGAGCAGCAAATCGCCTTCTTCGGGGGCGATCCAGATAACTTCGAATACCCGCGGTTCGATCTCGATATTTGTTTTTTCCGCGCCTACGAAAACGGGCAGCCGGCCAAGATCACGAATTACCTCAAGTGGAGCCAGGCGGGCGCCGCGGACAACGAATTGATCTTTGTCTCCGGCCATCCCGGCCGGACCAGCCGGCTCTTTACGGTGGCCGAACTGGAGTACGCGCGCGATCGCCAAGTGCCGACCGCCCTGCAGTGGCTCTACCGCCAGGAGGTTTTGCTGACCGCCTATAGCGCCCGGAGCGAGGAGAACGCCCGGCGCGCGCGCGAGGCCCTGTTCAGCGTTCAGAATAGCCGCAAGGCCTATGACGGTGGACTGGCCGGCCTGCTCGATCCCGCGCTGTTCGCCAACAAGCGGGCCGACGAGGAGAAACTGCGGCAAGCGGTCGCGGCTAAACCAGAATTGAAAGAGGTCGCGGGCGCCTGGGACCGCATCGAGAAGGCCCAACGGGTGATTGCCGAGCACGCGCGCGGCTACAATTTACTCGAAGGCGGTCGCGGCCTGCGTTGCACGCTTTTCAGCATCGCGCGGACTTTGCTGCGGGCCGCCGAGGAACGGCCCAAGCCGAATGGCGAACGGCTGCGCGAGTTCCGCGATTCGGCCCGTGAATCGCTCGAATTCCAGCTCTTCTCCGAGGAACCGATCTACGACGACCTGGAGCAACTTCAGTTGGCGGACGCGCTGACGTCGCTTACGGAGCAGCTCGGCGCCTCGACGCCGCTCACGCAGAAAGTTCTGGCCGGCAAATCGCCGCGCCAACGGGCGACCGAGCTGGCGCTCGGCACGAAAGTGAAAGACGTGGCCTTCCGCAAGAAGCTTTACGCCGAAGGGCAAGCGGCCGTCGATGTGGCCCACGACCCGATGATCGAATTGGCGCGGATCGTCGATCAACAGGCGCGGGAATTGCGGCAGACCATCGAGGCGGAGAGCGAGACCAAGCAGCAGGCGCACGCGCAAATCTCGCGGGCTAAGTTCGCGCTCGAAGGAACCAGTTCCTATCCGGACGCGACCTTCACCCTGCGCCTGGCGTACGGCGTCGTGAAGGGTTACGAAGAACTCGGGCAGCAGATTCCGTTTCAGACCACGATGGCGGGTCTTTACGAGCGCGCCGCGAGCCAAAAGTTCAAACCGCCGTTTGACCTTCCCGAGCGTTGGATCAAGCGCAAGGACCGCCTCAACCTGGCCACGCCGTTCAACTTCGTCAGCACCGCGGACATCATCGGCGGGAATTCCGGCAGCCCGGTGATCAACAAGAACGCCGAGTTCGTCGGCATCATTTTCGACGGGAACCTGCAGTCGCTCGTGCTCGATTACAGCTACACGGAAACGCAGGCGCGCGCGCTGGCCGTTCATTCTTTGGCGATCACCGAGGCGCTGCGCAAGGTGTATGACGCCGGCGCGTTGGCCGACGAGTTGACCGGGAAGAAGAAGAGCATCTGAGGCGGCCGCGGGGCGGCGAGATGGGTTCGCTCAAGATAACTCGCCATACCGCGGATCCTGCCGCCAGAGGCGGACTCGGTTGACCGACCTAGCTCGACGGCTCGGTTTGGAGCAAAACACAATTATGGACAAAGTTCGCGTGGGCCTGATCGGCATGGGAAATATCGGCAAATTCCACGCCGACTACCTTTTGGCGGGGAAGGTCAAGCGCTGCGAGTTGACCGCGGTCTGCAGCACGACGCCCGGAAAACTCGAGCGGTACCGACCGCTGGCGATTTTTGACGACGCGGACAAACTGATTCGCTCCGGCGCGGTGGACGCGGTAATCATCGCGACGCCGCATTATCAACACACCACGCTCGGGATCGCGGCTTTCGAGCAGGGGTTGCACGTCATGGTGGAAAAACCGATTTCCGCCCACAAAGCCGACGCCGAACGCCTGATCGCGGCGCATCTGAAACGGCCGCGGCAGGTCTTCGGCGCGATGTTTCAACTCCGGGCTGAGCCGCGCTATCTCCGGATTCAAAAGCTGATCCGCTCAGGTGAGTTGGGTGACATCGCGCGCGTCAGCTGGATCATCACCGATTGGTTCCGCACCGAGGCTTATTACGCGAGCGGCGGCTGGCGGGCCACGTGGAAGGGCGAGGGCGGCGGCGTGCTGCTGAACCAATGCCTGCATAATCTGGACACGCTGCAATGGCTATGTGGGCAGCCAGCGCGGGTTCGCGGCTTCTGTCAGTTGGGCCGCTATCACCAGATCGAGGTCGAGGACAACGTCACCGCCTATCTGGAATATGCCAACGGCGCGACCGGCGTTTTCATCACCTCGACCGGCGAGGCGCCCGGAACGAATCGTTTCGAAATCGCCGGCTCCCGGGGCAAGCTCGTGTTGGAAAACAATCAACTGCAATTCATCCGCAACGAGGAACCGATGGTCGAGTTCAGCCGGACGGCGAAAGTCGGGTTCGCGAAGCCGGAAGTCTGGAACGCGAATCTTCCCATTGAGAACGCCGCGGCGCCGCACGCGGTCCTCGTGCAGAATTTCGTCGATGCGATTTTGGACGGCGTGCCGTTGATCGCGCCCGGCGCCGACGGTATCAATTCCGTTGAACTCGCCAACGCTATGCTGTATTCGTCCCTTACCGGCCAGACTGTCGATTTACCCCTGGATGGCGCCGCCTATGAGCGTAAGCTCGCGGAATTGATCGCCGCTTCGACGCTGGAAAAGAAAGTGGTGGCGGTGGCGAACGAGGATTTTACGAAATCGTTCAATCGCTGACGGCGGCTGGCGAAAGGCCCTCGCGCATGGGGGCAGCAGAAAGATTGAATCATGTATTTTAGCGGAATCGGTGACGAGGCGGGCGCTTCGATCGACCAGCAGATCACGGCCACGCGTGAACTCGGGTGGAAGTATATCGAGGCGCGCAACGTGCAGGTGGAGGGCTACCCGGTGGGCAACATTCATGACATCCCGGACGCCGCGTTCGAGTTGGTCGTTGAAAAACTCGCCGCCGCCGGCCAGCGGATTAACTGCTTCGGTTCGGCCGTGGGGAATTGGGCCAAAAAGATCGACCAACCGTTCGACTCTTCGCTCGCGGAAGCCCGGCGCGCGATCCCGCGCATGCAACGGCTCGGCGTGAAACTCATTCGCGTGATGAGTTTCGCCGTCCGCGAGAACGAAGCCGATCAGATGGAAGAGGAGCGGTTTCGCCGGCTGCGCGAGCTAACCCGTATGTTTCTCGACGCGGGCGTTCAACCGGTCCACGAGAACTGCATGAACTACGGTGGCATGGGCTGGCCGTTCACGCTGAAGCTGCTCGATGCGGTTCCCGGACTCAAGCTGGTCTTCGATACGGGCAATCCCATTTTCAACCTCGATCGCAGCAAGTCGAAGCCGTATCCCCGGCAGGACCCGTGGGAGTTTTACACGCACGTCAAGGCGCACGTCGCCCACGTCCACGTCAAGGACGTTACTTGGGACCCAGCCTTGAACCGTGAGGTCTATACATTTCCGGGCGAGGGCGACGCCCAAGTGCGCCGCGTCCTGCGAGATCTTCTGCAGAGCGGCTACGACGCCGGCATCTCAATCGAGCCGCACATGGTCGCGGTTTTCCACGACGCCAAGATCAAGGCCGACCCGGAGGCGCAGTACGTCAATTACGTGGAATACGGCTGGCGCATCGCCAAGCTCGTGGCCGCGGTTCAAGTCGAGCCGGCGGAGCCGGCGACCGTCGGCGCGTAAGCGCTATTCGGTGGCGACAACGCGATAGAATCGCAGTCCGGCGCCGCCGAGCGGGTCGGACGCCGTGAGGGTTCCGCCGGTCCCGGGCATGAGTCCGCCGAGGTTGCTCCAGGCGCCGGTCGTGAGGCCCGTTGAGAATTGGACCTGATAATTGACCCCGGCGGTTGAACTCCACGTCAGGACAAGCTGGCCGTTCCCTTGTACGCTTGTCTGAAGCACGGGCTGCGAGATTGGGGTCGTGGACGGAATGGCCTGGACGATGACGTCATCCAGACCGAAGGCGTTCTGGTCGTTGCGAAATTGGAATTGGAGCGTGGCGCTTGAGCCGGTCGCCGTGACGGTATATTGCAGTTTAGTCCACCCAAAGGCTCCCACATTGAGCTTGTCATAGAGCGCGCTTCCATTCCAGAGCGCGCGAAACGAGTTCGGTGTTCCAGGCGCTGGATTCGTCAACCAAAAGGAAAGCGTAAAGGTTTGCCCGGGATTCGTTGGAATCGTTTGCGAGAGCGCGCCGATCGTCACCCCCTGTCCCAGGAAAGCCCCAAAGATGCCGGAGTGTACAAATTGACTGTCGTCAATGCCGGGAATCGTCTGTCCACCGGCCAACTGACTGGTGTCGATGCTGTCGGCGTAGTTGGAAAGGGCGCTGCCCGAAAGGTTCCAGTTCGAGAGGTCCCCATCCTCGAATCCACCGTTGCCTACTTGCAGAATGAACTGACGCGTTTGGGTCGTTCCGTCCGTCAGATTCGTGAACGTGACGGTCGTCGTAAAGCTGCCGATCAACAACGCGCTGGCGGAGGGGGCGAGGCTGACCGTTGTGGTCGCGGCCGGTCCGCCGCGGGTGAGGGAGCCGCTCGCGGGGGAGACCTGAAGCCAGGAGTCGGCGCTCCCCGCGGACCAGGTCAGCGGCGCGGCGCCGGCGTTGGTCAACGTGTAGGTCTGCGACGTGACATTGAACGGGCCGCCGACGGCGCCGTGCGCCAGGAATCCGAGCGGCGAGTTGATGACCAGTCCGTCCGCGGGCAACAAGTTGAGCAGGGCATTGATCAAAGGAGCGCCGGTCGGCGTGCCCCAGCCGGTGCAGAGATCATATCCCGCGACCGCCGGATAGAGGTTCGGGCTGCTGCTCGTGAAATTGTTCCCGAACGTGATGTCATGGAAGACGTGGGTCGTGGCCGGGTTTTTGCCGATCGCGTACAACGCCGGGTTGAGGAACCCGACCGGTGGCTTTCCGTTCGCCGCCGCCTGTTGGTTCACCAGAGCCGTTAAGGCCGCCCAAAGGGGCGCCGCGATGCTCGTGCCGACGACCGGGAAGGAGCGTCCCCGGTCCGCGATCACCCAGACGTTGGACGCCACCATCGCCACGTCCGGCGCGTTTCGCATGGCGGTTGAGCCTTTGTTGGCGGTCATGCTGATGCCCTGCTGCCAACTTGGGATTGGATAGAGGGAACTGATCCCGCCGCCGCTGCCGTTCCACGTGGTTTCCGACACCCAAGCTTGCGAACCGCTGGTCGTCAACGACGTCCCACCCACGACCGTGATATACGGGTCGTCCGAAGGCTGCTCGACCACCGCCCCGAACGCGCCGTTGTCGCCCGACGCCAGGAAAAAGGATTGCCCCTGCGCCGCGTATTGCAGGAAGACCTGCTGTGAAATCGCGTCAATGTCGAAACCCCAGGAGCAACTCAGTTGCTTCGCGAGGTTGTCCGTCGCCATGCGGTTGAGCATGTCGTCCGTGACCGCCGCGGTCGAGGTCGGCGAGCCTTCATAGACGAGGATTTGGGAAACGCCGGGCGCCATGCAGGCGACCATTTCGATGTCCAGTGCGACTTCTTCGTTGCCGCTGTTCCGGCGTGAGCTGGTCGGGTTGCCGCTGAAACCGTCGATCAAGACGTTCTGCAGCGGCACGCTGGGCAGGCCGGCCTGGCTTTCATACGTGGCGATGTCGGTCGCATAGTAACCGTCCAACTCGAACAACCCGACCGATTGGCCGGTCCCGGTCGCCGTGACGTCCGGGAGGTAGGCCGACCGGAAATCGTTTCCCCGGTAAGCGCCGCTTGGCCCCGAGCCGACGCGCGGGCCGGCCGCGACCGCGGGATTCGCGACCAGCTCGCGCATCCGCGGACGCGGCAGCGTGTAATTGTTAAGCCCGCCGACGTGCAGCAGCCGTGTCCCCAACTCGACGGACGGTTCCGTGTCCGGCGCGTAAAACAGGCGTGCCTCGGTCGGATGCTGGTAAGTCCGCAGCGTAACGCCCAGCGCGCGCTCGACGTCCGTGACGGCGCCGCGCACGTCCAGGACGGCGCGATTGGGGTGGACGCCGACGACCGCCAGACCGTGGGCGCTCGCGAAGTCCCGCGCCGCCTGGTAGTCCTGCTCCGTCGGGGCGAAGCGCTCGGCAAATTGCTCCGGCGTTAGGAACCGATGGTAGCCGGCGCTGGTGGAATCGTAGAGTTGGCGCAGTAAATTCGTGAGCGCCTCCGGATTGCGCAGCGGCAGCCCAATCGCCAGCCGGAGTTGATTGGTACCGGGCAGCCGGTCGATGGCTTGGAGACGCGCCACCACCGCCGGCACGTGACCGTGGAGGGTCTGCGGCGGCGCCGCGGTCGCGGACAAAGTGTAAAAGACACCCAGATACAAACCGAGGAACCCGGAAGCGCGTGTAAGGCGATGCATTACGACCAACGTTGCACGCGCCGTTAGATGTGTCAAACGGGAGGCGACACGATCACGACGGAAATTGGCGCGTCAGTGAGCGCCGGGATGTGCCGCGCATCCCTTGGTTACTCCCACCCGAGGCGCTCGCGGTAGCAGCAGTAGAATAGCCCAAGCAGCCGCAGGCAGACGAACGAGAGGTAGGTACCGAATACCGAGAAGACGATCGATCCCACGATCACCAAGGGTATCGGGAGCGCGCTGGGCGACTGCCCCTGGGTGAAGCCGGAGATCGCCCAAAACATCACGCCGAAGAGCACAGAAATCGACAGATAAGGAAGCGGCGCGCGAAAGATCGAGCGCAGGATGAACCAGGGATTGACGCTTTCCAACGCGTCGGTCATTGCCACCGCCAGGAAGCTCATCGGAAAAAATCCGCAGCCGACGCCAAGCGACAACCAGGTTACCCAGCGCGGCACGGTCGGGACCCACTGTCCGACGATCCACGGGCCGAAACAAATCACCGCCAGCCCGAGCGATTTCGCGAAACTCTCGCCCAATTCTTGCAGGTCGAGGCTGGCGAAAAAATGAGTTGGGAAGTCCGCTTCTCCCGCCGCGGCTGAACGGACGATCTGTTGTCCGACGGCGAAGATATACCCGCCGACTACGAAGCCGAGGAAGAGGCCGGCCAGACCGATGCCGGGGAGCAACAGCGGCCCATTATCGAGGACGGCGATGACGAGCAGCGCCACCAAGGCGTTGCCCTTTAGCGGATAGATAAACGCGCCCGGGACCAGGCGGGCGAACGATCCCCGTGCCGCCGGCTCCGTCGCGGCCGTCGGCGCCGGTTTTGGTCTGCTTAGCGGAGACTCGGGTTCGAGCGCCAGTTCGATCGCGCCCGCCACAATCACCGTTCCGCGATGCACGGTGGCGCGGGTGATCCGTTCCCCTTGGACGAAGGTGCCGTTGGTGGAATCGAGATCGACGACTTCAATCGTTCCGTTCGGTTGAATCTCCAGTTCGAAATGCAGCCCGGAGACTGACGGGTGGTCGAGCTTGAGCGGGCCGGCCACTTCACGACCGGCCAAATAATTCCCGGGCGGCAACCAGACCTCGCGTGGCTGCGCCGCTGTGCCCCGGATCACGACTCGGAGCCGCCACGACGGTTCGACCGAGAGGGCGTCCCCGCGTTGCGCGCAACCGAGCGTCACCTCGCTATTCATTTCCTCGGCCGCCGCGCGGGTGGTTACTTTTTCTTGAACAAATCACTGATGCTTTTGGTGGTTTTTTCCACGGCGCCCGAGGCGTTTCGACCGGCCTCTTTGGCCGAGTCGGCGACGCCTCTACCCAAGCCGGTGACCTCGGAGGCCACGGCCTTGAGCGTTCCGGCCATGACTTGTTTGAAAACGGCTTGAGTCAACTCCGCCGGCGTGATGCCGTCCGGGCCGGCTCCCAGGTTTTGCAAGTGAATCTCGGGCAAGGGCACGGTGGCGGAGCGGGCGCCCAGCCCCGTCAGGGTCACGTTGATCTTCCCGCCCGAGACGGTCAGTTCATCGACCTGCAGCTTCTTTCCGGGCGGTTTCTGTCCCGGAGGCGTCCCGCTCTTTTCCGCGTCCGAGGAGGACTGGATTCCGGCCAGCAGCTTGCTCAGATTATTTCCGGTCAAACTGCCCTCGAATGATATTTCCGGCGCCGTGACGATGATGGAGCGGATCACCACCTTGTCCGAGAATACCGACGAGGGTTGCAGCGCCATGCTCAGCGCGCCAACCTTGATGGCCGACGGCGATTGGTACCCGGCGGGATTGCCAACGAAAAGGCCGTTCAGCGTGCCTTGCCCGGAAAACGCGGAAATCCTGGCCCCGTCGAGTTTGACTTCCACTTGCGTTACTTTGGTCCCGATTTTTTCGACCCCGGTCTTGACGATCGAATCGAGCATGAAGATCACCGTTGCGAAGGCCAACGTCGCGAGCAGAACCAGGGCCACGATTATTCGAAGTGTAGTTTTCATAGTAGCCTAATAGCTTCCCGCCATCGCGCCGTAAGTCAATCGGGTGGATGCCCACCGTCATCCACGGCCGATTTCGGGCGGCGCCGCGCGGGAACCCTTGCCAAAGCCGAAACCTTTTTATCGGTTTGGGCGGGTCAGAACCATTACAAACAACGTGGCCAATTGTAACGCCCAACGCGCCGCGTTCGCTTGACCGGCGCGGTGAAAACGTGTTTGCTCGGCGGCGCGTTTCCGATGAGCGGTCAAGCCGAGACTCGGGCGGGCGGGAGAGTGAGTGAACGGTGGGACTGGCTGGCGGATTCGAAGTTGATATGCGACCCGACAAAGAAACCCTGAACGAACTGCGGATCGACCGAAAGGTTCCCGAACCCAAGTCCTCCTGGCTTTGGATTCCCGTCGTGCTGATCGTTCTCGGGGCGATCGCTGTGCCCGCCGCCGCCTGGCTGCGGCGTCCCGGCGCCGTCGAGGTCACCACGTTCACCGTTCGTGAGAACGCCACCGGCGCCGGCGCGAAAACGCTGCTGAACGCATCGGGCTACGTCACCGCGCGGCGCTCCGCCACCGTTTCCTCGAAAGTGCCTGGCAAGGTCACGGAAGTTTTGATCGAGGAGGGCGTCAAGGTGGCGGACAACCAAGTCCTGGCCCGCCTGGATGATTCGAATTTGCAGACCAGCGTGCGCTTAGCCGAGGCCCAGCTCGCCTCCGCCAAGGCCTCGCTCGAGGAAACCCGGGCCCTGATGCGGCAGGCCGAAGCGGAATACGGTCGCACGATCAAGCTCGCCACCAACCGCATCGCCAGCCCATCCGACCTGGACCGCGCCGAGTCCGACTTCAAATCATTGGCCGCGCGCCTGCAACGCCAGGAAGTGGACGTGACGGTCGCCGAGCGCGAAGTCGAGGTTTGGAAACAACAGATCGAGGACATGGTGATTCGCGCTCCGTTTGGCGGCGTCGTCGTCGCCAAAAACGCGCAGCCCGGTGAGATGATTTCTCCGATTTCCGCGGGCGGCGGCTTCACCCGGACCGGCATCGCGACGATTGTCGATATGGCCTCGCTCGAGATTGAGATCGACGTCAATGAGAGCTACCTCCATCGGGTGAGCGCCGGGCAGCCGGTGGAAGCCACGCTTGACGCTTATCCCGATTGGAAGATTCCCTGCAAAGTCATCGCGATCATACCCACGGCCGACCGCCAGAAGGCGACCGTCAAGGTCCGGGTCGGCTTCGACAAGCTTGACCCGCGAATTCTCCCGGACATGGGCGTCAAAGTCGCGTTTCAAGGCGGCCCCGACTCCGTTGGAACGCGCGTGAGCGTGATGACCATTCCGGCCTCGGCTGTGCGCGAGCAGGATGGACGAAAATACGTCTTCGTCACGCGCGACGGAAAGGTCGAGCGCCGCGCGGTGGGCGTCGAAGGCGTTCTCAATGACGAGGCGAGGATCACCAGCGGGTTGACCGGCGGCGAAATCGTCGTGGCCACCGGTCCCGAAAAAATGGTCGATGGGGATCGCGTAAAAGAAACCAAACCATGAGCGCGGATAATCATTTGGCGGTAGAGTTACTGGGTGTGGAAAAAGTCTTTCGCCGCGGCGAGGAAACGATCCACGTCCTGCAGGGCTTGGCCCTGAACGTGCCGAAAGGCGACTTTCTGGCGCTGATGGGGCCGTCCGGCTCCGGCAAGAGCACGATGCTTAATTTGATTGGTGGGTTGGACAAGCCGACCCAAGGCTCGGTGCGAGTCGGCGGCGAGTCGGTCAACGAGTTGAACGACCGGAAGCTCGCCGCGTGGCGCGCGCGCCACATTGGTTTTGTTTTCCAATTCTACAACCTGATGCCGGTGCTGACCGCGGAGCGGAACGTCGAGTTGCCTCTCCTCCTGACCCACCTCTCGGCCAAGGAGCGCAAACAGCACGCCGCCGCCGCGCTCGCCGTGGTTGGCCTTTCCCATCGCGCCAAGCATTTTCCCCGTCAGCTTTCGGGCGGCGAGCAGCAGCGGGTTGGCATCGCCCGCGCAATCGTGACTGATCCCACGCTGCTGCTCTGCGACGAGCCGACCGGCGACTTGGACCGCAAATCGGGCGACGAGATTCTCGATCTGCTTCAGGCCCTCAACCACGATCATGGCAAGACCATCATCATGGTGACGCATGATCCCCACGCCTCCGCGCGCGCCACGCACACGGTCTATTTGAACAAAGGCCAGCTTTCCACGGAGAAGCCCGAATGAAATTCCTCCCGTTCGTCTGGAGCAATCTGAAACGCCGGAAACTGCGGACGACGCTGACCATCCTTTCGGTCATGGTCGCGTTCCTGTTGTTCGGCTTTCTGGTCGCCATCAAGCAGGCGCTGGCGGGAGGCGTCGAAATGGCGGGCGCCGACCGGTTGGTGGTGCGGCATAAGGTCTCCCTGATCATGTCGCTGCCCGAGAGTTACCAGGCGCGGATTTGCAATATTCCCGGCGTGGCCGGCGCGGCGCACATGTCCTGGTTTGGCGGCGTTTATCAGGACCCGAAGAACTTCTTCGCGCAAATGCCAGTGGTCCCGGAGGAGTTCCTGCAAATGTATCCCGAATACCTGCTTCCGGCGGAGGCGAAAGCGGCCTGGCTCCGCACCCGGACCGGCGCGGTGATCGGTCGCAAGCTCGCTAATCGGTACGGCTTCAAGGTGGGTGACAAAATCCCGTTGCAGGCTTCGATCTGGACGCGCAAGAGCGGCGGCAACACCTGGGAATTCGACGTCGTCGGCATCTTCGACGGCGCCAAAAAAGGAACCGACACCACGCAGTTGCTGTTCCGCTACGATTACTTCGATGAAGCCCGCGCGTTTGGCAAAGGCAGCGTCGGCTGGTACGCGGTCCGCGTGAAAGACCCCGCGCAAGCCCCGGAGATCGCCCAAAAGATTGACGCTGAGTTCGCGAATTCACCGTACGAGACCAAGGCCGAAACCGAAGGCGCGTTCGTGCAGGCGTTCGCGAAACAGATTGGCGACATCGGCACGATCATGATCGGCATCCTGAGCGCGGTCTTTTTTACGATTCTGCTGGTGGCGGGCAATACGATGGCGCAATCGGTTCGCGAACGCACCGAGGAATTGGGAGTGCTCAAGGCGATGGGCTTCAACGACGGCCAGGTGCTCGGATTGGTATTGGGGGAATCGTGCTTGATCTCCATGGTCGGCGGCATCCTCGGGTTGGGCATCGCCTGGATCATCATCGAACAGGGGGACCCGACGCACGGATCACTCCCGATGTTTTTTCTTCCCAAAGGGCAGCTCTTGACCGGCGCCGTGCTCTTCGTGGCGCTCGGCATTGCGACCGGCATCCTGCCGGCCTGGCAGGCGAAACGGCTCCAGATCGCCGAAGCCCTCCGGAGAAATTGACATGAGCACCTTGACCCACTGGTTCTCCCAAGTCTGCTCGGTGACCCAACTGAGCCTGCAAACGATCCCCGAGCGGAAGGGCTCCTCGGCCGCCGCGGCGTTCGGCATCGCCGGGGTCGTGGCCGTCCTGGTCGGCGTCCTCTCGATTGCGCAAGGTTTTCGGCACGCCCTGACCGCCGCGGGCGACCCGGGCACGGCGATTGTCATGCGGAGCGGCGCCACCAGCGAGATGATGAGCGGTCTGGCGCGGGACGATACCCGGGTCATCAGCGACGCGCCCGGGGTCGCGCGCGGTTCCGGCGGTCCGCTCGCTTCACCGGAGCTTTTCGTGATCATCAATCTGCCGAAACGCTCGACCGGGACGGACGCGAACGTGCCTCTGCGCGGCGTGGAACCGGCGGCGTTTGGCGTCCATGAGGAGGTTCACGTCGTGGAAGGCCGCCGATTTGAACCCGGCAAGAATGAAGTCCTCGCCGGGGCGGGCGCCGCCCGCGAGTTCGCCGGGCTGACCGTCGGCCAGAAGATTCGTGTCGCGAACAATGACTGGACGGTGGTCGGCATTTTTACCGCGAACGGCGGCATTTCGGAGTCCGAGGTATGGACGGACGCCAGCGTGCTGCAAGGCGCCTACCGCCGCGGCGATTCGTTCCAATCCGTGTACGCCAAATTGGCGTCACCCAATGATTTTCAAAAATTCAAGGACGCGCTCACCGCGGACCCGCGCCTGAACATCAAAGTGGTGCGCCAGCCTGACTACTACGCCGAACAATCGACGGCCGTCTCCAACCTCGTCACCTGGCTGGGCACGCTCGTCGCCGGGCTTATGGGCGTCGGCGCCATCTTCGGCGCCCTGAACACGATGTACAACGCGGTTGCGGCCCGGACCCGCGAAATCGCCACCTTGCGGGCGTTGGGTTTCGGGGGCAGCCCGATCATTTTCTCGGTTCTCTTCGAGTCTTTGGCGTTGGCCGTCGGCGGCGGCGCGATTGGCGCGGCGGCGGCGTATCTGGCCTTCGACGGGTTTCACACCTCGACGATGAATTTCCAAAGTTTCAGCCAGGTTGCCTTTTCGTTCCGCATCGGCCCAAACTTATTGGCGCAGGGGATTTTTTATGCGGCTTTGATCGGGTTGGTCGGGGGGCTGTTTCCCGCGATTCGCGCCGTGCGCCTGCCGGTCGCGACGGCGTTGCGGGAACTCTGAGGCTAAAACCGACGATTCGGCCAAGCCCGCGCTTCCGGTTGAGCCTAAGTACTGGATTATGAAAATGCGGACTTTCCTGCTGACCGTCCTCGCGGTCTGGCTCGTCGTTCAGAATGCCGGAGCCGCGCCGATCCGCGTGCTGGTTTGGGACGAGCAACAACCGGCGCAAAAGCAAGCCTACTCCAATTATCTTGGCGGCGAGATCGCGGCATACTTGCGCCAAAGGCCGGGACTCGCCGTCACCACGGCGCGCCTTGATGACCCGGAGCAAGGCCTCTCGGCCGCCGCGCTGGACGCGTGCGACGTGCTGATCTGGTGGGGCCACGTTCGCAACGGCGAAGTCAGTTTTGAAAAGGGTCGCGCCATCGTCGAGCGCATCCAAGCCGGACGGCTTTCGCTCATCGCGCTGCACTCCGCGCATTGGTCGGCGCCCTTCGTCGAGGCGATGCGGGCGCGGGCGCGCGAAGACGCCCTGCGCCAACTGCCCGTCGCGGAACGCGCCAACGTCGTTTGGGCCGAGACGAACCTCTTCGGGAACTTTCGCACGCCGCCGAAATACACGGACCGTTTGACGCCCGCGGCGATTTATCGCAAGCCGCTGGGCGGACCGGTCGAGATTTGGCTCACCCTGCCGAACTGCTGCTTCCCCGCGTTCCGGCCCGACGGCAAACCGAGCCAAGTGCGTATCCTTCTGCCGAAACATCCGATCGCGCGCGGCTTGCCGCCCGAATTCACCGTGGCGCAGACCGAAATGTACGACGAACCGTTTCATGTGCCGGAGCCGGACGCGGTGGTCTTTGAGGAACATTGGCAGAACGGCGAATGGTTCCGGAGCGGCTCCTTGTGGAACATCGGGCGCGGCCAGGTATTCTATTTCCGCCCGGGCCACGAGCTTTACCCGGCGTTCAAGGACCCGAACGTCCTGCGCATCCTCGACAACACCGTCCACTGGTTCGGCGAGCAACAGCGGAAGTCTGCCGTTGCGCGTTAGGCGCTGAGGGTTGCCGGTCATTTGAATCGCGCCCCCAACGGTCAGTAGCGTCGCGGCGCTCACTGCGGGTGGGGCGAGGCTCGAGCCGTGGAAAGTTCGACCGAGCCGCTGCCGTCCGAAACCAGTCACGGCTCGCCCGCCTATGCCGATGGCTTCGGCGCGGTCGATGGTTTGTCACGCCGGAGCGAGAGCGAAGGCGGAGCAGAGCCTCGCCCCACCGGCGGCCCGGAGTCGCCGTGCGATGTGGCCGCCACCGCTCCGGATGGATGAGGACACGCTGTCTCGGTGGCTT
This sequence comes from uncultured Verrucomicrobiota bacterium, assembly GCA_964522665.1. Taxonomy (GTDB): domain Bacteria; phylum Verrucomicrobiota; class Verrucomicrobiia; order Limisphaerales; family CAZFVY01; genus CAZFVY01. The sequence goes on along the minus strand of CAZFVY010000001.1, from coordinate 58,143 downwards.
GCCTTTGCAACGAACTTTTTACGCGCCAGAGCGCCCCGATCGCGGTAAGCTCATTTTCGGATGCCTTTCGCCTTTCTCTCGCTACCATGCGGCGGCGGGTTCGTTTGCGCGCCACTTTGCAAATTCAAATGCTCGCGTAAATTGTAACGGGCTATCCCGTCATGAGCGCCTTCATCCCAGCTTCCGATGCGGAATTGATCGAGCAGGCCGTTAACCTGGCTCGCACGCTGCAAACGCGCGCGCGCGAGTTGCAGACGCCGGCGGAGCGCCGCCAGCAGGCCGAGTTGGCTCGGATGCTCCAAACGCCGGCGGACAAGGTCACACTGGTTCAGTTGACCGACCAGGCCTTCCGTTCGCAGGCCGCGGCCCGCACCGCCGAGCATTTGACCCACCTGTTGGACGCGCAGGGAATTCCGCGCTTTTTCAGCCCGCTCGACCGCGCCTTGTTGCGCGGCTTCCAGACGTTCGGCGGGTGGCTGCCGGGCGTCGCGGTGCCCCTGGTTAAGGAGCACATGCACCATGAGACGGCGAACGTCGTCTTGCCCGCCGAAACCGAGTTGCTGACGCGACATCTGCGCGCGCGAGCGAGCGAGGGAGTGCGGATGAATCTGAATTTCCTCGGCGAAGCGTTGGTCGGGGAAGAGGAGGCGGCGCATCGTCTCGAAAAATACCTGGCAGCCCTCCAACTGCCCGAGGTGGAGGTTCTCTCCGTCAAGATTTCGACGCTCTACTCCCAGATCTCGCCACTGGCCCGCGAAGCCACGCTCCGTACGCTCTGCGATCGCCTTGAGCCGCTCTATCGCCAGGCCTTGCATCTTCGCTACGTCCGGCCGGATGGCGTCGAGATTCCCAAGTTCATCTACCTGGACATGGAGGAATACCGCGACCTGCGCCTCACGGCGCAGGCGTTCATGCGGACGCTGGATCGGCCGGGCTTGGGCGCCGCCGGGGCGGGCATCGCGCTGCAGGCCTATATCCCGGACTCGGCCGCGGTACAACGGCAGATCAATGAATGGGCGCGCCGCCGCGTCGCCGCGGGAGGCGGCGCCGTCACGATCCGTCTGGTGAAAGGCGCCAATCTCGAAATGGAACGGGTCGAGGCCGCGCTCCACGATTGGCCGCAGGCGCCTTTCAAATCCAAGGCCGAAACGGACGCCAATTACCAACGGATGTTGCGCGAAGCGATGCGGCGGGAAAACCTCGCCGCCGTTCGCGTCGGCGTCGCGTCGCACAATTTGTTCGACCTCGCGTACGGCCTCGTGCTCGCCGCGTCGGCCAACGCCGGCGACCGGGTCCAATTCGAAATGCTCGAGGGGATGGCGAACCATCAACGCCGCGCGCTCCGCGAAAAAACCGCCGAATTGCTCCTCTATGCGCCGGCCTGCCGCCAGGAAGAGTTCCTGAACGCCATCGGCTATTTGATCCGCCGTTTGGATGAGAACACCGGCCCGGAAAACTTCCTGACGCACGCGTTCAAGCTTAAGGTCGATTCTCCGCTCTGGGAGCGGCTTGAGCGCGGTTTTCGTCAGGCCTCCGCGCGCGAGATTTCCCAGGCGCCACGGCGAACGCAGAACCGCGCGACCGAGCGTTTCGAGACGCCGCGTCCAGAGCTGAATTGGCGCGAATTTCAAAACGAACCCGACACCGATTGGTCGTTGCCGGAAAATGGCCGATGGGCCGAAGCGCTGATCGCCCGTTCGGTCGCGCGCCGCGCCGCGCTTCCGTTGGTTATCGCGGGTGACGCGCTGCTCCCCGAAATTGGCGCGACGGAATCCGCGCGGACCGGCATTTGCCGCGACCCCTCGCGTCCTGGCATGGTCGTGGCGCGCTACCGCGTGGCGAACACCGAAGAGGTCGATCGGGCGGTCGCCTGCGCGCGCGCCGACCCGGACGGCTGGCGTTCGCTTGGCGTCGAGGAACGCAACGAAATCCTCGGCGCCGTGGCGCAGGAGTTGCGCCGCTCGCGTGGCGACCTGATCTGGGCCGCGCTCGCCAACGGCGGCAAGACGCTGAGCGAGTCCGACCCCGAGGTCAGCGAAGCGGTGGATTTTGTCGAATTCTACCGCGCGGCGGCGCGGTCGTTTTTCGAGCAGCCCGGCCTCCGCGCGGAGGGCCGGGGCGTGATCGTCGTCGCGCCGCCTTGGAACTTTCCCATCGCGATCCCGTGCGGCGGTATTGCGGCCGCGCTGGCGGCGGGCAATACCGTGATCTTGAAACCGGCGTCGGACGCCGTGCTGGTCGGCTGGGAGTTATGCGAGAGCTTCTGGCAGGGCGGTGTCTCGCGGCGAACGCTGCAGTTCGTGCCGTGCCCCGGGAGCGGCGCGGGCGCGCGTCTGGCCACCCATCCCGACGTGGGCGCCGTGATCCTCACCGGCGGCACGGAAACCGCGTTGCGGCTGTTGAACCTCCGCCCCAATCTGCGGTTGTTCGCCGAGACGGGCGGCAAGAACGCGACGATTGTCACCGCGTTGAGCGACCGGGAATTGGCGATCAAGCACATTGTCCACTCGGCGTTCAGCCATAGCGGCCAGAAGTGTTCGGCGACCTCGCTGCTGCTGCTCGAGGCCGAGGTTTACGACGACGCGCGCTTCAAGCGGATGCTCTGCGACGCGGTGAAAAGCCTGCCGGTCGGTTCGGCGTGGGACTTGACCACTCGCGTCGGACCCCTGATCCGCCCGCCGGCCGGCGATTTGGAAACCGCGCTCAAAACGCTGGAGCCGGGCGAGTCCTGGGCGGTGATGCCGCGCTCGGTCGGCGACCGGCCGAACCTCTGGTCCCCTGGGGTAAAATGGGGCGTACGTCCCGGCAGTTTTACGCACCGGACGGAGTTCTTCGGTCCCGTGCTGGCCGTGCTGCGCTTCGAGCGGTTGGACGAAGCGATTCGGATCGCGAATCAAACCGGCTACGGTCTGACCGCGGGTCTGCATAGCCTGGACGAGCGCGAACAGGCGCAATGGAAAGCCGGTCTCCGCGCCGGGAACCTTTACCTGAATCGAGGCACGACCGGAGCCATCGTCCTGCGCCAGCCGTTTGGCGGGATGGGAAAATCGTGCTTCGGCCCAGGCTTGAAGGCCGGCGGGCCAAACTATGTCGCGCAGTTCATGCGCTTCGCGGAGACGGGGGCGACGCCAGTTGCGCCCGACGAAGCGGTTGAAGATCCGTTGCTGGAGACCCTCCGTTTGGGTGTCCGCGAGCTTGCCGCGCGATCGCCGCAGGGTGGGCCGCCGGCCTCTGAATTCACGGCGGCCGCGCCGCGATTATTGCGGGCGATCGCGAGTTATGACCGTTGGTGGCTCGAGGAATTTGGCGTCGAACACGATCATTTTCGGCTGCTGGGTCAGGACAATGTGCGGCGATACCTGCCGTTCGGTGAAATTCGCGTCCGCTTCGCGCCATCGGACACCTTCTTTGACGTCGCCGCCCGGGCCGCGGCCGCGCGCGTGACCGGCGCGCGGGTCATCGTCAGCTCGCCGCCAGGTCAGCTTGCCGGGCCAGTCGCGGCTTTGGATGAACTGACCGATTCGTGGGGCGCCGCCATCGAGTTCATCGAGGAAACGGACGAACAATTGGCCGCGGAGATTGGCGCGTGGCCGCCCCACGCGATCGCGCGCGTCCGCTATGCCGGACCGGACCGCGTGCCGCCATCCGTGCGCGCGGCCGCCGCGGCATCCGGCGCCTGGATCGCGGACGAACCACCCTTGGCCGAAGGCCGCGTCGAATTGCTTTGGTATCTCCGCGAGCAGAGCGTTTGCGCCGATTACCATCGCTACGGCAATCTGGGCGCCCGCGCATCCGAAGCTCGCCGGGAGCCGGCGTGAGCCGGACAGAACGATCTCCCGACCCGCGCGCAGGCGCCATCGGCGCTGTTTACGGCAGCGTCACGGCGCGGTAGAAGCGGTGACTCAAGTTGGCCGCCTGGGAGTCCAGGAAGCCGCCGGCGCCGCCAGTCAGGACGTTCGTGCCCACGGTCGTCCAATTGGTTAAATCGGAGGAGGCTTGGATGCCCGCCCGCTGGCCAGAGGCGCCGGTCATTTGGAAACTGAGTTGGCCGGGGGCGGTCCAGCGAACCGAGCTGGCCACTATGGTGAGTTGTTGCCCGGGGTTGGCGCTGATTGGGAAGGCCGCGAGGTAATGCTGGGTCGTTCCGCCGATGGACGAAAATGAGCCGCCGACGTAAAGGCTTGTCGGGGACGCGTAAAGCGCGGAGACGTTGTCGCTCGGTTGCGGCGCCCAGTCGGTGGCTAGCGCCGTAGTCGAGTCGAGCGCCACTAAATTGGTCCGGGCCGCCCCGCCCGCGCCGGTAAAGACGCCGCCGACATAAATCGTGTCGCCCACTTGCGCCAAGGCGTTCGCGACGCTGGCGGGTCCGGTGACCGCGGGATCCCAACTGGTCGGCTTGCCGCTGCTCAGGCCGATCGCCGCCAACCCAGGCCGGCTGCGGAGGCCGATCTGTACGAAACTGCCGCCGACATAGGCCGTGCCGCCCGAAATCAAAAGCGATTTCACCGGCCCGTCGGGAAACGGATTCCAATCGGTGGCCCGGGCGGTCGTGGTGTCCACGGCGGCGAGGAAATTGCGAGGTTGCCCACCGATGGTGGCGAACTCGCCGCCGACGTAAAGCGTTTGGCCCCCGACCGCCAGCGCGTCGATCGCGGTCGTGAGCGATCCGTCGCCGGCCGCGTTGGCTTTCCAGCCGTTCGCCAGCCCGCTCTCCGCGATCAACGCGGCGACTAAATGACGGGGCGCGCCGCCGATATTAGTGAACGTGCCGCCGGCAAACACCGTCCCGTCCGCGACGGCCAGACAGTTTACGGTGGCATCCGCCGTGAAACCCAGCGCGGTGTATAGGTTGGTCGTGGACGGGGCCGGTTTTAGGCGGGTGATGTGTTTGTTGGCCGCGCCCGCGATCAATAGAAAGTCCCCACCTACGTATATCGAAGAGCCATCGGAGGCGAGCGCCCGTACCGCGCCGTTGGGCGCGGGATTCCAATCGGCCGCGGCGCCGGTGGCCGCGGACAGCGCGGCCAAATTCGGCCGCCGCGCGCCGCCGATCGAAGTGAAATCGCCAGCGACCAGCAAGTTCGAGCCATTGACCGCCAAGGTCTCAACGGCTTGATTGGCGTTTGGGTTCCACGCGAGCGCCTGGCCGCCAACTGTGGCCAGGGCGGTCAGGTAAGGGCGCGGTCCGTTCAGATTTGTGAATGAGCCACCCACGTAAACCGTGTCGCCGACGACCGCCAGGCAGCGTACGACGGGCGCGGGGCCTTGGGCAAACGGCGGACTGAGCGACCAATTCTCGCTCACTCCGGTGGTGGCGTCGAACGAGGCCAGGCTGCTGGTAAAGCGGCTCGCGACGACCAGGAACTGGCCGGCCGCGTAGAGATGGTTTCCCGAGATTGCCAGCGCCAAAACCTCGCCTCCGAGCTCAAAGGCGCTCGGGACGAACTTGGTTGCCTGGGCCGTCGGCGCATCGATTGCCCCGACCATTACCCTCCGTGACCCGCCCACCTCGTCAAATAATCCGCCGAGATAGATCGTATTGCTCGAGATCAGCATCGCGTTGACCTGGTTGTTCACCTGCAAGTCCTGGCCGACTAATTGCGCGGTGTCCGCCGTGAGCGCGACCACGTTGCGGCGAGACTCGCCCTTCACCGTGTCGAACGCCCCGGCGACATAGACCGCTCCACTCCAGGTGGCGAGCGCGTTCACGCTCCCCCTTTGAATCCCGGGATTCCATGACTTGGCCTCCCCCGTCGTGGGGTCCACGGCGCCGGCCAACAATCGCTCCTGTCCGGCGAGATGCGCAAAGACCCCGCCGACGTAAACCGTGTTGCTCAAAACGAGCAACGCCCGAACGGGGCCGTCCGGGTTCGGGGTCCAGCGCGTGTCCACCGTGTTGTCGTGGTTGATGTGCGCCAGGTTGGTGATCGCGAAGCCTTCGACGTCCGTAAACGAACCGCCCAGATACCAGCCGTTTTTGCCGTCGGGAGTGGCCGCCATGACGACGCCGTTGATGATCGGAAAGTTTGGCGAAAACCGACTCGTGGCTGTGTCCAGGACCGCGGCGCCACCCGTGAAGGGCCCGACGTTGGTGAATTGGCCGCCCAAATAGACGTAACCATTAGTCTCCAGAATCGAGAGGACCGGGCCATCCGTGGTCCAGAAACGCGGTCGCACGTTTGACCCGACTTGCGCGGTGGCCGGTTGCAAGCCCAGGAGCGTCATGAGCAGGATCCCCGCGAGTCGCCAAAGCAGTCGGTGGCGTGAGCCGCTACCCGACCGGAGCCGAGGTGTCGCCGGCGAAAAAAACCGGCCACCCTTCAACTCGCCAGCCTGAATGTCGATCGGCGCCCCAATTCGAGCCATAGGAAGCGGTCATAATATGACACACGCCCGGCCACCGGGCCACGAGAAATCATTTCGCTCGACCCGTTGGCCGTCAAACTCAAGGCAGCGTCACGGCGCGGTAGAAGCGGTGACTCAAGTTGGCCGCCTGGGAGTCCAGGAAGCCGCCGGCGCCGCCAGTCAGGACGTTCGTGCCCACGGTCGTCCAATTGGTTAAATCGGAGGAGGCTTGGATGCCCGCCCGCTGGCCAGAGGCGCCGGTCATTTGGAAACTGAGTTGGCCGGGGGCGGTCCAGCGAACCGAGCTGGCCACTATGGTGAGTTGTTGCCCGGGGTTGGCGCTGATTGGGAAGGCCGCGAGGTAATGCTGGGTCGTTCCGCCGATGGACGAAAATGAGCCGCCGACGTAAAGGCTTGTCGGGGACGCGTAAAGCGCGGAGACGTTGTCGCTCGGTTGCGGCGCCCAGTCGGTGGCTAGCGCCGTAGTCGAGTCGAGCGCCACTAAATTGGTCCGGGCCGCCCCGCCCGCGCCGGTAAAGACGCCGCCGACATAAATCGTGTCGCCCACTTGCGCCAAGGCGTTCGCGACGCTGGCGGGTCCGGTGACCGCGGGATCCCAACTGGTCGGCTTGCCGCTGCTCAAGCCGATCGCCGCCAACCCAGGCCGGCTGCGGAGGCCGATCTGTACGAAACTCCCGCCGACATAAGCCGTGCCGCCCGAGATCAAAAGCGACTTCACCGGTCCGTTTGGAAACGGATTCCAATCGGTGGCCAAGGCGGTCGTGGTGTCCACGGCGGCCACGAAATTGCGCGTTTGACCGCCGATCGTGGCGAATTCGCCCCCCGCGTAAAGCGTGTTTCCCGACACCGCCAACGCGTTGATCGCCGTCGTCAGGGAACCATTGCCGGCGGCGTTCGCGTTCCAGTCCGTCGCCAAGCCGGTCCCCATGCTAAGCGCGGCAATTAAGTTGCGGGGAAGTCCGCCGATCGTCGTGAACGCGCCGCCGGCGTAAAGGGTCCCCGCGCCGGCCGCGAGGCAGTTGACGACTCCGTCCGCCGTCGGGTTCCAGGCGGTCACCAGATTCGTGGTGGAAGCCGCCGATTTGAGTTGCGCGATATGGCGGTGGGTTTGGCCTCCGGCCGAAATGAAGTCGCCGCCGATATAGATCATATTGCTCGCGAAGGCCAGAGCGCGAACGGCGCCATCCGGCGCTGGGTTCCACGCCGTGGCGGCGCCGGTGGTAGCGGAGAGCGCGACCAAGTTTGTCCGCGCGAGGCGGCCGACCGAACTGAAGCTGCCGCCCACGATCACCGTCGAGCCGCTGACCGCCAGCGTTTGGACGGTTTGATCCGCGTTGGGATTCCACCCGAGCAGCGCGCCGTTGGTCGTGTCCACCGCGCCCACGTAATTGCGCGGACCGTTGAGGTTCGTGAAGGTGCCGCCGATGTAAACCGTGCCGCCCGACACGGCCAGCGTCCGAAAAACGGGCGCCGCGCCCGGCCCGGGGCCGAACATCGGAAATGGATTCGGCGACCAGTTCGTCGCTGCGCCGGTGGTTGCGTCAAATCCTGCCAAACCACTACCGAACCGGACGCCGGCGCCGAAGTATTGAAAATTCCCGGCCACGTACAAACGCTTCCCCGCGATCGCCAGCCCAAAAACCTCGCCCCCGCCGATAAATGGCGCGGCCGTAAACGCGGTGACTTTCGCCGTCGGCGCGTCGATCGCGCCGATCAACGGATGCGGTTGGCCGCCGATCCGATTGAAGGCGCCGCCCAAGTAAAGCGTGTTGCTGGAGACCAGCAGCGCATCGACGCGGCTGTCCACGCCCAGGTCCGGGCCGGCCAGTTGGCCGGTGGTTGCGTCGAGCGCGACGACATCGTTCCGTCCCGCTCCCCCCACGACCGAGAAGGAGCCGCCCGCGTAAATCGTCGTGCCCCAATTCGCGAGCGCGCTGACGCGAGCCCCTTGAAACGTCGGATTCCACGCCGTGGTCTGGCCGGTCGTTGCGTCCACTGCTCCCGCCAGGGGGCGCGGTTGCCCCCCGAGATGATCGAACGTGCCGCCCGCGTAAAGCGTGTTGCCGATGACCAGCAGCGCCAAGACCGGGCCGTTCGGGTTGGGCGTCCAATTCGGGTCCACGACGTTTTGGCGTTGCAGATGGACCAGGTTGGTGGCGGCCACGCCGCCGACGCCGGCGAAGTCACCGCCTAGAAACCAGCCGTCCTTGCCGTCCGAGACGACCGCCGCGACGGTTCCGTTCACGACCGGAAAATTAGGGAGCAACGTCCCGGTCGTCGCGTCCAGGGCCGCCGCGCCGCCGGTAAACGGGCCTACGTTGGTAAATTGTCCGCCGACGTACACGAACCCGTTGGTTTCGAGAACGGACAGGACCGGTCCGTCAATCGTCCAAAAATTCTGCCGCAATGAGGCCGAAACTTGGGCGACCGCGGAATGGGCGCCGATCAATGTCCAGAGCGTCAGGATCGCGGCCAGTGAATGGCGCACCCGCGCCCGCCGGTCAGTACCGCCGCGGCGAATCGCCTCACTCGGCCGGGCGAGGCGAGGCGGAGGTTCGTAGTTGAATTCAAAAGTCATCGGCTAGGTCTATCGCGCGTTAAAAGGCATGGCTATACTGATTGGGAATTTGCCGGGAGGACCAACGTCTGGCTATCAAAATCGCTGGCGCGAGACGCGCCCTGGGCGCGACTTCGGATTCCTCCAACTCACTCGTAACGCAGCGCCACCATCGGGTCCACTTTGCTGGCGCGGCTCGCGGGCCAAAGGACGGCCATCAGGCTGAGGCCGCCCAGAAACGAAAGCACGACCGCATAGACCCACGGCTGATGGGTCGGCAGTGGAACCAGGTGGGCGACGGTTTGCACCAAGCCGAACGCGATCCCCGCGCCGATCACCAACCCGGCGGTTATCTGCCAGATTGACTGGCGCAGGATCGCGGCGATGATGCGCTGGCGAGTCGCCCCGAGCGCGATGCGGATGCCGATCTCCCGCGTGCGTTGATTGACCGAAAATGTGATCAATCCGACGATCCCCAGCGTCGCCAAAAACAGCGAGCCGAAGCCGCACACGGCCAGTATCCCCTCGGCCAACGAGTAGCCGACGTGGTCGCGTTCGATATTCTCCTGGATCGTCCGCATCGACCACATGTTGGCCTCCGGTTGCAGGCGCGCCAATTCCGCGCGCGTCAGCTTCGCCCAATCGACCTGATTCCCGACGGCGTGGAGCGTGACCGACATCACCGGCGACGGCTGCTGGCTCATCGGCGTGTAGTAACCCTCACCAACGTCGGCGGGGTCGAAAACCAAATCCGGAGCCTCGCCGATAATCGTCAGCAAGGGGCCGCCGTCCAGGTTTCGGAACCGCCGTCCGATCGGCGTGGTGGTCGGGAAAAATCTCTTTACGAACGAAGCGTTGACGATCGCGACCGGCAGCGTCCCCGCCCGATCCTCCGGGCCAAACGCGCGACCCTGCGTCAATGGCTGATTAAGGGTCGCAAAATAGCTGGGGCTAACCGACTGACGGCCAACCCGCGGCGGTTCGCCGCCCGGGGTAGATAATTGCCCCTCGATTTCGATCGGTTCCCAACCGGTTTTCGACGGGACTCCCGACGCGAATGTCACTCCGGTTACGCCGGGGATCCGGGCCAGATTGCGCTCGAGTTCTTCGAAGGTGGCGGTGGGATCGGCTCGCGGCGGCAGGCTGAGTTGGGCCGAGCGAAACGCGGTCGGATCAAAAGGCAGTTTTAAATGGTTGATCTGTCGGCAGTAGCTGACGACCACGAGCGTCGCAATCAGGATTGAGACCGACATCGCCACTTGCGACGTGACGAGCGCTCGCTGCCAGCCGGCCAGACCGCGGCGGGCCGAAGCCAGACCGTGGTCTTTTAGCAGTTCGTTGACGTCCCGTCGGGTGGCCTGCAGCGCCGGCAGCAAGCCGATCAAGAGGTTGGTCGTGAAGGTCAGGCAAACCACAAAGAGCAGCGCCGGACGGTCGAAAATCTTGAAACGAGACCATAACACCGCCGGATCTAGCTCGGGATGGGTCGCAAAGAACTCAAACGCGAACCATTTGGCGGCGCCCTGCGCGAGGCAGAGTCCGCCCAGCGCGCCGCCCACCGCCAGAATCAAGCTTTCCATCATCATTTGCGATACGAGGCGCGCTCGGGTGGCGCCCAGCGCGCAACGCACCGCCAGCTCCGTTCCTCGTTTCACCGCGCGAGCCAGGATCAACGTGGTGACGTTCGCGCAGGCGAGGCAAAGGACAAAAAACGTAAGCAGCAGAATCGCCAGCGCGATGATTTTCGGCTGGGGATCGTCCAAGGGGCCATCAATGAACAGGCCCGCCCGTATCGGGTTGCGCGCGGCCTCGCGCGCCTGCGAGGGACCGGCGAGACGGGCCGCGATCGCGTTAAGCTCCCGTCTTGCGCGGGAAAGGGAGGTCGCCGGCTTCAAACGTCCAAACACCATGCCTCGGCTGCGCACCATGCCCCTTCCGTCGTAGGCGCGGCTGGCGGCTTCGGGGGAAGCGACCCAAAGTTCCCCGTGGTCGGCAAATCCGTAATCCTCCGGCAGGATGCCGATTACGGTCGCGGCTTGGCCGTTCACCTGGATCGTGGCGCCCAGGATCGCCTGGTTGGTCTGAAAGGCGTCCCGCCAGAATTGATGGGTCAGAATCACGGCCGGCGGCGCGCCGATGGCGTCCTCGGTGGACAGGAAATTGCGTCCGAGGCGCGGCTTGACCCGGAGCACGTCAAAAAAGTTCGCGGTGACGTAACAGACCTGGCGGCGTGATTCGACGCCATCCGCGCGGACGCTCTGCGTCCCGCTCGTGTACGCCGCCAAACCCTCGAAGGTCGTTTGCTGTTCCCGGTATTCGCGCAATAACTGGCTCGGAACCGAGGTATAGATCAGCTGGCTGGCGTCGGGGAAGGGAAGCATCTGAAACAGCATCGCCTTGATCATGCAGAACATAAACGCGACCAGCCCAATGCCGAGCGACAGCGCGCCGATCGAAGCGAGCATGGCCCCCGGCTGCTTAATCAGCACGCGCAGGCCCAAGCGGAGGTCTTGTCCGAAATGTTCGATAAAACGGCTCAGATTCATGGCCAATAGCGATTGCTCCGTTACACGGATTTATCGTTCGACAACGGCAGCCTGATTATGTCACGCGCCGCTCCGGCGAGCCCGGACATCTGTTACTCCCGGGACCGCCGGAATAGCGCCTTGGGGTGGTACTCGCCGGCGGCCCGGCGCCAGTTTTTCGGGGCGGAACGCCGGCGACTCAACCTGGCCCAGTGGAAAAGAAGACGGGGCGATCTTACGTTTTCGGCGGCGTGACGACCTCGAAAACAAAATCCCCCTCTTTGGCGTTGCCTCGCGTGCCGGAATCGTCCTTAAGATCAGTTCCCACGCTGTAGAGGAGATAGCCGCGCCCTTGCTGGCGGTAGCGGAGCGGCTGGCCGTCGAACGGGTCCTCTGGCGGAGCCGCGAGGATATCGGGCGCGAGTTCACTCAAAGCGGTCGGGTAGTGATTTTGGTGCGCCGCTCGAAATTGCTCGAGGGCAATCGCCGTTTGTCCTAACCGGAGATGGGCGAGGCCGAAGGCCTCTTTGCTTGAAACATTTAGCCAACGCATGACGACCGCGGCGACGGCGAGCTTTTTCTCCAGCGCCTGGCTGGCGCGGGAACGGACCAGCGCGTCAGACTTCAGTCTGTCCGGATAGGTCTCTTTGCGCGCCGCCGTCACCTGCCGGAACGACTGCTGAAAATACTCCTGTTCGGCCTTCAGGCTGCCCCCTTTTTTTAGGCGCGCGACCACCGGAACGCGCAGATCATCAGCCAAGTCCATCACTCCGGGCGCCTGAATCAGTTGCAATAGTTTCTGCGGATTATCGAGCAACGCCAGCGACGATATCCGCTCCGCGGCGAGCGCTCGTTTGAATCCTTCGCCGCCGGAGTCAAATTTCTCCATGCGCTCGATCGTCTTTGAGAGTTCCACCAACGACTCCGCCGGAAGCGTCACGCGATTGACGGTCTCTTCCAACGCCGAGACCGCCAGGGCGGTCAGCGCGACCCTGAGCAATTGCGAGATCAGGACCGGTTCGGCGTCGAGCGAACGCGCCAACGCCAACCCCAACCCGATGTCGCGGGCCGCCTGCCTTCCGTCGTGGTTGTCCGAGTCCAGGATCGCGGTCAATTTGACAACCTGACTCGCTAGGTTGAGGCTGTGCAGGTGGGGTAAGGGCGCCTCATCGCCCCGGCTCAGGTCCAGTGGATACCGGCTCGCGTCCAGCGCGGCGCTCTGCGCGAAAAACTCAAGGGCTGGCCGATTCGCGCGTGCGAACGTGACCAAGGCGGATTTCACCGCGGGCGGGATGGGCGCGCCTAGAGGCGGTAGTTGCCCTTGTCCAACTAGCGGGAGGCTCGCCGAGCCAGGGGTGGTCATCTGTAACGCCTCGAGTCCCTGCGCGACGAAAAGCGCCGCGTTCTCCGCGGCAGGCGGCGTTGCGTACCAGGCGTTCAATTCCGCAAGCGAATGGGGCAAGCCGTCGTTAGCGGTCGCGGTTGCTACGGCGTCGTGCTTTTGGCCACAGCCGCCGCCAAAGACGAGGCTGCCCGCCAGCGCGACGATCGTGGCGCCAAATCCTCCGAGGGCCGGGAAGAGCCATTTGATACGGGCGCCGCCTCGGGCGGTGGCGCGGCCGCGGAGTGCGCGTGGCCGGGTGGGCGGCGGCAGAGGCGGAGTGCAAGGCGGCGCGGTGGTTCGTCCTGGCTGGCCGCTGGGCGTCGTGTCCGCCCCGGATGTCAGATATCGGACGAGCGCTTGCTCCGCCGCCGCGGCGCCGCTGGCCCCGCAGACCGGACACTGGACCGGGCAGAGCCTCCGGGCGTCGGCAAGTTCAACGTCGAAGGCGTACTTCTGACCGCAACCGCAGAGGATTTTGATGGGGATATTCATAATTGGTGTCGGAGTGGCTCCGATTGGTTTAGGGCGAGTTGTGGGCGGCCATCGGCCCGGGCCACCGTTCCCAGGCCCGGCCATCTAGTGTTGATAACTCTGCAAATAAAGGGGCGCGTTACCTCAGACGGTAATAACCCGGAATGATCGGCTCGCCAAACTCGGCGCCGAACCGCGTGCCGGTCACGGGCGCGAGGGTCCAGACGCCTGGCAGCGAGGCGGAATACTCCAGCCGCGCCTGCGGAAATTCGCCGGCCCAGCGCGCCTGCGGGCCGCTCGCGGTCCATTGCGCGCGCAGGGCGGGCGGCGGCGCGTTCGTGGCGGCGTAAACCCGGACGTAATCCACCTTCATTTGCTGGGGAAAAACCGTCGTTGCGTCCGGGCTGCCGGGCCAGGAGCCGCCGACCGCCACGTTGAGCAGAATAAACTGCGATTGCGTAAAAACCCAGCGCGCGCCGGCGGGCAGTCCGGCGGCGGTCGCCGTCCCATACGCCTGATTATCCACGAGCCAGCGGACTTCTCCCGGCGTCCATTCCAGGGCGAACACGTGGTAGTCGTCCGCAAAATGTTTGCCGCTCAACAGCGTGGAGGGGAACCCAATGCCCGCCGCAGGAAAGCCCGGACCGTGAATCGTGCCGTGGACCGTGCCGGGCTCGCGCCCGATATTCTCCATGATGTCGATTTCTCCGCAGTCGGGCCAGCCCGCTGAAGTGAAATTCGTCCCGAGCGTCCAGAACGCGGGCCAGACGCCCTGGCCGCGCGGCAATTGGACGCGAGCTTCGATCCGACCGTACGCCCAGGCCGCCAGACCTTCGGTTTTCAGCCGCGCGGAGGTATAATTTCGCGCGATGCCGTCGGCGCCGGCAAACGCCTCACGGTCCACTTCGATCACCAGGGCGCCGCTCTGGATTCGGGCGTTGCGGGTCCGCGCGGTGTAGGATTCCAGTTCCTGATTGCCCCAACCGCCGCCGCCCACGTCGTAGGTCCACCGCTTGGGATCGGGCGCCGAGCCGTCCGCCTGGTCGAACTCATCCGCCCAGACGAGCGACCAGGCGGGGATCGTGGCGGTCGCGTTCGTCATGGCCCCGGACGCCGGGGCGGCAAGGACCGCCAACCAAACGAAACAAACCCAACGCGTGCCACTCATGTTATGCCGATGCCCTCAAAGTATAGTCCATCGGTTTATAACGCGCGCGCGGAAAAAGGTTCACTTTTTCGCGCGTCCGACCACGCCCAATCGGCGGATCGAGGAGGCGCCCGCGGAGTCGGACGGCAGGGCGGGCGGGCCGTCAATCCTGGCGCAAGGCCACCATTGGATCGACCTGGGCGGCGCGGCGCGCGGGCAGCCAGCAGGCCAGCCCGGCGATGGCCAACAGGATCAACGAGACGCTGATCAGGGTAATCGGATCATACGGCGCCACGCCGAACAGGAACGAGCGGACGACCAGGGTCAGCGCGATGGCGCTCGGAACGCCGGCGACGGCGCCGATCAACGCGAGTTTCATCCCGCGTCCGATGACCAGCGCGAGGACCGAGCGCTTTTGGGCGCCGAGCGCCATGCGGATGCCGATCTCGCGAGTGCGGCAGGCGACCGTGTACGAAACCAGACCGTAGAGGCCGATGCTCACGAGCGCGAGCGCCGCGGCGCCGAAGAACCCAGAGATGCGGGCGAAGAAACGCTCGTTGGCGAACAACCGTTCGACTTGCGCCGCTTGGGTGCGCGCGTCCGCCAACGGCAGATTCGCGTCCACCGCGGCCACGGCTTTGCGGATCGCGCTCGTCAAGAGGACCGGGTCGCCCATTGTGCGCACGGCGTAATTCACGCCGCCCGAGATGTCTTGCAGGTACGGAAAGTAAGCGGTGGCGGGTGTTCCGCGTTTCACATTGTTGTATTTCGCGTCCCGCGCCACGCCGACGATTTCAACCTCCTGGTTCGTCTCGGGACCGGAGCGAACAAGACGGTGGCCGATCGGGTTCTCATCGCCGAAAAACTGCCGCGCCAATTGCTGATTGATGACCACGACCTTCGGCGCCAGCGCGATGTCGTGCGCGTCGAAGCCGCGGCCCAGCAGGATGGGCAACTCCAGGGTGGAAAAGAAACTCTCACTGACGGAGTTGACCATCACTGGCGCCGGCTTGGCGGCGCCGGGGACCGCGCCGACTGGTTCGAGGCGCTCGTTCCGTCCGACCTGGCTGAGCAGCGGGATTTGGGAGAACATGACCGAGCGAACGCCGGGCAACGACCCAATTTGCGCTGCGATTCGGGCGTGCAGTTCCGCGAAGCGCGCCGCTTCGTAACCGGCCGGGCCGGCGTCCAACCGAAAGAGGAGCAAATGGTCGCGATTGAAGCCGAGTTCGACGCCGCGCAGGTTTTGGATGGTTCGCAAGAACAGCCCGGCTCCCGTCAACAAAACCAGCGAAAGCGCCACCTGCAGGACCATGAGCGCGCCGCTCAATTTCGAGCGCCCGCCGGACAGCGTATTGCGTGGCCCGCCGTGAAACTCCGCGCTTAAATCGACGCGCGTCGCTCGCAGCGCCGGCGCCAGCCCGAACGTGATCCCCGTGATCACGGCGACCACGGTCGTGAAGGCCAAGACGCCGCGGTCGAGGCTGAGGTTGAGGGCCAACTCATGCCCCTCCAGCGGGCGCATCGCCAGCAGCAGGTTCTTGCCCCAATGCGCGACGAGCAAGCCGAGCGCGGCTCCGAGAAACGCGAGCAAGACGCTCTCCGTTAAGAGCTGCCACACGACGCGGCCCCGGCTGGCGCCGACCGCCAGACGCACCGCGATCTCCCGGCGCCGCGCCGCGCCGCGCGCCAGCAGAAGGTTGGCCACATTGGCACATGCGATCAGCAGGACGAAGCCCACCAAGCCTGCCACGATCATCAACTCCCGACGGTAAGTGTGCCGGGCTTCCGTCAGGCCCTGACCACCCGGACCGATCACCAGTCGGGGCGTTTCGTCCGTTTCCGGGCGCATCCGCGGATTTTGGGCGACATTGGCCGCCATCGCCTCCCGGGACGCTTCCTGAAAAACCGGTTCGAGGCTCGCGCGCGCCTGGTCCGCGTTGATTCCGGGCTTCAATCGGCCCATCACCCGCAGCCACCAAAACCAGGGCGGATCACCCTCCGGGCCGCGCCGCCCCAGTTGGGCGCCGAGCGCGAGCGGAACGCTGAAGTCCGGCGCGTCGCCGACGTCCAGCGCGCCCAGAAAATTGGGCGCGGTAACCCCGATGATGGTCACCGGCGAATTGTTAATGGAGATCGATTTCCCCACCGCCGCCGGATCGCCGCCAAACCGCCGTTGCCAAAAGCCGTGCGAAATGACGGCCACCGGCGCCGCGCCCGGGAGGTCGTCCTCGGCCCCAATTGTTCGGCCCAAAAGCGCGGGCGCGCCCAGTCCGGCGAAATAACCTCCCGAAACCAATTGGCCGAGCGAGCTGATCTCGGCCGCGCCATCGATCTTGACGTTCGGCTCCCCGAGCGGGGCGAACGCAAACACGTCCGAGAAGACCTGGTTGCGGTCGCGGAACCGCTCGAAGATCGTTTTGGAAAATGAAGTGCAGGAGGTCTGCTTGGTCACCGGGTCGGTCTCCCACGAGCCGCTGACCGGCATGGGCCAGCCATGCGGCCCTTGCGCCCACGAGAAAAGCGCAAGCCGTTCCGGCTCCCGGACCGGCAGGGATTTCAGCAGGACGGCGTTGATCAGGCTGAAAACCGCCGTGTTCGCGCCGATGCCCAGGCCGAGGGTCACGGCGACCGTGATCGTCAGGCCCGGATTCTGCAGTAAAACCCGCGCCCCGTAGCGCGTGTCCCGGGCCAGGTGTTCGAGCCAGCTCACGCCGCGCTGATCGCGGCATTTTTCCTGGAGCGACTCCATCCAGCCGAATTGTCGCCGGGCCGCGGCGCGCGCCTCATCGGGCGGCAGGCCGGCGGCGATGTGTTGTTGCGTCCGCATTTCGACGTGCGCGCGCATCTCCTCGTCCATCTCGGCGTCGAGTTTGCGCTTGCGGAACAGGGAGGTCAGCCATTTGGGAATCATCATAGCAGGGTAGGGTTGGAAGTCAGAACGCGGCGCTCGATCGGCGGCGCCAGAGGAAATCGGTTGGTCGAATGCATTCCAATGGCGGCGGCTGCCGCTTGCGGCCCGTCATTATTTGCGGTACGCTCCATCCGCATGAACTACGCCGTTGTGTTGGAACCAATCGTGAATCAGGAGTTCCCCGCGGGACACTACTACGCCCACATCCCGTCCTTGGGGCTGACCACGCACGGCCCCGGCATTGACGGGGCGCGCGACGCCGCCCGGGACCTGTTGTCACTCTGGATCGCCGAGAAACGCGCGAATCACGAGCCGGTTCTCGACTCGGGCGAATGTTTCTTTTCGACCGTTGAGATTTCCGAAGATGCCGTACACGGCGCGTGAAGTTCTCGCCCGGCTCCAACGCGCCGGCTTCCTGATTCGCCGGCGGTCTGGGTCGCATATCGTCCTCCGGCATCCGGACGGACGCCAAACGTACGTGGCGATGCACACCGCGGATGTCCCGACCGGCACATTCCGAGCCATTTTGAAGCAGTCGGGATTGAGTGAATCCCAATTTCGAGATCTTTAGCCCTTGGCGCGAACCGGCGTCGATTAGTAGGCGCATTGCAATCGCGGCGAAATTTTCTTTTTACTCGTTCCGTAGCGCCACCATCGGATCGACCTTGGCGGCGCGGCGGGCGGGCAGCCAACAGGCGAGGAAGGTGACCACCACGGAGACCACGGAGACCACGACGAAGGTCAACGGGTCGGCGGGGCGAATCTCGAAAAGTTGCGCGGTCAGCAGGCGCGTCACGCACAGCGCGCTTAACACGCCGAGTCCGAGCCCAACCAACGCGGGCCGCATGCCTTGCCGGATGACGAGCCCCAGGACGTCGGAAGGTCGGGCGCCGAGCGCCATGCGAATGCCGAGCTCGCGGGTTCGTTGGTTGACCGTGTACGCCACCACGCCGTAGAGGCCGACCATGGTGAGGATCAAGGCGGTCCCCGCGAACGCGACGAGGAGCAGGGAGCTGAACCGGGGACGCGCGGTCGCCTCGGACACGAGCGTCTCCATGCGGCGGAAATTCGCGACGGGGAGCGTCGGATCGATTACTTTAAGTTCGCGGCGCAAGGTCGTTTCAAGGGACGAGACGGGCGCTCCGTCGGAGTACCGAGCGACCAAGGTCATTTCGTCCCAGTAGCCAGGGTCCTGCGCGTGGGGTCGGTAAAAAGCCGGATGGGGCTTCACGTCGAGGGCCGTGCCGCGGACGTCATGGACGACGCCGACGATCGTCAGCCAGGGCATCCCGTCCGGTTGCTTGAGTTTGATCCGCTTGCCGATGGCGTCGCCCGAGGGAAAGAATTGTCGCGCGAGGTTCTCGCTGACGATAGTCACCAGGGGTTTGCCGGGGCCGTCCGACGCGTCGAAGTCGCGGCCTTGCAGGAGTTGGACTCCCATCGTTGAAAAATAGCCCAGGGTGACGAGGCGGCTCTCGCCTAACGGCTCTTTTCCGGGCGCCGGCTCCGGCGCGCCTTCAACCAAAAAGTAACCGACGTTCTCGGTTCCGCCGAGCGGCAGGTGCGAGGTCGCGGCCACGCTCCGGATGCCTGGCAAGGAGGTGAGACGTTTGATGGCCTGTTCAAAGTAGGCCACCCTTGATTCACCCTTGTCATAACGCGCGCCCCGGAACGTCAGATCCAACGCGCAGAGGCCGGTTTTCGCGAATCCCGTATCAACCGCGAGCAATCGCTGAAAACTCTGCAGCATCAACGCGGCCCCGACCAGGAGCGTCACCGCGATCGCCACTTCCGCGGTGACGATGCCGCCAAAGCTCCGCGCGCGGCCGCCCGCCGAATTGTTGCGGCCGGTCGAGTTCAGCGCCTCGCCCAGGTCGATCTTTGACGCCTTGAGCGCCGGGAGCAGGCCAAAGAGCGCCCCGGTGGCCAGCGAGATGACGAACGAGAACGCAAAAACAGTCCCGTTGAACGTTGCTTCGTGCAAGCGGGGAATATTGGCCGGGGCGGCCGCGAGCAGGAGCCGCAGACCGACTCGTCCGAGCACGAGGCCAAGGCCGCCCCCCAGCGCCGCCAGCGCCACGCTTTCCGTGAGCAACTGCCGAATCATCCGCGCTCGCCCGGCGCCAATCGCGGCCCGGATCGCCAACTCCTTGCGCCGCGCGGCCGAGCGGCACAGGAGAAGATTGGCCACGTTCGCGCACGCGATCAGCAGGACGAACGCCACCGCGCCTAACAGCATGAACAAAACCGGGCGGGCCTGACCGGCGACTTGCAGCGCCAGCGGCCGGAGGTGATTGCTCCATCCGGTGTGGGTGGCCGGCCGCTCCTGCGCGACCCGGCGGCCGATCGTTTCCATCTCCGCCTGCGCCCGCGCGAGCGTGACGCCCGGCTTCAGGCGTCCGATGACGATAAACTGCCGATTGACATCGTCTTGCCAGAATTGGGCGTCTCTCGCCGCGGGGATCCAAGTGTCCGTTTGCCGGGCCACGCCGTACGGGGCCGGCATTTCCGCGCGGTGGGGAAAGGTAAAGCCCGGCGGCATGATGCCGACCACGGACCGGTTTTCGTTGTTCAACGTGATCGACCGGCCGATGAGAGTTGGGTCGCCGCCAAATTCCCGCTGCCAAAGCCCGTAGCTGATCACCGCGACCTTATCCTTGCCCGGCTGTTCCTCGTCGGGCGAAAACGTCCGGCCAAGCGCCGGCGCGATTCCCAGCGTCGAGAAGAAATTGCCCGTCACCTCGACCGCGCCGACGCGCTTCAGTTCGCCGCCCGCGCTCAGGTCGAGCGTGGACGAATTGAACGCCGTGATGGAGCGGAATGAGTTTGCCTGCCGCCGCCAATCCATGATGTCGAGTTGCGAGGGGGGCAGTTCGTGAATCCCCAGATTGAAGGTTGGGTTATCGACCCAAAGCATCATGAGCCGGTCAGGGTCTTGATACGGCAGCGGCTTGAGCAAAACCGCGTCAAGCGCGCTGAACACCGCCGTGTTCGCGCCAATCCCCAGCGCCAGCGTGGCGACCGCCACCGCGGTGAAGCCTGGGTTCAGGCGCAACATCCGCGCGCCGTAGCGGAGGTCCCGCGCGGCGGCTTCCAGCCAGCCGACGCCCCGCTGATCGCGGCACTTCTCCTGGAGCGATTCGACCCAGCCGAATTGCCGCAGCGCGGCGTAGCGCGCCGCGTCCGGCTTCAACCCCGCGGTAATGTGCTGTTGAGTCCGCAATTCGACGTGCGCGCGCATCTCCTCGTCCATCTCGGCGTCGAGCCGGCGCTTGCCGAACAGGCCCACGGCGCGGGCTCTAATTTGTTTCCAGAGGTTCATTGGCGGGTTGTGTGGTGATTGGCGCTGGCGTCGCTCGGGGGTATTTATCCTTATTCGGCGCGCAGCGCTTCCATGGGATCGACGCGCGCCGCGCGGCGGGCCGGCAGCCACGCCGCGAACGACGCCACGACGGTCAGAAACGCCGAGATGCTGAGCAGCGTCGCCGGGTCCATCGGGGTAATGCCAAAGAGCAGCCCGCGCAGGAAGCGGGTGAGAGCCAGCGCGCCCAACAGGCCCGCCGGAATGCCGACGGCCGCGAGGCGCAGCCCCTGTCCCAGCACGAGTCGCAGGATGTCCCGCGGTGTGGCGCCCAGGGCGAGCCGGATTCCGAGTTCGTTCCGCCGCGTCAATGTGATGTAGGAAATCAAACCGTAAAGTCCGATGGTAACGAGCGCGGCGGCCAGCAGGCCGAAGAACCCGGAAAGCCACGCCATCAGTTGCTCGCGCGCCAGGCCCTCGCGAATCCGGGTTCGGAACACGCTCGTTCCCAGGCGCAACGTCGGGGAAATCTCGGCGGCGCGCTGACGGACCGAATTGATGATCCCGTTCAACGGCGCCGAGGAACGGGCGGCGATGGCGACCCACGGACCGCTGAGCGGATGCTGCGGGGCCGGGGCGAACGTCAGCGGCGGAATCTCCTGGCGCAGGTCGGAATACTTGGTGTCGTTCACGACGCCGATGATCTCATAGGTGGCCGACGGATAGTTTGGCTCCGCGATCGATTGCACCGTCGCCCCGATGGGATTGACCCCCGGCAGATAGCGGCGGACAAACGTTTCATTCACCAGGGCTACCTTGGGCGCGGTCGCGGAGTCGCGCTCCGTGAAGTCGCGGCCGGAGAGTACGGAGATCTCCATCGTTCGGAAGAAGTCCGGGCTGACCCAGGCGAATTTCGACCAACCGTCGCTCGGCTTCCCCGCGCCGGCCACGTGCACGCCCATGGTCCAACTCGAGCCACTAAGCGGAATATAGGTGGTGGTGGCCGCGGCCTCGATTTGCGGAATCGATCGCACTTTATCGAGCAATTCCTTTTTCATGGCCTCCTGCCTTGGCGCCGGCAGGCGGCCGAAGTCCGCGAAGGCGAAGAAAATGCCATCCTGCCGGAACCCGGTGCGCAAAGTCGCCAGATTCCAAAAGCTGCGTACGAGCAAGAGCGACCCGGCCAGCAGCACGAGGGAGACCGCCACCTGGACCACCGCCAGGCCGCGTTGCCAGGCGAAGGTCTCGCGGTGGCCCGCCACCCGGCCGCCGGCTCCCAGGGCCGAAGCGGGAGTGACGCGGGTCGAGCGCAGCGCCGGGGCCAGGCCAAAGAGAACGCAGGTCAAGATCGCCACGGCTCCGGCGAAGGCGAACGCGCGCCAATCGAGGTCCAGGTCCAGCTTCGCTTCCGTTCCGCGCGCGTTCAGGAACCAGACGATGGCGCCGCTGAACGCCCGCGCCAGCGCGGCGCCGCAGGCGGCCCCGGCCCCCGCAAGCAGAAGGTTCTCCGCGAGCAATTGGCGGATCAAACGGCCGCGCGAAGCGCCAATCGCGAGACGCACGGCCAGTTCCCGTCGGCGGGCCGTCGCTCGCGCCAGCATGAGGTTGGCGAGGTTAAGGCAAGCGATGAGCAGCACCAGGCCCGTAATGCCGAGCAACAAATAGAGCGGACGCCCGTAGTCATTGCGCAATCGGCTGACTCCGGCGCCGGCGGGCACGGCGCCGAGTTTGGATCGCCGATAAGCCGCCGTGCCCTCCGCTTGATAGCCGATGGGGGTCGTCGCTTCGACGATGCCGGGGCCGGCCGCCTTCAGCGCGTCGTCCGCTTGCGCCAGGGTGGCGCCCGGGTTGAGGCGTCCCATAACGCGCAGCCACCAGGCGTCGCGCCGTTCAAGGATACCGCCCCACCAGATCGCTCGACTGGTCAACGGCAGAACGACGTCGAACTCCCGGCCGACCTCCAGGCCGAAAAAATTCGCGGGCGTCACGCCGACGATCGGGAAAATCTGATCCCCGACGGTGACTGACTTGCCAATGACGGAGTCCTGGCCGCCGAATTCGCGCTGCCAGAACGCGTAGCTAATGACGAGTCCGTTCGGCTTGACGCCGCGCTGGTCATCCTCCGCGGTGAACAATCGTCCGCGCGCCGGTGAGATGCCCAGCCGCGGGAAGTAATCGCCGCTGGTCCAGAGCGTTCGGATCATGCGCGGTTCGACGTCGTCGCCGTAGGGCAGTTCGCCGCTCGACCAGGCGAACAGGCGGGCCGGCAGATTGTGCTGCTCGCGGAGCTGTTCCCAGAGTGGAAAGGTCATTTCCGAGTTGGCCCCGTCGTAAATGCCCAGGCCGGGATTACCGGTGACCCGCGCTTCAATTAGTTCGGCGGGCCGGGGAATCGGCAAGCTCTTGAGGCGAACCGCGTTGAGCAATTGAAAGATCGCGCTGTTGGCGCCGATGCCGAGCGTAAGAGTGAGCAGGGCCACGACGGTAAAACCGGGACTTTTGCGCAACGTCCGCGCGCCGTAGTGAAGATCCTGCGCTAGGGCTGACCAATGCCTTGCGAACGGCCGGTCGCGCTGATCGCGGCACTGGTCTTTGACCGACTCGAACCAGCCGAACTGACGCAACGCCGCGTAACGCGCCTCCGCGGGTTTCATCCCGGCGGCAATGTGCTGTTGAGTACGCATTTCGACATGGGCGCGCATTTCCTCGTTCATTTCGGCGTCCAGCCTCGCCGGTTGGAACCATTCCCGAACGTGGGAACTCAATAGTTTCAGTTTTTTCATTGGTTTATTCTCCCCTCTTCAGTCGTGCCGGAGCGCGACGATTGGGTCAACGCGCGTCGCCCGCCGGGCGGGAACGTAACACGCGAGCGCCGAGACCGCCGCGAGGGCGGCGGCGACTGTGGCCAAGGTAGGCGCATCGGCGGGTTTCACTTGATACAGCAAGCTGGACATTAATCGCGTGAGCGCCAGCGCGCCGATAAAACCGGCGGCCAAGCCCGCGATCGCGAGGCGCATCCCCTGGCTCACTACCATCCAAATCAGGTCGTATTTCCCCGCCCCGAGCGCGAGGCGAATCCCGAGTTCCTGGGTCCGTTGCGCAACGGCGTAAGCCATCACCCCGTAGATGCCCACCGCCGCGAGCACGAGCGCCAGCGCGGCAAAGATGCCCATCAACACCAGATTGAAGCGCTGCTGCCAAACCGCGTTGGACACCACCTCCTCCATCGTGGCCACGCTGGCGACCGGCGCGTTCGGATTAAGATTCCAGACCGCGCGTTGTATGGCGTCGAGCGCTCCGCGCGGGTTTTTTGCCGTCCGAATCACCAGCGTCATGTACGCCGAGTGTCCGTCGGTTCCATCAAGATAGGAACTGGTCTGCGCCCACGGCAGGTACAGTTCATTGGCCGCGTCGTCGGCCCACGAGCCTTGCTTGGCGTCCTTGACGACGCCGACGATGGTCAGCCAATTCGGCGTCCCGCGCGGATCATCGAAAGTCAGGCGTTTGCCCACGGGATCCTCACTCGGGAATTGTTTCCGCGCGAGGCTCTCGTTGATGATGACCACGTCGGGAATGTCGAGGCGGTCCCGCTCGTTAAAGTCCCGGCCGCGCGCCAGCGTCATGCCCAGGGTGGAGAAATACTTCGGCCGGCAGACGCGATAGACCGCGCTAATCCGGTCCGCGAGGCTTGGCGCCGGCTTTCCTTCGATGGAAATCCGCCGGCCCCAGACGTCGCCCGCCAGCGGCAAATGATTGACGGCGCTGGCCGAGAGCGCCCCGGGCACGGCCTCAATTCGCTGGAACAACTGTTGATAGAAGGCCTCCCGTCGCGGTCCAACGAAATCGCTCTGACCGGCGAGCGAGACGGTCATGGTCAGCAGGTTCTTGGGGTTGAAGCCGGGGTCGATCGCGGCCAAGCGCGCAAAACTCCGCATGAGCAGCCCCGCCCCGACCAGCATCATGAACGCGAGGGCGACCTCGGCGACGATGAGCGCCGCCCGCAGCCGTCCGCCGCGGCGTCCGCCGCTCGTCCCGCGCCCGCTCTCCTTGAGGGAGCGCTGGACGTCGGGCGCGGACGCTTGGAGCGCCGGCGCCAGGCCGAAAACCGCTCCGGTGAGCAGGGCAACCCCGAGCGTAAAGAGCAGCGTTGGCGAGTCGATCGCGATGTCGTGAACGCGCGGCAGTCGGACGTTGTAGCTGCTCGCGCTCCCGGCCAGATACCCTTTCAGCGCCGCCACGCCGGCGGACCCGATCACCAGACCGAGCGCGCCAGCCATTGCGGCCAGAGCCGCGCTTTCCGTCAAGAGTTGGCGAATCGTGCGCCAGCGTCCGGCTCCCAGCGCAGTTCGAATGGCCATCTCCTTTTCGCGCGCGGCCGCGCGCACGAGCAACAGGTTCGCGACGTTCGCGCACGCGATGAGCAGGACGAAAGCGACGGCGCCCGCGAGAATCAGCAGATTGCGGCGAATGTTCCCCACCACTTTGTCCAACAGGGCGTCCACGCGAACGGTCCGGCCGGCGTTCGTATCCGGATACGCCAACGCCAGCCGCCTGCAGATCGTATCCATGTCCGCTTGCGCGCGTTCCCGGCTGACGCCCGGTTTCAGCCGCCCGAAAATGCGCAACGAATTGCTGTCGCGATTGTTCATGCGATCCGCGAGCGACAGGGGAGCCCACATCTCGCTCTTCGTGGACCAGAAAGGGGCAAACTGGAACTCGGGCGGCATAACGCCGATGACGGTGTAGGGTTGGCTATCGAGCGTGACGGTTTGACCGATCACGCTTTGCGCTTCGCCGAAGCGGCGCCGCCATAGGCGGTCACTCAACACCAGCACGTGATCATTGCCAGCCTCGAAATCATCGCTCTGAAACGTCCGGCCGAGCGCGGGCGGGACCCCGAGCAGATCAAATAATCCGACTCCCAGACGAAGGCCGGGAATTGCTTCGGGACGGTCGCCGCCCGTCAGCGTGCCGCCCCAGGCCTCCGCCGCCGCCATGATCGCAAAACTCTGGGTCTGTTCGCGCCAATCGACAAAATCCGGCGCCGAAACCGGTCCCCAACCGTCGCGCAAGATCGTGACGATTCGATTCGGATCGCGATACGGCAGCGGCCGAAGCAACACCCCTTCGACGACGCTGAAGATCGCCGTGTTAGCGCCGATGCCGAGGGCCAGCGTGAGGACGGCGACGGCGGTGAAGGCGAGATTCCGCCCAAACATGCGCCCCGCGTAGCGGAAGTCTTGAGCCAGCGCCGCCAGGCCGCGGCGGAACGACCAACGGCGTTGATCGCGGCACTGGTTCTGGACCGCCTCGACCCAGCCGAACTGCCGGAGCGCCGCGTAACGCGCCTCCGCGGGTTTCATCCCGGCGGCAATGTGCTGTTGAGTACGCATTTCGACATGGGCGCGCATTTCCTCGTTCATTTCGGCGTCGAGTTCTGGCTCGCCCGGTAACGCGCGGAATCGGCGCAGGAGTTTAAGAAGGCGGTTCATGGCTTGGGACTCTTGTTGGTGAGATCATTCATTTCGCAGCGCCACCAGTCGGTCAATTTGGGCCGCGCGGCGGGCGGGAAGAAGGCAAGCCAGGAAAGCGGCGCCGGCGAGCAAGGCGACGACTCCGGCCAGCGTCAGAGGATCGGTGGCGGTAATTCCGAAAAGCTGACTGGCGATGACCCTCGACAGCGCGAGACTTCCCGCCAGCCCCGCCACCAGGCCGACGCCCACAAACCCCATACCCTCGCGGAGCACCAGCGCCAGAACCGCCCGCCGCGGCGCGCCGAGCGCCATGCGGATGCCGATCTCCTGGGTCCGTTGGCCGACCGAGTAGGAGATGACGCCGTAGATGCCAATGACGGTGAGAGAGAGCGCCAGCGCGGCGAAAATCCCGATCAAGGACATCGTGAAGCGTCGCGCGGCGATGGAGTCCGTGATCGCCCGATCCATCGTTCTGAGATTGTAGATGGGCATCTCGCGATCGACGGCGAGCGCTTTTGCCTGGGCCAATCGCGCCACCGACGCGGGCGGCAGAGTTGTATTGAGAACCACGGAGAGCATCCAGAAACAGTCCTGCAGGTCCGGGCGATAGACCTCAGGTTGGACCGGCGCGTCAAGTCCGGTGAGTTTTACGTCGCGGATGACGCCGACGATCTCGCACCAGTTCGTGCTGAGGGCAAGGTTGGTCGTCGAACTATGCACGTTGATTCGTTTTCCGACCGGATCCTCAGCAGGATAGAGCTTGCGACCGAGTGTTTCGTTGATGATCGCCACCGGCGCCGAGCGCGTGGTGTCCTGCTCGGTGAAGGCCCGTCCGCTCCGCAGCGATATGTTCATCGTCCGGAAGTACTCCGGGCTGACCAGGCGCCAGCCCACGCCGATGAATTGTTCACCGGGGACGGCGGCGGCGCGGCTTTCACCTGACACGCGCGTGCCGATGTTAAGCATCGTGCCGAAGGGAAGTCCGCAGGCGGTGGCGACCGAGACGACGCCGGGGATCTCGCGCAACCGCGCGCGCAGAGCGCCCGCGGCGGCGACGCGCGTGGACAACTCCGCGTACCTCGTGTCGGACAAAGCGACGTCGAAGGCGATCAGGCGGCCCGGCGCGAAACCGGGATCGACGCGGGCCAGCCGGGCGAAGCTATTCACCATCAACCCCGCGCCGGCCAGCAGCATCAAGGCCAGCGCGACCTCGGACGCGACGAGCAGGCGCCGGCCTCGTTGGCGTCGGAAACCGCCGACGGCGCCACGGGCGGCCGCTTGCAACGATTCGTTGAGATCGGTCCGCGCCGCTTGAAGCGCCGGCGCCAGGCCGAACAGGAGGCCCGTGACCACGGAGACCAGCAGCGTGAAGCCGAGCGCCGGCGCGTCGAGCGCGACTTCATCCATGCGCGGGACGTTGGCGGGGCCGAACGCTCGGAGCGCTTGGACCACGCCTTCGGCGAGCGCCAAGCCCAAACCGCCACTGACCGCGGCCAAGAGCAGGCTTTCCGTCAGCAATTGGCGGATGACGCGCGCCCGGCTGGCGCCCAGCGCCGCGCGGATCGCGAATTCCTTCGCGCGCGCGGCGGAACGAGCGAGCAGGAGATTCGCCACGTTGGCGCACGCGATCAGAAGGACGAAGGCAACCGCTCCCAGCAGCGTGGCCAGCGCCGGCCGCGCCCCGCCCACGATTTGCTCTGGCAGCGACCGCACGTTCACGCCCCAACCGTTCTGGCGCGGAAACTCCTGCGCCAGTCGTTCGGCGATGGCGCTCATTTCGTTCTGGGCCTGAACGAAGGTAACGCCTGGTTTCAAACGGCCGAGGCCGAGAAAGTACTTCGCGGCCCGATTCTGCGATTCTTCGGGAGTGAATTGATACACCACCCATAGTTGCGGCTGCACATCGCCGGTCGGCCGCCCAGTCACCGTCGTCGGATTGAAACAGCGAAACTCTCGCGGCATCACGCCCACCACGGTATAGACCTTGCCGTTTAGGTTGATCGGCGATCCAACGACCTTGGCGTCCGCTCCGAATCGGCGCCGCCAGAGGCCGTCGCTCAGCACGGCCAACGAGTGTCCGGGTTGATCCTCCCCGGCGGCGAAGGTCCGGCCGAGGGCCGGCGAGACGCCGAGCAGGGAGAAATAGTTGGCCGTCACGTAGGCCCCGTGCAAATGCTCGGGCGCCTCGGCGCCGCTGAGATTGAAGGTCTCGTAAGCCTCGCCGGCCAGGTCTTCAAAGACCGTGTTCCGGGCGCGCCAATCAAAGAGGTTGGCGGCAGCGACCATCGTTTGCCGATACCCGCGCGGCAAGTGGCGTTCACAGAGCAGAGCCAGCCGTCCCGAGTCACGATACGGCAGGGGCCGCCAGACAACCTGGTGGATGACGCTGAACATCGCCGTGTTCGCGCCGATTCCCAAGGCAAGCGAGAGTACGACGAGCGCGGTGAAGCCGCGGTTTTTCAGCATTTGGCGGAGCGCGCCCCGTAGGTCACTCATAAAACGCGATCATCGGCCGGTGAATAGAGTCAGTCATTTCGCAACGCGGCCAAGGGATTGAGGCGCGCGGCCCGGCAGGCGGGGACGAGACACGCGGCGAAGGCGGCGACGCCGAGCACGAGCGTCGTGACCAGGAACACCGCGGGATCGCTCGGGCTGACCTCAAAAAGCAGCGTCCGGAGGAGTCGCGTCGAGGCCCAGGCGGCGCCGAGTCCGGCGAGGCCACCCAGCGCCACCAGGCGCATGCCCTGTCCCAGCGCCAATCGCAGCACGTCGCCGCGCCGCGCCCCGAGGGCGAGGCGAATCCCGAATTCGCGCGCGCGTTCACTGACCGCGCACGAAAGCACGCCGTAGATTCCGACCAGCCCCAGCGACAATGAAAGCCCCGCCAGCAGCCCCATCAGCCAGAGCGCGAAACGGCGCGGCGCCAGCGCGCGGGCGACCAACTGCGGCATCGTCCGCGAGTTGGAAACGGCGACCGTTCCGTCCAGCGCGGCCACCGCGGCGCGAACCTGGGCGATCGTTTGCGTCGGCTCCGCCTTGCTCCGAATGACGACGGCCGGACCGCCCAGAAAACTCTGCGCCTGCGGCCGAAAAACCTCGGGCTGCGCGGGCGCGTCCAAGCCCGCGTGTTTAACGTCGCCCACGATGCCGACGACCTCGCACCAGTCGGCTCCGAAATCCGGGCTGGCGAGACGCCGCCCCAGCGGATTCTCGCCCGGAAAATAGCGGCGGGCGAACGTCTCGTTGATGATCGCGACGGCGGGCGCCTTCGCGTCGTCGGAGGCGGTGAAGGCGCGCCCGCGGCGGACGGGGATTGCCATCGTGTTGAAGTAGCTGGGGCTTATCTCGCGCAGTCCCGCGACGAGCTTCTCGCCGGGGCCGAGGGGTGGCCGGCCGTTGATCTGAAGGGCGACGTCGGCGTTGGCCTGGGTTTCATCGAGCGGCAGTCCGGCGACCGTGGCGGCGGACGTTGTTCCCGGCAGGCGCTCCAACTCAGGAAGCAATTGCGAGAGGAACCGCATTTTCACCGCGGCGTTGGTGTAGCGCGGCCGGCCCAGCGTCAAATCGACGACGGTTAGGCGCTCCGGAGCGAAGCCCAGGGACACCTTCTGCAAGCGGCTGTAACTGCGGGCCAGCAGCCCGGCGCCCGTCAGCAGCGCCATGACCAGCGCCACCTCGATGACCACCAGCGCCCCGCGAGTTCGCCGGCCACGGGCGCCGTCGGTCAAACCGCGGCTGGCCTGCTTAAGCGCTGAATTGAGATCAATCCGCCCCGCCTGCAGCCAAGGCGCGAGGCTGGAGGCGACCGCCACGAGGAGCGCCATCGCCAGCGTGAAGGCGAACACATGGCCATCGAGCGTTACTTCGTTTATCCGTGGGACGCCGGCGGGAGCCAGCCGCGGAAGAAAGATCATGCCCCATTTGGCCAGGAGCCAGCCGAGCGTGGCGCCCAGGGCGCACAACAAGAGGCCTTCGATTAGCAACTGCTGCGCTTGTCGGGCGCGCCCGGCGCCGAGCGCGGAGCGGATGGCGAATTCAGGGCGCCGCGCCGCGGCCCGGACGAGGTTCAGATTGGCCAGATTCGCGGCCGCGATCAGCAGCGCCAGGCCCCCGGCGCCGAGCAACACGAGCAGCGCGGGCCGGGAGTGGGCGACGACCGCTTCCTGCCACGGCTGGACCGTGGCGCTCCACCCGCCGTTCGAGTCCGGATGCTGGACCGCGAGGCGCGCGGCGAGGGCGGTCATTTCTGATTGCGCCTGTTTCAACCCGACGCCGCGCTTGAGGCGACCGAGGACGAGCACGTCCCGTTCATCGCGATACTTGAGCAGGTCCGGCCAGACCGAGAGTGGCCGCCAGAGGTCGGCCCCGGTGAATCCGCCCACCCAACCTTGGACGCCCGACGGATTGTAGAGCTTCAGGCGCGCCGGCATGACGCCCACCACGTGAAAACTCTCACCCTTCAGCTGAATCGCCTGATGGATGATGTTCGGATCGGCATTGAACCGGCGCCGCCACAGTTCTTCGCTGAGAATGACGACGTTCGCGTGTTCGCGCCGGTCTTCCGCGGGCAGGAAATAGCGTCCGACGAGCGGCGCCACGCCCAAGAGCGGGAAGTAGTTCGCCGAAACCCAGCCGAAATGGACCTGTTCGGCCGGACCGTCTGCTGCCAGCGTCTCCGCGCCGCCACTCGCGAGCGCCGCCAGTTCCGCGAATACCGTGCTCTGCTCGCGCCAGTCAAAGAACGCGGCGACGGAGGTCATCGACTGATTCCAGCCGAGGCGCGGGTTGCTCTCGCAAACGGCCACCAAACGATCCGGGTCGGGGTACGGCAAGGGTTTGATGAGGATGCCGTTCACCAAACTGAAAATCGCGGTATTCGCCCCCAGGCCCAGGGCGAGCGTGAGCGCGGCGATCGTCGTGTAGCCCGGATTCTTCCGCAACAGGCGCGCGGCGTAACGCAGGTCCTGCGCGAGCGTTGCCGCATGCCGGATCACGAAGCCATCGCGTTGCTCCCGGCAAGTCTCGGCGAGCGCCTCGACGCGGCCGAACTGGCGCAGCGCCGCGCAGCGCGCCTCGTCCGGCGCCAGCCCCGCGGCGATGTGCTGTTGCGTCCGCATTTCGACGTGCGCCCGCAGCTCCTCGTCCAGCTCGGCGTTGAGGCGCCGCCTCCAAAACAACGCGCGCAGTGTTTGCTGAAGTGACGCGAGTCGTTTCATCGGTTACCAGTATTCCGTTCCCCAAAATGCTACTCGTGCCGCAAGGCTTCCGTCGGATCGACCCGGCTGGCCCGGAGCGTCGGCGCCAGGCACGCGATCAGCGAGACCACGGTCAGGACCAGCGCCGCGCCGGCGATCGGCCCCGTCGGGAACGGTGGCGCCGCGAAAAGCAGCCGTTGCATCGCGCGCACGGCGAGCCAGGCTCCGAAGACGCCGACCATGGCGCCGAGCGCCAGGAGGCGCAGCCCGAGGCCAAGGAAGCGCCGGCTGATTTGGCGCGGCAAGGCTCCCAGCGCGAGGCGAACGCCAATCTCACGTCGGCGTTGCGTGACGGCGTACGCGAGCACGCCGTAGGTTCCAATCGCCGCCAGGAGCAACGCCGCGCCCGCAAAAACGCCCGCCAACAGCGCGGGTGAGCGGCGCGCGACGAGGCTCTCCGTGAGGCGGACGTCCATGGAGCGAAGATCGTTGACCGGAAGTTCCGGGTTTAGCTCGCGCACGATTTTCTGCAACGTCGCGCCGAGGAGTTCCGGCCGCCGGCTCGTCCGGACGACTGCGAATACGTTCGGGACCGTGCGGTACTGATAGGGGAAATAGACCGCGCCTTGCGCCGCGCTGTCGGTGATCTCCGTTTGCTTTACGGCCCCGACGACGCCGACGACCGTGAACGCTTCCGCGTCGCTGCCTTCCGTGCCGCCGAAAAACAAGCGGTGACCAAGCGCGTCGCCTTTTGGCCAGTAACGACGGGCAAAATCCTCGTCCACGTCGCAGACGCAGCGGTCGGGATCGTCGTTCCCGATAAACCTGCCCTCGCGCAAGGGGATGCCAAGCGCGGTAAATGCGTCGCCGGCGACGCCATACCCGTAATGCGCTTGCAGCGACTCGCCGGGCCGGACGACGTGGCCTTTGACGGTGATGGCCATTTTCCCGTTATTGCCGCTGAACGGCACATTGTTGATCACGCCGACCGCCGAGACGCCCGGTTGACGTCGCAGGCGTTCCAACAGCCGGTCCAGGAAGGCGAGGCGGGCGGGCCAGTCCGGGTAATCCTTCCAGGGCAGCGAGATTTGGCCGGTCATAACGTGATCGGGGCGGAAGCCGGGAGAGACCGCGAGCGCGCGTTTGAGACTCAGGCCGAGCGAACCTGCCCCAGCCAGCAATACGAAGGCCAGCGCGATCTGGGCGACGATGAAACCATGACGCAATCGCTG
Organism: uncultured Verrucomicrobiota bacterium; assembly: GCA_964522665.1. Lineage (GTDB taxonomy): Bacteria > Verrucomicrobiota > Verrucomicrobiia > Limisphaerales > CAZFVY01 > CAZFVY01. The sequence goes on along the minus strand of CAZFVY010000001.1, from coordinate 25,577 downwards.
GGCGGCGGGGCTGGCGGTGCCGCCCCGGGATTCGGATTGCAGCGCGTCGGACGGTTGGCCACGGAGGCTGAGCCAGGCGATCGGGAGCGAGCTGGCCAATCCGAACGCGACGGCGCACAGCAAACCAACCAGAGCCAGGCGGCCATCAAAGGCGATGTGCGCGCCCATCGGCAAGCGCGCCACACCGAGGGCCATCACGAGCCGAATTCCCGCCGCCCCGACGCCGAGGCCGACGGCGCCACCGACCAAGGCGAGCACGAGGTTCTCGGTCATCACCTGGCGCACAACGCGGCGCGCGCTGGCGCCCAATGACTGACGGATTGCCAGTTCCCGCGCGCGACCGCTCGCGCGGATCAGCAGGAGGTTGACGAGGTTGACCGCGCCAATGAGCGCCAGCAGCAGAACGCCCGCCTGCAGGAGCCAGAGGACGGGTCGCACCGCCTGCACATGGTCGGCGTGGAGCGGTGTCACGACGGTGCGAAAGCCGGCGTCGGCGATCATTTTAGCCTGGGGATACTCCGCCGCGTGGGCGGCGTTGTGCGCGTCAATCTCGGCCTGCGCTTGCGCCAGATGGACGCCGGGGCGCAGCCGCCCGATCATTTCGTAGCCGTTCCCGGAGTGGCGCTGCGACGCTTCGCGGTCGCCCGGGTTGGAGGAGAGCGGGAAGAAAAGCCGGGCCTCCGACGAAAGAAAGTGAAAACTCGGCGGCAAGACGCCGACCACCGTTTTGGACAGGCCATCCACGCGGACGTGACGGCCGATGATGTTGGGGTCGGCGTTGAAATTCTGGCGCCAATACCCGTCCGTCAAGATTGCCTCGGCGTCCGTTTGATAGGTCGTCTCGTCGTCGGTGAATTCCCGGCCTTGGGCGAGGCGGACGCCGAGCGTCGTGAAAAACTCCGGCGAAACGCGCAGGACGTCCTCCCGCCGGGACGAGCCTGGCTCCCCGACAATCGCCGTATCGTAGCGAAGAATGGAGAATTGTGAGAACGCGGCGATCTGACCGCGGCGCTCGTAGTAATTCGGCAAGGAGGCGCCGTCGCGCTCGACGCCGGCCCGCGGGTAGGTGTTGTAGAGGGTCACCAGTTGCGCCGCGCCCGGGAACGGCAGAGGGCGGAGCAGGACCGAGTCGAGCACGGCGAAGATCGTCAGATTCGCTCCAAGGCAAAGCGCGATCGTGAGCGACGCCACAATGGTGAAGCCGGGGTTCTTGCGCAATTGACGAAAGGCGAACCGGAGATCGCGGGCGGCGCCTTCGAGCCACGCCGTTCCCCGCTGCTCCCGGCAGGTCTCCTGAATCGATTCCACCCAGCCGAACTGCCGCCGCGCGGCGTAGCGGGCCTCGGCCGGGTTCATCCCGGCGGCAATGTGCTGTTTGGTCCGCATTTCCACGTGCGCGCGCATCTCCTCGTCCATCTCGGCGTCGAGGCGCGGTTTGCGGAAGAGCGCGCGGATGGCTCTCAGGCATCGGCGGTGCAGGCGCATAGGTCTCCTACGAAGATTGCATCACGCGGCGGATGGCGAGGCACATGTGCTCCCAGCCCTCGTTTTCGCGCTCGAGTTGTTTGCGGCCCGCGGCCGTCAATTGATAATACTTGGCGCGGCGGTTGTTTTCGGATTGGCCCCACTCCGACTCGATCCAACCTTGGTCCTGGAGGCGGTAGAGCGCCGGGTAGAGCGATCCTTCCCCGACCGAGAGCGCTTCTTCCGACAGCCGTTGAATGCGCTCCGCGATGCCGAAGCCATGCGCCGGCGAGCGTTGCAACACTTTCAAAATCAGCATGTCGAGCGTTCCTTGAAGCAGTTCCGTTTTTTGCATAGGCGAGTCTCTTTACATCGAATGTCGAGGGGAGTTTCGCGCGACTCCCATCGAATGTCAAGGGGGAAGCGGCCGGGGCATTCAAAATGCCCGCGTCGCCGAGGGAAAGTCGGTGGGGAAGAGGGACCGGTCCTTCGCTTGCGCGGCGCCTTACTCGAAGGTGATGATGTTCTTGATGCCGCCCTTGTGGCCGAGCAGCAACTCACGGTAGGACTTCAGCGGATGCCGGCCGGAGATCAGCGCGCGGATCGACTCGGGCCAGCGTTCAAGGAAAACTCCCAGGTCGTTGATCGCCTCTTGAAAGGCGGAGCCATCCGCGTTGACCGTGCCCACCACGATTTGGTTCTTGAGCACCTGATTGCGCATGATGATGTCGGCGTCGATCCCAATCGGCGGCTTGGGCGCGGGAATTCCGGTGAAGACAAAAATGCCGTTCATGCCGAGGAATTTCATCACTTCGAACGAAATCCGCGCGGCGCCGACCGCCTCATAAACGAGGTCGATGTTGCCGACCCGCTCGGCCAGCGCTTCCGGCGAACATTCCTGGGCGCAAATATATTTGGCGCCGAAAGATTCGACCAAGTCCGATTTCGGATTCGGAGCGGGCGAGCGAGAATAGACGAAGGTCTCGAAGCCGGCGGCCTTGAGCTTCATGGCGCCCAGGATGCCGACGGGACCGGCGCCCAGGACCACCGCGCGCAGTCCGGTACCGCGCCCGTTCTGGGCGTGTTTCGGATTGACCCAGGGCAGACGTTCCTGCAATCGCCAGACCTGCGCCATCGCTTTCTCCGCGACCGTCAACGGCTCGACCAGCACGCCGATCTCGCGAAGCGCGCGCGGCACAAAGGTCAGGTACTTGGCGTCCTCGACGTAGTGTTCGGTCAGGAAACCGTGCGTCATCTTGATGCCGCGCTCGGTGAAGTCGCCCGTCGAACAAAAATCCTGCAACCGGCTGCGGCAGGGCAGGCATTCATGATGCGCGCAGGGGCGGCGCACGGAGGGGACGACGAGGTCGCCCGGCTTCAGGTCCGACACGCCAGAGCCGACCTCAACGACTTCTCCCAGCGACTCGTGCCCGAGCACCAAGTAATCGAAACCGGGCGGGGGCGAGCCGTAAACGAAAGAGCAGATTTCCTTGTCGGTTCCGCAAATGCCGACGTCCAAGGAGCGCACCTTGACCTGGTCCGGCGCGGAAAGTTCGGGCGCAATATGCTCGATAAGAGACACTTCACGCCGACCGGGAATAACGCCGATTGCTTGCATAACGTTGCTTGGGAATAGTCTTGCAGCGTAATTTGCCCGGGGCGAGCAAATAATTGCGCCGGAAGCGAAACGCGCGGCCGGCTGGTTGGCCGGCGCGGCGATCAGCGTTGGACGGGCTTGCGGGACTTGCGGAAGGACTCGAGGGTTTCGGGGTGTTCTTCAAAAAAGCGCGCCAGGTCCTCCAAACACTCGACGGTCGCCGCGCTCAAATGGTGCTCGATCCCTTCGATGTCCAGTTGCTGCGTGGATTCGTCGAGGCCGAGCAGGGAAAAGAACCGCGACAACGTTTCGTGGCGTTTTTGGACGCTGCGGGCCACGTCGCGGCCTTTCTTGGTGAGGATCAGACCCCGGTATTTTTCGTAATTGAGGTAACCGAGTTCGCCCAACCGCTGCACCATACTGGTCACCGACGCCTGCTTGACCTGCAACGACGAGGCGATATCGACCACCCGGGCGTAACCCTTTTCCTCGATCAATTGGTGAATCCGCTCCAGATAATCTTCCGCGCTTTGGCTGGGTGGAGGCGTTGTGACCATGTCGCGGCTAATAAAGCACATGCCCCGGCGGGAGATCAAGCGCGACAGATCAGGCGTGATATTCTCGGCGCGTTTTCAAAAATCAACCCTTGTCGCGCGCGCCCGACCGATCGGGCCGCGAAGTGGAGACGTCCGCTTACAAAAGACCCGGCTTCCGCCCAGGGAGAAGCGGTGTTCGTCTCGACGATCACGCTCGATCCTCTGGCTCGATGGTTTCAAACTCCTGATCGATTAACTTCATGATCCTCGCGTTTTCCGACCGCAGGTCAGCGAGGCCGCCAAAACCCTTCTTCCAAGAGGGAACGCAGCGGGCGGTCAAATCTAACGGTTGGCGAAGCTTGTCTTCCAGCGCCTCCCTGAAAATCTGCTTGAGCGTCACTCCCCTCGCGATCGCCAGCAACTTCACGCGGCGAAACATCGCATTCGGAATCTCCACTCTCGTTTTCATAGGCCATATTCCCATATTTGCCGGAAAATCCAATCGGGTTGTGATTGTACACCGCTTGGACCACGACTGTCACCTGGATTGCTGGCGCTGAACTTTGCCAGGTGAAACCGCGTCGTAAGAGATCGATAAATCCTCCGCGGTGAGCCACCCGCAGGTCGCGACGCCGGTGTGCCGCCAACCAAGGGCCGGACTTTGCCAATTCCGGGGAGGCGGGTTAGCGGGATCGGTGGTTGAGTGAATCAGTCTTCAGTTCGGAAGCGCGTGCGGCTGCGGAAGAACCAGGGTTGGCGTAGATTGTCAACCGGGACACGCGGCTTCGGTCTGAAGCGGCGATTGAACGGCTGGCGGTGGGCGCCGGCAGGAAGGCAAACCGATATGAAACACACCATGGAAGGTCCGGCGCAGTCCTGGAAGAACTGCTCGCTCCACGAATGCATTAACGATCCTTACAAGGCCAAACGCAAGCTGCCCGAACCGGCCTTTTGCCCGGTCTGCCAGGCGGTCTTCGACGATGGCCGGTGGCAGTGGGCCAAGTCACGTCCGCTCGACGCCGTCGAGGAAACCTGTCCGGCTTGTCACCGGATTCGCGATCATTATCCCGCCGGCGTTTTGACGCTTTCGGGCGCTTTCGCCTTGGCGCACAAGGATGAGATTCTCCATCTGGCGCGGCATCAGGAGCGCGAGGAGAACGCCGAGCATCCGTTGCACCGAATCATGACGGTCGAGGATCATCCGGATCGCGTGGTCATTCACACGACCGACATCCATTTGCCGCATCGTATTGGCCAGGCGCTGCATCACGCGTATCGGGGCGATTTGGAAGTCCAGTACGATCGCGAGGGCTATTCGACTCGCGCGCATTGGACGCGCGAGTAGGGCGCCTTTTCGCGGGGCCACGGTGGCGACAAACGCGGACGCCGCCGCGCTAAAAACGCGACGACAACCCGGTGGGGTACGCTATGTTGGTGGAGATCGGCGGCGGTGATTTTCAAACTTGTTATGAAACGAACCAGCGAAAAACTGACCGGCCGTGGCCAGCGTTCCCGCGCGACGCGCGCGGTCGCGACCACCCGCGCTATCTTGGCGCCCGTCCAACCTACGCCGCGCGGCGCCAAGAGCATAGATCCCAAATGGACGTGGCACTACCAAGTACTGCTAAAGCTGCGCGACCGCTTCTGGCGCGAGCACAACGAGCGGTTGAGCGAAGCCGCCGAGCCGCTCGAGGCGCACAGCTTGAGCGAGGCCGACTCGGCGACCGATGAATTCGATCACAATTTGGCGCTCGCCGAGCTTTCCGCGAAGCAGGACGCACTCTACGAGGTCGAGGCGGCGATCCAACGGGTCATCGACGGAACCTATGGTTTGTGCGACGAAACCGGCGACGCCATTCCGGCGGCGCGTTTGCGGGCGGTTCCTTGGACCCGGTTTGGGAAAGACGCGGAGGCCCATTTAGAAAAGGAGGGCATGGTTGGTCGTGAGCGGTTGGCTCCGTTAGGTTCGTTGCGCGCGGCGCCGACGATGGAGACGGAAGCCGGCGGCGCCGACGAAGCGGAGAACGAATCGGCCGTCGAGTCAGCGACCCGGGAGCCGCGTCAGCGAGCGGTATCCGCGCGTCGGGCAGGCATCAGCGCCGCGCCAATTGTTTCCGCGGGCAAATCGAAGCGCGGGGGCAAACGAGGAACGGGAACATGAGACAATTGTATTACGTCGATCTTGCGATGTGCGGCGGCGAAAACCTGCCGGTGGACTTTGATCTGGAGGAGTTTTGCGAGGTGCTCCAGGGCAAGGTTCCAGAATTTGAAATCGTCGCGGTCACGGAACCGGAGGAACCGGCGATCAATCGCGCGCCGACCCTGATCAGCGACGCGATTTTCAACGAGGCCCTGGGCGAGTATTGCGCCCGTTGACGCCCAGCGCAGGAACGAGTATTGAAACCGGGTCGATCAATCCAGAGGAACCAGTTATGAAAACAAGACGCCTTTTCCTGACGACCATCCTGACGGTGGCCGCCTGGGTCGTGATTCAAGCCACCGCCTTCGCCGCGGGCGCCACGGTGCGCCTCGCAAAAACGAAGGTCGAAGCGGTGGATCTCACCAACCTGACCTTTACCGTCACCGTCAAGGCGACGAATCTGGTGGTCTTCATCACGCCCGACACGCGGTTCTTCAAGGCCGGCAAAAGCGCCACTTCAAAAGATCTAACGGTTGGCGAAACCGTTCACGGCACGCTCCGCAAGGCGGCCGAAGCGCGGCGTGAAGCCGTGCGGATCTACCTCGGCGACGAGGCGGGCAAGTAAGCGGCGTTTCGGTCCCGCTCCCGCGTTGCGGGATGATCGCGGGCGCGGTAGGCTGCGGTGATGAACCACTTGCCCGAGGAGAATCCTCCGACGTCGGCCCCGCCCAAGCCGGAAGAGTCGGCGGTCGGCGGCTCGCTGGCCGACTTTCATTTGCTCGAGGGGCCGCGCTCGCGGCGGAGCGAGTTCCTGACGCTGCTGAACGTGGTGCGGGATTATCTGCGCGGGTTCCGCGTGCTCCACTTTGTCGGGCCGTGCGTGACGGTTTTCGGCTCCGCGCGAACCAAGGCGGACGATCCCCATTATGAGTTGGCACGGCGGATGGGCGCGGCCATCGTCCAACTCGGCTTCACGGTGATGACGGGCGGCGGGCCGGGCATCATGGAGGCCGCCAACCGTGGCGCCCGGGAAGCCGGGGGACGTTCCGTCGCGTGCAACATCCGGTTGCCGAGCGAGCAGGAGCCCAACCCGTACCTCGACCGCAGCGTGACGCTGGAGTTCTTTTCCGTGCGGAAAACTCTGCTGATCAAGTATTCCTACGGGTTCGTCTTTTGCCCGGGCGGGGCCGGCACGTTGGACGAATTTTTCGAGGCGTTGACGCTGATTCAAACCGGGAAGATCCAGAATTTTCCGATGGTTCTGCTCGGGGTGGAGTATTGGCGGGAACTGACCGCTTTGCTCGAAAAGCTCGCGCGGGCCGGGACGATCAGCCCCGCGGACCTCGATCTGGTTTACGTGACGGATTCAGTCGCCGAGGCCGCCGCCCACCTCGCCACGCGGGCGATCCAGCCGTTCGGCTTGAAACCGGTCATCCGGCGCCACTTTCCCTGGCTGCTCGAGCGCGGGCTGCTTCAGGCGCGTCGGGCGATGGGAGCGGGACCGAAAAACTGAAGCTCAGACCAAGTCCAAGCCGCGAAACGTTCCGGTCGAAGAGGCGAACTTGCCGGTCTCCAGCCCCATGCGCTGGAGCATCGAAACGAAGAGGTTGGGCAACGGATAGTTGCGGTCGCGGTCGAAGGCCAGGTGCTGACCGTGTTTGAAACCGCCGCCGGCGAAAAGGGTCGGCAGATTGGTCGTCACATGGGTGTTGGCGTTGCCGAGGTTCGAACCGTAGAGGATCATCGTCCGGTCCAGGAGCGTCTCGTTATCCTCGCGCGCCGACTTCAGCTGCGTGAAAAGGTTCGCCAGCAGTTTCATGTGCCATTCGTCGATCGCTTTGAGTTGCGAAAGCTTCGCCTCGGATTTGCCGTGGTGGGAGAGATTGTGGTAGCCGTCGGTGATCTTGACGCCGTCGATGTCGATCGCCGGCGAATTCACGCTGTCGAGCAACAAGGCGACGACGCGGGACGAATCAGTCTCGAACGCCAGGCGCGCCATGTCATACATGAGCCGCACTTTCTCCATGTATTCCTTCGGACTCGCGGGGTCGAGCGGCATCGGGGAGTTGACCACGGGCTTCGGCTTCCGCTCCCATTCGCGCGACATGCTCATGCGGCGCTCCAGGTCGCGGACGCTCGTAAAATATTGATCGAGACGGTCGCGGTCGCGGGCGCCGACATTGCGTTGCAGGTCTTTCGCCTGATCGGCGACCGTGTCGAGGATGCTTTGGCCCAGTTCAAGGCGGCGCACTTGCGCGTCGGTTTCCGCTTCCGATCCTTGAACAAACATCCGCCGGAACACTTCCGATGGTTTTTCTTCGCACGGGATCAGTACGCCGGAACTGGTCCACGATAGGCTGCGGGAGCCGCGCTGCACGTTGACGCCGAGGTTCAACGAAGGGAAACGGGTCAGGTGCCCGATCCGTTCCGCCATGAATTGGTCGAGTGAAATGGTATTGCGAAAACCGCTTCGGCCCGGATGCGGCGCCGCCGAGAGGAAACAGATGTCCGCGGGATGCCCGCCATCGACGTCCGGATGCGAGACGCCGCTGAACACCGTAAAATCGTCGCGGTGTTCCTTGAGGAGTTCAAGATACGGCGAGAGCGGGTAAGCTCGCCCGGTTTGGGTCGGGAAAAAATGGTCGGGCAGCAGTCCCAAGTTATTGCAGATGGCCAGCATCCGGCGCGGCTTGGCGCCGGGAGCGCCCGGGGCAAAGGATTCGGCGGCGCGCGAAAAAGCCGGGAGCATCGCGTCCAGCAGGGGAAGCGCTAACGCCACGCCCGCGCCGCGCAGGAAGCGGCGCCGCGAAACGGCCGTTTTGACGGAAATGAATGATCCGGGCATACGGTAAAGGCTGAGGCTTAAAGTAAGCCTCAAGTTCGACGCCGCGCGAGGATTATTTATTTAGAAATAAGTCGCTTAGAACCAATTCGCGAACGAGCGAGCGCACCCCGTAGCCGTCCGCCCGACAGCGCGCCAGGATGGCTTCAATCTTGGGGCGGTCGGAGTATTGAATGCCGGCGCCGGTCGCGAACACGGTCAGTTGTTGGACCAAATTGCGGGCCAGTTGAGGTTCATCGCTCAGCAGCAATTGTTTGAGTTCGCGCACCTCACGAAACGCGCGGCCATCCGGCAGTTCGCCGCTCGAATCGACCGGCTGTCCCAGCAAAAAGTGGAAATTGATGCCGTTGTGGCCGGACCCTTTCACGGGGTCGCCGAGGGCCACCGAGCGGTAACGTTCCCGCCAGGCGCCCATGACGTCGAAACTTTCGAGCGCGAAGCCGGCGGGATCGATATTGCGATGGCAGGCGGCGCACGATTCCTGGTTGCGGTGTTTCGCGAGTTGATCGCGGATCGTCGTGGCGCCGCGAATGTCCGGCTCGACCGCCGGGACGCTCGGCGGCGGCGGGTGCGGTGGTTTGCCCAGAATGCGCGCCATGATCCAGGCGCCGCGCTTGACGGGCGAAGTCGTGGAGCCGTTGGAGGTGACCTTGAGCACGCTGGCTTGCGTTAACAGTCCGCCACGCGCGGAGTCTTGCGGGAGCGAGACCGGGCGCAGAGTTACGCCGTCGATGTCAGGAATTCCGTAATGGGTGGCCAGACGTTCGTTGAGCACGGCGAAATCGCTCGACACCAGATTGGTCACGCTGGCGTTCCGTTTCAGCAATTCCGCGAAAAACAACTGCGTTTCGCCGGTCATCGACTCGACCAGCAAATCATCGAGTTGGTATTCGGGATAGAGTTGTTCGTCCGGCGCCGTGCCCGCGATCAGGCGCAAATCGAGCCAGTAATCGAGGAACCGGTCCACGAACCGGCGCGAGCGAGGATCAGCGAGCATCCGTTCCGTCTGCTCGCCCAAGACCCGCGGCCGATGCAATTGGCGCTGCTCGGCGAGACGGGTCAATTCGGCGTCCGGGCGGGAATTCCAGAGAAAATACGAGAGCCGCTCCGCCAGCGCGAGATCGTCAAGCCGACCGGGTTTTTCGGTGAAATAAAGGAACGCGGGCGAGCTGAGCACGGCCGTGTAGCCCGCGATCATCGCCTCGGTGAAACTGTAACCATCCTTCAAGGCGCCCCGAACCAAACCGAGAAACCGCTCGACGTCGGCCGTCTTCACCGGGCGGCGGTACGCTTGCGCCATAAACCCGCGCAGGAGCCGTTCGGCGTCCTTTTCCGGCGCGCTCGACGTGACCTCGACGCCGGGAGGGGGCGGTCCGCGTCGTCCGCTCGACTGGCTGGTGGCGACGGCGGCTCGGTTCGTAATGGGCAGGTCGGCGAACAACAATCGGTGACCGACTGGTGGCCACTCGTCGGTGATCGGTCCGTCCACTTCCATCCATTTGAACGCCAGCGCGGGCATGCCGTCCGCCGTGGCCAGCGGATTGTGGAAATCCGGCGGACGGGACCGGAAGAAGCGCGCGGCGTCCGGGCGAATGGTTTCGCCCGCGAGCAGCCAGGCGTCAATCTCTCCGGTCGTCGGTTCGGGGCCGACGTCAAAACTGCCGATGTTCCGCAGGCTGCGCGGCGGCGTTTCCGCGTAAATCGTCACCGGCTCGGATCGCTTGCCGGCGGAAACCTCGGTGAATTTGGCGTTCATCCAAACGCTGTAGGCCGAGAACTTCAGATGATAGCGGCCGGCCACTGGCGCGCGAAACGATCCGAACCGTATCTCGGTCGGCTCGTAAGTGCTCACCACGACCGCCATCGCCTCGGCCTCGCGCCGGACCGGTTCGGGCGCCGGCCCGCGACGGGGGTTCTTCTCGGCCATCAGGTCGCGCTGGAGTTCGAGATTGATGAGCGGAAACGTCCGCCGGTTGAGCGGTCCCTCGAGGCCGATCTTGCCGAAAAATTCCCGTTCGTCCCAAGTATAATGCCGTTTGGTGGTCCGCTCGGGGCGCTTGGCTTGCGGCGCCAGCGCCTGGCGCAGCGCAAAGTCCGCCGCCGCGAGGTAGCGCGCCATCTGGACATGCGAGACGTCGAGCGCGTCGCCCACCTTGTTGAACCCGTGCGCCTCGCTGTCCTCCGGCAGAAACTCCTTCACTTCGAGATACGGCAACGACAGCAAATCGCGCAACGTATCCTCGTATTCATAGCGGTTCAGCCGCCGCTGGGTCGCGCGCCCTTCGCGGGCGATCCTTGATTGATCCGCCGACAGGAGGGCGCCTGACAACGCGTTCGTGAACGCCGCCAGTTCCGCGGGTTGCGGTCGCGCCTTTTTCTTGGGCGGCATCTCGCCGGCGCTGACGCGGTCGCCGACGTTGACCCAGGTGGCGAAGTTTAGCGGGTCCGCCAGGTCGAACTTCAGAGCCGTCAAATCCAGCCCGGCCTTCTTGGTATCCGCGTCGTGGCACTCGACGCAGCGCTGCTCCACGAACGCGCGCACATTCGCCGGCACGCCCGCGCTCGACCACGAAAACGCGGTCAAAAGCGCGAGCGTCAACGCCGGGACAAATTCGCGAGATAATCTCAATTTCAGCATGAACTGGAACCTCCCCAGCTTAAGTCAGATCAAGCGGGCTTCAAGTGAGAACGATCTGCCACCCCAAAGGGGTCAGAGATGAATAAGTGCATAAAGTCACATTTCCCGACCGAGCAAATGCACGGCGTTTGCGGCGCTCCGCCAATGTCCCATTTGCAAACGCGCGGCGATCCATTTCCACGTTGCCGTTGTTTCCCGCCGCAGGCGCAGGGCGAGTTGCGCCTTGGTGCGGTCGCCTTTTGGGCGTTGGGCGAGTTCGGCGTCGGACCAACCCGCTTGCCGTAGGATTTCTAACGTTAGCCGTTCGGCCTTTTGCGCCGCTGATTCCTTGATTTCGTCCCCGTAATGATGATCGCCGCTCTGGCCCGCGATAAGATCGAGAAGATGCGCTTTGAATCCCGTCTCGCCCCAGCACCACGCGCGCCGCATACGCTTCCAGTCCTGGACCGCCGCCGCCGACTCCTCGTGCCGCCGCCGTTCCAGCGCCTGTTCGAAACTTCTCCTTCCGCTCGCATCGTCGCCTCCCACCTGCCACTCGCCAAGGAGCCGATCGACGCGAAGCCAAGCGTGGCGTTGTCGGGGACTTTTCAGATACTCTCCAAAGCTTGACCATCGGTAATCCTTAAGCGGTTGTTCCGCGCGCAGCAGTTGGGCCCGAATCGGATTCAAGTGCACATAGTCGCAAACGCTTTTCAGGTATCCATTGCCGGAACCATCCACGATCAAAGACTTGTAACGGCCGCTAAACAGATGCCCGGACATGCGATGGCGACGATTGAAGCGCGCCGTGTAGGTGCCCAAAAACCATTGCATCCCCGCGCAAAGGTTTGCCTTGGGCGTTTCCACGACCAGATGAAAATGGTTGTTCATCAGGCAGAACGCGTGCGTTTGCCAATCGGTCTTGCGGCAGACCTCGCCGAGCGTCTTGATGAAGGTTTCGCGATCCCGGTCATCCCGAACGATTTCTTCTCGCCGATCCCCGCGATTCATAACGTGGTAGATGGCTCCGGGATACTGCAGACGAGGTCTTCGTGGCATGCGGGAAGGCTATCGCCCCAGAGGAGAATATGTCAATATGCATCTCTGACCCCTTGTACGGTTTCGGATCTCGGGCCGCTGACTTCGCGTGGACCGAGCGAGCCGTGAATTAAGCGGATTGCAAAATTAATTCCGCCCGGCACTCCGAGCCGCCATTGGGGTGGGCGATGGTGAAGCCGACTTTGCGGGCGATGGCTTGCATGTCGTGGTTGTCCGGCAGGATGGCGGCGGTGACGCGGGTGAGTTTTTCGTCACGGCCGGCTTGGACCAACGTGGCGAGGAGACGGGCGCCGATGCCTTGTTTCTGCCATTGATCGGCCACCAGCAGCGCGAATTCGGCCTCGTTGAGGCCGGGCGATTTGCTTAATCGGCCGATGCCGAGGATTTCGTGTTGCTTGGTTTGTGGGTCTTCGCGCTCGACGACGAGCGCCAGGTCGCGGTCGTAATCAATGAAGCAAAGGCGGCTCAAGCGCTCGTGCGCGATCCGCTCGTCCAGTTTCAGTTGGGTGAAATAGCGGAGATAGACGCTTCGTTCCGAGAGGGCGCGATGGAAGGTCACGACCAATGGTTCGTCTTCCGGCCGGATCGGGCGAATCGTCACGGGCGTGCCATCCTTCAAGCGCCAGGGGGTGACGTATTGAGTCGGGTAGGGCCGGATCGCCAGGCGCGGCAATTGGGCTTCGGTGACGCTCGCCGGATGGAGCACGACGCGGGCGTCGAGCGCCAGCATCCGTTCGGCGGAGACGAGCAAGGGATTGATGTCGATCTCGGCGATCCAACGCTGCTCGGCGACCAATTGGCTGAAGCGGACCAACAATTGTTCGAGCGCGGCCAGGTCCACCGGCCTGCCGCCGCGGACTTTGTGCAGGGCTTGATACACTTTAGTCGATTCCATTAGGCGGCGCGCGAGGGTCGCGTTGAGCGGTGGCAGGCCGAGCGCGCGGTCCTTGAAGATTTCCACCAACTGTCCGCCGGCCCCGAAAAGCAGGATCGGGCCGAATTGGGAATCGATGCTGCTGCCCAGGATGATTTCCGCGGCGCCGCGGGGAATCATCGGTTGGACGGTGACGCCGAGGAAATGCCCCTGGCCGGCGCGCTCGGCGACGTTGCGGGCGATCGTTTGCCACGCTTGGCGGACGGCTCCGGCGTCGCGCAAGTCGAGTTGCACGCCGCCGACGTCGGTTTTGTGAGTCAACGTTTCCGAGTGAAGTTTCACCGCGACCGGGAAGCCGAGTTTTTCGGCGTGTGACACGGCGTCGTTCTCGCTCAGGGCCACCAGGGTTTCGACGACGGGGATGCCGTACGAAGAGAGGATCCGCTTGGACTCGGCCTCGGTTAGCAGGGTTCGTCCGGCGAGGCGGGCCGTCTGGATCAGGCGCTCGACGTCCAGGCGCCCGGCGGCGTTCTCGCCCGAGCGCGGCGCCAGCGCGGGAGTCTCGTAGAGCGCGCGCAGGTTGTCGTTGTAGCGCCACATCAAGGCGAACGCGCGAGCGGCGGTGTCGGGATATTCGAAAGTGGGTATTCCGGCGGCGTTGAGCAGCGCCTTGCCGGCCTCGACGCCGGCGCCGCCCATCCAACTGGCCAGGATCGGTTTGTCGGCGCCGCGGGCGGCGTCGCAAAGCGCCTGCGCAGTCGCCGTGGAATCGGTCATCGACTGTGGGGTCAGGATCACCAGCGCGCCATCCGTGCTTGGGTTTCGCAACGCCAGTTCGAAGGCCTTGGCGTAACGGTTGGCGTCGGCGTCGCCGAGGACGTCGATGGGGTTCCCGTGGCTCCAGGGGGCGGGGAGGAGCGCGTTGAGCGCGGCCAGCGTTTCCGCGGAGAGTTCCGCAAGCTGGCCGCCGCTCCCGACGAGCATGTCGGTGGCGAGGGCGCCCGGTCCGCCGGCGTTGGTGACGATGGCCAGGCGCGGGCCGTTGGGCAGGGGCTGCTTGCCGAGCAATTCCGCGAGGTTGAACAATTCGCCGATCGTATTGACGCGGAGCACGCCCGCGCGTTGAAAGGCGGCGTCCAAGGCGGCGTCGCTGCCGGTCAGCGCACCGGTGTGGGAGGCGGCGGCCTTGGCGGCGGCGTCGGTGCGGCCGACTTTTAGAATGATAATCGGTTTGGTCAACGCGACTTCGCGCGCGGCCGAGATGAACGCCCGCGCGTCACCCACCGACTCCATGTAGCCGATGATGCTCTTGGTCTGCGGATCGTCGCCGAAATGAGTAATCAGGTCGCCCCAGCCGACGTCGGCCATCGAGCCGAGCGAGACAAACGCGCTGAAGCCGACGTTCTCGCGGAGGCTCCAATCGAGCACCGCGGTGCAGAGGGCTCCGCTCTGACTGAGAAAGGCGACCTGGCCGGGGCGGGCCATGTCGGCGGCAAACGTCGCGTTCAAGCGGGCGTGCGGAACCATGAGGCCCAGACAATTCGGGCCGAGCAGGCGCATCCGCCCCTCGCGGGCGGCGGCAAAACATTCCTGCTCCAGGGCCGCGCCGGCCGGGCCCGTTTCCTTAAAGCCGGCTGAAATAATAATGGCCGCCGGCACGCCCGCGGCCGCGCATTGGCGAATGACGCCCGGCACGGTCGCCGCGGGGGTGACGATGACGGCCAAATCGACCGGTTCGGGGACGGCGCCGACATTGGGGAAGGCGTCGCGCCCGAAGATCGTCTTGCGTTTCGGGTTCACCGGAAAGACTTTGCCGCCAAAAGGCGCGAGGTTGCGCATCAGCGCGGCGCCGACGGCGCGCGCTTCCTCGGACGCGCCGATGACGGCGATGGCGCGGGGCGCAAAGAGCGCTTCGAGTGGACGGCGGCGGGCATGGTGAAATACGTCGATGCTAGGCTCGGCGTCGAGGGCGGGAGTGTTACTCACGGGATTGGTTTGGTATTCGGCTTCTGAACGTGACCGGAGGGGAGGATGACAAAGGTTGGGGCGGGTCGGCAAGCGTTTGCGGGGCCGCGCGAGAGGTGATTGGGGGCAGGCAACAAAATTCGCCGGAGCCTCGGTTTTTCAAAGGAGGCTCGCGGCGTGATTCGCCTCTGCCCCGGTCTATGGCGGCTAGTCTCTGAGCGCGCCTTCAAGCTCCGTTCGGAGCAATTGGGTACGGGTCGCTTGCAGGCGGCGGATGACCACTTGCGCGATCCGTTTCATTAATTCGAAGCCGAACTCCGGGTCGCGCTCGGCCTCGACCAGCAGGCGGCCGCCGTTGAGGACCACGACGCGGGTGGGTTGGAGCGCGCGCGCCTGGAAGTGCCAGACGAACGGCGGGAAGAGCCACGACCAACCGACGACGTCGCCGGTTTCGACCACTTGCACTTGGGTCGTGCCATCGGCCGGCTCGTGGGCTTCGATGGCCACTCGGCCGCTTTCCAGCAGATAAAAATCCGCCGCGGGTTCTTCTTGGAGGAAGAGTATGTCACCGGTCTCGAACGTTTTCTCGACCGCGTCCTGCGCCAGCAAATCCACGTGCTCCGCCCTCATCCCCTGGAAGAATGGATGCCGCATGATCGTTTCTTTAATTGTATTCATAACACGCCTCTCATGGCGCTGGGGACTCGCTTGCGCCAGCAAGCGAATGACCGGCGCGTTGGTGGCAACCGTTTTGCTTCGATTCAAACTACCCGTCAGCGTCGGAACGCGCCGCCCAATCCTTGGTGAATGCTGGTCAAAAATTGTGGGGCCGCGCCGCCGTCGCCGCGAGCGCGGAGCCGTTGGCTTGACCGGCCCGCGCCGCCAATTTGCCTCGAACCAGCTTGTGGCAGTCCACGCAGCTCATCGTCATGCGGACGTACGCCAGGGTCGCGGCGTCGAGGTTTTTGTCCTTCGCGGCCCGGACGAGCGCGTCCACGTGTCGCCGAAAGAGGACGCTTTGCTGCTCGTAATCGGGGTTTTCAAAGACCCGCCAACCGACTTCCTGGCTCAGGCCGCTTAGGCGCTTCGCCTTGGCCGCGATGAGATCGTAGTCCTCGAGCGCCAGTCCCTGCAGAATCTGCTGCGACAATTCGAGTTTCGCGCGCATGAACTCCCGCGGCGCGCGGCGCCGCGGAGTTTGGGCCAGCGCCAGGCTGAAACCGACCATCGTCAGACAGCTCAGGACCGCGAGGCGAGCAGAAGTCTTCATGGCGAGGGGCGCCGAGGCGCGGTTTGATTTGGTTTGGTCCGCGTTCGCGGAGGGGCGGCCACGGTGGCCGGCTCAGTAACGAATTCACGTTCCTTCTCGCGCACGATCAGGACCGGGCAGGGCGCGTGGCGGGTTACCTTCTCGGTGGCGCTGCCGAGCAACGCGTGCTTCAGGCCGGTCCGGCCGTGCGTCGAGAGGACGATCAAATCGGATTTCAAGACACGGGCCGTCCGGACGATCTCTTCGTCGGCGGCGCCCGTCTGGATCAGCGTCCCTTCGACCAGCTCGGGTTTCACCTTGGCGGCGGTCAAAAAGCGCTCCAACTCCCGGCGGCAGGCGTCCGCGAGCTTTTCCGGTTCGAGCAGCGCCTTGGCGACCGCGGGCAAGCCGACCGGATCAATCACATAGAGTATCATCAGCTTCGCGCCGAAGCGCGCCGCGAGCGCCTCCGCGTAGGGCAAGGCCCGCCCGGAGAGTTCCGAGAGATCAGTCGGCACGAGGATCGAATGCAGCCGGTATGGGTCGCCGGGCTTGGACCGCGCGCGGGACCGTCGGCGACTGGGTTTCGGTTTAGAGGCCATATTGGGTTGATAGGTTGATTTAATGTCGCGCCGCGGCCGCGGCGAAGCCATCCGCCGGTTGCTGATAACTGGCCATCTCTTGGCGCCAATCGGCGGGGGACGCGGTGAGCGTCGATCACGAACGGCTCGCGCGCAGTAAGCGCAGGCTATTCAGCACGACGACCACGGTGCTGCCCTCATGCCCGGTGACGCCCAGCGTCAGCGGGATCAGGCCGAGCAGGGCGAGCGTGACCAAGGCCACGACGGTTCCGAGCGAGATGAAAAGGTTTTGCTTGATGATCCGCCGGGCGCGGCGGCTGAGTTGGTAGGCGGCGATAAAATTCTCGAGGCGGTCGTGCATCAGGACGACCTCGGCCTGTTCCAGCGCGGCGTCGGATCCGCGGGCTCCCATCGCCACCCCGACGTGCGCGGCGGCCAGGCTTGGGGCGTCGTTGACGCCGTCGCCGATCATCGCGACCTTGCGGTTAGTTGCCTTGAAGGAGGCGATGACCGCGACTTTCTGCTCCGGCTTAAGCTCGGCGCGAACGTCTTCAATGCCGAGCGCCTCCTGCAGCCGCGCCGCCGCGGCGCGCCGGTCCCCGGTCAGCACGAGCGGATGAAGTCCTAGTTCGCGCAGTCGCGCGATCAAGCCGGCCGCCTCGGGCCGGATTTCATCACGCAGCACGAGTCGCCCGACCACGCCGTCACCCGCGACCCACACTTCGGAGCGACCCGGTTCGGCGTCGGGCGCGGCGGCGCGCAGGTCCGCGACCTCCGCCAACCATTCGCGCCGCCCCAGAAAGACCGCGCGACCGTTCTGGCGCGCCCGCAAGCCGAGGCCGGTGACCGATTCGAACTGGTCCAACGTGAGCGCCGCCAATTGGCGTTGTTTGCCGTAACGAGTCACGGCGCGGGCGAGCGGGTGGTTCGAAAGACGTTCGAGCGAGAATGCGAGCCGCGCGACGTCGGCCTCGCGGCCGGGCGGGAAACTCTCCACGGTCTCGACCTGCAATTCGCCGGTCGTCAGCGTCCCGGTTTTGTCCATGGCGACGACGGTGACCTCGGCCAGTTTTTCGACCGCGGCGCCGCCGCGAAATAAGATTCCGTGGCGGGCGGCCCAGGCGATGGCCGCGAGGATCGCCGAGGGGATCGAGAGAACGAGCGCGCAGGGCGACGCGACGACCAGGAGGATCATCGAGCGGTAGAAGGCGCTCCGCGCGTCGCCGACGGAGACGAAGGGCGCCAACCCGAAACCGAGCCACCAGACGAAAAACATCACCAAGGTCAAACTCAGGATGGCGTAGGTGTAGCGCGTGCCGAAGCGATCGGTGAAGCGCTGCGAAGGCGCCTTGAGGCGTTGCGCCTCGCGGATTAATTGTATAATCTTCTGCAACGCGCTCTGGCTCGCGGCCCGCAGGACGACCGCCTCGACCACG
Source organism: uncultured Verrucomicrobiota bacterium (assembly GCA_964522665.1). Taxonomy (GTDB): domain Bacteria; phylum Verrucomicrobiota; class Verrucomicrobiia; order Limisphaerales; family CAZFVY01; genus CAZFVY01. The sequence continues at coordinate 7,217 of CAZFVY010000001.1, read as the reverse complement.
CCCCAGAGGTTGAGGGAGCCGGCGAGCGCGGGGTCGCCGATCGTTTTTTCCACCGGGGCTGACTCGCCCGTGAGGTTGGATTCATCGGCGGCGGTTGACCCGCGGATAAGCTCCACGTCCACCGGGAACTGTTCGCCCGGCCTCACGAGCAGGCGCATGCCGGGCTGAAGTTGTTCAACGGGCAAGAGCTGCTCCTGGCCGCGCTCGTCCAGGAGCGTGGCCTGCTTGGGCGCCGTCCGGAACAACGCGCGAATCTCGCGATGGGTGCGGCCCATGGCATAGTGTTCCAGGGCTCCCGAGGTGGAGAACAGGAAAAGCAGCGCCGCGCCTTCGGCCCAGGCTCCGACGCTGGCGCTGCCCGCCGCGACCGCCAGCATGAGAAAGTGGACGTCGAGAGCCCCTTCGCGCAGCCGCTCCCAAACCGTCTGCGCCGCAAACCAGCCCCCCGTCAGGTAGGCGGCGGCGGAAAAGGCGAGACCCGCCGGATGCCCGCGGGCAAACCAGGCGGCCAAGCCGAACGCGCCGCAGAGTCCGGCCGCGACCAATTGTTGTTTCCACTCTTGCTCGTGGTCCTCTTCATCCGGCAACAACGGCTCGCGCGGCACGAAGCGGGGCAGCGGAAAATGACGCCAGCGCCAGAATTTCGGCGCGGTGACGCAGGTAACCCGTGAGATGGTGGTGGCGGCTCCCTCCCGTTGGATCGCCAGACGGCGGCGCGCGTCGCCTTGCAGGGCGGCCGGGCAGGCCGCGCAGTCCGCCGAGCCGTCGAGCAAGGCGCACGGCGCGCTACCGGCGCCGCGTTGAATCTCGGCGATGCGCTCGGAGAGTCGTGACTCCAAGTCGGCCGCCACGGAGCGGCCGAGGGTGGCGACCGAGACCAACTGTTGCCCCGTGTCGATTTTGACGGCCTCCAGGGCGGGTTCTTCCTGCATCGCTTCGCTGACCGCGCGTACCAGGCAGCGGTCGGAACTTAGGCGAGGCTCGACTTTAGCGCTCATGGGGTTGGGGCAGGGGTGGCGGCCATAGCGGACGCGCCGAGTCGGTAGTGGGTCGGTTTGGGTTGTGGCTGTCCGTCGTTAGCTGCAGCAACCAATGGTTACTTTCTCGGCTCATACCGCATCGCCACCGCCCCCGATTCAAACTCCACCCGGCTCATGAGCCTCAAGTCGAGAGGCTTCGATAGCCCCGCGAACAAAGTCGTCCCGTGGCCCGCTATCCGGGGATGGACCACGAACTCGTACTCATCGATTAATCCCAACTCCGCCAACGCCAGCGGGAGCTTCACGCCTCCCACGAACAGTCCCTTACCCGACTCCCGCTTGAGCCGCTGAACGGCCAAACCGAGATCCCCGCGCACGAGTTCCGCGTTCCAATCGGTCCGGTCTAGGGCGCTCGAGACGACGTACTTCTTTGCCGCGTTGATCGTCCGGGCGAATGGTTCCATCCAACCAGGCCTCGCTCCCATTCGTGCCAACGGCCCGAACGCTTCCTCCATCATTTCGTAAGTCACTCGACCAAAGAGAAGGGCATCGGCTTGGTCGAGGTTTTCGACCGCATGACGATGCAATTCTTCGTCCGGGACTATTACCCGATGATCGCAGCGCCCGTCCAAGGTGACGTTGATCGAATATCGAAGGGGTCGCATTACGGAAGAGTATCACTGGTGGAGTGGGCCATCAAGGTTAGCCCGCCCCTTCAATGGGTGGCGCAGACGCGGCCGTGAGAGATCTTCGATCCCGGTGATTCTTAGACTGACCCATGACCGCCGCCCCGGCGCTAGACGAACTCGTGCTCGCGCTCCCGGACGACCAGCACGGGGCAGGAGGCGTGGCGGACGATTCGCTCAGCCGTGCTGCCGAGAAACACGTGGGCCAGCCCGGTTCGGCCGTGCGTCGAGATGATGATCAGGTCGGCGTCCAAGTCTTTCGCGGCGCGGACGACTTCCACGGCCGGCGTGCCGACGCGCAGTTCGGTGGTCGCGCTGATTTCCGGGGGCACGGTGGCTTTGATCTTCGCCAATTCCGCCTCGCCCCCTTCACGCATCCGGCTGGCGATCAGGTCCCAGTCCACGGTGGTCATCTCAGGCACCGGCAGATAGGGCTCGACGACGTAGAGGAGGATGAGGTCGGCCCCGAATTGTTTGGCGAACGGCTGCGCGTATTGCAACGCTTTGTTGGAGCAGGCCGAAAAATCCACGGGGACGAGGATCTTTTTAAGGCGGAAAGCCGTGCCTTCCGGCATTTGGGTCTCCGTGGGGCCTAACTCGACGATGACGCCGCCGGCTTCATTAGTAGGTTTGATTTTCATAAACGATCAGGGTTGAGGGTTTCCGATGGGTTTAAGCGGAACTGCCTCGGTGGAACGCACGACCAGGACGGGGCACGGCGCGTGCCGCACCACGCGCTCGGCCGTGCTGCCAAACAGCGCATGCTTCAAGCCGGTGTGGCCTTGGGTGCCGAGGATGATCAAATCGGTATTTCGCTGCCGGGCGGTTTCGGTGATTTCCTTCCAGGGGCGTCCCACGCGCACGACGGTATCGACCTTGAGGGCGGCGCCGCCAAGTTCATCAACCCAATGCAAAAGGCGTTTGCCAGTCTGGATTTTGATTTCGTCCGCCAGGCGGGCGTAATCCAGGCGAAGATCAAGGCCGTCCGCCAGGTAGAAATCCGCGACGCTCATTAACGTCAACGCGGCGCCGCAGCGCCGGGCGAATTGCGCCGCGTAACGCACGGCGGCGCGGGAAGCCTCCGAAAAGTCAGTCGGGGCGAGGATCTCGCGAACCTGGCCACCCAGAATCGTGGCCGCCGTCGTGGCCGGCTCAGCGACGGGCCGAGGTTCGGTCCGCGGCGAAGATGCCTTGGTATTCATGACGAAGCCAGCGTAGGCGGCGGCGCGCCGATTCGCTCCACCGAGCTTGGCATTGATTGGCCGTTTCTTGCGTCGTCGTCGGCAACATTGCTTCAGAGCGTGCTCGCCCGCCCCACCAGGGCCCGCGACTCGATCGGTCCAGCCCGTCAAAAGATAGCACGTTTTTGCCAATTGCGGAGCAGTGGAATTAGCGAACTCGCGCTAGATTGATATTGGGACGCCCACCGGTGGACGGGTTGGGCGTCGAAGAGGTTGCGCGCAGGGATGATTGTTGACGGACGAAGCGCAACCAGCGCGGATCGTGTGACCGGTGAGGAACCGGGTGGGCGGTTCGCCTCCGCGGCGCGGGCAATCGAGGCGGAGTTGGATGCGCGCCGCCCGTGAACGTTCCGCCTGGAAAGGTTTATTATGAGCATGCTAACGCGATGGGATCCTCGCAAGGAAATGGAGGAATTGCAGAATCGCCTGACCAAATGGTTCAACGGCGAAGCGCTTCCCGCCCCGGGCGGCAAGGAAGCAATGACGGTGGCGGAATGGTCGCCGACCGTGGACATCAGTGAAGACGCCCAGGAATGGGTCGTGAAAGCCGACCTGCCGGCGGTCAAGAAGGAGGACGTGAAGGTGACGGTGGAGGGCGGCGTCCTGGCCATCAGCGGCGAACGCAAGTTCGAGAAGGAGGAAAAGGACAAGAAGTTTCACCGCATCGAGCGCTCCTACGGCTCTTTCCTGCGCAGCTTCACGCTGCCGGACGGGGCGGACAGCGCGAAGGTAACGGCGGAATTCAAGGATGGCGTGCTGCAGGTTCGCCTGCCGAAGACCGAAAAGGCGCAACCAAAGACGGTTGACGTCAAGGTCGCTTGAGTGGCCAGGTCGGTTACGCGCCGGTCGCCGCGCGTTGAAATACGGCGACCGGATCCGACCGGTTATCAAGCGTGAACCGGCGAGCCGGTGGCGTGCCCGGACCAAGGGACGGAGACACTCCACTAGATCGTGGCGGGAGCGACGGCGCTGACAAACGAAAGGGTGGTGGCGTCCGGCGAAACCGCGGCGCGCGGATTGGTTTTTAGCGCTTCTTCGACCGCGTCGAGGAGGTGTTCCGGCGTAAAAGGTTTGACGAGCAACGCAGACTGGCTGAGCTCTTTAAAGTGAGCCCGGAGTTCTTCGTCGATCACGCCCGAGGCCAGAATGGCGGGCACCGCGCAGCCGCGCGAGCGCGCCTTGCGGACCAGTTCCAAGCCGGTCAAACCGGGCATCCGCTGGTCCGTGATCAGGAGATCGAACATTTCCGTCCCGAGGCGCGACCAGGCCTCGTCGCCATCCGCCGCTTCGGCGACGAAATAGCCGGCGCGGCGCAACACCAGGGCGGCGACGCGGCGGAGCATCGGCTCGTCATCGGCATATAGAATTCGTCTGGCGCCGGGCAGGCAGGCGGCCACGGGCGCGCTCAGACGCAAAAAGAAAGCAGTGTTCATGGGCTAATCGGGGTTACGCCGGCTGGGGCCTTCGGGCGGCAAAGGGGTAAGGCCACGGGAGCGGGCGGCCGCGGCCGCGGATTCCCAAATCGAGCCGCCGCGGCGCGGCGCGGGCCGGCTGGATTCATGGCAAAAGAAATCGATGCCGGCGCGGGCGGCGGCGGTGGCGAGCGACGCCGCCGCGCGGGAGCGCGAGGCGGAGCGATCGGAGCGCAAGAGCGCGATGAGCGCCGCGTCGCCGGGTGAGCGTCGCGAAGTCCACTCGTCGAGCCACGCCCTCAGCGGCGTCGGCAGCTCGTCCCGGCGATCGGCGCTGACCACGACCAAATCGGCGCCGCAAGCGTCGCGAAGGGCGTCCTCGCGGGCGGCCGGCAGGGCGAGGACGTCGAAGCGCCAGAGGCGACGGTCCAAACGGGCGCCTTCAACGGTGCGGGCCAGGCGTTCCACGAGGCCGAGCGCGCGGCGCGCGGCGTCGGCGCTGTCGTAGGCGATGACGGCGTTCAACTGGCTGGGCGGCCCACCGGCAAAGGCGCTTGAGGAAGATTCGAGCGACAGATCAGGAATCATGCGCGGCACGGTAACAGCTTTCACGTTGAAACGATATTGGAGGCCTGGCTGATCGTGAATAGGGCATTTCCCTACGTTGGGTCCGGCGAGCGCCGTGGACGGGCGATTCGTGGCGCCGAGAGAGTGGGCGCCGCCGCCTCGGGGGCGCCGCTGGCTTCCACCCAGCGCACGGCCTGGCGCACCAGGGCGGTAGCGTCCGTCAACTGCAGCTTTTCCTTGATATGGCCCCGGTGGACATCGACGGTCTTGGAACTGAGATTCAAACGGCGGGCGATTTCCCGGGTGGATTGGCCTTGCCCGATGAGTTGGAACACCTCGAACTCCCGGTCGGTCAGTTTCTGGATCGGCGAATTCGCGTGGCGGGCGGATTGGTTCGAGAAAATGTCGAGGATCCGCGCGGACATGTTTTGGCTGACGTAGATCTGGCCGGCGAGCACGGCCCGGATGGCTTCCAGAATCTTTTCCCCGCCGGCTTCCTTCATGAGATAACCGCGCGCGCCGGCGCGCAAGGCCCGCTCGGCGTGGAGCAGTTCATCCTGCATCGAGATCACCAGCGTCGGCAAAGTCGGGTAGAGCGCTTTCAAATCCTTGATCAGTTCCAGTCCGCCGCGGCCCGGCATGTTCAGGTCAGTGATCACGAGGTCGGGCAGCGAGCGCGCCAGCGCGGTGAGGGCCTCCTCGGCCGTGGCGGCCTGACCGTGGATTCTCAAATCCGGCTCGGCGTCGATCAGGGTCGCGAGGCCGAATCGGGTCATCGGGTGGTCGTCCACCAGGAGGATCGGGCGGCGTGAACGTTGGGCGGCGGGGGGCGAGGGTTTCATTTTTCCTTTCGAAAAACACAGACGACGCGCGTCCCGCGGCTGGCGGTTGACTCGATGGTAAGCTCGGCCAGGATGAGGCGGGCGCGGTAACGCATCGTTCGCATACCCAGGCCGGAACCTTCCTGCGCCTCGGTGGTGAGCCCCCTCCCGTCGTCCTCGACGAGGAGACGCGCGCGCTCGCCCTGGTCTTCCAGGAGAATCTCAAGCGCGCGGGCGCCGCTATGTTTCAGGGCGTTATGCACGGCCTCCTGGGCGATGCGATAAACGTGATCGGCTACGCTGGCGTCGGTGACGAGGACGGGAGTCGCGCAGATGAACCGGCACTTCACGCCGGTCATCGCTTCGGTGCCGGCGGCCAATTCGGCCAGGGCGAGCATCAGCCCGTCCGGCGCGACCGGCACCGGCGAGAGGTTGTGGGAGAGCAAACGCGTCTGAACAATCGTCTCGCGAATCTGCCGGGTCAGGTATTGGGCCGGGGCCACCAGGCTGGGAGCGGCGGCCGCGAGTTTGCCGACCAGCGTTTGGCTCAGCAATTCCAACGCGGTCAGATGCTGGCCCAGGCCGTCGTGGAGGTCGCGGCCGATCCGCCGGCGTTCGGCGTCGCTCACTTCCAGGATGTCGGCCTCGAGTTGCTTATTCCGGGTAACGTCCCGCTGGGTCACGATCCAATGCTTGTACTGGCCGGACTGACCGATCACGGATGAAATATGGCAATCCGTCACCCGCACCTCTCCGCCCTGGGCGCGCAACGTAACCTCGCCGGCGAACGTCGTTTTCGCGCGTAGCGCGCGCCGGAGCTCGCCCCACGGCCCGGTCCGTTCCTCCAGCGCGCTCAGCGGGCGGCCAACGATTTCCGACGCGAAGACGCCCGTAAGCGCCACGAACGCGGGATTGACGAAAACGATCTCCGGGTCCGGCTCGGCGGTCGTCGTGATGAGCACGGAACTATGGGATTCCTCGATGACCGTGAGCGCCAAACTGGCCCGTTCTTCGGCGAAGGTGAGACGGCGCTCCTTCTCGAGCTGGCTCAGCGCGCTCTTGACGACCGGGCCGACGAAATCGATGAAATCCAGGTCCTTGACCAAATAGTCGAGCGCGCCGTGTTTCATCATTTCGACGGCGACGCGTTCGTTGCCCTGCCCGGTGATGATGATGTACGGAAGCGACGTCCCAGCCGCCGCCAGGCGGTCGATCACCTCTTTGCCGGTCAAGTCACGCAATCGGAGGTCCAACAGCAGCAGGTCGGCCCGTTGGGCGGCCAGCCAGGCGATCGCGTCCTGTCCCGAACTGACGGTCGCGGTGCGGAAGCCCTCGGTTTGTAACGCCCGGTCGATCAGCCGCGCCAGTCCGGCGTCGTCATCCGCCACCAGGATTTTCGCCGATGAATCAGGGTGCGCCATTGGACACGGCTAACTCTTTTTGCGGAAATAAGCGAACAATTAAATGCCTGAAAAATGACTGAATCCAGGGCTTGCTCGCCGTCGCTTTT